>JANQES010000073.1 GCA_028278205.1 Rhodothermales bacterium
TCGGGCATGAGTCATCGCTGGGGGTTGGGTTGAACAGCTTGGACACTCTTCAACATACAACCTCTGGCGGATGACTCATTTATGCCCACCCCTCATTTAATAAATAACGACTCGTCACGCGTGCTCAGCTATCATTTCGCTTGCTCGCGTACACACGGCGTGACGTGTCTTTCAGACAAGCCCAGAGTAAGTTCTTTTTTGAGGAATCCTATGTGATCGCTGGTTCCTCGGGTGAGATTCAAGGGAAAGTGTGTCTGATTGACGAAGGCGTTTCGAAGCAAGAATACCCTCACGGCGACGGCCTGTTTGGATCGTGGTTTTTGGCGTTGTAGCGGCAGAGATCCGTCTGGCCGCTCTATAGATACTTCTTTGTCTACCCATCGGAGGAACGCTGATGAAACGAAGAGATGCTATCAAAATCGGACTCCTGGCAGGCGGGGCGGGCGCCCTTGCCCCGAAGAGCGCCATGGCGCAGGAATACGACGAGGAGCTGTTGAAGTACCTCTGCCCGCCCGACGGTTTTCCGGACGAGTTGACGTACATGCCCAGCCCGGCCGCTGCAACCTTCGAGGCGCCGATTTTCGTGCCGCCGCTCATGACACCGCTCGACGCGCTGATCCCGCCGCCCGACCCGGCGGCCCACCAGCGCTACGAGGAGTTTCTCCCGAAAAAGTTCTACGAGATCCAACAGCGGGAATTTCGCTGGCCCTATCACACCGACCCGATCTACACGAGGATGGGCGGTAGTGTGTCGTGGGGCTTCGGGGCCGAAAATACCCAGTGGTTGCAGGCCGGCCAGGAATGGACCGATGCCCACAGAGCCAGGGGGTCGTGGTCGCCCCGGGGGGGGCCGTGGACGCCCGGCCCCATCTACCGGGAGTATTACGGCGACCCGGTGCTCGTCCGGATGATCAACGACCTGCCGCCGGTCGGGGTGAGCAAGGCGACGTTTGCGCTGCCCTCGACCACGATCCACCTCCACAACGGCCATACCGCTTCCGAAAGCGACGGCAATCCCCAGGACTGGATCGATTCGGGCGAATTCTGGGACCACCACTACGCCAACTTCCCCTCCGGCTTCGACCCCCGCGAAAAACTCACCACGCTGTGGTACCACGACCACCGGCTCGACTTCACCGCCGCCAACGTCTACGCGGGCCTGAGCGGGTTCTACTGTCTCTTCGACGAGTACGATACCGGCGATGAAAATACAGGATGGCGGCTGCCCAGCGGCGAGTATGACATCCCCCTGATTCTGCACGACGTCAAGTTCAAAACGGTCAATTACAACGGCATGGAGCAGGCCGAGGCGGATTTCAGCACCTTCAACACCGATGGGTGGCTGGGCGATCAAGTCACGGTTAACCGGACGATCCGGCCCTACATGACGGTCAAGAAACGGCGCTATCGGTTCCGCATCATCAACGGCGGGCCCTCGCGGTTCTACCAGTTGTTCTTGAAACAGATCGACCCACGATCCTGGGAGCCCATCCGGGATCTGAATTTCAATGTCTTCACGGGCGACGGCAACTTCCTGCCCCAACCTGTCGAGGCCGAGAGCATCTACATGAGCGTGGCGCAGCGCGTCGATATCGTCATCGACTTCTCGGAGTTCAATGACGGCGATGAGATCGCCATCCTCAACCTGCTCGAACAGATCAACGGGCGCGGCCCCTCCGGTCGGATGCTCGTCCCGGACCCCGACCCCGACCCCAACAACCAGAATCAGCGCTACTTCAAAACCGGCGTGATGCTCTTCAAAGTAGAGGGCGATGCCGAGGACAACAGCGACCCGATCGACGTGTTGATGAACCGGCAATACCGGGAGTTGCCGCCGGTGGATATGAGCCAGGTGAAGTTCGAGCGGGAGTGGAGTTTCGACTACGACGGCGGCCTGTGGACCATCAACGGGATGGTGATGGGCCCCTTCCGCATCGACGCCGGCATCGAGCAAGACACCGCCGAGATCTGGACGTTCAAGAACGCGGGCAACGATTGGTCCCACCCGATCCACAACCATTTCACGGAATTCATCATTCTGGAGATCAACGGCCGGAAGGTGTATCCCAACTTTTACCAATCCAGAGACGAGCGGCTTCACGAGTTCATCGAAGACGTTGCCGGCGAGGTAGAATCGATCGAGGTGTTTATGGGCGGCCCCCGGCGCGACGTGGCTACGCTGCTGCCCAACGACGAGGTCAAGGTCTATGCCAAGTGGAGCGACTTCCTGGGCAAACACGTGCTGCACTGCCACAACGTCGTCCACGAAGACCACGCGATGATGATCCGGTGGGACATCGTCGAGCCGGGAAAAGGCTTCGTCGGCTCGCGCCCGGTGACGGAGGTCTACAAGCAGGGCTTCCCCTACCCCGACCCGCGTCCGCCTTCGCCGCCCCACCTGGAGGAGCGCAGTGCCCAGGCCAAGGATGTCGAGGGCGGCGAAAACCAGTAGCGTTTCGTTTTTTGATTTTGGCGGGGTGATGCGGGCTGAAGAGGAGGGCGTTCAAAATCAAAAAACGAAAATCCAACTTTTAAAACGAGAAGACTCATGGATAGAAGAAAAGCGATTGCAGGCATGGCGGCGGGCGCAGCAGTGGTGACCGGCGCCGCGCTGGGCCTGCCGGGCAAAAAGACTGCTCAAACCGCCCCGGTGGAGGACTGCGCCTTGCCCGCTCGCGGGCCGTTTTCGGACTACTTCCCCAACGTCGCCCTCTACACCCACGAGGGCCGGCGCGTCTTGTTCTACGACGACCTGCTCCGGGGCAAGACCGTGATGATCAACTGCATGTCGGTGGCTCACGACGCGGTCTACCCCACCACGCCTAACCTCCTCAAAGTGCATCAGTTGCTCGGCGACCGGGTAGGCCGCGATGTGTTCATGTACTCGCTCTCGGTCGATCCGGAAAACGACACGCCGGCGGCGCTGCGCGCTTTCGTGGAGCAACACGGGATAGGCCCCGGCTGGCTGTTTCTGACCGGCACGCCCGACGATGTCCTTCAGGTGCGAGGCCGGCTCTTCGCCCGCAGCGGCGGCCACGTCCACGGCGCCGGCCCTGCGCGGGATTGTTCGCTGGGCATGGTGCGCTACGGCAACGAGGCCGTCGGGCTCTGGGGCCGAGTGCCGGCCAAAGCCGAGCCGGCCTGGATTGCGCAACGCCTCGGCTGGGTCCAACCGCGCCCACAATCGCCGGGCGGGTTCCGGCGGCGCGGCCCCGTCGTGGCCGAGAACCCCTGGTTGCAGCAAAAAGACCCGCATGCGTAGCGTCACATGGCGTTGCTGCTTTTTCTCAAGCGTGCGCGAAGCTTTTGGAGGAATACGATGAAGACTTTACCACCTGTCACAAAAATCATCCTGGCGACGCTGGTATTGGGGTCGGCCTGTGCCACGGTGTACGTCGCCCAGAGCCCCTCAACCCAGCGTGTCGATTGTCCCTATCAGTTTCCGGATAGCGTGCCCGCGCCGCCGTACTACGGCGAGCACGGGGTGTGCCATCCGTATCCGCAACCCCGCCCCACCGCGTCGACCGCCGACACGGTCGATGGCGTCATCGAATTCACCACAGACACGACGTTCTTCGACAAGCCCGCCCTGAGCCCCTTTACCAAACCGCCGGGGACCAACTTCCTGCCCACCATCTATACCAACATGTTTGACGGCTACGGCAAGGAAATGCCCAACACGTTGCCCTCGACGCCGACGATCCCCTACAACCTGCACGACGACCCGACCGTCTCTACGATCAACCCGACCTCGCCGACTGACGATCTGGCCCGCATTTTCGAGTCGGTTCTGGACGATGCCGCTTCGGCCAGCCAGGGCGCGACGACCGAAGTCATCCAGTACGCCATCGGAGACATCCAGCGGAATCTCCAGATGGCCTTGAACATCCTGGAAGGCTATACCGTCGAGAACCGCGCCTACAGCGGCTTTCCGCTGCTGCACTATACCGGGCCGGAGAAGATCAGGCGCGTCACCCCGACCCATGATGAGAACGGTACGCTCACCGGCGGCAACGTCGACATCCACCAGATCTGGTACGACAGCCACATCGAGTCGGACGTGTCGTTGTTGAATCCCGTCGATGTATGGGACGTCCCCTGGACCATTACCTATACCGTCGACATGCTCCATAACGGCCATGACGACTTCTCGCCCTTCGCTATATTCACCGACGACCCGTCGATCAACAACCCGGACTCGACCCTCCCTCCCCCGTTCCAGCCGTTCACGACGCCCCCGACGGAGTGGGACACCTGGCCCATAGGCCTGCCCCACATCGGCATGGACCAGACTTTCTTCCCCATGGAAGACGGCACCCGGACGGTCTTCAAGATCAGGATGCCGCCCGGAAAGTACTATCACCTGATCTATACCTGGGGCTGGCGCATGCATCCGCCGCGCATCCAGTCCACCGACCGCGCCACCAAGTATATAAATGGAAAGTCGTTGGTCGATTGGGAAGTCGATGTCTTCGGCGAGGCGCCGATCCGGAATTGCCAACCGGGTGAAGCACGCTATGACGCCAACGGGAACCCGACGGCCTGCCAGCAGAAAGCCTTCGACGCCATCAACCAGATCGGCGACCTCTCCCCCTCCAAGCGGATGTGGCAGGGTGTGCGCGCGGCGCAGCAGGCGGCTGCCAACGGCAACTTTAACGAGGTTTTATCCAGCACCGCAGCGGCGCGCGAGGCCTTTTTCGCCTGGAAAGATCGTACCTTGCTGCCCTGTTTCGAGCGGGATGAAGAAACGGGGGAATGTGTGGATGGGCTCAATCCTGATCCCGGCTCCGACATCACCATCCTTTTCGTCAACAACACTATCTACGGTCAGCTCACCGAAGGCGGCTGGAGACAATGGCCCGATTGGAACCTCCGGTATACAGCGGGCGAAGACCCCACGCTCAACGACCCCGTCCTCAACATAACCGCGCACAACGGCGACTACTTCGAACATGGCTACCAGAACGTGGATTTCGGGGGCTCGCGAGGGTGGGAAAACCAGTTTAAGTCGTCCGTCAGAGTCGCCGGGTCGGGATGCTGGTTCACCTTTGGCCGGGCGAACTGGTGGCCCAACAACAGTACCCCCGTCTGGCTGGATGCGGCGACCGGTCCGACCCCGGCAGACCTGACCACGCAGAAGATCCAGTTCACCTATAACTACGAACCCTCGCGGCGTCTGCGGTTCTACCAGTTCGATCCGCTGCACCACGACGTGGCGATCTTTTCGATCCACTGATGAATTTTGACCGTGCGCTTCGGGGTGGGGGGAGGCATCCCGAAGCGTCGCGCTGTCGTCGGAAGGGGTGTGTCAAAATTCATAATGGGGATGGGGTATGTTGGGTATGCGAGCGTTGGTGGTTAATCTATGCGTTGCTGCGTTCGGGGTGATGGGGTTTGGGGTGATGGGGGTGTATGGGCAGGCGAGCCATCACGAGCACGAGCCGGCGCCTGAGCGCTATGCGCGGGCGGTGGCGGCCTATGCGCCGCCCGACGTGGCGCTGGTGGATCAACACGGCGCGGCGGTCTCGCTCCACGCGGTGCTCGGCCACGACGGGCCGCTGATGCTGCAAT
The DNA here is from genome assembly GCA_028278205.1 of Rhodothermales bacterium. GTDB lineage: Bacteria > Bacteroidota > Rhodothermia > Rhodothermales > Bin80 > JANQES01. The sequence continues at coordinate 5,572 of JANQES010000073.1, forward strand.
TTATCTTCACCACCTGCCCGGCAGTCTGCCCTGTGCTCAGCAGCATCTTCTCGGCGGCGCAGGAGCAGTTGGGGCCGGACCTGGCCCGCGTCCGCCTGGTGTCGATCTCCATCGATCCGGAGCACGACACCCCGGCGCGTCTGCACGCCTACGCCCGGCAGTTCAAGGCCGGGCCGCAATGGCACTTCCTGACTGGCACGCGGGCCGACGTCGCCGCCGTGCAGAAAGCCTTCGATGCCTACCGGGGCAACAAGATGCGCCACCCACCGCTGACGTTCCTGCGCGCTGCGCCCGGAGCATTGTGGGTCCGGCTAGACGGCTTCATGAGCGCGCAATCTCTGGTTGCCGAGTACCACAGGCTGATGGACCGATGACCGCCGAAAAACAAACCCATGCGCGCCGGCGCCTTCTGCCGTGGATAGGCCTCGCTGCGGTAGGCATAGCCGCTGCTCTGCTTGTGATAAGCGCCACGAAGGATAGCGCCAGCGCCCGGCCTGCTCAGGCAGCGACGGACGCCGAACTCGGACAGCGCATCTACCGCGAGGGGATCCTGCCCTCCGGAGAACTGGTGCGCGCCACAGTCCAGGGAGACGTCGCCGTCGAAGGCAGCCAGCTCAACTGCGCCTCGTGCCACCGCCGAAGCGGGTTCGGCGCCAGCGAAGAAGCCGCCTACGTCCCGCCTATTACAGCGCCGGCGCTCTACCAGGCCCGGCAAGAACAACGCGGCGACCTGTTCCGGCAACTGTTTCAGGAAGTGCAGCCGAATACGACCCGCGCACGGGTGCGCGACCCACGGGTACGCCCGGCTTATACCGACTCCACCCTCGCCGCCGCCATCCGGACGGGCACAGACCCCACGGGCCGGGTGCTCGATCCGATGATGCCGCGCTACGCACTCAGCGACGAGGACATGGGCCATCTCATCGCCTACCTGAAAACGCTCTGGGCCACCCCCAGCCCCGGCGTGACCGACTCCACCTTGCATTTCGCCACCGTCGTCACCGAAGGGGTTGATCCAGGCGAGCGGGAGGCCATGCACGCTGTGTTGGACGCCTATGTGAAACGAAAAAACACCGACACCCGACGCCTGATGCAGCGCCCCGGTTTTTCCCCTTTGTACAAAGATGACTTCACAGAGGCCTATCGGACGTGGGTGCTCCACCGGTGGGACCTCAACGGGCCGGCGCAAACATGGCCCGATCAACTCGATGCCTACTATCGCAAACAACCCGTCTTCGCGCTGTTGAGCGGCATCGGGGCTGGGACGTGGAAACCGATCCACGATTTTTGCGAACAGAACGAGGTACCCTGTCTGTTTCCGCATACCGATCTTCCGGTCGTCTCGCCTCCCGGCGCCTATACCCTCTACTTCTCCCGAGGCCTGACGCTGGAGGCGGAGGCCCTCGCCCGATACCTCTATATCACCCTGGATGAGGCCGATCCGACACCGATCATTCAGGTATATCGGGACGACGAGCAGGGACGCGTACCGGCCCAGGCGCTCCGGCAACGCCTGGCCGACTATGGCGTTACCCACCTGGAGGATCGACTGCTGGAAGCGTCTGCCCACCGGATGCCTGCCTTCTGGGATCGCCTCCGTCAACACGAAAAACCACCGATCCTCGTGCTCTGGCTCGGCGCGGACGACCTGGAAACACTCGCCGCCGCCCTGACCGCACCCGACGGCTTCCGGCACGTTTATCTCTCACACACCCTGCTTCGGGGCATGGCTTTGTCGAAGCTGCATAACCTGGCAGATGCCGTTTACCTCACCTATCCCTTCGCCTTACCCTGGCAAGAGATACCCCGCGCCTACCGGGTCCGGGCCTGGATGCGTTCTCGAAGGATCGAACGGACGCACGAGCCGATCCAGTTCAACACCTACTTCGCCCTCTCCGCCACCGACCATGCCCTCGTGCATCTGGTGGATCATTTTTCGAGAGACTATCTCGTCGAGATCCTGGAGCATGAGACGGAGAACGCGCTCAATCCCGGCGTCTTTCCCCACCTCAGCCTTGGCCCCGGCCAGCGGTTTGCCTCAAAGGGAAGCTACATCGTCCAGCTTTCGGAGGCCGCGCCGGGTGGGCTCGAAGCCGCCAGCGATTGGATCATCCCCTGATCCGGCGCCGGTTCGGCTCTACGGTATTACTCCGCGGCAAGACTCATCTGACGGTTTTTTGACTTACCTTTCGACCACCCGCTTCTCGAAGACCTGCGAAACTGTTTGGTAAGATGAGCCCGCCACTCCGGTAAAAGTCGATGACGACAACGCGTGATAGCCAAAAAGTACATCCCGTTCGCCGAACGGGATCGGCGTGTAGCAGTCCCGTACGGCGTCCGAGACGCACATTTCGACCCGCCGTCGTCGCGTTAATCCTGCTGTTAATCGCCTCCGCCACCCCGGCGGCAGCGCAGGACCGATACGATGTGATCATCCGCAACGGGCGCGTGCTCGACGGTTCCGGCAACCCCTGGTTCCGTGCCGACGTGGCGCTGCGCGGCGACCGGATCGCGGCGGTGGGCGATCTGGATGGGGCACAGGCGGGGCGGGAGATCGACGCCGCCGGGCTGTACGTGGCGCCGGGGTTCATCGACAGTCACTCGCATGCGGCGGGGTCGTTGGTTTCGGAAGAGGAGAGCGACGCGCAGTTGCTGCTGGCGCAAGGCGTCACCACGGTATTGATCAACCCCGACGGCGGCGGGGCGGTGGATCTCGCAGCCCAACGCGCGGCGTTGCTGAAACACGGCCTCGGTGTTAACGTGGCCCAGTTAGCGGCGCATGGATCCATCCGCCGCGCGGTGATGGGGTCGGAAGACCGGCTCGCCACGGAGACAGAACTCGAAAGCATGCGCGCGCTGGTCCGCAGCGCGATGGAGGCAGGGGCGTTCGGGCTGTCCACAGGTCCGTTTTATGTGCCGGGCAGCTATTCCGACACGCGTGAGTTGGTGGAACTGGCGAAGGTCGCCTCGGAATACGGCGGGGCGTATACCAGCCACATCCGCGACGAATCCAACTATACCATCGGGCTGGTGGCGGCGGTCGATGAGGTGATTCAGGTTGCCCGCGAGGCTGATCTTCCGGCGGTGGTGACGCACATCAAAGCGCTGGGGCCGCCGGTGTGGGGATATGCGCACGCCGTCGTCCAACGCATCGCGCGGGCGCGCAACGAGGGGCTGCAAGTTTATGCCGATCAGTATCCTTATCTCGCCTCGTCTACCGGGCTGGGGGCGGCGTTGCTGCCGCGATGGGCGCAGGCCGGCGGGCGCGACTCGCTGGTCGCGCGGTTCGACGATCCGGACGTGATGCCGCGTATCCGGGCCGCGATGGTGGAAAACCTGGCGCGGCGCGGCGGCGCAGACCGCATCCAATTCCGGAATTTTCCGCCCGATCCGTCCGTCCTGGGCCGCACGCTGGCAGAGGTAGCCGCCGCGTGGAGCATGGCGCCCATCGACGCCGCCGTCGCGATGCTGCGGCAGGGCAACGCGTCGATCATCTCGTTCAACATGAATGAGCAGGACGTCAAGACGTTCATGCGCCAGCCCTGGACCATGACGTCGTCCGACGGCGGCTCGCGCGGCTTTCCGCATCCGCGCACTTTCGGCGCGTTCCCCCGCAAAATCCGTGTGTACGTCCTCGACGAGCAGGTGGTCGACCTCGCCTCGGCCCTCCGAAGCATGACGAGCCTGCCGGCGCAGGTCTTCCGGATCCCGCATCGCGGCGCCATCCGCCCCGGCGCCTACGCCGACCTCGTCGTCTTCGACCTGGAGAACCTGCGCGACCGCGCCACCTTCGAAGATCCAATCCAGCTAGCCGAGGGAATGATCCACGTCTTCGTCAACGGCAGGGCGGCGATCTCGGATGGGCAGTTCACCGGCAGCCTGGACGGGCGGGTGCTTCGGCAGGGGGAGAAGTGAGTGTTCTGGTATTTTGGATCAGCGGGGGCATTCGTGCGAAAAGTTACGGTTTCGAGGTCGATTCCTCTTTCATAACCGAAACTTTCTGCGCCAAATCCCCCTCATCAATGAAATAGGTGCCGTTGGGCAGCACGTGTTTGTAGGGCAGGAGTGAGATATGCGACAAGGTCTCGTTGTCGATCTCTTCGCCGCGCCGGCGCAGCCCTTCGACCAGATCGTTTATCTGGATCGTATTCCAGTACAAGATCGCGTTCGAGACCAGGCTTAAATAACTGGCTTTGTTCATGATCTCCTCGTAATCGCCCGTGGTAAACTCGCCTTGGTTGGCAAAGAAGATCCAGCGAGGCAACTTGTGCCGATATTCCCCCTTGTTGAGTTGTCGTTGCACCATCTGGCGCAGGTCCAGATCGCTCAGATAGCGCAGAATGTACTGTGTCTTGAGGATACGCCCCAGGTTCGTAAAGGCCTTCGATAAGCGATCCGACGGGGAGCTACTTAGTAATCGTTGCACCACCACGTGGGCCGCTATGGTGCGCTGCTTCAGCGACTCGGTCACGCGCAACATCGACTCCCATTGCTCTTCGATGATCGATAGGTTCGCCGTCTTGTTCAGCAGCGGGGTGAATACCCCATAGTCGAACTGTTTATCGATCCGGCAGAGCTGTTGATCCTTCAGATCCCGAATCCGGGGCATGAACTCGAAACCCAACAGATGACACAGCGCAAAGTTGCACGGCAATAAAGAGGCGGGATTCTTTGCGGTACTTCCGGATCTCTTGCTGGTCGCGCTCAGTTCGGAAAAATCCTGCCGTCTCCGATAGCGTTTGGGTTTAGCCTGCACAGGATCGTTCACCGGCGTCGGGTCTGCTTGGGTCTGGGATATAGAAAAGGTTCGTTAAGTGTTGCCGTTGAATCTCATGATAATCTATCCTATCTATAGCTGTAGAACAAACCTCTTACGCCTGCAAACTGGTTATCATGAGACATGAGTAAAACCGTCGCCTACATCCGCGCCTCGACCAATGCACAGGATGTGAAAAACCAACGCCACGAAATCCTGGCATATGGCAACCGGGAAGAGATGCGCATCGATGAGTTCATCGAAGTGACCGTCTCTTCCAGGCACAGTAGTCGCAAGCGACGCATCGAGGAACTGCGGCAGCGCTTACAAGCAGAGGACAGCCTGGTGGTCACCGAACTGAGCCGACTCGGGCGTAGCACCGGAGAAGTCATAACGAAAGAGGCCCTGGCGGCGAAGAAGGCCCAGGGCGTGCTACTTGGCAAACCAAAAGGGACGATTCAAGCGAGCATGTACGATAAGGATCGTGAGCGCATCCGGGAATTGCTTTCTTACGGTGTACCTCAGAAACAGATTGTCGAGCGGCATTTGGGGTACGGCACCACGAAAAGCTTGAGCTACTACATCCGAACAAGAGGGCTGCGTAGCCTGCGCAGTAGTTCAAATCGAAACTTTTCGCACGAATGTCCTCGCTGGTCCAACATCAGAAACGTTAGCCCCAGGCCCGCTCCGAGCCATCAAGTGCCCGGACATCGGCTTCAATAAATACGCTGAGCACATGGTCGGTCGTGTAGTATTGCTCCTTGCTCTTACGGGGTTTGTCCTAACCGCTCCTTATGCCCTGGCTCAATCGTCAGTATCCCTCGATGCGGAAGTGGGCCGGCCCCTGATTCGTAATTACAGCCCCCTGGACTATAACGCCCATCAGCTAAACTTTACGGCGGCGCAAGATACACGGGGGGTGATGTATTTTGCCAATGGCGATGGTCTTCTTGAGTATGACGGGGCCTCCTGGCGGTTTATCACTATTCACGCTGAAGCCAGAGTATACGACCTCGCTGTAAGCGACAACGGCACCGTTTTCGTGGGGATAGGGGATGATCTGGGCTATCTTGCCCCCGATATTTATGGCCGTACGAGTTTCGTTTCGCTTCTGCCTTATCTGCGCGAACGGCCCCAGGAGACCTTCAACACCTATAAAGTTCATGCGACCACTGAGGGCATTTTTTTCAACACCTACACCCACCTCTTGCGATGGGACGGCACAAGGTTCCACAGGTGGCCGGCCTCTACCCCCTTCACGACCTCGGCACAAGTAGAAGACCGTGTCTTTGTAGGCAGTGCGGAAGGGGTCTTGGAAGTGCGTGGGGATTCCTTGCAGTTGTTACCGGGTACGGAGCCTCTGGGTAACACCTTTAAGCTGGCGCTTCGCTATGATGCCGATCGTCTGCTGTTGGGCACAGCCCGGCAACTGTGGCTCTACGACGGGCAGACGCTGGTTCCTTTTCTGGATGCTACCACGCTGGGGATTGAGGTGCCGTTCTCTGCCCTTCGCCGCCTCAAGAATGGAACACTCGTTCTCGGCACGCGCGGTGCAGGGGTGTTTCACATGGATGTGGACGGACGGCGGTTGCGCGTGATCAATGAAGCCTCGGGGCTACGTGACGAAGAGGTACGCGGCCTGTACATCGACCAAGATGAGGGACTTTGGATCGCCCTGACCAACGGCCTGGCATGGGTCGATCTACAGTCGCCGGTGACGTACTTCAGCCCGAGCGATGGGCTCCGTGGGCAACCTGAAATCGTCCGGCGCCACCACGGCCAGATCTATTGCGCCACCTCATCGGGCGTGTTTCGTCTCACACCGGCCCGCCCGCCCCACCATCCTGCGCACTTTGAAGCCGTCATGGGCTTCAATCAGTTCACGTATGGGCTGCTTTCGAGTGAGGAGTGGTTGCTGGCCATTGACGAAACAGGCGTGTATCAGATTGACGGATTGCAAGCCACGCTCATTGCAAGGATCGATGGGTATGCATTGGAACAGTGGCCGGGTGATCCCTATGCTGTGCTGGTCGGTAGCGTCACCGGATTAATGTCGCTCCGCTACGATCCGCAGCGAGGGCGCTGGGGCCTGCCTGAAACGGTAGCGGACTCCAACAAGGAGGTACGCGAAATAGTACGCGGCGCGCCCGGCGAATTCTGGTTGATCTTGTTGCCCGAAGGGCTCGGACGCATGACCTTTTCGAACAACCCTGACGAGTCGCCCCAGGTAGAGCATTTTGGCCCGGAGCATGGATTGCCACCCGGTGAACTGACTGTTATTCCTACAGCCGACGGTGCCCTGATACAGTCGCCCCAGGGCCTCTTTCGGTTCGACGAAGCAACGCAACGACTCCACCCAGACAGTACCCTGGGTACGGCCTTTGCCCAGGGACGTAAAATCCTGGTCGACCCCATCGTGACAGCCAACGGCGTCTGGAGTAGCGTCAAGACGGATGGCTCTAACGCAACACTGCACGTGGCGCGTTTCTATGGATTAGAAGGGGAGCGCGTTCATACGGATACCCTCGCGGTGTTGCGCCAGCTTCCTCCCATTATCGCCTGGGATTTCCATGTTGACGGGATCGCCCCCGACGCCGTCGTCTGGATTGCCACGGCGGAAGCGTTGTTTCGTTATGACCCCTCACGCAAGCGTAGCCGGATCCACCCGCGCTCGCTGCTTCGTAATGTTACGCTGGGCGACACGCTGGTGTTCGGGGGCATGCGGCACAAAGACCTGAGCCCTCCCACGTTTAAGGCCAACCACGAGGGGCTTCGTCTCTCCTATGCCTTACCTTTTTTCGATGCTCCCGAGCGCACACATTACCAGGTTCGCCTCGACGGTTTTGATGAGGAATGGTCGGGGTGGACACCGGAAACCTGGAAGGATTATACCAGCTTGCCGGGGGGAAGCTATTATTTCAGGGTTCGCGCGCGGGATGTCTACGGACGCATCAGCGAAGAGGCCGGCTTCTCCTTTACCGTCCGTCCACCCTGGTACCTTACTCCGTGGGCATACCTGCTCTTCATCCTCCTGGGCGCGGGTCTGCTGGGCGGGATGGTGCAATGGCGGCTGGCCTACCTGAAACAGCGAACGCGCCTGTTGCAGCGCACCGTCGCCGAGCGCACCGAAGAGATTGCCCGGCAGCACGATCAACTCGCCGTTCAGGCTAATCGACTGCGCGAACTCGATGAAGCCAAGACGCACTTCTTCGCTAACATCAGCCACGAGTTGCGCACGCCCCTGCCCCTCATCGTGGGGCCGCTGGCCCAACTCTATGACAAGACAGACCGCAGCGCCGACCCCGAAACCCACGCACAACTCGGCATGATGCTGCGCAATGGACAGCGCTTGCAGCGGCTCATCAACCAGATCCTGGACCTGACGAAGCTCGAAGCAGGAGGCCTGATGCTCGACCGTCGCCCACACGATCTCGTAGCCTTCGTGGCGCGTCATGTTGGTCTCTACGAGGGGCTGGCGCAGTACGAGGAGGTGACGCTTTCTTTTCAGAGCACTACACCGACGCGTATCGTCTCCTTCGATGCTAAGCAGATGGAAAAGGTACTCGCCAATTTGCTCTCGAACGCAGTCAAGTTTACCGATGCAGGGGGGCAGGTGGCTGTCACGGTAGATGTTACCTCCAGCATGGCCGAGATCCGCGTCGCGGATACAGGGGTTGGGATCGCCATTGAAAAACTCCCCCGCATCTTCGACCGTTTCTATCAGGTAGAGGACTCGACGACGCGGCCCTACGAGGGCACCGGCATTGGGCTGGCGCTGGTCAAAGAACTCGTGGATCTGCACGGCGGCACCGTGCATGCCGAGAGCGAACCCGGGCGCGGCAGCACCTTTACGGTTCGGATTCCTGCGCTATCGGAAGCCGAGCTTTTGAGCGATGGCGAAGCAGCAGAGTTCTCGCTCAAGAAGCATAAGGGTTCTGAGGAACTGGAGGATATCGAGACATCGGTTGCCACGCTCGCTACCCCAGCCCCAACCGAAATCCAACATCCACCCTTACCAGTCGACCAGACGACGGTGCTCGTCGTCGAGGACAATGCCGATATGCGTGCTTTTGTACGCTCGATCCTGGAGCCGGAGTACCGGGTGCTGGAGGCCGCAGACGGCGCGGAAGGGCTGCACCTGGCCCGCAAAGCTCTGCCCGACTTGATCCTTGCCGACGTGATGATGCCAGAGATGGACGGCCTGACGATGAGCCGTGCCCTCCGCGAAGACCCCACGACCGGCTCCATCCCAATTGTCCTTCTTACGGCCCGCGCGGCCCGCGCTGACCAGGTGGAGGGCCTGGAGACGGGGGCTGATGCGTATCTGAGCAAACCCTTCGATGCGGAGGTGCTCCGACTTCAGGTGGGTAACCTGATCGTTCGGCAGCAGCGCCTGCGCGAGCAGCTTCGTCGGGAGCCGGGTATGACGGAGCCGATGCCACCGCCGAGGTCGGCCTTTGAGGCCCAGGTCTGTGAGGTCATTGAGGAACACCTGTCGGACTCGCAGTTCTCGGTAGAGGTGCTCGCGGACAAGGTGGCCTTGAGCCGCCAACAACTCTACCGCCGATTGCGGGACGAAGCCAAAGCAACGCCGGTGGCTTACATTCGTCAATTCCGTTTAGAGCGGGCCTCCCAACTGCTCACAGAGCGTCGGGGTAACGTGTCGGAGGTGGCTTATGCGGTCGGCTTCAACAGCCTGTCGTATTTCACCCGATGCTTTCACGATCATTTTGAGGAAACGCCCTCCGCTTTCCTGCTACGAAACGATCAGGGCGGATAAATTTTTATGATAAAAAGGCGCTGTTGTGGCCTTTTTTAGGCCATTCGGAGCCAATGTTACATTTGTTCAAGGATATGCAACATCTCTGCTAACCCCTCTTCCATGCTGGATCTTACTATGAGCATGTTTTGCGTTCGTGCCCTTCCTCAACCCCCGTGATCCGGTAAAACAATGAGAAACGAAGCGCTCAAACAGAATCTCTTTTCCAGTGTAGGCGGGCTTATTCTCCTCTCAGCCTTTTTCCTGTTGATGCCTGCCAAGCCCGTTTTTGCTGGTGGTAACACCTGCACCGAGCCTCTCGGGTGCGCGCCGGGTAGTGGTAAACTGACCCGGACATTCCTCCCCCATCACCTTGGCAAAACTGCTTCCGGTGCCGCCTTCGAACTCACACGGGACGACTTCCTCCGCCTTTTTGCTATCGGTCGCGAGATCCACATCAGCCTCTCGCCCGAGGGTGAAACCTATGAGATGAACATCGGCTTTACGGATTTGGAGAACCCTCAGACCTGGCAGTTGCCCGACATTCCCTTCACCGGGCCGTCGGTCTGGACAATCACCGATCCTGCCGCCACACCCCATGGAAGCTTGTTCCCGGAGGCCACGCACGCCCTCGTCAGTATGAACGACCAGATCGCTGAAGGCACGGTCTATCTGTTCTACGAGTTTGCCGAGACGGAGTTGATACTCCTCGGCGAGGTGGTGGAGCCTCCCAACGAAGCCCCCCTGGAAACCTATCAATACGGCATCACACTCACGCTCTTTCCGATGAATACGGCGATGGGCTTCTTTGCGGAACAGGAAGTGATCGTTGATAGCACGCTCGCCGACTTGACCAACCAGGTAGGGATGCATGGGTTTGGCACGTTCCAGCTCAGCGACGACGAGACGCTGGAGGCCGGCGCCTTCTTCAGTGATCTTGTCGTACGCGATCCCAATGAACCTGATCCTAACGTCGTTATCGACTTTTATACGCACTACTCGATCTTCGGCGAAGACGGCACCTGGTTTGATTTCTACATCGCCGACCCGCCCGAAGGGGACACGACGTTTATTCAGGGAGATGTCTACATCGAATATGTCGAATACTGGCGCGTGGTTGATGCCACCACCACGGCCATCGAAGACGAAACGCCTCCCGAGACGCCGGCCTGGTCGGTCTATCCCAATCCCGCCACCGACGTGATCCGCTTCAGCGAGCCGACGAGTGTGTCGCTCTATGACGTATTAGGACGCGAGGTAGGCACGGGCACGGCGGTGCAGCAACTGGATGTGAGCAACCTTACGCCAGGGTTGTATCTGATCCGTTCCGAAGCGGGGCAGACCAAAACGCTGATCATCCAATAGCTAAGCAACATGGTGGTCTCATCCCGGCTCTTTCTGCCTTACCACGTTGCCCCTAATGAGTAAGCCTAAACATTCTCAACGTACCTCTCGGTCCCAACCTCCTCGTTCTAAGCGCCCTAAACAGAATCAGCGCGGGCATTCGGCGGCCTGGCTGATCGGCGCTGTGTTCTACGGTCTGGCTTGGCCCCTATCAGCAGACGTGAACCTGTCGTTTCTAGCTTGGTTCGCGTTCGTACCTCTCTTCATCGAATTAGAACGGCACGATACGTTTTGGCCGTTTGCAGGGCGGGCGCTGGGTTTTATGACCATCGCCACGTTGATCTATTGCTGGTGGTGGTTTTTTGCCATACCCGTGCGGGTGATGTGGATGACGTGGATCGGCGGTGCCCAGGAGATCCTACTCGAAGCCACGCCGCTGCTGGTCTTGTATGGCCTTCGCAAAAAGCTGCCCTACCAGCAGGCCTTGTGGGCGCTGGTGCTGGTATGGCCCCTGTGGGAATGGCTCTACAACAAGTGGGAGCTATCGATGGGCTACCTCTTGCTGGCCAACGCCCAGGCCGGTAACATCTGGCTGGTTCAATACGTGGACCTCTTTGGCGTCTGGGCCGTCACAGGCTGGGTTGTCCTGTTCAACGTGTTGCTCTACCGAGCCTTCAAAACGTATAACGAGCGATTCACCCCTGGCTTTTGGAAGCGGACTCTGGCGATTGCGGTCTTGATGATGGGGCTGCCAGGATTGTACGGGCTCTATCGCGCGCTTACCCTGGAGGCTGATGATGAGGTTCGCCTCTCGATAGTCCACACCGATTTTGACCCTATTCAAGAAACGCCCGACGAAGCGTTCAGGCGGCTTGAGCGCGTTGTACACCTCACCGATTCAATCGCCTATTACGAGAGGCGCGCTGCCGACCTGTATGCCTGGCCGGAAGGTGCCCTGCCGTTCTCCTGGAACGTGGGCGATAGCCGGCGCTTCATTTACGAAGCGGTGAACGATTGGCAGACTCCGTTGTTGGCGGGTCAGATCGGACATCGCCTTTCGGCCTCGGGCGACACGACCCGTACGAACCGTGCGGTGCTCGTCCCGGTGGAAGGAGATTCCCTGAAACACCTGCATGAGTACGTGAAGCGGCGGTTCGTTCCCTTTTTCGAAGGACTGCCCTATTACCGTCACTTACGGACTTTCTCTGTTATCCGGGCATTCCATAAAAAGAAAAACTATCTCACGCCTGGCGACGCTGCGACGCTGCTGCCGTTGGTTACACGGGAGGGCCGAACCCTCCAACTCGGTACGCCTATTTGCCACGAACAACAATTCCCCACGCTCTGGACGGACTGGACTACGCAAGGCGCTGACCTGTTCGTGCACCTCTCTTTTGAGAGTTGGTTTGGGGATCAGACGTTTCAAAACCATTTTCTCAACATCACCAGGCTGCGCGCTATCGAGAATCGCAGGAGTATTGCTCGTAGCTCCAACGGCGGTCCGTCCGTTTTCATTGATGCCTTTGGCCGAACGACCAACCAGAGTCGTCGCAGCGAGGGCACCATCACCGCGTCCGTGAAGATCTATACGGGCAAACCCCTCTATGTTCGCTACCCGAACTTGTTTGTGTTCCTTTGTTTGGTCGGTATACTGGTTGTAGGCATTGCATACGCTAAAACCAAGAGGAGATGGCCTGCGATTGGACCCTGACACAGCGCGACCAGCAAGAGACCCGCAAGTACGCGGATGCGCAACGCTTTGGCATACGAAACGAGACCTTGTCGCATATCTCGCTGCTGCCCTATAAACACGTACTCCCCAACGGCACCTATTTCATTGATGCGGGGGATTTGGCGCAAAAAGTTGCGGTTATGAAAGAGCAATCGGCCTCGAAACCGTAACTTTTCGCACGAATGCCCCCGCTAGTCCATTTTAGTGTTTTAGGGTAGTCTCAGTAGTGTGTTGATGAAGGAATTACCGCAGAGCGCGCTGAGTTCGCAGAGTTTTTCAGCGTGCTCTGCGAACTCAACGGTTCAATCCGGACGTTCTTTCTGTTGTCAACACACGAGGGGGAGACCATCTGGTTTAGAGTGATCAACTATAACACCAAAACACTACAACCCCCTCACCGCAACCTAACGCGCGTCACCCCCGCCCCGCCCTGGTTCCACGGCGCGTCGTCGAAGTCGGCTACGTCGGGCGAGGCGGCGAGGTAGTCGTGGACGGCCTGACGGAGCGCGCCGGTGCCTTTGCCGTGCAGGATTTCGACGGCGTCGAGGTTGGAAGCAACGGCTTCGTCGATGAACCGTTGCACCTCGGCCAGGGCTTCGTCCACACGATAGCCGCGTAGATCAACCTCGGCGCGGGCGCGGACGGCGATCAGGTCTGAGGCGGCGTGTTGCACCTGCCGCACCGTCACCTTCTGCGCGCGCGGGCCGCCGACTTTAGTGAGGCGGGCGCGTTTGACACGCATGCGCATCGAGCCTAACGCGACGACCGCTTCGTCGCCGTCGAGTTCGAGGATCTCGGCGGCGCTGGAACCCCCGTCGAGCACCACCTGATCGCCGACGCTGACCGAGCCGCCGGGCGCCGGACGCTGCCGGCGGTCTTCGTCGCTGCGCTGCCGGGCTTGCTGTTTGCGCCGTCGCTTCTCCACGTTGGCCCGCCGCTTTTCCATCTTCTCTTTGAACTCCTCTAACCGGGCGCGGGCTTCCTTCGTGGCGCCTTTCTCAGCCTGCGCCTCCTTGATCTCGCGGATGGTGCGTTCGATCTCTTTGTTAGCGCCCTGAACGATCTGCTCGGCCTCGTCGAGGGCTTGCTGGCGGAAGGTGTCGCGTTCGGCGCGGAGCTTGTCGCGGCGGGCTTCGTAATCCGCCTTTTGCTTCGTCGCCTCCTGGAGCGTTTTTTCGGCTTCTTCGAGCCGGTCGGCCAGGGCCTGGTTGCGCGCTTCGAACGTGGCGATGAGGTCTTCGAGGGCCGTTTTGTGCTCGCCCACGAGCGCCCGCGCCCGGTCGAGCACACGACGTTCGAGCCCGATGCGCTGGGCGATCTCGAACGCATACGACGAGCCCGGCACCTGCTGCCGGAAGCGGTACGTCGGGCCGAGCGTCTGCTGGTCGAACTCCATCGAGCCGTTTTCGACGCCGTCGGTTTCGTGGGCGAAGACTTTGAGCGTGCCGTGGTGCGTCGTGGCGATGGTGCGCGCGCCGGCCTTCGTCAGCCGCTCCAACACCGCCTGCGCCAGCGCGCCGCCTTCCTCCGGATCGGTGCCCGTGCCGGCTTCGTCGATCAGGATGAGCGTGCCGGCATCAGCCTGGCTCAGCATCCGCTTGAGGTTGGCCACGTGCGAGCTAAACGTCGAGAGGTCTTCCTCAATCGATTGCTCATCGCCGATATCGACGAGGAGGCGGTCGAAGAGGCTGAAGTTCGAGACCGGATCGACAGGGATGGGCAGGCCGTAGGAGAGCATCAACGCCAGGAGCCCGACGGTCTTCATGGCGACGGTCTTGCCCCCGGCATTCGGCCCGGTGATGACCAGCGTGTTGAAGTCGTCGCCGAGGGTCAGGTCGAGGGGGACGACGGCGCGGGCTTCGGCGGCATCTCGTTCAGCCCGTCGCAAAAAATGCAACAGCAGCACGGGGTTGCGTCCCTGGCGGATGACGATGAGGCCGTCGTCGTTGAGCTTCGGCACGACGGCGTCGAGGCGGTTGGCGAGGCGGGCTTTGGCCTGGAGCAGATCGAACTGCGCCAGCACGCGGAGGTTGTCGCGCAACGCGTCGCCGTCGCGGCGCACCACGGCGGTGGCTTCGCGGAGGATGCGCTCGACCTCGCGGCGTTCGTCGGCCTGAAGCTCACGGACTTCGTTGTTGAGGTCGAGGCAGGCGGCAGGCTCGACGTAGACCGTCTGGCCCGTAGCCGACGAGTCGTGGACGAAGCCCTGCACTTTGCGTTTGGCCTCGGCGCGCACCGGGATCACCATGCGCCCGTTGCGGATCGTCGGCTGTTCTTCGGTGGCATAGCCCTGGCCGACGGCTTTGCGCAACTCGTCGGTGAGCCGGTCGCGCAGTTGAGCCTGCTTGCGGATGAGCAGGCGACGCAGCCGGCGCAGCTCCGCCGAGGCGTCGTCGCGCACCAGCCCATCGTCGTCCACCACCCCGGCGATGTGCCGTTCGAGATCAGCCAGCGCTGTGATGGTCGAGACGCTCTGCGCCAGACGTGGGTATTTTTCTTTTCGGCTTTCGAAATACTTCTTGAGGCGGCGCATCGTGACGGCCACCAGGCGCACGGCCAGCAAGTCTTCCGGCCCGACGTAGGCCTCTTCGGGCGCGGCGCGGCGCAGCACGGCGCGCACGTCGAGCACGTCGTTGAGCGGCACGGGGTCGTCGAAGCGGAAGGCTTCCTGCAACTCGGCCACGCGTTCGAGTTCGGCGCGGAGCCAGTCGAGTTGGCGGGCGGGCTGCATCCGCGCCAGGCGGTCCTCGCCCAGCGTGCTGAGCACGTTGGCCTCCAGCCGCGCCCGCAGCACGTCGAAGCCCAGCTTTTCCTCAGCCGATGCAGGATGGATTTTCATGAAGGATTGTGAGATGAAGATTGGTTGCGGGCTTAAATCCACAATCCGGCATTTGAGATCCAGTAGCACTTCGCATGCTTTCCGAAAAAAATCAGGTCAAGAAAATCGAAAAGAATGGGCAGAAGTTGCTAAAGAACGGGTTGAAAAGATAAGAAATACTTGCATCAAGCAGTTCTTTAAGGAAAATCAAAGTAAGCGCTTCCGCTATCCCAACAAAGAATGATCGCCGATGTTGAGCGAGCGGATGAACGGGCACACCTGGGCGTTCGCGCCGACGTAAGAATCGGCCAGGACAACGTTTTCGACGCGGGCGCCGGCAAAGATGATGGTGTCGCGCACGATGGCGTTGGTGACTTCGGCGCCGGCTTCAATCGAGACGTTCGGCCCGACGATCGACCCGGTGACGCGCGCGTCGGGGCCGACGTAGACCGGCTCGTGGATGATGCTGTCGATCACCTCGCCCTGGCGGAGGTCGTCGCGCTCCTTGTTGAGCACCAGCCGCGTGGTGTTCATAAACGTCTTGAGGTTGCCGGTATCCCACCATTCGGTGACGGTCGTCGATCTGAAGCGATGTCCGGTTTTGAGCATCCGGTCGAAGGCGTCGGTCAGGAAGAACTCGCCGCCTTTACCCCGCAAATCATGGTCGAAGAGATGCTCGATCGCCTCTTTGAGGTGGGCCAATTCCTTCAGGTAGTAGATGCCGATGAGGGCTTCGTTGGAAATCAACTTTTGCGGCTTTTCGACAAAGGCGGTAATCTCATCCCCGTTGCGCACGGCCACGCCGTAGTGGCTGGGATCCTCGACGTGCTTGACGAAGACGACCGCGTCGGCGTCTCCGAGGTCGACGCCGGGCGGCATGTCGAAGAGGGTGTCGGCATAGCTGACGAGGCCTTCGCCGTTGAGATACTCCGCCGCGCAGTAGGTGGCGTGGGCCGTACCCTCGGCTACGTCTTGCACGACGAAGTGCGCCGCTATGTCGTGGCGCTGGCATATGCCGGTAAGCTGCGCGCGGATGTCATTGCCGAAATCGGGGCCTAACACGAAGACGGCTTCATCGAGATGATGCGGCAGCACTCGGTTGAACGTATCGACGATGCGCTCGACGGCGCTCTTCCCCTTGAGGGCCAACAGGGGTTTGGGCGTCACGTGCGAGTGAGGGCGGAGGCGGGTGCCGCGTCCGGCCATCGGGATAATCAATTTCATCGTCAGGCGTTCGAGTGGGTCATCGTGGAGGTGTGGAATCGGCCCAAAGATAGGAAACATAGCGCATGAGTGATCGACTTCGACGCCGCCAGCGTATTCTTTAAACAAATCACACAGTTTGTACACACAACGCTACGGCACCAGCCCGGCCGTCTTGATGCCGCTGCAGATCGTCATCGAATCGTTACGAGATGGTGGTTTCCTGCTAAAATATCGATTTTAAGCACGAATAATGGTTTCTACTTTCGTACCTTATGCGCTACCAACGGATGGCTTCGCATGGTAGAAGGCGGACTTTGGCACCAAGATTGAAGAAGCCTCATCCGGAATCCAGCTATTCCGTCATCAACCAATTTGGAGGACGAAAGCCATGCAAACCTGGATACAACGTCATACCACCCTGTTGATTCTCGCTCTGTTTGTAGGCAGCTTCAGCCTGTCGGGCTGTGCCAGTATGAGTAATACCGAGAAAGGCGCCGCAACAGGCGCGGGTGCAGGCGCCGTCGTCGGCGGCGTCATTGGCAACGCCACCGGAAGCACCGCCAAAGGCGCCATCATCGGGGCGGTGCTCGGCGGCGCCGCCGGGGCCATCATCGGTCAACAAATGGACAAACAGGCCGAGGAGCTTGAAGACGACCTCGAAGGCGCCGAGATCGAACGCGTCGGCGAAGGCATTCAGATCACGTTCGATTCCGGTATCCTCTTCGACTTCGACTCGGCAGATCTGCGCCCGGAGGCCCGTGAGAACCTGACCACGCTGGCCCAGAGCCTGAATGAATATCCCCAGACCGACGTGACCATCATCGGCCACACCGACTCGAAAGGCTCGGATGCCTACAACCAGGGTCTTTCGGAACGCCGGGCCGGTTCGGCGGCAGATTATCTGCTCGCGCAAGGCGTTGACGAAGGCCGCATCACCACGCTCGGCAAGGGCGAAACCGAGCCGGTGGCCGACAATGAAACCGAAGCCGGTCGCCAGGAAAACCGCCGTGTCGAAATCGCCATCTACGCCAGCGAAGAATACCGCGAAGAAGTCTCGGGGCAGAACTGATGCGAATGGCCAATAGCGAATAGCCAATGGCGAATGGGTAAAGACGAACGCACGGTCTCACTACCCATTCGCCATTCGCTATTCGCCCTTCCCTCTCAAACAGATAGCCCATCGAAAAGCCTCTATGCAGCCCCCATCACCCTTTCCCGGCAAGCTGAGCGAGACGGAAGTGCTGGCCTGGCAAGAAAGCCGAATCACCGATCTCTGGCGGGTCTTTCGCATCATGTCTGAATTCGTCGAGGGATTCGAGACGATGTCTCGGCTGGGTCCTTGTGTGTCGATTTTCGGCTCGGCGCGCACGAAACCGGGCGATCCGGCCTATGAGCTGGCCGTAGCGGTAGCGCGCGAACTCGTCGAACGCCAGTTCGGGGTGATTACGGGGGGCGGCCCCGGCATCATGGAAGCAGCCAACAAAGGCGCCTACGAAGCCAGGGGCTGTTCGGTGGGGCTGTCCATCGACCTGCCGCACGAGCAAAAGTCGAATCCTTACATCACACGGGAGATGATGATCGAGTTCGACTACTTTTTCGTGCGCAAGACGATGTTCGTTAAATATGCCCAGGGGTTCGTCGTGCTGCCGGGTGGTTTTGGGACGATGGATGAGTTGTTTGAGGCGCTGACGCTCATCCAAACGGAAAAAGCCACCCCCTTTCCCGTCGTGTTGATGGGAACTTCTTACTGGCATGGGCTTGTAGAGTGGCTGCGCGAAGCTGTGCTGGGCGCCGGCAACATCTCCCCCAACGACCTGGCCCTGCTCCAGCTTTGCGACGACCCCAAAGAGGCCGTCGACATCATCGACGACTTCTACCGGGAAAACATGCATGGGCCTAATTTCTAGGACGTTTTGCCTGTGGCTGTAAGCACTTGAGCCAGAAAGGGGGAAAGGGAGAGAGGGGAAAAGGGGGAGGAAAACATTTTTTCTCCCTTTCACCCTCTCTCCCTTTCGATCAAACCCAAGCACTCAAGGCTGTCTGACAAAAAACCTCCGCCCCATCCCTCTCCATCATCATCCAAGGTGACGCTCGTGAACCGCTCGTTAATGCTGTCTCACGCCTTCTTCGGCATCCTGCTGCTGGCCCTGATGACGGCCACCCTGCTTCCCCGCGCGTCCTGGTCTCAGGACTCGGTGGCCTCGGCCAATGCCGAAGCTCGCACGCAGTTTAGTGAACAACTCGATACGGCCAAAGCCCTCGTCGAAGCGGGCGGCGCTGAGAGCCTCGTCCAGGCCGGCGAAACCTTCCTGCAAGCCGCCGAGACGGCCAATAACTCGGGCGACGTCGAGTTGGCCGAACGCACCATCAACGCGCAGGAAAACGCCATGAAAGCTTTCATGGACGCCGGCACGGCCTACAGCGGCGCCGAAAATCACGAAGCCAGCGCAGCCCAGTTTGTGCGCGCCGCCGAGGTAGCCGCCCTGTTGGGCAATACGGAAGTTCAGGCCAAAGCGCTCTCGAACGCGGCGGTGCCCTACCTCAAGGCTAAAGACGGCGCCAATGCCCTGAGCAGCATCGAGCAGGCCGTCGAACTGACGCCGGATAACCTCAATTACGCCTATACACGGGCGGTGGTCTTGCGCAGCACCGGCGACTACGACGGCGCTGCCGCTGCCTTCGGCGACCTCGAAAGCAAAGCCACCGAAGCCGGCGACGAAGCCGCAGCCGCCAGGGCACGCGAGAGCCTCGGCAAAACCCACCTCCTCGTAGCACGCGCAGCCTTGCAGGCCAAAGACTACAAGCAAACCATCAGCGTGCTCGACGAAGCGGCCCCGCTGCTGGGCGAGGATGACGCCACCCTCCAGACTTTCTATGCCAACGCCTATTACCAGCTCGGCGTCCAGCAGGTCAAGGCCGAGCAGTGGAACAGCGCCGAACGCTCGCTCGGCAAAGCCAAAGAGCACGGTCAGAAAGCCAGCAAGACGAAGATCGTTCAGGGCGCACAGGCCCAGCTCGACTACATCAAGCAGGTCAAAGCGAGCCAGCAGTAAGCGCCTGTTTCATCAAGATCGTAACAAGCCTGGGGTGGATGAGAACAACTTTTCTGCCTCTTCGGTGTCCGATGAAAAGGACGCATTATGGAACACGCGCCGTAGTAAATTCATACAGGGGCATCGTGTCTAC
Source organism: Rhodothermales bacterium (assembly GCA_028278205.1). Lineage (GTDB taxonomy): Bacteria > Bacteroidota > Rhodothermia > Rhodothermales > Bin80 > JANQES01. The sequence goes on from JANQES010000073.1 coordinate 25,373, forward strand.
CGAAATGCCCTTGGTGGAAAATCGCAAATACCCTTATATTTAGGGCTTTGACCAAACACAGTGGCTCTTGGCACAGTCCTGGCCCTGACGCTCCCCGTAAGCAAACGCAACCCCCAGGGTTTTTCGAAACCCTTTACCCTTTCGTCACGCCACTGCAACCAAACCCACTGCACGCTGAGATGACCGCGAAACGCATCAACCTGACGAGGCTGGCTTCTTGCGCCCTGCTGATGGCTTTCCTGATGGCCGGGATGAGCGCCTCCTCCGCCCTGGCGCAAAAGGACTATAAAAAGGTCTACAACGACGCCTTAACGGCTGCCAAGGCCAAGAACTACGCGCAAGCGCGCGGCTTATTCGCCGAAGCGGCCCCGCTGGCCCAGAACGCCGGAGACGCCGAGATCGCCAAGAAGTCCAAGTACGTCGCGGCTCAGATCGACTACAAGCTGGGCAACGCTGCCATCAAAGCCGAGAACTACGACCAGGCCCTGACGCACTACAAGGCCGGTACGGCGATGTATCCGGACTACGTCAAGAACAAGTACGGCGAAGGCCTCGCGCTGAAAAAGCTCGGCCGTATCGACGAAGCCCTGACCGTGTGGAAAGGCGTTGCTGAAGGCCCCGAGCGCCAGACGGCCCGCACCGCCGCCAAGGCCATCCGCGACCACTTCTACTACCAGGCCTCCTCGGCGGTGAGCAAGAACAACGCTACGGCTTCCGATGCCGATCGCGCCGTGGCCGCGCTCAAAGCCTCCGAGGAATACCTCGAACCCGACGCCGACTACTACTACTACACGGCCGTCGCGCACAACATCAAAGGCAACACTGGCGCCTGCATCACCGCAGCCAACAAAGCCCTCGACATGCACCGAGGCAGCAAGACCGACAAAGCCAAGATCTACTTTGTCAAGGGCGAAGCGCTGATGTACTCGGGCGACACCGAAGGCGCCAAGGCTGCGTTTGCCAACGCCGCCTACGGCAGCTACCGGCAGTCGGCCCAGCACTACCTCGATACGCTCTAAGCCGGGCGTTCACCGCTTTAAAAGCCCGTGGTCCTTCCGGACTGCGGGCTTTTTGCTTGGAAAAATGGGAGCGGTCCCACGGACCGGATAGGAGCTTTTGATGGTGTTTGCGTCTTCTGGTGCTATACTTCAATGTCTGGTGCTCATTGAAAGGGCGAAAGGGAGAGAGGGCGAAAGGGAGATAAAGCGGTTCTTCTCCCTCTCCCCCTTTCGCCCTCTCTTGCTGTGCAGGCGCTCATAACATGTTCGGTATCGTTCATGAGTCACGGGTGATGCGTCATGGGTGTTTTTCTCATGACCCGTGACTCATGAACGATGACCAACGCCAACGGGGATACAGCGTGATACCATCAAGAATATCGCAAAACATTGTCTTGCCTGCTTAACTAAGCTTTGCTTCACGCATCGGGTTCAACAAACTATGACCATCCGCGCGCTTACACTCGACTTTTGGAATACGATGGTAGATGCCCGCACCAACAGCGCGCGCCGGCAACAACAACGCCTCGACCACCTGCTCCGGGTCGTGCGTACCTATCGCCCGGAGGCTACCGAAGAGATCGTCCGGACGGCCCATCGCGAAGCGGCACGCCTCTACGATACGATGTGGAAACAGCAGCACCGCACGCCCGGCGCCTCGGCCCTGATACACGGTATCTGGGAGGCGCTCGGCCTCGCCGTGGACGAAGCGCACCATACCGAAACCGTACGTGTCTTCGAAGACGGCGTGCTCTTCGGCCCGCCTGAGTTTGCCGACGGCCTCGAAAGCACCCTGGCCTGGGCCGCTGAACGCTACCGACTCGGCATCATCTCAGACACGATGTTCTCGCCGGGCCGTGTCATCCGGCGCCTGCTCCAACGCCGGGGCATGCTTCAGTACTTCGAAGCCTTTGTGTTCTCCGACGAGGTGGGCTTCTCTAAACCCGACGTCCGCGCCTTCGAACAAGCCGGGCTGGCCCTCGGCGCGACAGCCCACGAAATGGCACACATCGGCGACTTGCGCCGCACCGACGTGGCCGGCGCCCAGAACGCAGGTCTCAAAGCCATCCTCTTCACCGGCGTCCACGAAGACCCGCACGAGGCCCCCGTCCCCGATGCCGTACTCCCTCACTGGCAGACCTTGCCGGAGGTGCTGGAGCAAATGGGGTAAATGTTTTGGTGTTATGGTGTTTTAGTGCGATCAACTCAAACACTAAAACACTACAACACTATAACACACTTTCTTTGTAAAATCAGCACACATCGCCTAATCAAACCAGCCATCATGCCCACCTCCACCATCGCCCCCTCAGCACGAATTAGCGAAGACACGACGCTCGGCCACTATTGTGTGATCGGGGCGGACGTCCAGATCGGCAACGGATGCCAGATCGGGCATCACGTCGTCATCCACGACGGCACCGTCATCGGAGACTTCGTCCGGATTGACGATCATACGACGATTGGCAAACAGCCCATGCGCGCGCCCAACAGCGCCGTCACGCAAGACACGCTGCAACCGCCCGCCCGCATCGGCAGCCGGTGCCTGATCGGGGCCGGCGTGGTGCTCTATGCCGGCTGCACCCTCGGCGAAAAAGTGCTCGTGGCCGACCTCGCCACCATCCGTGAAGCCGTGACGGTGGGCGCCTTCACCATCGTCGGGCGCGGCGTGGCTATCGAAAACAAATGCCGCATCGGGCGCTACTGCAAGCTCGAAACGAACGTCTACGTCACGGCCTATTCGGTGCTCGAAGACCGGGTCTTCGTCGCCCCCGGCGTGCTGACGAGCAATGACAACTTCATGGGCCGCACGGAGGAGCGGTTTAAGCATTTCAAAGGCGTGACGGTGCAACGGGGCGGGCGCCTCGGCGTGGGCGCGGTGGTCTTGCCGGGCAAAGAGATCGGCCCTGACGCGGTGGTGGCCGCCGGCGCCGTGTTGACCAAAGACGCCCCGGCGCAGCAGATCTACGCAGGCGTCCCGGCCCGGCCTTTCCGCGCCGTCCCCGAAGAACAATTGCTGGACAATCAAGGCTGGGAAGATGCAACCGCAGATGAACGCGGATAGACGCAGATAGACACAGATGATTGGTGCAGAACGCGGCCCATCTGCGCCTATCCGCGTCCATCTGCGGTTGCAGAGATGGACGAAATTCTTGCTAATCTCTTCCTCTCGTCTGATCACAAGGCTTCTTGAAGGGGTATCTTATCCGGCAAACATTCGCCATTCGACACTCGTCATTCAACATTCTCGATGGGATGGATATACAGATGGTAGATCTGCGGGGGCAATACCTCGCTATCAAAGAAGAAATCGATGACGCCATCGCCGAGGTGCTCGGCTCGACGCGATTCATCAAAGGGCCGGTGGTCGGAAAGCTGGAGTACGAGCTGGCCGGTTATCTCGACGGCGCCTACGCGCTGGGCGTGGGCAACGGCACCGACGCGCTCCAGGTGGCCTTCATGGCCCTCGGCATCGGGCCGGGCGATGAGGTCATCACCCCGGCGTTTACCTTCATCGCTACAGCAGAGGCGGCGGCGCTGCTCGGCGCCACACCCGTCTTCGTCGACATCGATCCCCAGACGTTCAACATCGACCCGGACCGGATCGAGGAACTGATTACGCCGCGCACAAAAGCCATCGTGCCGGTCCACCTCTTCGGCCAATCGGCAGATCTCGATCCGATCCTGGAGGTTGCCCAACGGCACGGGCTGCCTGTCATCGAAGACAATGCGCAGGCCATCGGCGCGACGTATAAAGGCCGTAAGATCGGCTATCTCGGAGCAATCGGCACGCTGTCGTTTTTCCCGGCTAAAAACCTGGGCGCCTACGGCGACGGCGGCGCAGTGCTGACCAACGACGAGGGCCTCTACGAGCACATGAAGATGATCACCAACCACGGCGGGCGGCATAAGTATTACAACGAAATCGTCGGCGTCAACAGCCGCCTCGATGCGCTTCAGGCCGCCATCCTGCGCGTGAAGCTGCGCCACCTCGACGCCTTCATCGAGACTCGCCGCCAGGCCGCCGACCACTACGACGCGCTCTTCGCCGAAAGCGACTACATCACCACGCCTCCCCGCGCGCCGTATGCCCGGCACACCTTCCACCAGTACACCCTGCGCATCGCGCCGGAAGCACCCGGCGGGCGGGATGCGCTGCGAGATCACCTCAAAGATAAAGACATCCCGCACGGGGTGTATTATCCGGTGCCGTTGCACAAGCTCCCCGTCTTCGCCGAACCCGGCGCCATGCGCCAGGGCGACTTATCGGAGACCGAGCGTGCCGCCGCCGAAGTCATCTCGCTGCCGATGCATACCGAGCTGACGGCAGCGCAGCAGGACTATATCGCGGGAGCGGTGTTGGAGTTTGTGGAGCAACGAGCAGCAGTGTGAGAATTCAATTTTGGATTTTAGATTTTGGATTGATATCCGCTACGCTATTCAGCAAACGAAAAAGTTGCGCCAGTTGAAAAAGGCAACACTTTCATCGTCGTTGAATACGGATCGAGAAGCGACCAATCCAAAATCCAAAATTTGTCTTTCCTGAAGCCAACCAACCATGACCGAACGAACCATCCAGCTTGCTCAGGTAGGCGTCGGGTATTGGGGCAAGAACCTGTTGCGTAATTTTGATGCGCTGCCCGGCGCCGAGGTCGTGACGGTGTGCGACCAGAACCCCGATGTGCTGGCCCGCCTGGCCCGGCAATATCCCGGCCTCGCAACGACACGCCATTATCAAGACGTGCTCGACGACGGCGACGTCGAGGGCGTTGTCGTGGCCACCGAGACGCCGCTGCATTTTGCCATGGCCGAGGCCGCGCTGCAAGCTGGCAAGCACGTCTTCGTCGAAAAGCCGATGGCGCAGACGACGGCAGAGGCCGAGCGGCTCGTGGCGCTGGCCGAGGCGCAGGGCCGGCACCTGATGGTCGGGCATTTGCTGCTCTATCACCCGGCGTTCCGCTACGTCGAAGACCTGATCCGGCAGGGCAATCTCGGCGAGGTCTATTACCTCTACAGCATGCGCGTCAACCTGGGCATCATCCGGCAACGCGAAAATGCGCTGGAGAGCCTCGCCCCGCACGACCTGTCGGTGGCCCTGTCGTTTCTCAACCAGAAACCCGTGGCGATCTCGGCACAGGGCCAGGCCTATCTGCAACCCAACATCGAAGACGTAGCCTTTGCCACGGTGTTCTTCGAAGACGGCGCCCTGGCGCACCTGCACACGAGCTGGCTCGACCCTCACAAGATCCGCAAAGTCACCGTCGTCGGCAGCAAAAAGATGGCCGTCATCGACGATGGCGAGCCGAATGAGAAGGTTCGGCTTTACGACAAAGGCGTGGTGCTCCAACCCGGCGAGACGCCCTATACCAACTATGCCGAAGCCATGGCGCTGCGCTCCGGCGATATCCACATCCCCAGGATCGACATGCAGGAGCCGTTGCGCCTCGAATGCCGGCACTTTGCAGACTGCATCCGCACCGGGCAGACGCCGCGCACAGACGGACGCAACGGGCTGGCCGTGGTCCGCCTGCTGGAAGCGGCGCAGCAATCGCTGGCCCAAAACGGCACGACCATCCCGATTTCGGCGTAGTGTTCTTGGGAAGGATTGTTTATTATGCGTGAAACGTAAAACGCGAGGGTGCTGGTAGAAAGGTCGAGACAGGCACCCTCACGTTTCAATAACGCTAAACCTCTCCGTATGCGCCTTCGTTTGCTTTTCTGCCTGTTCGTGGTGCTCGGCGGGGTGATGCCGGGCTGGGCGCAGCAGGACGGCCTGTTGCAACTCAACGATCCGTTGCACCGTTTTTTGCTCCGCCAGCAGGTGCTCGGACGCCTCCCCGATGCTTTTCTGAGCCATCAGCCGCTCTCGGCCTACGAGGCCCAACGTTACCTCGACTCGCTCGACTCGCTCGCCACCCAGACCATCGCGCTCTCGCCGGTTGACTGGCAGCTTTATGCCCGCTTCCGAGGCCGCGCGCCCGGCCCCGGCGTCGCGACGTTTCGTAAGGCGATGCCGTTCAGCTTTCGCAACGGGCGCGACTTCGTCTCGATCGATCATGAGGACTATGCGGTCCAGGTTAATCCGCTGTTTTACCTGACCTACGGCCGGGCGCGGCAGACCGCCCGAGGAGATCGCGACACCTCTGTGCCGGTCTGGCAAAACACGCGGGGCGTGCGCGCTTCCGGCCACATCGGCAAGCATATCTTCTTCGAGACCCGCCTGCAAGAAAATCAGCGACGCGACGCATGGCCGGCGTTTCAGACCGTCAAAGAAACAGCCCCGCGCCTGGGCGCCAGTAAGTTCAACGAAGGCCGGCAAGCCTACGACTACTGGTTTGTGACGGGCCTGGTGGGCTTCCGCTCCCAATACTTCGAGGTGCGCCTCGGGCGCGATCACAACCGATGGGGCTTCGGCAAGGGCAGCCTCATGCTCTCGAACTATGCCACGACGTACGACCAACTCCAGATCCGCACCACGTTCTGGCGCGTGCAATACACCAACCTGTTTACGAGCCTCGCCAGCCCCAGCGCCGGGCAGGACGAGTTTGTGCCGCGCCGCTACGGGGCCTTTCACCGGCTCGCTATTGCCCTGCCGGCGGGCTTCCAGGCCGAACTCTTCGAGACCATCATGTTTGCCTCGTCCGACAGCCTGGGCCTGCGCGATGCCGGCTTCGACGTCGCCTATTTGAATCCGATCATCTTCTACCGCGCCGTCGAGGTCGAACGAGCGGGCCTGCTCGACAACTCCTTGCTCGGCGGCGGGCTGGCCTGGGTGGCGCTGCCGGGGCTGCGCTTGCACACCCAGTTGCTGCTCGACGAATTCCGGCTCGGACAACTCGGCAACGGGTGGTGGGCCAACAAATGGGGCTGGCTGGCCGGTTTCGATCTCGTCGATTGGCCGCTGAGCAATCTCATGGTGCGCATGGAGTATGCCCGGCTCCGGCCCTATCTCTACAGCCATCGAACCCCCACCGCCGCCTACCTTCACTACGACGACTTGCTCGGCCATCCGGCGGGCCCTAACGCGCGCGACCTCGCTCTCTTCCTGGATTATCAACCCACGACGCGTCTCCGGGCGTCCCTGAGCGTGGCCTACACGCAGCGCGGGCGCAACACCGATACCGAAAACTTCGGATCCGACCCCTCGCTCTCGTCCAACTCACGCGTCTCCGACACCGACGTCAACCTGCTTCAAGGCATTCGGCAAAATCAATGGCTTCTGGAAGCCTACGCCGGTTATGAATTGCTGCCCGACGTCTACCTCGAACTGGCCGTGCGCGCCGAATCGATCGACGACGACGAGACGGGCCTGGACCGCTACGTGGCGCCGTTCGTGATGCTACGCTGGGGCCTGCCGTTCCAGAGTACGCGGTATTGAGGTGGCTTTGGGGACGTTTTGCGGTAATCCCCGGCGTAGCGCGGTTGGCGTGGGTCATTACGCTCGCCTGCGGCTCGCGGTCATAGGGGCTCGCTTTGCTCGCTGTCATTATGCTCGCTTTGCTCACGTCAATTGCGCCTTCGGCGCGTCATTTATTGTCAATGCGAATTCAGCGTTGAAATAGAAAGCCGTTGAAAACAAGCTGAAAACGGCGAAAACTATACCTGCCAGGTTTTGGAAACCTGGCAGGTATACTCCAAATTCCCCAACCCTTAATTCGCATTGTCATAGGTTGAACGCGACAATAAATGACGGCGAGCGAAGCGAGCCCCATGACGCGACTGAAGGGAGCCCAATGACGCACGTCATGCGTGCAACTGACGCGAACGAAGTGAGCCACCTAGTCGATCTTAGCACCCCCGTCGCTTTCCGGGAAGGCGAGGGGTCCGGGCGGATGAGATCGGGCGTGGAAACCGGGCACGAGCTCCTCGATCAGGCGCAGCACCTCCGGGGTGTCGCCTTGCTCGGCGGCTTCGAGAAGTTTGTCTACGATCCAGCGAAACTGCTGGCGGTGCCCTTTTGTCCAGTGGGCGGCGTTGGGCACGGTGTCGCCGTTCTTGCAGACCAGGATTTTCTCGTTCTCGGTATGTTTGAACCGTTCGCCCTCGGCAAAGAGGCGTTCGTCCATCTTCTCGCCGGGCCGTAAGCCGGTGAAGACGATGTCGATGTCGCGGTCTTCTTCCATGCCGCTGAGCCGGATCAAGTCGCGCGCCAGATCGACGATGCGCACGGGCTCGCCCATGTCGAGCAAGAACACCTCGCCGCCCTCGCCCATCGCAGCGGCCTGAAGCACCAGATGCACCGACTCCGGGATCGTCATGAAATACCGCCGGACGTCCGGATGCGTCACCGTCAGCGGGCCACCCTGCGCCAGTTGTTCGCGGAAGACCTGAAGCACGCTGCCCCGGCTGCCAAGCACGTTGCCGAAGCGGACGGCCAGAAACGACCCGTCGGTTTCGGCCACGGCGTCGTGGACGAGCAACTCGGCGATCCGCTTGGTTGCGCCCATGACGCTGGTCGGGTTGACGGCTTTGTCTGTCGAAATCAGGATAAACCGCTCGACGGGGATGTCTGCCGAGAGTTCGAGCAGGTTGCGTGTGCCCCAGACGTTGTTGGTGACGGCGTCTTCGACGTTGTCTTCCATCAAGGGGACGTGCTTGTGTGCGGCGGCGTGGAAGATGATCTGCGGTTGAAACAACCCGAAGACGTGCTTCATCCGATGCCGGTCGCGGATGTCGGCAATGACCGAGTGGATCTGAACGCCCGCCTTTCCGTCCGGATGATTCTTCAGCCGCCGCCGCAACTCAGCCTCGATGCTGAAAATCGAGTTTTCGCCGTGGCCCAGCAGCACCAGTTCGGCCGGCCCCAGCGTGATGATCTGCCGGCAGAGTTCCGCCCCGATGGAACCGCCGGCGCCCGTCACCAGGATGCGCCGGCCCCGGAGTAATTCTTCGACCTTGCCCCAGCCGGTCTGCACCGGCGCGCGCCGCAGCAAGTCTTCCACCTTCACATCCCGCAACTGGCTGACGCTGAGCGTATCGTCGAGCAACTCGTAAACACCCGGCACCGTCTTGGTCTCGACGCCGGTCTGCCGGCAAATCTCGACCACCCCCCGCACGAGCTTGCCGGAAGCACTGGCTATGGCAATGATGATCAGATCGACGTCCTGGTCTTTGACGAGGGCGGGAATGTCTTCCTGACCGCCGAGCACGTCGAGGCCGTGAATGCGCATCCCTTGTTTTTCCGGATCGTCGTCGACGAAAGCCACCGGGTGGAGCCCCAGGTCCGGGTTATGGCGCATCTCGCGCACCATCATGATGCCGGCAGCGCCCGCGCCGATGACCAGCACCCGCCGCCCGTGCCCGTTAGGCCGGACGCGCTGCTGCACCCGCTGCGCAAACCGCATGCTATAACGCGACGCGCCGACGACGAAGAGCGTCAACAAGCCATCGATGAACGGGATCGAACGCGGGAAGGAAAAGTCGATCCACCCCAGCGGGCGCAGCACGAAAAGAAATACGCTCGCCTGCACGACCACCGCCACGATGACGGCCAGCGTGATCTTAGCCAGTTCGTCGATGCTGGCATATTTCCAATAACGGTTATAGAGGCCGGCCTGCTGAAAAATCAAGACCTTGACGATGAGAAAAACCGCCGTGAATAGCGCCAGCGAGCCGCCATAGGCCTGCACCGAGGCGATACTCTCTGTACGCAACATCAACGCGATCGAAGGCGTCAGCAGCAACGCCAGCACATCGATGACGAGGAAGTGCCGGTTGCGCAGCTTCAACAACCGGCTCACCAGACGATCAACAAAGGTAGAAATCTGTCTCATGCACGCGATCAGGCATTTTCGAAGGTCCTATCACTGTCCGCTCACTCAACAACCCTGCCTAAAATAGTCAATCCCGATACATAAAACACCTCGCCCTTTGTCATTCGTCACTCCTTTTGAAAAAAACATCCCTGGCGCCCTCAAACAGGCGTTTTACGGATAAAAGGCCACCGGGCAGCCCCCTACCCACCGGCGGCATTTTCGTAACGCCATCTCCTTTTGATACAGGCTTTACGACCTTGTAGAAACGCTACGGGCAACGCCTACCAACCGTTGGCAACGTCCAGGGCTGGTTTATTGAATTGAAAAGAGCGGTTCACGCCCTGCTCATCCTGGCTCATCCCCTATCCTACATCCGCAATCTGCGATCCTTTCTGCACGCCCGGCAGCCGGTAAAGCGCCCCTACCTCCCGCACCGCGTCGATGACGTCCTGCACGTCGGCGTCGTTCATCTTCGAGTAGATGGGCAGCGAGATCTCGCGCAGATATTCCCGGTAGGCAACCGGAAAATCCTCCGGCGCATAGCCGTAGGTCTCGCGGTAATAGGGATGCACGTGAAGCGGAATGAAATGAACGCTGACGCCGATGTTGCGCTGTTTCAACGCCTCGACGAACTGCGCCCGGTCGATGGAGAGGTGCGCCTGGTTCAGGCGCAGCATGTAGAGATGCCAGGCGTGCCGGCAGTCAGACCGGTCGGGCGGCGTCTCGATGAAGGGCACGCCGCGAAAGGCCTCGTGATAGCGCCGGGCGATCTCGCAGCGTCGTTGCCACATGGCCTCGGCTTTGCGCATCTGCGCCAGGCCCATCCCGGCGGCAATGTCGGTCATGTTGTATTTGTAGCCGGGCGCGATAATCTCATAATACCAGGATCCTTGCGCCGCATATCGTTTCCAGGCATCCTTGCTGATGCCGTGCAACGCCATCACGCGGCACCGTTCGGCCCAGGCCTGGTTGTCGGTGCAAATCATGCCCCCTTCCCCCGTGGTAATGCTTTTGGTGGGATAAAAGCTGAAACAGGTGACGGCGCTGGCCCGGCCGATGGGCGTGCCCTTGTAAGCCGCCGGAAAGGCATGCGCAGCATCGTCAAGGACGACCAACCCGTGGCGGCAGGCAATCTCGTGGATGGGATCGAGGTCGGCGGGCAACCCGGCTACGTGGACGACGATGATGGCGCGGGTGCGCTCGGTAATAGCGGCCTCGATCAACGCCGGGTCGATGTTGAGCGTCACCGGATCGACGTCGACCAGCACGGGGCGGGCGTCGAAATAGCGCACCACTTCCGCCGAAGCGGCAAACGTATACGTCGTGGTGATGACCTCGTCGCCGGGTCCCAATCCGATGGCTTCGAGCGCCAGATGCATCGCCGCGGTGCATGAATTGACGGCCACGGCATACCGCGCGCCGACGGCTTCGGCAAAAGCCGCCTCGAATTGATGGGTCTTGGGGCCTGTCGTCAACCACCCGGAGCGCAACGACTCGCGGATTTCACGGAGTTCAGCTTCATCAACGTCCGGCAGGGCGAAAGGCAGAAAGGTGGCTCGCATTAAAAAAGGGTGCTTGGGAAAACGACGAAGCGGGCGTGGGGCTGGTAAGATACAAGATACGGCACTGGCAGGCATAGTGGATGGCCGATTGCGGATTGAACGCGCTTTTCCGCTGCGCTATTTGCCCATTTGCCGATTTGCCATTTGCCGATTTGCCATTTGCCCATATATTGCGGGATAAACGCAGAAAAGACACATCATGACGCAGCGAAAACCAAACCCGGAACTAGGCGTCGTCATCCCCTGCTACAACGAGGAGGCCGTCCTGCCCGAACTCCTCGATGAACTCGACAAACTCGACAAGGCGCTCCCTGGACCGGTGTCCTTTCTCTTTGTCGATGACGGCAGCACCGACGCGACGGCGGCCATCCTGACCGATCTCTGCAACCGAGATCGACGGTACGCCTGCCTGAGTTTTTCCCGAAACTTCGGTCATCAGGATGCCGTCTCGGCAGGCCTCCAGCACGCCCGCGGCGACCTCGTGGCCGTCCTCGATGCCGACTTGCAAGACCCGCCGTCGGTCATCCCGGCTTTCGTCGAAAAATGGCGTGAGGGCTACGATGTGGTCTACGGCGTCCGGACCAACCGCAAAGAAAGCCTGCCGCTACGCCTGGCCTACCGCCTCTTCTATCGGATCCTAAAAAAAATCGCCAACATCGAGGTGCCCCTCGACGCCGGCGACTTCGCGCTGATGGACCGCCGCGTGGTGGATATCATCAACCGGATGCCCGAACATAATCGGTTCATCCGAGGCTTGCGCGGGTGGGTAGGCTTCCGGCAAACCGGCGTGCTCTACGAACGACAGACGCGGCGCAGCGGCGTCTCGAAGTACAGCTTCGGCAAGCTGATGAAGCTGGCGCTCGACGGGCTGATGTCTTTCTCGGCGGTGCCGCTGCGCCTGGCGAGTTGGCTGGGTGCGCTGGCGGCCTTCCTGGGCTTTTGCTACCTGGCCTATGCGCTCGTGTGTTGGATCATCGGCATCACGCTGCCGCCGGGGTGGACCTCCACGGTCATCATCATCCTCTTTTTAGGCGGCGTGCAACTGATGGTGCTCGGCATCCTGGGCGATTACATCGGCCGCATCTTCGACGAGGTCAAAAACCGCCCGCATTACGTGCCCCGCGCCACACTCGGCTGGCTGAATGAGGAGGCCGGCTTCGAAGAATCGGCTTTGCAAAGACGGGTCGGATAGTGTTTTGGTGTTTTACTCCGTCAGTCGCTTCGCTCGTGTGGTGTTTTAGGGGGATGGGTAGGTGCGCGCAAAGTGGTGAACGTCTCCACGCTCTCCCAGGCTGCTCGTTGCGATGCTCTGCCTCGCAACGCAAAACCGGCGGCTCTGCCGCCAAAACCGCGCTGGGACGGCAGAGCCGTCTGGGCTAGCGTCACGAGGCAGAGCATCGTGACGAGCTTTCTTTGATACTAAAACACTCAAACACCAAAACACTAAAACACTATCCGCAGAAACCTTCGCTGCCCAATATCAAAACGTTGAAAGCGGTGTCATCCTTACGGCTTCATCGATGACCTTGCGCGCCGCTGGGCCCTGGTTGAAAAGTAAATCCAGGACGGAAAGGTTAGCCATAAATGCTTGTCCTTTTTGATCGTACTCCGGATGCACAAAGTCGAAGAAGTAGTGCGCGAGGCCTTCCTCGGCAAAGCGTTCCAGGATCACATAATCCCGCGCCCCTCGGCCCGAGATGAACGTGTCGGCCCCGGTCTTTTTGCACATCTCGATCAGCAGATCCGTCTTGCTTTCCTTCAAATCGTAACGGGACGTGAAATCCATCGGCACGTCGATGGACAGCCACCGCAACAAGAGCCGGAGCAGCGCCACATTCAACGCCACGAGCTTGCTCCATGGCCGCGTATAGATATCTTCGAGCGCCTCGGCATACAGACCGAAGTACGGGGCCTTGTGGTAGGCGTGATAAATTGTTTTCCAGTGTTTTTTGGCCCATCGGCCCGTGCCGGCGATAGCCACTTCATCGATGGTCTGATTCCACCCCTCGGCCAGACGCACGGGCACCGTCAACAGCACTTTGCCGCCGTCGGAGCGACGAATATAATTGCGGTTCTGAAAGTCTTTGGCGGCATACTGCAAATGGTCTGAAACGAGAAAAAGGTCAGCGGTGCTGACCTTTGCAAAGAACCCGAGGTAGGGCAGGTATTCCGGTTGGTGCGCGACGAGCTTCATGTGGTTTTTACCTCCTCTGCCTGGAGCGTTTGCAGATAGGCCTCCAGGCCGGCTTTCAGGCTCCGCGGCCTGTACGCGAGCTTTTGCCGGGCCCTGGCGATGTCGAGATAGAGATCCGTTGCCCGCCAGTGCTCGCTCCGGGCATAGGTAACTTCGGTCTCGCGCCCGGTCACTGCGAAGATGAGTTGGACGAGATCGCGCATAGCCACCGGCTCGCCGCTTCCGATGTTAAAGACCTCGAAGGGCTGTTCCTGCTCGTACGAGAGGCAGGCTATGTTGGCCTGCACGACGTCGGCGACGTGCACGAACTCTTTGACCGGCTTGCCTTCGGCGAAGAGGTTAATCGGTTTGCCCTTGCGCGCGGCGTCCATGAAATAGTGCAACGACCCGACCCGATTGCGTCCGCCATAGAGACTCGGATACCGCAGCACGGTGGTCACGAGAGCGGCCTGATCGCTGTAGAGCCGGGCGAGTTGTTCGGCCTGGTGCTTGGTGACTTCGTAGGGATGCTGCGGATGCACCAGGTCCGTCTCCTGGATCGGCACCCGTTCGGCTTCGCCATAGACGGCAAACGTAGAACTCTGGATCAGCCGCTGGACGCCGGCCCGGCGCAGGGCTTCCAGCACGGTGGCCGTCCGGTAGACGTTGCCGTAGATGAAGCGCGCCAGCTCCTGCGAAAACGGCTGACGGGACGCCAGGTGGAAAACGGCTTCGACACCTTCCAACGCCGCCATCAGCGGCTCTACCGATTCGCGGTCGGCCAGTTCGAGGCGCACGAACCGATACGCGCCCAGCGCGCCGAAGGCCTGCCAGGTCTCCGGCCTGTGATCCACCCCGACGACGCGGTGCCCCTCGGCCAATAGCCGCTCGACGAGGTGGCCGCCGACGTATCCGTTGCACCCGGTAACTAAGCAGGCGGATTTAGCTTTGTTGGTTTTTACACGCATTGGCGCTTCGATTTAGCGATGGTATTGGTCATGAGTCATGGGTCATGAGTCATGAGTCATGGGAGGGAAAAAACTCATGACCCATGACCAGTGACTCATGACCTGCGCCAGGCCTTGAGTGAAGTGTGACGTGGAAAACTACTACATAACTTTGTCCCGGCTGCTTCACGTACCCAAAAGCGCTTTATAGCCTTCGATGAAGGTATCCATGACGTACTCGGCATCGTCATCGCTGAGCGCCGCGTGCATGGGCAGGTTCACATTGTGCTGAAGCACCTGCTCGGCAACCGGCAGATGGCCTTCCGTGAACCCGTACAGGGTCCGGAAAACCGGCATCAGGTGGACAGGCGGATAGTAGGACCAGTTGATGGGCAGGTCGTAGCGCGCCTTCATATGCCGCTGGAGTTCTCTCCGCGAAACGCGCTCCGGCAGGTTGACGATGTATTTCCAGTAGCTGTGGCGCGTGTCTTCGGGCACCGCAACCGGGACGACCTCCGGCAAGGCCTCGCGCAGACGCGCCGTATAGATCTCGGCGACGCGGTTACGCCGGGCGACGAACTCTTCCAGGCGTTGGTATTGCACAATCCCACAAAGCGCCGAAAACTCCGTCATCCGCACGTTACGCCCGGCATAGATAAACACCTCTTCGTCTTTGACCGAGAGATCTTGCCCGCGCCACTGGTAGCTGCGCAGCGTCTCGTGGAGGGCGTCGTCGTCGGTGCTGATGATGCCGCCTTCGCCCGCTGCAATGACCTTCGTGGCATAGTAACTGAAGCAGCCTGCCGTGCCCAGCGTACCCGCCATCTTGCCCCCTTTCGAGGCGCCGTGCGCGTGAGCGGCATCTTCGATAAGCGCAAGGCTGTGACGCCGGCAAAGGTCCTGAAGGGCGGGCAGGTCGGGCGTGATGAGGCCGGCCATATGCACCAGAATCACCGCCTTCGTGTTGGGTGTGATGCGGCGCGCAACGTCCTCCGGATCGAGGCAATGCGTCTCTTTACGGATGTCGGCGAAGATGGGCGTCGCGCCCGAATGCACCACGGCGAAGGCGGTGGCGATGAAGGTCTGCGGCGGCACGATCACTTCGTCGCCAGGGCCGATGCCCAGGGCGCGCATCGTCATCTCCAGGGCCGACGTGCATGTGTTGGCGGCCACGGCATACCGGCTGCCGATGGCCGCCCGCGCCGCCGCCTCAAAGGCTTTGACGCGCTGCCCCTGCGTCAGGCGGGTGCGCAAAATTTCCGGGACCTGCGCCGTGATGTAGTCGATGTCTTCGGGCGCGAAGTAGTGCTGCGCCGAGTTGATTTTCCTGCGGGTTTCGATCATCGTCGGGTTTGCTGTTTACGTCGTTTTCTTTTGAGTTCTTTCGGAGGGCGCGCGAGCAGCAGCCACCAGCCTTTGAACAGGATCAGGTAGAGCGTTCGCAGCACGATCCACACGTCGTAGAAGAACGACTGCTTCTCGACGTAGATCAGGTCTACAGCGAGTTTTTTGGGAAGCTGATGGTCAATATAGTATGCGTGCGGGTCCACGTCGTCGGGCACTTCGCCCGTCATGTCCGGAAAAAACGTGACCTGCCCGATGCCGGTCATGCCCGGCTTCACCGTCAGGATGCGCTTCTGCGCTTCGGTGTAATAGTTTTCGACCAACTCGACGGCCTCGGGGCGCGGCCCGACCAGGCTCATCTCTCCGCGAAGCACGTTCCAGAGTTGCGGGAGTTCGTCGAGTTTAAAAAGCCGCATCCAGGCCCCGAAGCGCGTGATGCGCTGGTCGCCCGGCGCCGTAATGGCACCACCCTGCCCCGCCACCCGCATGCTCCGAAACTTGACCACGCGAAACGGCTTCATACCCTGCCCCATCCGCCAGCTTCTGTAGAGCACCGGCCCCGGCGATTCGAGCTTGACGACGAGCGCCAGCAGCAGCAACAACGGCGAGAGCACCAGGATGCCGACCAGGGCTGCGAAGACGTCGACCGCGCGTTTGAGCACCGCGTTTCACCTCCATAGCTGACGGTGGCATACAAACGCCTCTGCCGCATCCATGCCTACCAGATTGCCCCAATAGTGAGCGCGGTGCCGGAGGCTCTCCAGCGAACGCGGATGCGGGTAGGCCCGCACCTCCGATTCATAACAGGCAAACGCCTTGAGCTTATCGTCCAGGGTCTCCGAGATATCCACAAAATAATTGGGCGAGAACTGCATCGGGGCGTTCCACTCGGTAGAACTGGGCGTCTCGAAGCAATAGAGGGCCTCCAGGGTGGACGCTACCGGGCGGCAGGCCACCAGCACCGCCTCGAAGACGAGCTGGTGGTCCCGGTTGAGGTCGCCGCCGAAATGGGTGTAGACGATCTGCGGTTCGTAGCGCCGCACACGCTCCTCGATGGGCGTAATGACGTCGACCAGGCTCAGCGTGTCGAGGTGTTGATCGGGGAAATCAAGCATCTCCAGAGACGAGACGCCCAGGATGGCGGCGGCCTTTTTTCCATGCGCTTTCTGCGGCACGTCTTGTCCCGCATAGCGCATCGTCACGCCTTCGCACAGCACCACAGAGTGGACCGTGTCGCCGGCCAGCACGTGCCGGCGCACGGTGCCGCCGAGGCCGAGCAGTTCGTCGTCGGGGTGCGCGGCTATGACCAGGACGCGGTGACTCATAAATCCTTCTCCAATCGCGTGATCATCGACGGCATTCAGACCTCGGCCTCGCGCGGCGTGACGCGGGCCGGCGACGCCACAAGTTCGAAGACGCCCTGCACCCGATCGTAGAGAAAAGCAACGTTCGCAGAACCGATAGCCGGGGCTGCTACGGGACGGGTGATCAGCACTGCGCCCCGGCGCCGAAATCCTTCGATGGCTTCTTCGAGGTCGCCGGTTTCGTAGCAGATGTGATGGACCCCGCCTCCTTCTTGCAAAGCCGCCGCAACAGGCGAAGTCTCGCCGACGGGTTCGAGTAACTCCAAACGCCCCCGCCCCGACGCATCGAGCAAAAACTGAATACGGACTTGCTGAACGGGGTCATGCACCACCCCGCCCTCCCGGCGAAAGCCGAAAGCGCCGCAATAGGCCGCAACAGCCTCTTCGATATCGGCTACGACGACGCCCACGTGGTGGACACGCAACACGAAGCCGCCGGCCTTTGGTTCTGCTGCTTCCATCATCCATTGGCAGCCCTATGCCCGATCCTGCCGGCTCCGATCAGGCTTCATCTTCTAAGGACAAGTAGCAGAAGACCCCGTCATCGGTGGACGTGCCGGGATCTTCGACATACCCTCGCTTGCGGTAAAGGAATCGCGAACTGATGTTAGCCCGCCGTACGCTGGCGCGCACAAAATGCATCTGCTGCTTCCTGCAAAGCGATTCAGCCGTAGAAAGCAGCCTGTCGCTCACACGCAGATGCGCATAGTCGGGGAGCGCACCCAGAGACGCCAGCGTAGCCGTTGGGCCCTCGCGTGTTGCGTTCGTGCTTTTGCGCTCTTCGGTTTTTCTACGCGCCGTAAAGGTCTTCACGGCCTGCACGAGCCGCTTCCTGAAATCCATCGCAAAAAGAAGCCGGGGCCGCCCCAGCAGCGCCAGCGCAGCAACGGGAGCGCGATACCGGTTGAGTGCTCCGACAAAGAAATCCAGACGCCCACATATAAAACCGACGGTTTTTCCCTCGTAGAGCGCTACAAACCCGAACGCCTTCGGATCTTTCACGAAGAAGTTATAGCTGGCGCGCAGAAAGCGGGGCCCCAGCCGTGTGGAAAAATTCGTCTCCGGGGCAAAGCATTCCTGGTGCAACTGAACGACGGCCTTGAGATGCTCAGGCCCCAACTCCTGTATCATCACCGTCTTTTCGTCCATACCTATGCCATAACCCCTTTGCCGGCGAGCACCGAGCGAATCATGCCAACCGAGAGCATCTCAACGGCGTCATCCGGGTCGAGGGTGACGCCGAACTCGTCCTGGAGCGCCATGATCAGGTGAATATGGGCTATCGACGTCCAGCTTCCGATGGTATCCGGGTTGTCGGCGTCGGTAAGGCCCTCAGCCGGTACACCAAAGACCTGGCTGACAACCTGGGCTACGCGGTCAGGCATAGGATTCTTCGTGTTGAGATACGACGCGGATGAAGCCGGGCACGGAGATCGGGTTGGTCTTCAAAGGCAACCGCCACCATTGCCCGGCCTCGTCTGTAGGCTGAAACTGGTGCCGCGCATAGAACCCGGCGACCTGTTTATTTTTTGCGGTAGGAATATACTCACCGAGCACCTCTGTTGCACCGCGCGCGCCAAGGTGTTGCAAAAGCAGGCTCAGCAACGCCGTTTCGGCCTGCCGCCCCAATACCCGACAACTCAGCAGCAACGAATCGATACGCCATAGCCCGCGCTCCTGGGGCAGGCCGATGGCTACGCCGATCAAGCCGTTGTCGCCAAACCGATCCTTCAACCGCATCCAGAGTGCAATGCCTCCACGGCGTATCATATCCTGGAGGTCCGCGCCCGTATGCCGGCGTGTGGTCAGGTTGAACTGGTTGGTCTTGCCCAGCAGTTGTACGACGCGCGGCAGCGTAGCCGGGTCCACGAGCCCCACGGTAGCGACCATCTCCAAACCGGTCAGAAAATCCTCGACAGACCCGGCTTGCGTTTGAAACTGCACGCGTTGCCGGCTCTGCTGAACCATCCGGGAGCGCCGGCGATCTTCGTCGGAAATCAGGAGCGGGTCGAACACCCCGGATTCTTCGAGGGCGCGTATGTACAACAGGGGCTCTTCGGGCACGTCGATAACCGAAACCTGAGGCAGTTGCCCCTGCACGAACGCCCGTTCGACGGGATTATCGTCGAAAAATGCCAGGGCGTCGAGCCCGATGTTCAACACCTCGGCGATGGCCCGAAGGCTTCCGGCTTTGTCTTGCCAGTGAATCTGCACAGCGGCAAAGTCGTCGAGCCGGAGCACCATGTCAGCGTGTTGTTCGAAGACCTGGCGGACGTCTTCTTCATTGTTTTTACTGGCGATGGCAAGCAAAAGGCCCTGATCCCGCAGCGAGCGCAGCCGCTGCTGAAAGTGTTTGAACACATTGCCCGGATAACTCTCGCCGAGTTGAATGCCCCCGATCCCGTCCTCGCCCAGGATACCGCCCCAGAGCGTATTGTCCAGGTCGAGCACGAGGCATTTGCACGGCGGCCTCAACAGCGCCCGCAGATACCGGGCCAGGCGGCAACCCAGCGCCCGCTGCGCCTCCGATCCGAAGGGAATCCGCGCCATGTAGAGCAACTTGAGGTCATACCAGCGTTCGAGGCCTACCTCGGTGGTCAGGCGCGCATAATCAAACACGTAGACCTCCGGCTGAGCCCGGCAGACGGCGTTGACGCCCTCGTTGGCCTGCCCTACCATCACACTCTGGGCCACGTCGAGGCCGGCATCGGCAAACCGGGCGTCAAGGCGCAGCGGCTGGGCAAAATTAAACAGCAGCACCAGGGCCGGGCTATGCTGCCTGATGCCGTCGATCAAGCCCTGGAGGCGTTGCTGCACCTCGGCGCGCGCGCGCGCGATGCTTTCGGGAGTATGCCCGGCGTAGGCCTGGGTGAGAGCAGGCGCCATGTCTTCGAGACGCAGCGCCAGCACAATCACTTCGGGGTCGAAGCGATAGAGCGCACTGTTGGGGTCGAGGATCTCGGTTTCGAACTGGTTGAACGGCCCGAATTGCACCGTCGGGCGCAGCCCGCGCCGGGCGGCTTCGACCACCAGATACGGTTTCACCGTTTCGGCGGTGAAGCTGCTCAACACGAAGACGCGCACCGGGCGCAGGGCTTGCCCCTCGCCGGCTTCGAGGCGCCGAGCCGCACTGAGGTAAGCCCCGTAGGTCGGCGCCAACGTCTCTAACTCTTGCAAGAAGGCGTCAGTAGTCATGAGAGCGCTCCGCTATACAAGCTTGATGGCAACACGATGACCGTACCGGGAGGTTACGATGACTTCATACGGCCCCTGGTAGGCGGCAAAGAAGTCGAAAAAGGCACGAAAGACGTGGGTCGGGTGTTCCAGGGTGCAAAAATCGTCGAAGATCAACACATCCCCTTTTTGTAAGGCGGGCCACAGCGTGGTCAGCACGTAAAGCGTCGAACTGTACAAGTCGGCATCGAGATGGACGACGTTGGCGCCGGCCCAGGTGTGGCGCGCGAGATATGCCGGCAACGTGTCTTTAAAGAGCCCTACCTCGAAGCTACACCGTGGATCGTCAAAGGCAGGCGGCTTGCCTTGCTGGCCGAACGTGCCCTGCGGCATATCGTCCCAATCTTCCGGTAAGCCGGTAAAGGTGTCGAAGCCTACGAAGCGCGCAGCGGGGTCGGAATTATGATCGAGCCACCACCGGAACGTGGTCCCCCCTGCCACGCCAAACTCCATATACCGAATCGCCCCGTCGAGCTTTAGCTTGTCCAGCAGGTAGGCAAAAAGATCTTCCCGCTCCGGCCCCACCTCAAGCGCCCTGTGCCGGCTCATCCATCTGGACATTCTGGAAAGGTAGACCATCTTTTCCAGAACGCGTGCCAGCCCGGCAGGAAACACCCCATGCAGCCTCATCCGAAAAAAAAGAGGACGAACCTTATCTCCTTTTTTCAATAAACGGATCAGGTGACGCTTCAGCCCCATTTCGACGATCAAGCCGGACGGCCGTGCTTCGCCAGAGCCCGGCGGTATACGTCAATTACTTTTTCGGCCAACACCGTCCCATCGAGGTCGCGGATCAACTCCCGCGAGGCCAGGCGTCTGGGGTGTTTTAAAACCGTCAGTAAGGCATCGGCCAGCACCTCGGGCGCGCTGCTTTCGCAAAGCACACAGCCTTCTATGGCGCCGATGCGTTCGCGCACGTCGCCGACGTTCACCGAGACGACGGGTAAATTACACGCCAGGGCCTCTTTGACCACATTGGGAGACCCTTCCTGAAACGACGTAAGCAACAACACATCGCAGGCGTTCATGAACAGCGGAACGCGGGCGCTCGGCTGCCCGGTAAGCACCACCAGTTCCGCATCTATAGAAGCCGCAGCCCGTTCGAAAGCACGCTCGGCCAGGGAAAAGCGTTTCTGTTCGTTGTCGGGGTTGCCGACAAAAAGCACCAGCGGTTTGTCCGGGGGCAAAGCCAGTTGGATGCGCGCCTGTTGCCGGTCGATGGGGCGAAACACGGTAAAGTCGATGCCACTGGGAATAACGTGGTAGTACCGCCGGGGAAGCTTCTCACCGAGATGACGCGACACGACGATCACCTCGTCGGCCAGCAGCGAGAGCACCCAACTGACGGAGCGGAGCGTCCAAATTTTTAAGCGCATGCTCATCGAAGCCGTGAGTACGCCTTGCACGTCGCTGCCGCCGTAGGTGATCACGACGGGCACTTTCCGTTGCGCCCGCCCGACCAGGCCGCACTGCCCGAACCGAGCATGGACGACATCGTACGGAGCCTGCCGCAGCCGCGCATGCAACTGGCGGATGGCGCGCAGGTACGCGAAAAAGCTCCATCCGCCTGTATACGTGAAAACATCTACGTCGAGGCCGTGGGCTCTGAGCGATTCTATCTCCCGTCCAACAAACGGCGCACTCTTCGCCTCGTCGGTCTCAGACCACTGCGTCGTCACAAACAAAATACGTAAAGGGCGAGGGCTGGCTTCAGGGTTGTCAGCGTTCACGCCTGGCGTTTTTAATCCGTTCATCCGCCGGTGGTCTGTTCGCGCGCCAGATATGAAGGCCATTACGTTACCGGGAGGCGGGGACGTTTTTGAGGAACGCCACGAACTGCCGGGCGATGGTCTCGCGATTGTAGTGCACCTCAACAAAACAACGCGCATTCCGGCCCTGCCGGCGTCGCAGGTCTTCGTCCTGATACAATCGTTGCATGGCCTGAGCCAGCGCGGCGGCGTCTTCCGGTGTTACACAAAGGCCCGCGTCGGCAGCTTCGACGAGGCGTGTGGCCTCACCGGCAGGGGCGCTCAAGAGGATCGGCACGCCGGCGCCCATGGCTTCGAACATTTTTGAAGGCAGCGCCCCACGCAGGGTCGGGTTATCTTGCAGCGATACCAGCGCCACGTCCCACAGGGAGATCAGCCCCGGCATACGATCCTGGGGTTGGACCGGGAAAAAACGCACATTATCGAGCTTTTTCTCTCGCGCAAGGCGTTCGAGGGCGGCCTTCTCCGGGCCATCCCCAAAAAAAACGACTACAATCTCCGGGCACTCTCGGAGATAAACGCCGGCCTCTACGGCGTAGTGTAACGCCTGCGCCGGGCCGTGTAGCCCGCCGTAGCCCACCACAAACCGATCCTCCAGGCCGAATGCGCGCCGCAGCCCCTCATCACGCTTTTCCGGGCCGTACCGGGTCAGATCGGTTCCATTGGTCAATAGATGGACGACCTCGCGCGGCACGTACTGCCGGATGTGCTCGACAATGCCTTGCGTCTGCCCGGTGATCAGATCGGCCCGGCGGTAGAGCCATCGCTCCAGCCGTTCGGCGCTCCGGATCATGACCGGGTTGGTGACCACGTTGAGTTCTACAGCCGCCCTGGGCCATAGATCGGCGACGTTAAGCAGAAACCGCGCCCGCTTCACCCTGGCCAATACGTAGCCTGTGACGCCTAAAAATAGCGGCGGCGACTCGGTGAACAGCACGTCGGCCCGCGGCAGGCGAATCAGGCCGAAGACCAGGGCGCTGAAGACGAACGAGAAGTAGGTCCACAACCGGGGTACCACACCGCGGCTTCGGGTGGCGAAAATCCAGCTTCGATGCACAGAAATGCCGTCGATGACTTCGTGGTGATACGCCTTCCGCTTGTAGCCGTCGAAGATCTCGCCGGCCAGATAGTTGGGCATGGCCGTCAGCACGGTCACCTCGTGCCCCATGGCGGCGAGCCGTTTTGCCAGATCCGACAGCCGATTCTGCGGCGCACCGATCTCCGGGGGATAATATTGGGTGAGGATACCAATGCGCATCGGCTGCCCCCTCGCCTGCCCCGAACCGTTATCCCCGGAAATCACCGTTCTGAATCGACCCAACGCCGCAGCAATTCGGACTCCAAGACGGATCCGCTGACCACTTCGTGGCCCCGCGCATTCCAATGATTATCATAGGAAAATTCGAACCGGCTGCCATCGATTCGATGCTGCCCCTCGAAGATGGTTTGCATATCGATGACGTGATAGTCTCTGGCCCTTGCCTCGGCTATAAACGCCCTGCGCATCACGTCGAAAAAGCTCCCCTGCGCCGCCGCGAGCTGTGCATCTTCATAAAGATGAGGGCGCATTCCGTCTACGACGAACCCGATGCGCGACGGCGGCAGACCGGACCGGGCCGGGAGCTGCTCTAAGAAGGCGTCTACGGCGCGTTTTGAATCAAGCACACGAGCGGTATCGGCCTCGGCAAGGGTATTGCCTACGTAGCGTTGCGCCTCGCTGACGGACGCGTCGTTTTGCCGCCTCTGAGCCACGACGCCTTGTATCTGAAGATTACCCACGATATAGCGGGCGAGCGCAAAGGTGCGGAAGAATTTCTTCAGCGGGCTCGGGGCAAAATCGACGCGCGTAAGGACTAACTCGCCCCGGGCATCCGGGGTGAAGAGGTGATACCCGCGTCTCGTGCTGTACCTGGCAAGGCTCTCGTCAAAGTCATTTCCGGCCACCACAATCACCAGGGCGTCGGGCTTAAACGTACGCCGGACGTAGTCACTGTAGAACAGATATTGGCTAAGCGGAGCCCCGGACACGGCGAAGGAGTAAACGCGCGCGCGCGGCCCGAAATGCGCGGCCAGCCGTCCGGTCAATGTTTCTTCGAAAGGCACCATAAAAGCCTCCACATAACTATCGCCTACAACGGCCAGCAACGGGGTCGTGGACGTCGTATCATAATCCTGATCATTAACAAATCCGAAGTTATTGATCGTGATCTGATTGACCTGTCTGAAATTCCACCCCTTCGACCAGGTGAACGTCCTTTTCGGCCTGTAGCGCAATACGGGATCCTCGGCATTGACGGCAAGCCGTTTCTGGGCGTCGGTAACGGGCAGAAAGCGCAGCACGACTTCCAGGGCGACAAAAGCCACGAAAAAGCCCATCAACACCAATAAAGCATTGGTCAGGACCTGCTTACCTTTTCCTTCTAGCCCAGACACGCCGAATAGGTCTCCATGAGATCGTCGATATACCGTTCGATCCGGTAGTGCTTATTCAACCGTGCCCGCCCGGCGCGGCCCATCTGCCGGGCCGTCTGTGGATCGTCGAGCAAAGACAGTATCGAGCGGGCCAGCGCTTCGGGATCGCCCGGAGGCACCACCAGGCCCGTGTGTCCATGCTGAACCACGTCGCCGGAATCGCCTACGTCGGTTACGACGCAGGGTTTTTCCCAGAACATGTACTCCAAGACCACGTTGGGCATTCCCTCGAAGCGGGAAGACAACACGCCGACGTCGAAGTCCCTGGCCAGCCAGGCCGCATCGGGGCGCTGGGGAATCAGGAAGAACCGGCCGGCCAGCTTATGTTGCTCGATAAAGGCCGCCACGTCGTCCCGGTAAGACCCCGAGCCGATGATGCAAAAGACCGCGTCCGGACGTTTTTCCATGACAAGTACGGCGGCGCGAGCCAGCGTAAGCGGGTCTTTGTTGGCTTTGAGTTTGCCGATCAACCCGACGAGGGGCCGCTCTGGGTGCAGCCCCAGTTCCGTCCTGAGCGAGGATGCCGGGTGTGGCGGGTGCGCCATGCGGTCGAAATCGAACCCGTTGACAATCACGGCGAGGCGGTCCGGCGCGACCCGGCACTGCTCTTCGAGGAAGCGCCGTCCCCGGTGTGAGTTGCAGATGATCTTATCCTTGAGCCGCCACAACAACCGCTCGGCATAAAACACCCTCTGGGCCGGCATACGCACGTTGTTGAAGGACGAGATGAACACGGGCGTCCTGGCCAGCCGGCTTGCCAGGCAAGCATAAATTCCTGAAAGCACATCGAAGGCATGGACCACGTCGGGCCGATACCGCCGGCAGACCCTGTAGACATGCTGCATACGACGGATGCGGCGACCGGACTGGCTCTGCATGGGCATCACCGTTATGCCGGCCTCACGCAATACGGCTTCCCATTCTCCCCCCTCAATGGCAACGACGACGCCGCAGACCTCGACCCGGTTTGGATCCAGGTTCGTCAAGAGTTCCACGAGTCGCTTTTCCTGCCCTCCCAGGCCGAGTTGGTTGATCACAAAAAGCACGCGAATGGGCTCGGGCACGCGCTGTTTCGGCGCATGCTCTGCCTTCGTGCTCGAATGGGTGTCTTGCGCCAGCATAGATCACATCACGCTCTTTTCCGCCACAGGCGCTCGCCCGGCCAGTTCCTTCGTATCGCCATCGAGGAATTGCCGGCACCAGGCCTCGAAGAAGAGCAAGCGCCACAGCACGTGGCTCAAATCACGACCGCGTCCGTTTCGCATCCAGGCAAAGAGTTGGGGTACGGCCTTCGTGTCGTAGAAGCCCCGGGCCCGGCTTTCAGAGGACGAGAAATAGCGTTCGATTCGGTCGAGCGTCTTGCCCTGAAACCACACGGACAGCGGCACGCCAAAGCCGTGTTTTTTGTGATCGAGAGCCGCCCGAGGAAGCTTCTTTTCGGCGATATGCCGGATGATGCGCTTTCCACGACCGCCGGCCAGGTGTTGCCGCGCGGGAATACGCGCAGCCAGTTCTACCAGGCGATAGTCTAACAACGGACAGCGCACCTCGATGGAATGCGCCATCGACGCTCGATCCACCTTCACCAGAATATCATTGGAAAGATAAAGCTTAAAATCGAGGTACTGTAGACGCGAAAGCGGGTCGAGGTGCGCCGCCTGGCGCGCAAGCTCGTAGAGGAAATCGGTAATCTCTTCCTCGCTCCGACGCCACGGCGACGCCAGCGGAAACAGATTGAGCGGATCTCCAGGGAAGACGGTATGCGTTGCATAGCGTTTCCAGGTTGGCATGGCAGCACGCCGCGCCCGTTGATGCGTCAGGCTGTGCACGGGTGTCACGCCCGCAAGCGCGCTGAAGAGCGCCGCGCGGATCGGGGGTGGGATGCGGTCGAGCCAGGCAGCTTCATGTGCTGTCAGATATCGTCTGTAGCCTGCAAATATCTCGTCGCCGCCATCGCCCGAGAGAAACACCGTGGCCTCTTTGGAGGCGGCCTTACACAGGTAGTACGTAGGCACCGCCGAAGCGTCGGCAAAGGGTTCCTCGTAGTGCCATACGAGTTCGGGTAAAACGTCCAGGGCGTCGGGCTCAAGCCGGGTGACGCAGTGCGCGAGGTGGTAGCGTCCCGCCACGCTCGCTGCGACGCCAGACTCGTCCCATGGCTGTTCGTCAAAGCCCACGGTGAAGGCGATCAGGTCCTCTCGCGCATGAGACGCCACAGCCAGCGCGGTGATCAGGCTGCTGTCGAGCCCGCCGCTCAAGAACGTCCCGACCGGCACATCGCTCACCAGGCGGCGGGCCACGGCGTCGGCAAGGAGGTCTTCTACCTCTTCGGCCCACTGCGCGTCACTACGCCCCGGCAGCGGATCGAACGCTAGCTGCCAGTAAGGACGCTGGATCGCCTCTTCGGATCGTTCGAAATGGACTTCGAGATAGTGGCCGGGCTGGAGCTTCTTGATGTCCTTGAAAATCGTCCTCGGCGCCGGGACGTAGTTGAAACAGAAGTACTGGTTCAAAGCCAGTTCATCGACTTCAGGCTTGATTTGCCCGGCGGTGATGACACTTTTTATCGTGGAAGCAAAGACGAATTTTTCGCGATCCTGCGTATAGAGCAAGGGCTTCTGGCCTGCTCGATCCCGGGCAAGCAGCAGCTTCCGGCCTCGCAGATCTAAAAAGGCCAGCGCAAACATGCCGTTGATGCGAGCCAGCCCCGAGGCCCCATGCCGCCGAAGCCAGTAGAGCAGCACTTCCGCATCCCCGGTGGATTCAAACCGTTCTCCGGCAGCTTCCAGTTCTGCGCGCAGGTCGAGGTAATTATAGATTTCGCCGTTGAAGATTATCCACGCGCTGCCGTCCCGTGTGCGCATGGGCTGATGCCCTTTGGGGCTTAGATCCAGGATAGACAGGCGGCGGAACCCGAGGCCCCACTGCACGCCGGCCTCGACGCCCCGGTCGTCGGGTCCTCGATACACCATCAAATCGGTCGCCGCTTCGAGCGAAACAAGGTCGACCGGCGGCGCTTCTTCAAAGGTGAGCACACCAACAATTCCGCACATACAGAAAATTCCTTTGAAAAATCGTTACCTGGAATACCCTAAAAAACCGAGCCCTGGTGAGAGCCGGAGGCGGCCAGAGAGGCCGACAGGCGCCGGGCCTCTTCCAGGGCGACCAACCGCTCCGGATCGTCTTCCTTACCCGGATAATCGATTAGATCGAAAGATCCCTTATACGAAATCAGGCGGGCGGGATTGCCGACGACGACCCCGCACGGCGGCACAGACCGGGTCACGACGGCGCCTACCCCGATCAAGGCATCATGGCCGATCTCAATCGGGCCGATGATAGCGGCGTTGGGCCCTACGTAGACCCGGTCTCCCAGGACGGGGCTGCGCAGGTCTTTGCCGCCGCCGCCGGCATGCCCGATGCTCACGCCCTGCGTCAGCGTACAATGATGCCCCATGATGACGTCGCCGGCCAGCACAATATAGCCCGTATGCGCGATGAACAAGCCGGGGCCGATGGGCACCGTTTCCGGAAGTTGTATGTTCGTTGTTATGTCAACGATCAGTTGCATCAATACCGCCGGAATCTTCAGGAGCCAACGCAGGGGCCGGGGCAAGCCTCTGACCCATCGCCGGAACCGATACCCAAGGACGGCCCAGGCGCCCGGGCTGAACAACACAGCCGCCAGTTTTTGCCGGAATCCCCGGCCGTAGCGTGCTAAATCCTGGCGTACGTTCGTGAACATAAACCCGTGTTGGCAGCGTCTCTGGATCAGGGGAGGCCTACGTCGCGTTATGCCCCTTTTTGCTGCGTTGCAACGTGGTGAGGATGCTATCGACGATACGCTCGTGCGCCTTGCCATCAATCGGACCGCAAATGTACGCAGCGGCACGGCGGCGTCCTTCGCGGTCGAGGTCGGGATTTCGAAGGTAGAGGTTGACGGCCTCTACCAGTTCATCCATCGAGGTAGCCAGGCGCGAGGCCTTCCGTTCCATAACACGCCGGAAGTGCAGAAGCTTATGCGCGTGGCGGATAAGCAGCGCATGCGGATGGTTGGCCGCCGGCGTAAAGCCGACATTAACGATGGGTTTGTCAAAAATCGCCGCATCCAGCGTCACACTAGAAGCCATGTTAATATTCACGTCCATGTGACGCATGGTATTGGTGAGCATCGCCAGGTCGTCTAGCTCCGGCGTGAACCATATCTGCTGCTGGGTGGGTTGCTGCCAGGCCCGATGGATGATGATGCCGGGGCACCGCTTTTCGACATCCCGGAACCGGCCTACCCGGTCAAGCGGATGCGAGCGCACCAACAACTGGGGTTTCCCCTCAATCCGCCCGTGTTCGATGGCCTGCCACAATTGCGCCACGAATTCATCCTCTTTGGGAAAAACAACCTCCCGGGCCTGCGCAGCATAGACGAGCAATTTCCGATTGGGATCGCCTCCGATGCGCTTGAAAAACGCGGCCCGATCCCACCATAACTCCTTACGCAAATGGTAATCGAACTGGGGCGTCCCTGTGACCGAGATGCGTTGCGCCTCAAGGTCAGGGTACCGGTTCAGGAGGTCCTGCCTCATCATCTCGCTCCAGACGATGTAGTGCGCATAGTCGGCGACGAGGTGGGATCGTTGGCAGAGATTGTCCCAGGACGGTATGGTGGTCATCGTCGGGATGCCCCGCAGCATCGCCGCAAAACTCATCTCCCGCTGTGCTAGCTGCCACGGATTGGCGGTCAGGACAACGTCCGGCTCGATCGTATCGAGGAGGGTCTGTTGCGCTGCTCCGTTGAGCAGCATCTTGAGTTTTCGTTGTCCTCTGCGCTCCAGGGTTTCATACAAGGGCGAATAGCTGATGAGCCGGGCTAAGCGCCCCATCATAAAGGAGTAGGGTTGCTTCCAGCGGGGTTGGAAGGCAAGCATCCACCGCCTCTTAACGGGATCATAGATGCCGCACCGGTGATGCGTCGCCGTCGAGATCAACCCCTCAAAGATCCCCATGGAGCGGGGTATTACAGACGCCGGCAGGTCGGCGAGGTCGGTGTTCTTATCCCGTACGATCTTTCGAAAGTGCTGGTCGCTCGGCGGCAAAAGCACCGTGACGTCGAGATGCGGCGCCATGGCCTCAAGGAAGCCCGAATGCACATAATTCCTGACGCCCCAGCCGCTCGAAAGCAACAGCAACAGACGCGGTTTCTGGCTTGTATGTGCTGAGGCCGGAGCCCTGGCGATGGATGCTCCTGTCAATGATTCAGACGGTTCCATGATGCGTGTTCAAGTCCCGACCGGCTTATTGCGCGCGATACGCAAGGGCCCGTTTATCTCTTCGCTGCTGCTTGACATGCCTTACTAAAACCATCACCAGGCCCATAGAAAACCAGAACTCTTTGGCATGCGCGGCTGTTGAGGCGCCAATGACAATGACAAAGGCAATCCACCAGGCCAGTGTTATATGTCTCCACGGCCCCGTGCGCAGCGCCTTGATCCCCATACTGACAAAAAATGCCAGGAAGAACAGTCCGCCGATGATACCGGATTCAACCAGCACGCCGAGGTACACATTGTGGTCGTCACGGGGGCTGTCATACGTGCGCGCGCTGTATTGACTGGCGAACCCGCCGTAGCCGACGCCAAGGATCGGGTGTTCCAGAAAGATCTCCCATCCTTCAGCCCAGATATAATTGCGCCCACTCATAATGAGCCGGTAGTCCTGGTCTCCAATGCCCAACCGCGTGGCGTTGACACGCAGCATGAGCGCCTCCGAATTGATCATCCACGCCCCCGATCCGACGATCAGAATCACGATGGCGCCCAGGAAGATCTTCTTGGTTCGGCGGAAACGACCCAGAAACGCCCAGACCAGCAGGGCTACCGCCTGAGCGACCATAACCGCCCTGCTGTAGGCCAAAGGCACCATGACCCCAAGGAATACCCCAAGACCAAGCGCTATATTCCGCCGGAAGCGTGTGGCGCTGAACTCCCAGAAGGCCAGCGCCCCAAGCATCGCGACCAGGGTGGTCCGCGCATAGACATTGGACGCTAACCCCGTCGTGCCGGGACCCGCCAGGACGCTCGGTTCAAAGCGCGCTTTGTGTTCGACCCAGACAAGGGCCGTGCCCGGTTCATAATAGAGCCAATTGGCCATGGTCGCGAGCAAGCTGGCCATGATGAAGTACGCGAGCCATCGAAACACGATCTCACGCGACTTCGCCCAGCGATAAAACGCACTGATCAAAAGAACCCCTGAAAAGCCCTGGACAACGAGCTTGAACCCGGTCGCCAGATCTAAAGAGCCCCAGGCCAGGGTGATGGCGCTCCAGAGCACCCACAAACCCAGCCATATTTCGGGCATCGTCAGCCGAAGACGCGCAGGTCGTTGATTGGGCCGGATCATGCCAATGACGACCATCACGATGAGCAGGTACGTCAGGAGATTCCAGGGGGTGCCTCCCCAAATCGCAAAGATTTGTTCGAACGGAATGGCAAAGGCATAAATAGCAAGAGCAGACTCGAAGTCGCGAACGGCAAAGTAGAGACTGCCCAGAACGAGCCAGCCCATGAGAAAAAGCGCCATCACCTCACGCCCCTGAACAAACAGGACGACCCCCGCCATCGCCACACCGAGAATCAAAAACTTCTCTGCCGGAAATAACGGCCTCGGCAACACGCCGAGAGAACGCCTCGCACGGGGTTGCGCGATACTGGTCTCCATAGACATGCTCATCGATCTCGCTCTATGAGATCCCGGTGGGGAAGGCTGCAAAGACCCCACGCGCGGCTCTTTTGTTTCGAGCGATTTTTTTGATAGGCGCCGCCGTCATAGAACGCGCGGCGCGGCATAAGCCGGAGTGTCGGTCCTTACTTCGGCCAATAAACATTCGGCGGCGCGCACAGCCGCCTTACCGTCTACGTCTCCACACCACAGTTCGAGCAGCGCCTTGCGGTTGGGCCGCTCCAGCGCCGGGTTATCAAGATAACGCTTCGTGTGCGCAATCAATTCATCGAGGCTAGAAGCAAAGCGGGCCGCCCCCGTCTCGGCGACCGTCCGATAGTGTTCAAACAAGTAAAAGCTCCGCAAAAACTCCTCCCACATACTGCCCGCTTCGTAGTCAAACATGATGTTTACCACCGGCACGTCCATGGCGCAGCAATCGAGCGTGATGGTAGAGCAGAGGTTGATGTTGACGTCGGCGTGCGCGATGGAGTTGACCAGCAGGGCCATGTCGTCGCCCATAGGCATCCAGCCAACAAGCCGGCCCGGATCCGTATCGTTGGTTTCGGTGAAGAGCACCTCGGGGTAGCGCCTCCGTAATTCGGCAAAAGGGGCGCCGCCGCCAATAGGATGAGGACGCACCAGCACCTGCGGATCCCCCTCTAAAGCGCCGGCCCGAATCGCCTCGCAAAACTGTTCTAACAGGGCGGGTTCCTGAGGCATCAGGTTGGGTGACACCCCCGTCCACAGAATCAGTTTGCGCGCCGGATCCCCTCCGATAGCACGCAGGAACGTCGCCCGCTCTTCGACGAGGCCGGGCCGCCGGTAAAAATCGAACCGGGGCACGCCGACCTCGGTGACACGCGCCGGGTCGACATCCGGGTAGAGCGTCAGCAGATCGTCGCGCATCTGCCTGCTCCAGACCAGATAGCGCCCGAACCGCATCGGAAGACGTCCCTTGGAAAACAGGTTGTCCCACGAGGTAATGAAGCCTGCTACAGGCACCCCCAACCGCTGCGCCGCCCACAAGGCCGGATATTCGTAATAACCCACCAGCGGGGTCGTCGCAAACAACAGGTCGACGCGGTGTTTCCGCAGGACCGCCTCGATCCGCCTGGATTCCTCCATCAAGCCCAGAAAGCGTTGCTCCATGCGCTCGTTCCATCGTGGGGGCAGATTTTTGAAGACGTACCGGGCAGCCGCATGAACACCTGCGAAGCGCAGCCGGGTTTTAATCGACCCGGACGAGGCTTTATGTCGATGCAGTCTCTTTAGATGTTCCAGAATGAAGGTAGGCTGCCGGTAATAACTGCCGAACTTAAGCATCTCTCTGAGATGAGCCGCCAGCGGCCCCAGTTGGACGATGTCCATCCACTCGAACGTGACGGCGTCCTGCTCGACGTGCTCGCGCAGCGCCTCGGCTTGCGGGCTGAACAGGACCACCTCCGCTTCCGAAGCCAGGCGCGGCAAGAAATCCGAGAAGACCCAGTCTCGCAAGCACCATCCCAGAGGCGCCAACAGCGCTATGCGCGGCGGCTCAGGCCTCATCGTTCATCGTGTTCGTCAACAAAACCCTGGATCTCTCGGAGTAATGCTTCAGCACGTGTCCAGTCTGCAGGCAGATCGAGGTTTACACTGCGCGCCGGATCCATCCGATACCCGACGATGCGCTCCCCGTAGAAGCTGTTTTTTTCGACCACCACGTCCCGGCGTGTTACGTAGACGGATCCTTCCCGATGGAAGGCCGGGGGTAAATCCTGGCGGCGCGGTACAGGCGTTGCCACGCCGGTGCTCAACCGAAGGCGCCCCTGCTGATCTTCGAAGTACACCCAGTGCGGATTATATTTGGCAGGCACCGAAAGGACGCTCACGACGCTATCGGCCCCTTCCTGTTCGAGCCGCTCGATGCAGGCATCGATATCGTCGGGGCGCCGTAGCGGGCAGGTGGGCTGGAGCAGACACACGGCGTCGTAGTGCTCGCCGCGTGCTTCGACCCACGCCAGGGCGTGCTGGACGACGGGCAGCGTGGGCGTATCGTCCTGCGCCAGGCGGGCCGGTCGGAGAAAGGGAACCGTCAGGCCGCACGCGCGCCCCACGGCGGCAATCTCTTCGTCGTCTGTACTGAGGATGGTGCGGGTGAGACGGCGGGCTGCCTGCGCCGCCTGCGCGGTGTAGCAAAGCAGGGGCTTGCCGCCGAGCAGGCGGATGTTTTTGTGGGGGATGCCCTTCGAGCCGCCCCGAGCAGGCACGAGACCGAGCACACGCATCAATACGTCAATCGCTTCTCGATGCGCAGGGGGGCTTCTGCGATTAACCGGGCGATGTACTCACCGGCTTGCCCATCGCCATAGATCGATGCAGAAGGATACCGACCGTTGCGCATGTGGTGTTGGATGGCCTCGGTAATGGCGCCCCGCTCATAGACTACGTCTACGACATTGGCGCCCCGCTCCCGCCCGGCCTGCCGCGACCCGATATTGACCACAGGCACGCCTAAAAACGAACTTTCTCGAATCCCCACGCTGGAGTTTCCGACCAGACAGAGGCTGTTGTAAATCAGCGCCAGGAAGTCCGGCGGGTGCATGTTCTTGAAGAAGTGAATATTGGCCGGGCTTTCGAGTTCGCGGAAGGTTCGGATGCCCTTCGAGGTGCCGTCGGAGCCGGCATCGACGTTGGGCCAGAACCAGAGCGTCGGCAGGCCGAGGTCGCGCACGGCATAGAGCGTTTCGAAGACGTGTTGCCTGGCCTGTTCGTACTCCGTCGTCACGGGGTGCTGCATGACCACCAGATAGCCGTCTGAGAGATCAACTTCAACGCCGACGCCGCCGTAGCGGGCAAACGGGTTGAAGGTCAACGCAGGATTGCGCAGGGTCTCTGCCGCCAGATCAACCGATGGACATCCGGTTACGAACACCGTATCGGGGTCTTCGCCCATCCGGATGACGTTATCGGCGGCTTTCTCCGTGGCCACAAAGTGCAGGTTGGCGAGCTTCGTCACGGCATGGCGCACCTTCTCATCAACGGAACCTGTCACCTCGCCGCCCTGCACGTGGGCCAGGGGGATGTTCATGTAGGAGGCGGCTACGGCCGTGGCCATCGTCTCATAGCGATCGGCAATGGTAACGACGAGGTCCGGCTTGAGATTATCGAAGACGGTAGCCAGTTCCAGCACGCCGAGCCCCGTCGTCTTTGCCATCGACGTAAGATTCTCGCCTTCGAGCACCATGTGGACGCGCGCGGAGACGTCGAAGCCGTCGGCTTCAATATTGCGTATGGCGTTACCATAGCGCTCCAGCAAGGCCGAGGCCGCAACGACGAGTTGCAATTCCAGGTCGGGGTGCGCCCGGATGGCCTTCAAAGCCGTCATAATCCTGCTGTAGCTAGGCCGGGCCGTTACGACCACGCAGACTTTTCGTGGCATCAGGATGGTGTTTCTACGTCGGCTTCTTGCAAGAGCGCGTCTGCCTTCACACTGCGTTGCAGCCGTTTTCCTATAAGCTCGGGCAGCCGCGCAGCCGGAATGCCGGTGCCCGGCTTCTTTACGGTCAGATGCTCCTGGCCCAGCACGGTGCCGGCAGGCAGATCCGTCCTGGCAACGACGCTCTTGGTGAACAGGTCTCGCAACGGCGCCAACTCTTGAGCCATAGCGTCTTTATCCACCGGGTTGGCGGCCATGCGCTCGACGAAGCGGATGCCCTCGACCAGTTGGCGCAGCTCGGCTGTGGTCACAGAAGCGGCCACGTCCGGCCCGAACATCGCGCGGCTGAACGTGACGTGAACCTCCAGCACGTCCATGCCCAGGGCGGCTGCCGCCAGGCCCGGAAAGATGGTGCCGGAATGATCGGAGAGACCGACGGCGCACCCGTAGCGTTGGCGAAAAACGGGCAGCAGGTTTACCCCTACTTTCTCCGGCGGGCAGGGATAGGCCGAGGTGCATTGCAGCACCGCCAGCGGCAGCCCATGGGCTTTGACCCGTCTGACAGCGGTATCGAGTTCATCCAACGTGCTCATGCCCGAAGAGATCAGAAACGGCAACCCTGTGGCGGCCATCCGTTCGAAAAGCGGGGGGTTGTTCACCTCTCCGGAAGCCACTTTCCAGGCTGCCACCCCGACGCGCTCCAGAAGGGCTACCGCTTCTATCGAAAAGGGAGAACTCAGAAACAGCAAGCCGCGCTCATCGGCGTGGCGTTTGAGCCCATGCCACTGCGCCTCGGTAAACTCCATGCGTTTCCAGTAGTCGTAACGCGTGGCATCCTGGGGGCTGAACTTGACCCGCCAGGGCTCGCCGGGTGTGCTCTCGGCGGCGGCAAGGTGCGTTTGAAACTTGACGGCGTCGGCCCCGGCCTCGGCGATGGCATCGATGAAGGCGTGGGCCGTGCCCAGGCTGCCGTCATGCGCCTGCGCCACCTCGCCGACGATGCAGCAGCGATGTTCTGTAAAACGACGTCCGCCTAACTCGATCATGATCCTGGACGCTCTGCGGCAACCGGCAAATCTAGTGCAGTTTCAAGCCATCTCTTGTGCAAAGCGCCTTCAAGACGCATCGCGTTGGGAGGGCGAAGGGCGAGGAGCGAAGGGCGATTTTCCGACCGCGCTCCTCGCCCTTCACCTCTCGCTCTTCGGCGCTGCAACGGTGTGTGAGGCTGCGTCCCATCAGGAGTGCACAACAGACTCCTTGAAGCACTAGGCCGGGTTCTCTCGACGGACGAGCCGATACAAAGCATTTGCGCCATTGTATGAGGCATCCTGTTCGTAGCGGCGGGCCTGGTCGAGCCAGGCTAAAAACCGATCCACCTTCGTATTGTCCAGGCCCGCATCCCGTAACGCATTAGTAAGCCGCTTCTTAAAATCATGGATAAGCGGTTGCCCATGGGCGTGCCAATGACGAAACGTGCGCCACTGGCACCTGAAGCCTAATTCATCCGCCCAGGCTTCCATATCGAACGGGCTAATGAAATGTTTGTCGGATAAAGACATCGGGACGTCCAACAAGAGTTGCAGCGCCATCCATACATGGCCGCGTATGTTGAGGAAAGAAGGACAGGTAACAATCAATTCTCCCTCAGGGCGCAGATACTGTTTCAAGATCCTCAGAAACGCTAGCGGGTCATCCGTATGCTCGATGATCTCCTGGGCGACGATCACGTCAAAGCCCCCTTCGTCCCACTCTTGATAAGACCGCACCTCGAAGCGCAGACGCGGATGATCAAACCGTTCACGGGCCTGGACGATGGCCGCTTCGGCATAATCAATAGCGACAACCCGGGCGCCGGCTTCGGCCAGCAAGTGGGCCGTCTCGCCGGTGCCACACCCAACGTCCAGCACGTCGAGGCCTGTCCAATCCTTCTCTTTGAGCACCTCCTGCGAGACGTCCTCGGTAGAAAAGGTAAAAAAATGCTCCTTCCCCTCCGTATACACTTTCTGATAGAGTGCCTGAAGCGTCTGATTGGTCCTCGGTGACTCTGCCATCGACATAAGCCGTCCCTGTTTAGGTTCACAGTATCGCCTTGGCCATGCCCCGGAACGTGGCATTGGTAGCCATCAGATCGTCGTACGTCCCTTCGGCGACAATGCGTCCCTGTTCGAGCAGGTAGATGCAATCACAGTCTTGGACGGTAGAAAGACGATGCGCGATCAGGATCGTCGTCATCTGCTTGTCGGCCCGCCCGATGGCGTCCATCACCGCGTCTTCGGTGATGCCGTCGAGGGCACTGGTGGCCTCGTCGAGAATGAGCACCTCCGGATCGTGATAGAGCGCGCGCGCCAGGCCGATGCGTTGGCGCTGCCCCCCGCTGAGGCGAACACCCCGTTCGCCGACGAGGGTGTCGTAGCCCCTGGGCAGTTCGTCTACGATAAAGCCATGGACCTTGGCCATCCGCGCTACCTGCTGCATCCGCGCCGCGTCGAACTCGCCGTCGGCTACGCCAAAGACGATGTTGCGGGCCACCGTTTCGTCGTAGAGGGCAACCTCCTGCGGTACGTAACCCACCATTTTCTGCCAGGCGCTGACGGTGGCGTCAGCAAGCGGGGCGCCATCAATGAGCACCTCCCCACTCCGGGGCCGCAAAAGCCCCATGAGGATATCGACCAGCGTCGTCTTGCCCGATCCGGTCGGCCCTACAAAAGCGACCCGGGCATTGTGAGGAATCGTCAGGTTGATGTTCCGGAGCACGGCTTTATCAGATCCGGCGTACTGAAAGCTGACGTTCCGCAGGCGAATTTCCTTTGCGAAGGTTAAGTCGCCCGGCGCATCCGGCGCCGGCCTCGCGTTGCCCGCCTGGAGATCCCTGTACAGAGAATCCACCACGGGCACGTTGTACCGAAACGTGCTGAGGGCGACGAAGATCTGTTGGAGCGCAGGCAAGAGCCGGTATCCAGCCAGGGCATAGAGGCTCAAAAGCGGAATCACGTCTGACAGGCTTTGCTTGACCGCCAGCAGGTAGAGCACCACGGTCAAAATGCCGCCGAAGGCCAGCGTCTCAACAAAGTAGCGCGGCGTCCCGGCAATCGCCGAATGAATGGGCTGGACGCGGCTATACCGCTTCGACGCCGCCGCAAACCGATCAATAAAATAATCTTCACTGCCCCTGATTTTGACCAGCTTGATGCCGGCGAGCGCCTCATTGGCCGTCTTATAACGCAACCGATTGGCCCCAAAACGCTCCTTGCCCAGATTGTCGAGATAGGTGCGAACGCCAAAATAAATGAGCGCATAGACGCTGCCGAGTACGACGAAGACGGTAAGGGCAAGCTGCGGATCGACGAGAAACAACAGGGCCAGAATCACAAACGCTACGAAGGCCCGCGCACAGAGCTGCACCAGCGGCAGCAAGACCGAGCGGGCATAGGTATTTACTTCATCGAGGACCTGCTTGCCTAACTCAGCCGAGTTGTTGCCCAGAAAAAATTCATACGGCTGATACATATAAACGCTCAACAAGCGTTTGGCCAGCGTGTGCGCGCTGTTCCAGACATATTTGAACTGAAACCACTGCGTCAGCGCGGAAACGGTATTCGAGACGGCCAGCAAGATCAGCACAGCGGCGCCGGCTGCAAACAGAAAAGCGCGTTCTTCTTGAAAACCCAATCGATCATAGAGCCAGGATAACCATTCGCTTTCTTGAACGACGCCGGGTTGGGCCACCAGTTGCATAAACGGCATGATAGACACGATGCCGACGACCTCAAAGAGCCCCATCGCCAGGATCGCCCCGCACAGCCACGCGAACTGCTTCAGCTCACGCTTCGTCAAGATCCTCCGCAATTTTTTGAGCAAATCGCCCATCTACGATTCAGAGGCTACCGAGCGTTGCAGTTGGAGGTGCGTGGCCCGCGTGTCTACCAGCAGGCCAGCTTTTTCGTGGATGGCCGGCCAGTCGTACTCGGCGTGGTCGGTGGCGATGACGACACAGTCGGCCTCGGCCAGGGCGGCGTCGAGGTTGGCTGCCGAGGTCATCGCTAACCCGTCGTGCCGGAATTGGGGCACGTGCGGGTCGTGGTAGATGACACGCGCGCCTTTATCTTGCAGCAGCATCAGGATGTCCAACGCGGGCGACTCGCGCAGGTCGCTCACGTCTTTTTTGTAGGCCACGCCGAGCACCAGCACCCGGCTGCCCTTGACGGCCTTGCCCTGTTCGTTGAGCGCATCCTGCACCTTATGCACCCAGTAATCCGGCATCGAGGTGTTGATCTCGCTGGCCAGTTCGATGAAACGCGCCGTGTAGTTGAGCGCCTTGAGCTTCCACGACAGATATTGCGGATCGATGGGGATGCAGTGGCCGCCCAGCCCCGGCCCCGGCACGAATTTCATGAACCCGAACGGCTTCGTCGCTGCCGCCTCGATGACCTCCCAGGCGTCGAGGCCGAGCTTGTCGCAGATCAAAAGCACTTCGTTAGCCAGGCCGATATTGACGGCGCGGAAGGTGTTCTCGAGCAGTTTGGCCATCTCGGCGGCCTCCGTCGAAGACACCGCCACGAGCGTCTCGATGACGGTGCTGTAGAGCGCCCGGCCCACCTCCAGGCAGGCCAGCGTCGTCCCGCCCATCACCTTGGGTGTGTTGGCCGTCGTGTAGTCTTTGCGCCCCGGATCGACGCGTTCGGGCGAGAAACACAGGAAAAAATCTTTGCCCACTTCGAGGCTTGTGTCCTCGTGCTGCAACGTCGGTAAGATGACTTCCGTGGTCGTGCCCGGATAGGTGGTGCTCTCCAAAACGACGAGCATGCCCGGATGCAGGTGCTCAGCGATGGCGCCGGCGGCGCTGAGGATGTAGGAGATGTCCGGGTCGCGTGTTTTGCGCAGCGGGGTAGGCACGCAGATGCTCACGGCATCGCACGCGTCGAGCGCGGCGAAGTCGGTCGTAGCGCGCAGCAGCCCCTGCGCGACCAGCGGCGCCACCCGCGCCGTTTCGATATCTTCGACGTAAGACGTCCCTTCGTTGAGTTGGCGCACCTTGCGCTCGTCGATATCGACACCGACGACGCTGAAGCCGGCTTCGGCAAAGATGGTAGCCAGCGGCAACCCTACATAGCCCAGTCCGATCACCCCGATCTTCGCCGTGCGACCGGCAATGCGCTGGAGCAGAATATCTTTAGCGTCTAAGTTCATGTTGATTGCATTCGTAGTCCGTTGGGGGGGATTGATTGCAAATGGCAAATGGCAAAATGCAAATGGTATACTGATTTACCTTTTGCCCCTTTGCCTATTTGCTCCTTTGCCTATTTGCTCATTATCGATCCACAGTGGAAGGTTTGGCCCGGCGCAGTTTGTCCATGATGGGG
Source organism: Rhodothermales bacterium (assembly GCA_028278205.1). Lineage (GTDB taxonomy): Bacteria > Bacteroidota > Rhodothermia > Rhodothermales > Bin80 > JANQES01. Next base: position 65,481 of record JANQES010000073.1, read on the forward strand.
ATCTCGCTGTCGTAGACCTGCTTGACGCCGTCGCCCATGGCCTCGGTGATGACGCGGATGTCGCGCACCAATCGGATCAGCCCCCCCGGCTCGACCGAGGCGGCCTGGTCGCTGCCCCACATGGCGCGGTCGAGCGTGATGTGCCGTTCGACGAAACACGCGCCCAGGACCACGGCGGCGTAGGTCGTCTGCAACCCCACTTCGTGCCCCGAATAGCCGATGGGGCAGTCGAACTGCCGTCGCAACGCCTCGATAACCCGCAGGTTCAGTTCTTTGGGCGGGCAGGGATAGCTGCTCGTGCTATGGGCGATGAGCAGGCGATCCGGATCGATCAGCGAGACCGCGTGGTGGATCTGCTCCATCGTAGACATGCCCGTCGAGAGGATGACCGCGCGGCCCTGGGCGTTGGTGTGGCGCAGCAGCGCATCGTCCGTAAGCGAGGCCGAGGCCACTTTGTAGGCCGGTGGATCGAAGGCTTCGATAAAATCGATGGACGGTTCATCCCAGCAGGAGGCCAGCCAGGGAATGCCCTTTTCGCGGCAGTACCGGTCGATCTCGGCGTATTCGGCTTCGCCAAACTCTACCCGGTGGCGATACTCCATGTAGGTCATCAGGCCCCAGGGCGTCTCGCGCATCACGTCGCGCCGCTCCGGCGGCACGCACAACTCCGGCGTGCGCTTCTGGAACTTCACGGCATCGCACCCGGCCAGCACCGCGGTATCGATCAGCTTTTTGGCGATACCGAGATCGCCGTTGTGGTTGATGCCGATCTCTGCGATGATGAACACAGGCTGCCCCTCGCCCACCAGACGCCCGCCGATGTCTACGCTTCGTCTCATAAAGGATTTGTCGCTAGTGATATCGTCGCTTTTGTGCGCAGGATACAGTCGGCAACTTCCCGCACGGCGCCTTCACCGCCTCTTTTGGTGGTGATGTACCGCGCCACGCGCTTTACTTCGGGCATGGCATCGGCGACGACGCAGGGCAGGCCCACCCATTGCAGGCACGACAGGTCGTTGACATCGTTGCCCACGTAGGCAATCCGGCCGGCTGCCAGCCCCCGGTCTTGCGCGAGCTTTCGGAGCACAGAAAGCTTGTCGTTAACCCCGTGGACGCATGGAATGTTCAGCTTTCGGCATCGCGCCGCGACGACGGGATTCTCTTCGGTCGAGATCACCATGACCTCAATGCCGGCCTCTCGTAACCGGGCAATGCCCCAGCCGTCGCCCCGATGACACCACACCGCCTCGGTGCCGTCTTGATGGACGAGCACGCGGTTATCGGTCAACACCCCGTCGAAGTCGAGTACGAGGAGGTCGATATGGGCAAAAAGCACATCGGGCGCGGCGGGGCGCTGCACCGCCATCAGGCGTTCGATCAGGTCGATATCGTCCGGTTCGTCGATCTGAAAAGAGTCGAGCGGGTGCATCCGATAGAGGGCGATACGCCCGCCGAGGCGGTTGTTGTGCTCGCGCAAAACCCACGGCTTAAAGAGATAGATCGACCCATTCTCCATGAAGTCATGCGGGGAATCCTGCCGCCGCTGGCGGTTGCGGTAGTCGTAACTGAGCGACGAGAGCGCGTCCTGGCTGCTGCGCCATACCAACCCGTGAACGGAGCATCCCGAAAGCAAAGAATCGGCGTCTTCGCGATACAGTGTGGCGATGGCCTGTTCGATGTCGTCGGGTTGGCGAAGCGGGGACGTGGCCTGCAAGAAAACCACCAGATCGGGCTCGTAGCCTTCGGCCTCGCGCAGCGTATCGAGCCCGTGCAAAAGGGCCGACTCTGAGGTGGCCGCATCGCCGCTGATAGCCGCCGGCCGGTCGATGACCTCTGCGCCGTAGTGCTGCGCCACTGCCTTGATCTCGGCGTCGTCCGTCGAGACGATCACGCGGGAGATGCTCGGCGCGCGGAGGGCCTGCTCGATGGTGTAGGCCAGGAGCGGCTTCCCGGCCATCATCCGGAGATTTTTACGCGGAATGCCCTTGGAGCCCCCGCGCGCCGGGATCAGCGCGATGATGTTGCGCGGCGTTTCGTTCACTTGAACGTGTGGCTATCTTGACGCACCCACGCAGCGGGCACATGCACCCGGACGGCCTGCTGGATCGCCGTGATGCGAAGGATCACGTGATACTGCCCTCGATGCTCCGTCACTTCGCCGCAGAGCCCCCGAAGCGGCCCGTCGGTGATGGTGACGGGCTCGCCCAGGTCGGGCAAGGGGCCTTCGATGAGCCGGAGCCGCGCAGGATCCTGCTGCGCGATCTTGAGTTGCTCGACCTCGGCAGGGTCTACCTCGGCCAGCGCGCCCCCGAAACTGACGCACCGGACGATGCCGGGCGTCTTCAACACAACCAGCCGCTCTTGCTCATCTACATGGGCAAAGATGTAATTGCGAAACAAGGGCTCGATGACCTTCTTCTTGCGATCTTTCCACTGACGCACCACCTCATACTTGGGTAAATACACGTCGATGGATCGCTGTTCGAGCCGCTCCTCACACTGCTTTTCGGCCCGTGATCGGGTATAGAAAACCCGCCATTTTCGGTAATTTTCGATCTCTGCACCGTCCTGATCCATGGTCGTTTTCGCTGATCTAGAGGGGGCCGGGCACGGCTCCGCCCCGTCAGTTACACGTATCATTTTAAGACACGCGCACGCAGCATCCCTTTTTTCCGCCTTGTTGAACTATTTTGCCCCCTCGCACAAAAAGCAAGCCACCCCCAGCGCCTGCCACCGCGTAGACGTATCACCGGAACGATTCAGCCGAGGGGGTAGAAATCAACCAAGAAGCGCGCAACCACGCTCAGAAGCAAACGCAGCGCAATGCGAGGTGAGGGATCTTTTCCGAATGTGGGAGGCCTGCTGACGTGAAGCAGACCAGGGGTAAGATATCTGTTGCAATAGCGGAGATCAAGTCGTCCGGCGACCTGAACGTCAATTCTTCACGTGGTCGTTGGATCCCCCAAAAACGCCCGAAAAGAACTTTTTCGACCGTTCGCGCACCCGCCCGCATCGCTTCTATAAACCACGCCCCACCAGCCGAGATTAAACGGCTATCGACGCTGGTATGGACGTATGAACCTATGGAAGTGTGATCGATTTCTGCATGGGAGTGTGGGGGTATGGAAGGATGGGAGAAACTTGAATAATGAATGTCGAATTACGAAGCGTGAATGATGCGTTGAGATTCGCAATTCGGCACTCATCTTCAACAATCCTTCTACCTCCCACACTCCCATACTCCCACACTTCCATACCTGACAACTACGCGTCGTCGTCCTCGTGCTTCAGATATCCCAACTCGTAGAGCTTCGCCATGACTTTCGCGGCGCTCTCTTCGACGGTTTCTTCGGCGGTGTAGCACACGACTTCGGCGTTGGTGGGCTCTTCGTAGGGATCGTCGATGCCGGTGAACTCTTTGATGATGCCGGCGCGCGCCTTGGCATAGAGCCCTTTGACGTCGCGCGCTTCGCAGACGGCCAGCGGCGCATCGACGAAGACCTCGATGTAGCCGCCGCCGGCGCTGATGCGGTTGCGGTTGGCCTGGCGGTCGGCGGTGTACGGGGCGATGGGCGCGCACACGGCGATGCCGCCGTGCTTCGTCACCTCGCTCGCCACATAACCGATGCGCTGGACGTTGGTCGAGCGGTCAGCTTTCGAGAAGCCGAGGCCTTTGCTCAGGTGGGTGCGCACCACGTCGCCGTCGAGCAGCGTCACGGGCCGCGTGGTCAGTTCGAGCAGCATCGTGCGCACGGCGTTGGCGATGGTCGATTTGCCGGAGCCTGAAAGGCCGGTGAAAAAGACCGTAAAGCCCTGCTTATCCTTCGGCGGGTGCGTGTGCCGGAGTTCGGCCACCACGTCGGGATAGGAGAACCACGCGGGAATCTTCTCGCCGGTAGCCAGGCGGCGGCGCAGTTCCGTGCCCGAAATGCTCAGCGTCTCTTCGCCCTCCTGCACCTCGTCGATGGGCTTGTAGATTTCCTGCTCGGGCAGATACACCATCAACCGGAACGGGACGACCCCAATGCCAATCTCATCGCTCTTCTCAACGACGAGGTCCTGGGCGTCGTAGGGGCCGTAGAACGGCGTGCCGCTGCTGTCTGAGCCCGGCCCGGCGTGGTCGCGCCCGACGATGAGGTGGGTGCAGCCGTAGTTTTTGCGGATGATGGCGTGCCAGACGGCTTCGCGCGGCCCGCCCATGCGCATCGCCAGCGGCAGCAGGCTGATCGTGGTCTCGTCTTCGGGATAATACTTGAGCAGCTTTTTGTAGCAGCGCACGCGGGTGTAATAATCGATGTCGCCCGGCTTGGTCATGCCCACGACCGGGTGGATCAGCAGGTGGCCGCCGATGCCCTGCGCTGCGCGGTCGGTGAGTTCTTTGTGGGCGCGGTGCATGGGGTTGCGCGTCTGGAACGCCACAATGTGCTCCCAGCCATGCTCTTCGAAGAAAGCCCGCAGCGCTTTCGGCGTCCGGCGCAGATCCTGAAAATCGTAATGCTGGGGCAGTTGAATGCCTTCGAGCGTGCCGCCGAGGTAGAAATTCCCCGCTTCGTTCATCAGGTATCCGACGGCCGGGTGCTCGGTGTTGGTCGTGCCGAAGACGCCTTCGGCCTCGCGCGTCTTGTCGGGCTCCCAGAGATCGCCCACGGTGAGGATGGCGAGCAGCAGCCCGGTCTGATCGCGCAGCGCCACTTTCTCATGGCCGCTGATGGTGCCGGCGGTGGCCTCGGAGATGTCGAGCGTGATGGGCATGGGCCAGAGCGTGCCGTCGGTCAGGCGCATATTCTCGACGACGCTATCGTAGTCGGCCTGATTCAAAAAGCCGCGCAAGGGCGAGAAGCCGCCGTTGAGCAGCAGTTCGAGGTCGCAGATCTGGCGCGGCGTCAGGGTGATGGAGGGGTAATCCCGCGCGGCATCCCAGAGTTCTTTCTTGCGTTCCTCAGACGCGAGGAGGTCACACAAAACACCGCCATGCGGTTCGATCAAGGTGGTAGTAGGCATGCTTTCGGCTGTTATAGGCTGTGGTGGTTGTCGGGTTTAGCGTAAAACGTGAAACGTAAAACGTAAGGGTGCCCTTAGCAGAGCGATAAAGCGAAGCGCCCTTACGTTTTACGTTTCACGTTTTACGACCCCAAAGGTAAGCACTTGCTGCGTAGCGCTTTAGTCTAACCAGATGAAGAAAATCATAATTGTCGCGACGGTCATCACGAGCAGGCTCACGGGCAGACCTACTTTGAGGTAATCGCGCACGCGATAGCCGCCGGCAGCCATCACCATCAGGTTGGTCTGATAGCCGATGGGGGTCATGAAGCTGGCGGCGGCGGCCACGGCCACGATCATCGCAAAGGCCTTAGGCTCGACGCCGAGTTCGAGCGCCATGGCTAAAGCCACCGGAAGCATCAACACCGCCGCAGCTTTGTGCGTGATCAGTTCGGTGAGCACGTTGGTGATCATGTAGAGCACCACTACTGCAACGACCACGCCGAGGCCGGCCATCGACAACAAGAGTTGGGCCAGCACGTCGGCCAGGCCCGTCTGCACCACCGCTCGCCCCAGCCCCAGCGCCGCCGCAATCAACACCAGCACCTGCAAGTTGACGGCGCGGCGGGCCTGATTCGTGTTCAGACACCGCGTGGCAATCATCGCCAGCGCCGCCGCAAAGGCTGCCGTGACGAGCGGCAGCAGTTGAAACGCCACCAACACGATCATCGCAAGCAGGATCAGCAGCGCCACCGGCGCTTTACGCGGCTGCGGCCTCGACTGCACCTGCCGCCGGGGCGCGACCAGGTAAAACTCGTCGCGGCTGGCGTTCCAACGCTGATCGTACCCGTCGCGCGCTTCGATCAGCAGTAGATCGCCGGCCTCAATGGGGATGCGCCCCAGCGGCCCCTCCACCCGTTCGCTGCTGCGCTGGATGGCCAGCACCACCCCCCCGTAGCGCTCGCGAAACTCAACCTCGCGCAACGACTTGCCCACCAGATTCGACGAACTCGACACCACGGCCTCGAACAAAGGCAGCGTCTGCAAACCGTCGGTCTCGACCGCCGAGACGTTGCGTTCGAGGCCGGGGCGCTGCAAAAGCTCTTCCAGCATCGCGGCGGTGCCGGTGAAGGTGAGCACGTCGCCCGGTTCGAGCACTTCGTCGGGCGAGGCCGGCATCAGGCGTTCGCGCCGCCGGACGTGGACCAGAAAGGCATCGCCCAGGGCGCGCAGACCGGCCTCTTCTACGGTATTTCCGGCCAGCGAAGCCCGCGCGCCCACCCGCACTTCGAACAGGCATTCTTGCAAGCCGTCTTCCAGAATCGGCGGTCCCAGCCCCCGGTCAGGCAGCAGCCGGTGCCCGGCCACGGCGAAGAAAAGCACCACCGCCAGCATGGCCGGCAACCCGATCCACGTCAGATCGAACAACCCCATGGCCGGCTGCCCGGCTTCGACGAGCAGGCCGGAGACGATGATGTTGGTCGAGGTGCCGATGAGGGTCATCATGCCCCCGACGATGGCCGCGTAGGAGAGCGGAATCAGAAGCTTGGAGGCAGGCAGCCCGGCGCGTTGCGCCCACTGCTGCACGCGCGGCGTGAGCATCGCCACGATGGGCGTATTGTTGAGAAAGGCCGAGAGACACGCCGTCGGCAGCATGAGCCGGGGCAACACCCACCGCAAGCGTTTCGACCGTCCGAACAAGGCCCGGTCGAGCGCGCTGAGCGCCTCGGTTTGTTGCACCCCGGCGGCCACCACAAACAAGGCGCCGACGGTCAACACGGCGGTGTTGGAAAACCCGGCGAAGGCGTCTTCGGGTGATATGACGCCCGCCAGCAGCAACACGCCGAGACCTCCCAGAAAGATCAGATCGGGCCGCGCCACATCGCGCAGCAACGCCCCGGCAATCGCCACGATCACCGCGATGGTAAGCCAGGCTTGGAGGTCTAAACCCAACATAAGCTACCGTCGGCCTCCGGCTGATGTGCTGTGGAATCCAGATTTCGTATTGCGTATTTACTTCGTCAGTCGCTTCGCTCGTGTCGTACTGCGTATTGACTGATAACAGCATCCCTACACAATACGCAGTATGCATCACGCCTTCCCATCCGCTGAGGCTTGCGGCGTCAGGTGCGGGGCATGATGCGGCCTGCCGATGCTATAGTAATCGAAGCCGGCTTCGGCCATGCGCCGGGTGTTGTAGAGATTACGCCCGTCAAAGATCAGCGGCTGCTTCAGAAGACGCTTGATCTTATTGAAATTGGGACGGCGGAATTCAGGCCATTCCGTACAAATGACCAGGGCGTCGGCGCCGTTGAGGGCCTGATACGCCCCCTCGGCATAGGTAATGGCCTCGCCCAGCACCTCGCGCGTCGTCTGCATCGCTTCCGGATCGAAGGCCGTCACGGTGACGCCTTCGTCGAGCAGGCCGCGGATGACCAGATGTGCCGGCGCCTCACGCACGTCGTCGGTATTGGGTTTGAAGGCCAGCCCCCAGACAGCCACATGCCGCCCGGCCAACGATCCGCCAAAATAGTCCCGTATCCGCTCGACGAGCACGACGCGCTGCCGGTCGTTGACATTCAGGACCGACCGCAGAATCCTGAAATCATAGTCATATTCGCCGGCGGTATGCGCCAGGGCCTGGACGTCCTTCGGAAAACAACTACCGCCAAAGCCGATGCCGGCATAGAGAAAATGCTTGCCGATGCGGCTGTCCGAGCCAATGCCGATGCGCACGGCGTCGATGTCGGCGCCGACGCGTTCGCAGAGGTTGGCCATCTCATTCATGAAGCTGATTTTCGTCGCCAGGAAGGCATTGGCCGCATATTTGGTCAACTCTGCTGAGCGTTCATCCATCACGTAGATCGGATTGCCCTGCCGCACGAAGGGCTCGTAGAGCACCTCCATCCGCTGCGCCGCCCGCTGGCTCGACGTGCCGATGACGATGCGTTCAGGCTTCATGAAATCGCCCACGGCGGCGCCTTCACGCAGAAATTCGGGATTCGAGACCACGTCGAAATCTTCGCCGGCTTTCAGGCCGACTTCTTCGAGGATGCCGCGCACCTTGTCGGCAGTGCCGACGGGCACGGTGCTTTTGGTAACGAGGATCTTGTAAGACGGCACCGGTGCCTGCTGCAGCAACGCGCCGATATCGCGCGCCGCGCCCAGAACGTACGACAGATCGGCCTGACCGTCTCCGCCGGGCGGCGTGGGCAAGGCCAGAAAGATGAGGTCGCTGGCCGTGACGGCTTCGGTCAGATCGGTCGTAAAATGAAGCCGGTCTTCGCGCAGGTTGCGATGCAGATACACGTCGAGGTCGGGCTCATAGATCGGCAGTTCGCCGCGCTGAAGCTGTTGCACTTTGTCCACATCGATATCGACGCAAATAACGTCGTTGCCCATCTCAGAGAAGCACGTCCCTGAGACCAACCCCACGTAGCCTGTCCCAATAATGGCGATGTTCATGCCGGCGGTAATCGCGTTGCTTTGAAGGTTTAGGAAACGTGAAGGATGATTGATATTTATTTCGATAACGGCATCCCCGAAAAATCCCCCTTCGAAGGGGGTGCCCCGACGAAGGAGGGCGGGGGATGTTCGCGCGGCTTGCTGAAAACCTCTTGTCAGGCCGCGCCAACATTCCCCTGCGCCCGGCTGCACATGTGTTTGCCGAACGCTGTCCCCCTTCGAAGGGGGAATCGCGTGGTGGCGCTTACCGAAACGACTAATCAAACATCATTCACGTCACAGAACCCGCTATTCTACAAACGAGCGGCTGATTAGATTTGCAGATTCTTGTTCAATTTTATCGAAGCAGGTTCAGGGCTCGCGCTCGGCGGCGAGGAGGAGTTCTTGGCGGGCTGCTTGCAGATCGGCGGCAGCCATCTCTTCGACCATCGCATCGAACGTGTAGCGCGGCTGCCAGCCCAGCGTCTCGTGGGCTTTGCGGGCATCGCCCAGGAGCAGGTCTACCTCGGTCGGGCGGAAATAGCGGGGATCTACGGCAACGAGCACGTCGCCGGTTTCGGCGGAGAGGCCTTGTTCCTCGGCGCCCGTCCCCTGCCACACCAGATCGATGCCCACGGCGGCGAAGGCTTTCTCACAAAAAGCGCGCACCGTATGCGTCTGGCCGGTTGCCAGCACGTAGTCGTCCGGCTCGTCCTGTTGCAGCATCAGCCACATGCCCTCGACGAAGTCGCGGGCGTGGCCCCAATCGCGCCGGGCGTCGAGGTTGCCCAGGTAGAGCCGGTCTTGCAGGCCCAGCTTGATGCGCGCTGCCGCCCGCGTAATCTTCCGCGTGACGAAGGTCTCGCCTCGGAGCTTCGACTCGTGGTTGAACAGGATGCCGTTGCAGGCGAAGAGGCCGTAGGCTTCCCGATAGTTGACCGTAATCCAGTAGGCATAGAGCTTGGCGACGCCGTAGGGGCTGCGGGGATAAAACGGCGTATTCTCGTTTTGCGGGGTCTCTCTGACCTTGCCGAAGAGTTCGCTGGTCGAAGCCTGGTAGAAGCGCACCTGATCGGTCAGGCCGAGGATGCGTATCGCTTCGAGCAACCGCAACGTCCCGACGGCATCGGCATTGGCGGTGTATTCGGGGGTATCAAAGCTGACCTGCACGTGGCTCTGGGCGCCGAGGTTATAGATCTCATCGGGCTGCACCTCTTGCACGATGCGGATGAGGTTGGTGGCATCGGTGAGATCGCCATAGTGCAACACAAACCGGACGTCCTGATCGTGCGGATCCTGGTAGAGATGGTCGATGCGCTGGGTGTTGAAGAGGCTGCTTCGCCGCTTGACGCCGTGGACGACGTAGCCTTCCTCCAGCAAAAACTCAGCGAGGTACGCGCCGTCCTGCCCGGTGATGCCGGTGATCAGCGCTTTGCGTCTGGGCATTCGTTTTGGTGTTTTAGTGTTATGGTGTTTGAGTGTTTAAGTGTTTGATGTAAAAGAACTAAAACACTATAACACTCAAACACCATAACACCCTTCCGCTAGGCCGCCACATAGTGTTCGAGGAACCAGGCGTAGGTTTTGCGCAGGCCTTCTTCGAGCGATGTCTGCGCCTGCCAGCCGAGAGCTTTCATCCGCGAGACGTCGAGCAGTTTGCGCGGCGTGCCGTCGGGTTTAGCGTGGTCATGCTCGATAGCGCAGCGGCTGCCGACGGTCTCCTGAATCAACGCCGCCAGGGTGTTGATGGCCACGTCTTCGCCCGTGCCCACGTTGAGCAGGCCGTCGGGAGCGTGGCTGTAAAGGGCGTCTTCGGGCTGTTCGAGCACGAAGAGGCAGGCATCGGCGAGGTCTTCGCTGTAGAGAAACTCGCGGCGCGGCGTGCCCGTGCCCCATAGCACAACGGGCGCATCGGGCAAGCCGCCGGTGCCTCTGGCTTCGTGAAACTTACGCAGGAGCGCCGGCAAGACATGGCTGGTGGCCAGATCGAAATTGTCGCCGGGGCCGTAGAGGTTGGTGGGCATCAGCGAGACGAAGTCGCAGCCATGCTGGAGGCGATAGGCCTGGCACAGCTTGACCCCGGCAATCTTGGCGACGGCATACCACTCATTGGTCGGTTCGAGCGGGCCGGTGAGCAGATAATCTTCGCGCAGCGGCTGCGGGGCGTGTTTGGGATAAATGCACGAACTGCCCAGAAAAACCAGCCGCTGCACCCCCGTCTGGTGTGCCGCCCGGATCACGTTGGTCTCGATGACGAGGTTGTCGCCGATGAAGTCTGCCGGGAAGGTGGCATTAGCGAGGATGCCACCGACGCGCGCCGCCGCCAGCACGACGAAATCGGGCCGGTGCGCCTCGAAGAACGCCTCGACGGCGGCCTGATCGCGGAGGTCGAGGTCATGGCGGGTGCGTAGCAGGAGGTTGTCGTAGCCGGCCTGGCGCAGCCGGCGCACGACGGCGCTGCCTACCAGGCCGCGATGCCCCGCCACGTAAATCGAGGCTTGCCTCGAAGAGAGGTGCATGCTGCTACCGGTTCACGGCGATTAATCGAAGAAGACCTGATCAAAAACCAACACAGAGGTGGCTAAGGCCGTAACAACCGAGAGAGCGTCGCGCCATCCAAAGCGCTGTCTGACCTTCGCCTCCGTGAAGATCATGTCTCCCTGAATGAGCACCGGGTCGCTGTTGAGGACCCGCAGTTCATTCTCCATCCGGGTCTCCGTGAAGAGTTGATACGCGCCGCCTGCTTGCAGTCTAAACAGCCGTACGGTAAAGGTGCTGGTTGTGCTGCGCGGCTGCGCGGGCGCTTGCGGGCCGCCGGCCAGAGACAACACCGTGCTCAGGTTCAACCCTTCCCGCACCTCATAGAAACCAGGGTTCGTCACAGCCCCCCACACCTTGATTTCCATCGTGACGTCAACCCCATCGGCGAAGCGATAGTAGGCTCCGCCGCGAAGCGCTTCAATCGACTGGGCCTCGGCGGCGCCACTTGCAAAACCAGCGATGACAAAGCCAATCAACAAACAACGTTTCATAGAAGACCGGGCCGGAGCCCTCTTGGTGGAAATACGGACGAAAAGCGACGATGGACGGCGGCAAATCATACCTTGCGCGTGGCGCGCGGACGCGAAGCGGTGGGGCTTTGTCCATAATAATAATTGCCGTAGCCATACTCGTAGGCATAGCCATAGCTATACTTGTAGCCGCCATAGGCCGCCTTGGCATCGAAGCGGTTGAGCAACGTATCGATGACGCCGGCCCCGACACCGTTCAACGCCTCGACGCACCGATCAACGGCCTGCCAGTTCGTCTGGCCGGCAGAACAAATCACGAGCGAGACGTCGCACTGTGTCGCCAGGATGAGGGCATCGGCCACCAGGAGGGTCGGGGGCGTATCGATGATCACCACGTCGAAGTCCTGGGCACAGCGTTCGAGAAAAGTTTTCATCTTGCGCGAGCCAAGCACCTCGGCGGGGTTGGGCACATCGCGCCCGGCAGGGATGACGTAGAGGTAGCTGTCGAGCGTGGTAGCAAACTGCTCGATGTTGTCCGGCATCAGGTCGAAGAGCAAATCGACGAGGCCCGGCTCGCGCGAGAGCCCCATCATGCGATGCCCCTGAGGCCGCCGCAGGTCGGCGTCGATGTAGAGGGTACGCCGCCCGGCCTGGGCAATCGTGATGGCAAGGTTGAGCGCCGTGACGGTCTTGCCTTCGCCCGGGCCGGGGCTGGTGACCATGATCGTGCGAACCTCGCCGTCGGGGTGGCTAAACTGGATGTTGGTCCGTACGCGCCGGTAGCCTTCGGCGATGGGCGAGAGCGGGTTGAGCAGCGAGATCATCCGCGTGCTGTATTCGTGGTTGTCCACGACGACGCGATCCTGCCCCCGGAAGTCTGTCTTGATCATGCGTTCCATGTCTGGCACGATGCCGACGACGCTATGACCGCGTTTGCGCAAATCTTCGGGCTTGCGCACCTTGTTGTCGATGGCATTGCGAATGAACGCCAGCCCAATACCGAAGATCAGGCCGCCCAGGGCCGCCAGCAACAGGTTGATCCGCACGCGCGGGCGCACTGGCTCCTCCGGCACAATCGCCTCGTCGATGACTTCGACGTAGCCCAACTCCGACTGCTCGGCGATCTGGGCTTCCTGAAGTTTTTCGACCAGAGCGATGTAGAGGTTCTCGGTGGTCTCGCGGTTGCGTTGCAGGCCCTTGAGGATGATGTCTTTGCGCGGAATGTCGCCGAGTTGCCACTCGGCAGCCCGGATTTGCTTTTCGATGAGATCGGCCTGCACCGTAGCCGCGCCGGCCGCGATCTCCTTGTCCATGAGTTGCTTGCGCAGCACGTTGAGCATCGTCAGCCCGCTTTCGCCCGAAGTGCCCAGGCTGCCCGCTCTGGAGTTTATCAGGTTCTGCGTCGATTCCGTTAATCGTTTCTCAAGGGCTTTCTTCTCATTGAGCGCGTTCATCAGATCGGGGTCCCCGGTGGGGTCATCGCGCAGGCGCGGCGCGCGGGCATATTTCCGCTCGATCTGGATTTCGAGCTCGCCGATGGCCGAGGTCAACTGCTCGACCATCGCATTATCCCCCGACGAGATCTGATCGGCCAGCCCCGGCTTGATGGCATCGATCTCGACTTCGAGGGCGCGGATCTCGGCCTGCGCCGACCCGCGTTGGAGTTGCGCCTGATAGAGTTGCCGCTGCAACAGGTTGATCTGTTCGAGCAACTGCACGGCCTCTTCGTCGGGCGCTACCAGGCGTTCTTCGTTGAAGAACCGCGTCAGGTCGGCTTCGGTCTCCCGGAGTTGGGTGTTAAACTGTTCGGTGATACCGCGAAGGAAGTCTTTCGAGGCCGTCATGCGCGCGCGGCTGGAGGTGCGGTTATACTCAACGTACTCCATAGCCCAGAGTGTCGAGATGAGCGAGGCTTCTTCCGGAACGGTGCTCGTGGCGATGATCTCGATGACGTCGACGCCGCGCGAGACGGGCTGCACGTGAATGTCCTCTTGCAGTTCCTGCGCCACCTCCAGGGTATAGGCCTCCGACCCCACGCGCCCATCGCCGAGCATACTCAACGTCTGATCCGTGCCCGGCACCTTTTCGATGTCGATCAACTGCTCGGCCACACGCGTGGCAATCTTGCGCGACTTGACGATCTCGATCTCGTTCATCACGTTACGCCGGGTCAACTGGTTGAGCCCGAGCAGATCGCTGAGTTGATCGTTGGACTGTTGGGTCTGGACGTAGACCGTGCTCATGGCCTCGTACTCGGGGTCCATCTGCAAGGTGTAGAGCGCCACGGCTGCCAGCACCACCACGAAACAGGCCAGGATAATCCACTTGTTTTTAAACAATACCTCCAGAATCTCGTGGAACGAGATCTCGTCGCTCTCGGCATCGCTCTGCGACGGGTAAAAGTGTCGCCCCGTCCCATTTTGTTGAGCGCCGTTGGAGAGCGCGTCTGGAAAAGCCCTTTTGTCAGCCATGGAGGTTGGGATTTGCTTCTCGGAAAGACTGCCCAGAATCTCAGGTCGTATCGACATTCAGCGTGAAGGAAATGAATGTCAAGACGACCCGGCCTTTACTTGCCCTCAACAAGCAATGCACAGCGGTCTGGTCGTTACACGAAAAAGAGGGCGCCGGGGTCCGGTTCTTACGGAACGAAACGTTGTAGGCATCCGGCTTTGATGAAGCGCCTTGAGCATTGTAATATAGAAGTCCGGTGCGCGATATGCATCACCGCGTGAGGGTAGCCGCTAAAAATAATCAAAAAAAGCTTTTATTTCCGTGAGGGGCCGTATCTTGAGGCCGCGTGTTTCTACAGAATCAACCGGTAGTGTTTTTGCGCACCCTTCCCTTATCCAGGCCCGACACCGGCGACCTGGAACGCCGTTATATCAATGACGTGCTCGAGACGGACCGCCTGGCGATGGGCCCCCGGCTGGATGATTTCGAAGCGCGGATGGCCCGGCAGTGCGGCACCCGCCACGCCATTGCCGTAAGCAGTGGCACGGCAGCGCTCCACCTCATCGTAGCCGGGCTCAACCTCGGCGAGGGCGACGAGGTCGTAACCACGCCGTTCAGCTTCGTTGCCTCGTCGAACGTGCTCCTCTACCAGGGCGCCCGCCCTCGCTTCGTAGACATCTCGCCGATCACGTACAACCTCGACGTCGAACGCGCCGAAGCGGCCCTGACGCCGTCTACCCGCGCCCTGCTGGCCGTCGATATCTTTGGCCTGCCGGCAGCGTGGCCGGCGCTGTCCGAGATCGCCCGGCGGCACAATCTCTTTTTGATCGATGATGCCTGCCATGCCCTCGGCGCCCGCGTCGGAGGCCGCCCGATAGGCGGATGGGGCAACGCCGCCGCCTTCGGGTTTTATCCCAACAAACAAATTACCACCGCCGAAGGCGGATGCATCACCACCGACTCGGATGACCTGGCAGCCCTCTGCCGCTCGCTGCGCAACCAGGGCCGCGCCGACGATAGCCGCATGGAGCACATCCACCTGGGCTATAACTATCGCATGAACGAGCTGGCGGCAGCGCTGGGATGTGCGCAACTCGAACGCCTGCCGGCCTTGCTCGAACGCCGCATCGAGGTGGCGACGTGGTATAACGAGGCCCTGGCCCCGCTCCAGCAAGACGTGGTGCTCCCGGCCGCACCCTCCGAAGGCATGAGAAGCTGGTTCGTCTATGTGATTCGGCTGGCCAATCAGTACGCCCCCGAAGCCCGCGACGTGCTGATGAACCACCTGCAAGCGCAAGGCATCGGCTGTAGACCCTACTTTCCCAGCATCCACCTGCAACCCTATTACCGGCGCCGGTTCGGCTTCAAACACGGCGACTTCCCCATCTGCGAGGCTGTTTCCACCCGTACCCTGGCCGTCCCTTTCTATACAACGTTGACCCGGGACGACGTAGCCTACGTAGCCCGCGCGGTGCAAGAAGCCCTGCCCTCACTGCCGTGCCTGACGCAAGCGATCTCGTTTAATGTTTAATCTTTGGAAAGCTGTTGCCAAATTAGAGGTAGCGCCTGACCCACACCTCGATATCGGTCATGGGTCACGGGTCATTGGTCACTGGTGAAAAAACTAAAGACAGTCATGACTCATGACAGCGAGCCCCCGGATCCCCGGATCGGAGTCCGGGGCAGGCTCCGTCCGGGGCAGGCTCCGGCGAGCGTAATGGCTAATGACAGGCGCGTAGCGAGCCCTTCCTCCCTCTACAGCGGCTTCAAGCGCCTCGGCGACGTCGTGTTGGCCGCCTTGACGCTTGTGCTCGGCCTGCCGGCGCTTATGCTCATCGCTGCGCTCATCGTAGCCGAGAGCGGGCGGCCTGTCTTTTACCGGCAGAAGCGCGTCGGGCGCGGGGGCGTGCCGTTCGTGATCGTGAAGTTTCGCACGCTCCGGCGGGGGCGTCATGATCCAGCCAACCCCGGCAGGCTCGTCACGCGCGTCGGGCGGGTGTTGCGCCGGTTTGGGCTCGACGAACTGCCGCAACTCTGGAATATTCTGCGCGGCGAGATGAGCCTGGTCGGGCCGCGCCCCATGCTCCCCCATCAGGTAGCCACCCTCGATGCGTTCGAAAGACAACGCCTGGCTGTGCGCCCCGGCATCACTGGCTGGGCGCAAATCCACGGGCGTAACGCCCTGCCCTGGCCCGAACGCATCCGCCTCGACGTCTGGTACGTGGAGCATTGCAGCCCCTGGCTCGATGCGTATATTCTGCTCAAGACGCCGTTTTTTCTGATGGCCGGCAAAGGCGTCTACGGCACCGGCGGCAAAAACCCGGACTTCCCCCGGCGCACCGAACACCCACCCCTCGGTACGGACGACTTGCCATGACGCCCCTGTTTGCTTCCGGTTATTACCACAGCGAGGAACTACGCGCCGCCGGCATCGGCGCTGCCGGCGAGAACGTGCGCCTGCACCGCAACCTGAACGTCTATCGCCTGGATAATCTTTTTCTGGGCGACAACGTGGTCATCGATGCCTACGTCAGCCTGATTGCCAGCGGCCCGATACGCATCGGCTCGAACGTTCACATCGGCTCGTATTGCCACCTCTCCGGCGGCGACGGCATCGTCATGCACGATTTCAGCGGGCTCTCGCAGGGCGTGCGCCTCTACAGCCGGAGCGACGATTATTCGGGCCACTCCCTGACCAACCCCACCACCCCACCCGGCTTCAAAACCCTGAAACGCGGCACCGTCACGCTCGAACGCCACGTCATCATCGGCGCCAACGCGGTCATCCTTCCGGCAGTGACCATCGGCGAGGGCAGCGCCGTGGGCGCGCTGTCGCTGGTAGACCGTTCGCTGCCGCCCTGGAGTATCTTTGCCGGCACCCCCGTCCGTAAAATCAAAGACCGCTCACGCCGCCTGCTCGACCTCGAAGCCGAATACCTGGGGCGAGGGAGGTGATTGTTAAAGGACCCGTGTACTGCGTACTTCGTATTGCGTGGTTTTTTGAGACGTGATACGAAATACGCACTACGCAGTACGCAACACACAGCCATGCACATCGCGGTCTTCTATCAGCATTATAACAACCCGGACTGCGCTTCGACGAGCAGGCTGTATTCGCACCTCCGGCGTTGGACGCCGCGCCACACCGTCACCCTCATCACCACACGCGCGTGGTTCGAGCGCCGGATCACGCATCAGTTCGACTGGGCGCCGCCCGGCGTCGAAGTCGTCATGCTCGACGTGCCGTACCATAACGCGATGGGCGCGCGGCGGCGGCTCCGGGCGTTTGCCCACTTCGCCGCCCGCGCCGCACTCAAAGGCCTCTCGATCCCCAAACCCGACGTCATCCTGGGCATCTCGACACCGCTGACGGCGGCCTGGGCGGCGGCTGCCACAGCGCGGCGGCGCAAGACGCCGTGGGTGTTTATGGTGAAAGATCTCTGGCCCGACTTCCCGATTCAGATGGGCGCCGTCAAAAACCGCTGGCTCCAGCGAAGGCTTTACGCGCTCGAACACCGGCTCTATCGAAACGCCGCACACGTCATCCCTTTTTCGCCCGACATGGAGGCGCGCGTCCTGCGCCACGGCGGCACCCCCGAAACCGTGACGACCCACCTCAACGGCACCGATTTTTGGCTGATCGATGCCTGCACCGAAAACGACGTGGCGGCGCTGCGCGAGGCGCACGGCCTGACGGGCAAAAAGGTGGTGCTCTACGGCGGCGCCTTCGGACGCGCCAACGACATCCCCACCCTGATCGAAGCGGCCGAACGTCTCAGAGCGCGGGCGGACGTGCACTTCGTCTTCATCGGCCACGGCTTTCTGACGGATCGCGCGCGCGAAGCAGCGACGCGCCTGCCCAACCTGTCCTTGCTGCCGCCGGAGCCGCGTCATCGGATGCTCTGCTGGTTCAAGCTGGCCGATCTATCACTCGTCTCGTTCATCGATCTGCCGGTGCTGGCGGCCAACTCGCCGGCCAAATTTTTCGACAGCCTGGGCGCCGGCACGCCCGTGCTGGTCACCAATCCGGGCTGGACGAAACGGTTCGTCGAAGAACATCGCTGCGGATGGTACGCCCCGCCGTCTGATGCCGCCGCCATCGCCCACCGCCTCGACGCCGCCCTCGCCGCCCCGCAGACGCTGGCCGCCGCCGGAACCCGCGCCGCCGCCATCGCCCGCCAACTCTTCGACCGGGACGCGATGGCCGATGACCTCGAAGCCATCTTTTTGCAAGTCGCCGGGCAGGGAGGGTAATGGCGGATTGAGCACATATTTGAGTTGGTGATTATATAAGTGTTGGGACTAGATTGGATATGGAGAGAGCAATCCGGGTGCCGTCTCATTAATGTGCCTCACGGCGCTAGATAGTCCGTCTAGCGCATGATCCTGCTGAGTCAGCAGTTCAGCACTGAAGCATATTTTAAGCCAGCTATCGCATTGGCGAGAGGGGACGATGTGGGCTCTGACTTTTTCAAACCCTAAATTGTCGATAGCTAACATAACGACCTGTTCGAAGCAGTAAATCATGCCCCCTACCCGTTTCCTAATAGGAGCACAACCGCTGGCTTTAGCAAGAGCCGTAATACATCGCTTGTCGCCGGTAACTATGGAGACATTTTCAAAACACGCTGAGGCGGCAAATAGAATCACCTCACCGGGATCTAAATCAGAATAAGAAGCCATCAGGCTATACTCTAAATCATCTACACAAGGCAGCGTGTCATCTAATACTGACACTGTATTGGCAAAAGCGATAGCTCTTTCTATACCCTCATAGGTATATCGTTGTAATCTAGCCTGTCGGCCCAAACTCTTTCTTAGGACGGGTTTTGCTGTTGGAAGGATATAGATGTCTTTTCGATTTACTCCAAATAAATTAGGAAATACATCTAATAGATCGCACGCCCCCAGTTTGAATAGTATGTCATTGTCAGTGAGTATAATCACGGGTGATTATCCAGCAAGTCAGATACCAACTGTTTGGGGGTCAATACCACAGAGTCGAAGCAAAAACTCTGCACTATCATCGGGGAGCTTAGATAAGTCTAAGCGCTTTTGCATCATCCGTCGAATAGTCTCTGGCGCGTTATCATTCGGTGACAATACATTCAATGCCTGCCCAACATATCTCCAAATGCTTTGTGCCCCTGTTTTTAAAAACTCGTTGTATGCGTAATTTAGTAGCAAGACACCGGGGTCTACATGGCGTTGTTCGCCAATGACTTTTGCGGCCCTTGCTAATCGCTCTGGGGCCATTTGTTTCTTAACCGTAACCACTGCTTCCTTTTTCCCGGTTAGCAATGCAACGGCAAACTCGTTTGCTTCTTGTTCCTGCTGCTCTTCATCGCCAAGTCTAATAACATCGTCATCCATGTAATCTTCGCCTGACACATGCCCACACAGAATATGCCCAAGCTCATGGGCAAGGTGAAATGAAATCCAAGCTTCCTGTTTTCGACCGGAGGTAAGAATTATGGCTGGACCGCTTTCCGTGTAAACAGCAAGGCCCTCCATTTTTTTGTTTCTCGCAGGAAACAAGCTAAGATGAATAACGGGTATACCATGATCCCAGCAAAAAGCTAACAGGCTCGAAAGTGATACCCACTCTTCTCTTCGGCGAAGTATTGACTCCTGAATTGCTATTGGATCTAAATCGGTAGGCGGCTTATACGAGAATGGCAGGCATGTCACAGCGAGTTGTGCTGCTGTAATAGCAATCGCCTTGGGCCATGTAAATTCGCTTATTTCGGTATTGTTACGCCTTTTGAATGCTGCCGCTGCGGTGTCGGTTGGTCGTATTTCGGCAGCCTCGTCAATGAGTTGACGAAATGGAATACCGATATGCTTTGCTATGTAACCAAGTCCTTGCAGATATGCTATTCGGTTAGAGGCATACCTGTCCTCCCACCAGAAAGGCAGTAATTTTTTGACATACGACGGCGGAAGGCCAGCAGCCTTTAGCCGACTGTATACAGGCTTCATGGAGTAACCAGAACCCATGAACTTGACCCCCGAAAAGATTGATTTACGTGCAAACAGGGTAAATAATTTACGCATCAGAGAGTGTCACACCTATGACACACCATACATAATATGCACATCTCGACACCAAGTTCAATATGTGCGGCCTGATAATACCATCCTTCCACAATCATCCCTTCTGCCTCCCTTGCAACAGCCGCCGCAGGCCGCGCGCGCCGAGGGTGTGGTTGAGCCAGGCCGTCCGCGCGGATACCGGCAAAACGATAGCCGTGCCGAAAGCCGCCAGCCCGCCTATTTTTCGCAGCGCGCCGTAAAGGTCGTCGGCCAGGAGCGCGCGACGGAGGGGGCGGTAGGCACGCAGCAACGAGCGACGCGGCGCCCCGTCGAAGAGCGCCTGCATGAACGATTGCTCGTGAAAGTTGAGGTTGTCTTCCAGGGCAAAGCGCCGCTCCGGCATCCCCAGTTCAGCAAGGCGCGCGTTGACGGCTTCGTGTTTTCGACGAAGGGCAT
Organism: Rhodothermales bacterium; assembly: GCA_028278205.1. GTDB lineage: Bacteria > Bacteroidota > Rhodothermia > Rhodothermales > Bin80 > JANQES01. The sequence continues at coordinate 85,859 of JANQES010000073.1, forward strand.
CGAGGAATCGCTCGGTGACGGCTTTGTTGAGGTGAAGCGTGCCGGTGAGGTTGGCGCCGTGGAGCCGGTAGCGCGCCAGGATTTCGGGAAGATAGGCGACCTCGGTCAGCAGTACCGCCAGCGTTGCGAGGAAGCCGTCGGCCTCGCTGCGGAACGCCGCCTCCGGAATCGGGAAGAGCCGTTCGGCGACGGTGCGGCGGAAGGCCAGGGCGCTGGCGGGCATGCTGCGCCATCGCCCGCCGCGCGCGCGCACCGCCTCGGCCAGCCCCCCTTGCTCGCACGCTCCGGACGCAGGTATCCGATGCAGCAGCCGGCCCTCGCTGTCGATCACCTGCATCGCGTGCAGCGCCAGCCCGGCCCCGGCGTGATGCCGGAAACAGGCCACCACGCGTTCCAGCTTGTCCGGCGCGAAACCGTCGTCGGCGTCGAGCAACGCGACGATGTCGCCCCGGCAAGCGGCGTAGGCGGCATTGAGGGCCGAAGCCACCCCGCCGTTGTCTTTGGCGATAAGCCGAATCCGCGCATCGCGCCCGGCAAAACGCGCCGCCACCGCCCGTGAGCCGTCCGTCGAGCCGTCATCACAAACAATCGCCTCAAAATGCGGATACGACTGCGCCAGCACGCTCTCCAACGCCTCGCCCAGATACGCCTCGTAATTATAACTGGCGATCAACACAGACACCAGCGGCTGCGCCGGGAGGGCCGGTAGGGCGATTTTGGATTTTGGATTTTGGATTTTGGATGGGTCTGGCACGAGACGATTTGCTCAGTGAAAAAGTCGCAGCGGCTCGGACGGCGCAGTTCTGTTTGATTACTGCCCCTTGATGATAACAATCCAAAACTCAAAATCTAAAATCCAAAATCCCGCAACGCCGAGCCGACCATCAGGCCGTCGCGTATCGAGCCGGCGATGCCCTGGAAGACCCAGCGGGCGTAGCGGCCTACCATGACGATGTCGTGGGCGTCGAGGCGTTCGAGCGCCTGCCGGCGCCACGCCGAGCCGGGGCGCGTGTAGGTATAGGCCACGTCGATCCAGGTAGGATCCACCACCTCGGCGTCGTCGATAAATCCGATGACCTGCAACTCCTCGACGACGGCCTGCGCGTACGCCGCGACGGCCTCGGCGCCGGGCTTCTCGCCGCCCGGATACGCGCGTTCTATGTAAAAGGCGACCCGGTTGCCTGCCGCGCGGGAGGAGGCCGGCAAAAACGCCGGATCGACGTTGCTGTAACAGCCGATGCGGAAAAAGCCTGCCTCGGCATCCGGCACGTAAAGCCAGTGATCGTCCGGGCACCGCGCCCCCCGGACCGCGCCGACGTTGAGCACCAGCACCGACGTGTACGGATCGGGTGCGTCGTCCGTCTCCAGCCCCGATATCGCCATCATCTTGTTGAGCGGCAGCGTCGAGATCAGCACGTCGTAGGCCACTTGCTGGCCGTCGTCAAAAACAACGATTTTGCGTTTTGGATCGATGCGGACGGCGCGTTTGCCGTAATGCATTGTGCCGTGCCCGGCGACGGCGCGGGCCAGCGTATCGAGCCCGGCTTCGGGATAAACGAACCGGATGTTGTAGCCGGCCATCGTCGTCTTGCCCTGCGCACCCTGCCGGGCCAGCGCCGGATCGACCGGCGACTTGTAGGGATCCTGGGGCGCCACGCGGGTCCAGAGTCCGGCGGTATAGCGTTCGTGGAAAGGGCCGAAAAAGCGAGCCATCAGTGTCGGGCCGAAACGCGCAGCGAGCCATTCGTCCATGGTGACGGGCGCACGCGCGGCGGGGGTGTTCATCTCGCCGAGCGCCTGCGCAGCCACGTCTTCGCCCAGGTGGGCCAGATGATACTGAAGCGGATAGGGCACGTAGCGGGCATCCCTGCGGAAATAGACACCGCTGCGACGCTGATAGGTCTGGACCGGCGCCAACCGGCGAATAAAACGCAGCACCGCCGGATCGCCGCCGAAAATCCAGTGACCGCCGCCTATCTCGAACCGATAGGCCTCGCCGTCATCGGGCGCCCGGGGCAATCGCTCCGTGGTTCCGGGCCGGACGTAATACGACGAACAGATGCCGCCGGGCGTCGCTGCCGCCTCGTAGACCGGCCATCCGGAGGCATAGCCCGCCGCCAACCCCGTCACACCTGCGCCTAAGATGAGGGTGCTTTGCATTTATGTTTATGTGAGTTCTCTGCGTTGCGCTTCGGAGCGCGGTTGGTTTTGGTCACTGGTCATTACGCTCGCTGGCGCTCGCTGTCACTGGTTCTTGAGAGAGACCCTCACCAGTGACCAGTGACTCATGACCAGTGACCCGCGCCTTCGGTCGTACGAAGCGCCGCCCTCGAAAATATCTCAAGACGGCGCCTCGCCGGCACCCCGCATCGCATAGATGATGGATGCATCGATGCCTACTTTTTTCTTCGCCACGATCCACAGGGCGATGCCCATGACGGTGAAGGCGGTGGCGGTGGCAAGGGCGGCGCCGAGGTAGCCCCAGATCAGGATACCGATCCCGTTGAGCGCTACGTTGAGCAAGGCACTGCCGCCAAAGATAAGCATCCCCCATTGCTGATGGCCGGTGAGGTTGATCAAGCCGGCAGCGACCCCGAAGGCAGCGAAAAAAAACTGACCGCCTGCCAGGATGAGAAGCACGCTGTAAGACGCCACAAAGTCCTCTCCGAAGAAAGCCAGCACCGGACGGCCCAACACGATAAAGAAAAGGGCCGCCATGAGCGCGGCGCCGGCCGTCCACTGCACGCAGACCGACGCGAGGCGTTGGAGCCGGGCGCGGTCTCCTTCGGCATAGAGCCGGGCGAGCATCGGCTCGGCGGCGGCGGCGACGGCGATGGGGACGAGGCCCGCCAGCGCTGCCGTCCGCGAGGCCGCCTGGTACAAACCGGCTTCACGCGGCCCCAAAAGCGAGCCGATCATCACAATGTCGGTCTGGTTCAACACCATCACGAAGCCGCCCACCAGCAGCAGCGGGATCGACACGCGCAGCCATTGGCGGGGGACGTAGGCGGCGCGGGCCTGCCGGATCGCTGCCGGCACCCGGCGCCAGAGCAGACTGCCCATCATCAACAAAACCAGCAAAGCCGCTGCCAGCACCGCGCCCAGCGCCATGCGGCTCGTCAACGTCAGGCCGGCAATCCACAACACAAACAGCAGCGCCAGCATCACGGCGTGGCGCAACACGCGGATGGCGTAGGCCCGCCCGATCCAGTGAAAGCCACGATACATCCCCCCGATCACAGCCAGGAGCGCCTGCGCCGGCACCAGCCACAACCCGATGCGGAGCGGGCGGCTGTAGACACTATCGCCATCGAACAAAGCGGCCACGGCCAGGGCCAACAAGGCCAGGACGGCGCCCACAGCCGGCACCCGCGTAGCGCCCCATTGCAAGAGCCCGCGCAACCGATCCCACTGTTGGCCGGTGCTGTATTCCGGCACGAAGCGCACCACTAGAAGCGGAAAGCCCATCCCGGCGGGGATAGCCAGCAGCGACGCCCAGGCCAGCACGTAGGTGTAGACGCCGTAGCCGCCGGCACCGAGCCAGCGCGCCAGCAGCACGTGGACGGCATAGCCCAGCGCCAGCCCGGCCCCTTGCAACACAAACGACCACCCGGCCCCGCGCGCCACGAGGCCGAGTTCGCCGGGTAACCGAAACCGCGCCCGGAGACGATGCAAGACCTGCGACGGCTTCATAGGGCTAAGGTTTTTGAGGTCGATTGGTATTGCGAGGGGTCTTTAGTTGCGTGCATATTTTTGACTGGGAAAGGGAGAGAGGGAGGAATAGAATTTTGGATTTTAGATTTTGGATTTTGGATTGGGTGCGGTCTGCTTCGTCTTCAATAATCGAACAAGCCGCGACGGTTGGAACCGCTGAGGCTTGTTCGGTTGTTGAAAACGGCCCGGCAAACGACCAATCCAAAATCCAAAATCTAAAATCCAAAATCTAAAGCAGCCTCTTAAGGTTCTTTGTAAGAGTCGATACTACCGGCATAAAGAGGGAGGGAACCCGTTCCGGCGTTTTATTTTGAAAGGCCTGATGCGATAGCACATCCGGGCCTTCGCGCGCTGTCTTAAAACACGGGAATGGGGCTTGTTATAAACCTGTTTTTCGAAAAGATCGCACCATAAATTATTGGTTCGATGAACCGGACACCCTCTCGGCTGTCGCCCCGTCGCCCCCTCGCCCCGAAACACGCCTGTTCCCCGCACAGGCTCAACCCGCCTGCGTTTGCCTGCGCCTACCGCGCGGAAACGCCGTATCCCTGTATCCCCTTTCATCGATCTGCTTTCACCATGGTTCAGACAGTTCGTAGCACGCTGTTGTTGATGCTTGCCTGGTGCTTGCTGCTGCCCGCAATCTACGCGCAAGATACCGATTTCGAGCCCTCCTGGTACAACCCGGCCACGACCTACGTCAAAGTGGCAGTCGTCGAAGACGGCGTCTATCGGATTACCGGAGCCGACCTCACGGCGCTGGGCTTCTCGACCGCCGCCATTGCGCCCGGCAACGTCAGGCTGCGCAAAAACGGCCAGGAAATCCCGCTCTGGTACGAAGGCGATGCCGGCACGCTCACGCCCGAATCGCACTTCTTCTTCGTGGGCCGGCGCAACCGGGGCGACGGCGAAGCCTGGGCCTACCAGGGCAATCCCAACCTCCAAAGCAGCACTTTCTTCAGCCTCTATACCGACACCACGTTCTACTGGCTTTCCTGGGACGAACCGGCGGAGGCTCGCTATCAAGACACCGCGCCTGACGCCGTCAACGGCCCCAACGTCTTCTCTTTCCGCGACACCGTTCACGTCGAAAATGATATCATTTACTACGACGGCGACGGCACGCTCAATGCGGAAAATCCCTTCTTCACGCGAGGCGAGGGCCTCTACATGGATGAGTTTGAACATGAGGCCCAGTCAGACCCGCTCGCCCCTATCGAACGGATTTATGCAACGACGCCGCCTTCGCTGATGCGCGAAGACTCAGTCATCATAGAGGCCAAAATCAACGGCTTCACCAATACGCGCCACCGGTTTACCTTCGAGGTAGAAACCGGCCCGGACGGCGGCGTGGCGCGGCGCCTCTTCGACGAAAAAGATTGGACCGGCTACGGCTTCCAGACGCTGCGCGCCGCATTCCCGGCGACCGACGTGCCGCCCGGCGACCGGATCCAGGCGTTCGTCATCTCGAATAATGAATTCAACGCCCTGACCAACCGAAGCCACATCGACTGGGTCGAGTTTTCCTACATGCGCGAAATGGTGGCGCAGGACGGCGCCCTGCGCATCGTCTATCCGGATGCGTCGGCGCGGCGCCTCAACGTGTCGGGTTTTGGCGAGGAAGGCGTGCTCGTCTTCAGCCCCGCCGACCGTCGCGTCTTCGCCTTGACGGCGCAAGGCGGCAGCGTGGCGTTTGGAGATCATCCGAGCGAATCGCCGGTCTACTGGGCCGCCGCCCGCAGCGCCGTCCGCACGCCGGCAGCGTTGTCGATCAACCGAAGCAGCGACTGGAACAACCCTGCCAACGAAGCCGACTACCTCATCATCACAACCCGGTTTTTGCGCCCGTCGGCGGAAGCCCTGGCCGCGTACCGGACCGCGCAAGACGGCTACCGGGTTGTGATCGTAGACATCGAGGAGATCTTCGACCAGTACGACTACGGACGCCCGACGCCGCTTGCCATCCAGCGTTTCGTGCATCAGACGCAGCGCTGGCGCGCGGTGCCGCAATACCTCATGCTCTGGGGCGACGCCCTCTATGCCGGGGAAAAACGCAGAAGGGAGCTCTCCCGCCCCGCCTGGGAAGTCATCTCCTACGGCAAAGCCTCCTCCGACGGCTGGTTTGCCACGCAGTACGGCGGCCCGGAAGACATGACCGAGGTGATAGCCGTAGGGCGGGTGACGCTCCGAGACAATGAGACCGGCCAGAACTTCGTCCAGAAGGTGCAAAGCTATGAGGCCCAACCCCTGGACGATTGGCAAAAACGGATGTTGATGCTCGTGGGCGGGCGCGGCGCAAACGAGCAAGCCTCGCTGCAAAGCTTCGTGCAACCCTGGTCGCACCGCGCCACAGCCGCGCCCACCGGCATGGATACGCTCAACTTCTTCCGAGACTCCGAGGCGCCGGTGGATGCTTCTTTTCAGGACACGCTCCGGCTGGCGTTGCGCCAAGGCGCGTCCTGGCTCAGCTATTTCGGCCATTCGTTCGCGACCGGCTGGGAAATCGTCACGGACAAGCCCGAAGCTTTTGACAATGCCGACCGGTTGCCGCTGGCCCTCTCCCTCGGATGCCGGACCGGCGCTTTTGCCGGCGGCAGCAACGTCCTGGACGACACCCCCGTGCTGGCCGAGCAACTCGTCACGGGCTCGCCCAACGGCGCCATCGCCCACTGGGGTTCCTCCGGCCTCGGCGGCGTGACCGCCTCGCGCGATTTAGGAGACATCCTCCACGAACTGGTCTTCTCCGACACCCTCCGAACCATCGGTAAGATCTTTCAGGAAGTCAAACGGCGCTATGCGACGCAGGAAGACTTTTCCGAGCGCGATCTGGCCCAGTTCGGCCTCATCGGCGACCCCGCCACGGTGCTCGACATCCCCACCCGCGCGGACTTCCAGATGACGCAGGATCAGATCCGCATCACGCCGGAAGTACCTATTCCCAACGACGAGGCCTTGTCTGTGGCCGTCCGCCTCAAAGATCGCGGGTTGGTGCCTGCCGACAGTATCACCGTGCAATTGATCCACATTGGTCCGGACGGATCTGAAGCCCCGTATTTCCTGCGCGTGGCCCCGTTCCGCCTGACCGAAGACATCGTCTTTTCGATCCCCATAGACCGAGAAGACGTCGGCGTCAACCGCTTTCAGGTGACCATCGATCCGGAGAATGAGTACGGCGAGGTTTTGGAGACCAACAATACTGCCGAGCGCTCGCACGTGATCTTCTCGACGGAGGTCTCTTTGATCGCGCCGTTGAATATGAACGCCGCCGCCAGCACCCGGCCCCGCCTCCGTGCGACGTTTCCGCCGCAGGATGAGGAAGGCGCTACGCTCCTCTTCGAACTCGACACCGTGCCCACGTTCGACTCGCCCAATCTGCGCACCTTCAGCACCCCTGCCACCGGCCCATTCGTCGTCTGGGAAATCACCGATCCGCTGGAAAACGAACAGGCCTATTTCTGGCGCGCTCGCATCGAAACCTCCGACGGCCTGATCAACTGGCAGGAAGCTACCTTCTTCGTCAAGGATGACATCACCGGGACGGCGTGGATCCAGGGCGGACGCCTCTTCGACGACAATGTGCAAGATTTCCGCCTGAGCCGCGAAGACGGTCGCTGGCAGTTAGGCCAGTTTGACGTCGAGGTCTCGTTCACCTCAGAAGGCAGTTCCGGGCAGTTCAAGGGTCAATTCGTCGTAGACGGCCAGAAACTCGAACGGTTGGGGCTCGGCTTCGGTATGCTCATCATCGACGGGGCCACCGGCGCGGTGCGCGCCTCCGGCTCGATGCCCACCTATCCAAACCGCTTCGAAGATCCTGCCGAGGCCAGGGCCGAACTGGAAACCCTGGTGGACCTGATCGATGACGGGGATTACGTCTACGTGCGCACGCGCCATCTCGCCAACGAGGGCGACAACATCATCGAAGAGGATATCAAGGATATTTTCCGGGCGCTCGGCAGCACCGCCATCGACACGCTGACGTATGACAATGTATGGCTGATGCGGACGCGCGCCGGGTATCCCGAAGAAACACGCGAATGGGCCGCAGACCGCAGAGTCACCAACGAAATCTTCCAGGACGAAGTGCTCACCTTTGCGCACATCGCCGGCCAGACCACGTCGTCTCGGATCGGGCCGGCGCGGGCCTGGGAGCAGGTCGCCTGGGAGGCCGATCTGGCCAACGCCGACAGCGAGATCCGCATCGACGTGCTCGACGACGACGGCGAGACGGTCTTGCTCGAAGGCCTCACCGAGACGCCCACCGATCTCTCGGCGATCAAGGTGGAGGAGCATCCGTTCTTGCGCCTGCGCGCCACACTCATCGACTCGTCGCAGAGCGCGACGCCGCAGCTTACCCAGTGGCGCGTCCATTATGCCGCCATCGCCGAGCTGGCCCTCGACCCGTCGTCGTTTACGGTCTCGGCGGATACCGTGCAAGAAGCCGCGCCGCTATCGGCCTCGGCCTCGATCATCAACCTGAGCGATCAGGTGGCCGACACGGTGGTGTTTACGCTCAGCCTGACGGATTTTCAGAACCGCACGTCGGTAGTCGCCACGGATACGCTGCTGGGCCTGGGGCCGGAAGAGACGGCCACCGTCACGCTCGACATAGACACCAACGGGCTGGCCGGACGCAACGTCTTGACACTCGAAGCCCGGCAGCCAGGCCTGACCGAGGCGATCCTCTTCAACAACACGGCCATCACCGATTTCCGCGTGCAGGGAGACCGCGCCGCGCCGGTGCTCGACGTGACGGTTGACGGCGAGTCGTACCCGAACGATCTGGAGCCGATCACCAACCGGCAAAGCCCGGACATCCCGCTGCTTCCCGTCCAGCCGGTTTTCGAGATCGTCTTCACCGATGAGAATCCCTACAAGCTGCTCAACGACACGACGCTGGCGATCCTCGAACTCGACGAAGTCCGCATTCCGTTCAGCAGCCCCGACATCTCGTTCGAGCCGGCCACGACGGACGAGAACAGGGCGCGCATCCTCTACACCCCGGACTTCACCGGCCAGGACGACGTTCATACGCTGAAAGTGAAGGCCTTCGACGCATCGGGCAATGAGGCCGAGGGCAGCCCCTACCAGTTCCACTTCCGCGTGCAATCGAGCTTCGAGATCGGCTCGGTGTATCCGTATCCGAATCCGATGAACACCTTCACCCGGTTCGCCTTCGAACTCAGAGGAGCCGACTTCACACTCATCGAAGATTTCCGGATCCGCATCTACACCGTCACCGGGCTGGTCATTCAAGAATTCGACCTCCTCGAAAATCCGGGACTGATCGACGGCGGGCAGCTTCGCGTGGGCTGGAACAAGGTCATCTGGGATGGTCGCGACGCCGACGGCGACCAGCTTGCCACGGGCGTCTATCTCTACAAGGTCTACCTGAAAGTCGACGGCGAATCCATCGAAGTCAACGAAAGCCCGGTCGAGAAGATTGTGGTGTTTCAGTAGGGCGTGAAACGTGAGGGTGCCTTGGGAAAACGCCGAGACAAGCACCCTCACGTTTCACGCCCCACCCAACAACCCCTCATACAACGCCACTAGCCGCTTTTCCATCACCGCCCACCGATAGCGGGGCGCGGCGTCGCGGGCGGCGGCGGAAAGCCGGGCGTAGCGCGCCGGATCGTCGAACCAGGCTTGCAGCCGATGCACCGCCGCGCCGGCATCGCGCGGATCGACGACGGCGCCGCAGCCGTGCTCTTCGACGAAAGCGCGCCACCGGGAGAAGTCGGAGCAAAGCAGCGGCAGGCCGTAGTGGAGGTATTCGTAAAACTTCGTGGGGATTTTGCTGAGGTGATCGCGCTCCGGCTGCCAGAGCGCCAGGCCCACGTGGGCGTTTTGATAGAACGGATGCATCTCCGGCCACGGCACGTAGGCCTCCCACCCGACGCGTCGAAGCGCCCGGTCCAGGCCTTCGGCCTCGATGCGCGCCTCGGCCCGGTGCCGGTCACTCGCGCGGTAGCACACGCCGACGAGGTCGAGGGTCCACGGCAGGTTATTTTGGATGATGGCGGCGGCGAGATCGAGCAGGGCGTCGAGCCCGCGCGGATCGGCCATCACACCGGTATAGAGCAGGCGGACGGCCTCCAGGCTGCGCGTGGCCGGCACAGGCGAGGCCGCGTCGAGCGGTCTGACGTAGTTGGCGATGCAGGTGACCGGCGCGCGCCGTACGATCCCGGCATGCGCCTCGTTGGCAACAACCACGTGATCGACCCAGGTGAAGCACCAGCGTTCGAGCGCCCGCAGCAGCCGCCCCTCGACCGGACCGTGCCCTCGGTAATCTTCGTGCATGTCGTAGATGATACGCGCGCCGGTGGCCCGTTTGAGCCTCCAGGCCAACGGGATGAGTTCGGGGTCGTGGAAATGATAAAGATCGGCCCGGAGCGAGCGCGCCGCCTCGAACACCCGCCGTTGCAAGCCGATGCGGCGGAGGCGTCCTTCCACCGGAGGCAGCGGCGCGAGATGCACCCCGTCGACCGTCTCGGCGTGGGTGTGTTGCGCCACGAGGTGGACGTCGAACCCCGCCGCGCTCAGGCTCACCGCCTGCTTCGCGAAAATGCGCGGATCGAACGGGTGATGAACGCTCGTAAGATGGACGACGCGTGCTCGGCTCATGAGGGCGTGTTGGGTGATCTACGTGCTCGGCCCCAACCTACTTCATCTGTGGCTTCGTGGCAAAAACAAAAATCTTTCCACAAGAAACGAACACCCTCGCCGTTAATTTTTATAACCAACCCTCTTCCTCTTGGGAAATATTCTTAACTTTCCCTCAATCTGTACGACCACCCTTTCGCATCACGATGATCTACAGCGTCATAATGGCCGGCGGCATCGGGAGCCGCTTCTGGCCTCGGAGCCGCAAAGCCCGTCCCAAGCAATTCCTCAACGTGTTCGGCGAAACCACGCTACTGCAAAACACCCTGGCCCGGATGCAGGGGCTGGTGCCGCCCGAAAACTGTTTCGTCGTCACGCACGAACGCTACGCCGAGCAGACACGCGCGCAACTGCCGGCGCTGCCGGCAGGCAACGTCCTGGGCGAACCCATCAGCCGCAACACCGCGCCGTGCATCGCCTACGCCGCCGTCAAGCTGCTGGCGCAGGACCCCGATGCCACGATGATCGTGCTGCCGGCGGATCACCTGATTCGCGACGTAGCGCAGTTTCACGACGTGCTGCGCGTGGCCATCGAGAGGGCGCAGGAACCCGGAGCGCTCGTGACCATCGGCATCAAACCGACGCATCCGGAGACCGGCTACGGCTACATCCAGTTCGATCCCGCCGACGAAGACCCGGACCTGGACATCCAGGCCTACTGGGTCCGCACCTTCGCCGAAAAGCCGAACACGGCCACCGCCCGGCGTTTCCTCAATTCGGGCGATTTTCTCTGGAACAGCGGCATGTTCATCTGGCGCGCGGATACCATCCTCGACCAGATGCACAAACATCTGCCCGATGCCTACGAGGCCTTCGCCCCGCTCGAACCGGCCATCGGCACCGACGCCGAGGCCGCCGCGCTCCGTAAAGCCTATCACGACAGCCCGCGTATCTCGATTGACTACGGGGTGATGGAACGCGCCGACAAGGTCTACGTCGTGCCGGCCTCCTTCGGCTGGAGCGACGTAGGCGACTGGCGGGCCGTCTATGATCTCAGCGACAAAGACGACCATGGCAACGCGCTGAAGAACCACGCCATCGTGCATGATTCGAGCCAGTGCCTCGTCCACGGCAACGGGCGCCTCGTCGTGCTCGTGGGCATGCAAGACACCGTCGTGGTCGACACCGACGACGCGCTGCTGGTCTGCCACCGCGACAACACGCAGCAGGTCAAAAACGTCGTCGAATACCTCCACGCCCATCAGTTGGACGAGTATGTTTGATTTTTTTGAGCCGGCGTGTTTTTGAGCTGGGAGCCGTTGTTAAGGTGTAAAGTGCCTCAACTTGATTTTCCGTATATTGTTGGGGACAAACAAAGTATGTCGCCAAAGACTGTTAAGAAAGCAATGCTCGGAGATTTCGAGTTAAACCAAGTCTATCATCTCGACTGCCTTGAAGGGCTACGTCGGATGCCCGACGAATGCGTTGATATAACCATTACCAGTCCTCCTTATTGGGGTCAGCGTGGTGATGATGGCATCGGGCTAGAAGAAGATCCAAGGGATTACGTAGCCAATGTGACGGAGATTTTGCTTGAAGTGATGCGCGTGACAAAACCATCAGGTTTACTCTGGCTCAATATTGGAGATGCCTACAACACACCTATAAACTGGCGCCTTGAAGATAGACAATATTCAACATTAGGGGCTGATGGTAATGGACTTGACCCCGACAATTCGGCCTACACGAAAAAGCGTGGGAGAAGGCGTGCTTTTATTCAAAAAGAAACAGGATGGCTTCAATACGGCAATTTACTTGCTTTGCCCTGGCGAGTTATTCTTAATCTTTGCGACAACGGTATGTACTTTCGCGGTGAAGTTATTTGGGCAAAACGCAAAGCCATACCTGAGGGTCGATGCAGAAGACCTCATAGAAAACACGAATGCGTTTACATCATTGCCAAAAGCGAGCGACATGCCTTTAGAACAAAACCGCCCGTACCGTCAGTCTGGGATCTCAAACTCGATCCCGGTGTGAGCAAAGGCCATACCAGCACCTTCCCCTTAAGCCTGCCCCTTGCCTGTATTGACGCCAGTGGTATTCAGCAAGGGGTTGTACTCGACCCGTTCATGGGAAGTGGCACAACGGGCATGGCAGCCGTTCTTAAAGGCTTCGATTACGTTGGCTTCGAGCTTGACAAGGAGAATGTCGAAACGGCAAGACGGCGAATCGCTACAGCCTCTTACGAATTGACCCTCGATCTGTAGCAGTCCTAAAGCAAGCGTTGTCTAAAGTCATCCCAAGCTTGAATCACATATCTGGGAAAAGGATCTTCATCGGGTCTGAGGGATGATACATAGATGCGCTTTCCACTCTTGGTCTGACCTACACTCGGCTTCGTCCGCAGATTGTAGGAGAAACACGCATCGAAAGATCCGTGCTCCTCAATGTACCTGCGCTTATCTGAAGGCTCTTCGTTGCTGCCGAGTTCTCCTCGGTTAACCAGATCACCATGAGGCGGTGGAAAAGACTTTGAATCAAACGTCCACAGATAGCTGAAAAGCCCTTTTTGCATCATAGCCTCGCTGCACGGAACGTCATCTGAGACACGCTCGGCTAGCGATGCTTTACTGTGGACACCGCCAAAGATGAACAAGGAATCGCCCTGTTGACCGTACAGTACAATATCAAGTTTTGAGTTGCCCACGCGGTCAGAAAGTCCCATCTGATCAAGCGCTTCAGCCTTCGCTTTTGAGGAAATGAGAGCACGAATGACAATGCCATGAGACCGGAGTAATTCTGTATAACGACGCTCAATAAACAACTCCACTGCTTCCCCACCGGCCCTAACCCAACTTTGCTCAGGCTTGGACCGTTTGTATTCTCTGAGGTAGAGTCGGTAAATGATGTGCTGATAAATATCACTCGGATTAAGGTTTGGAAGCTCATCTGTTGCGAACATCAACGCCTGAGCTATGGCCTCGCGATTCTTCATTAAACCTGTTGCGCGATAAGAAGTAGGACCTTTCAGCCTTCTTCCTTTACACCTAGATGCTACCTCCGATGGGCCTGTTTCGCAAGCTCCAGAACA
>JANQES010000077.1 GCA_028278205.1 Rhodothermales bacterium
TCGGGCATGAGTCATCGCTGGGGGTTGGGTTGAACAGCTTGGACACTCTTCAACATACAACCTCTGGCGGATGACTCATTTATGCCCACCCCTCAGTTATGGAGCTAAAGAACTTAAACACTCAAACACTCCTCATCGTGTGCCCGTCCACGCAGGCGAGCCATCGGCCCGGCGAGAGCAGGTGCGGGTCGATGTGATGCATGCCGTCTTTATTCCACCCCGCGCCGGAGGCTGTTAAGATCGGGCTCCGGGGATGTTCGTGTTCGGCGTAGGCAGTGGGCGTCAACGTCGTGATTTCGAAGGCGCGCACCTGCCGGCCATAGGTGGGCACGCACTCCTGCGCATAGCGGATCAGACGGCCCACGCGCGCGATCAGCCGACCCGCCGGGCGGGCAATGCGCGGGTCAGCCTCGACGAGAGGACTCTGGGGATGCTCGGTCCACGGCCCACGCAACGTCTCGGCAGAATAGAGCCGGAGCGTGTCGTGCTGCCAGGGCGTGGCGCAGACAAAAAGCCACCATCGCCCCTCGAAATAAACCAGAGAAGGATCCGCCCCTTTGACGCCGTCGAACGCGCCCGCGCGCGACCACTGCATCGGGAACGAACGGGCTTTGTAGAGCGGGATGGTCCCCGTACGCAGCGCCTCCGGAATCATGTAAAAAGCCCCCTCCCATTCAAAAACATAGGGATACGACAGGTGAAACGGCTCGCGCAAGACGATCTGCCGGTACGCCCAGTCGAACCCGTCGCGGCTGGTGGCCAGCCCGATCTCGCCGCGCCCGGTCTGCCGGTTCAGCACCTCGAAAAACATAAACCAGCCCCCCGCGTGACGCGCGATAAACGGATCGGCCACGAACACCGCCGGCACGTCTGTCACGTCGCCGCCTGTAAGCACGGGGTTGGCAACGCCCGGCGCTGGCGCGAACTGAAACGGCGTCTCGCCCACGTACATGCTGATAGACCAACGCATTGGGGATTTTGGATTTTAGATTTTGGATTTTGGATTGGGAAACTTCTGATCCCTGTTCAACAAACGAAAAAGCCGCGACGGTTGGAGCCGCTGTGGCTTTTTCGATTGAGATGACGGCGCCATCTCAGACCAATCCAAAATCCAAAATCTAAAATCCAAAATCCACCAGGGGTTTGGGTAGCGCGTCGGGGATGGGGTTGTCGTGGGTGAAGGCGGCGGCCCAGGCGAGGCCTTCTTCGATTTCATCGACCAGACGTTGTGCCAGGCGTTCGTTCTGCGCCGCGTAGGCCGCTTTGTCGAAAGCCTGATACGGGTCTTTGGCCTTCCGCGTAAACACTCCGTCGACGGCAGCGCGGATGTCGTTTTCGTCAAGCGCCAGGTCGAAGAGCCGGGCGGCGGCTTCGAGCACCGGCGCCGGCTGGTCGAAAAAGACCGACGCGTCCAGTGACCGGAGGCGGAGGCGCTCGCCGGCGAGCAGGGCTTGATAAGGCCGCATCAACCCGACCCACACGAAGGCCGCCACCTGCGCATCCGACAGCGCCTCGGCGTCGAAGTCGGGGTGGTGTCCGGCGGCGGCGAGGTCGGTGCGCGCCCGGTCGATCATGCCGCGCACGTAGCGGCGGCGTTTGGGATTTTTGAGCATCGACACGAGGAACGCCTCCAGCCGCGCATAGAGCAGCACGCCCGCCGAAGCCGGGTGGGCCGTCAGCAGTTCGCACGCCAGGTTGATGCACGAATCCGCCGGCTTGACCAGCGGGATCTCATCGGTGTGGTAGGAGCGCCCCAGCAAGGCCAGCGCCAGGTCGAGAAAAGGCGTCGGCAGCGCGGCGGCATTGGGCCGGGGATCCCGCCGCCGGAGGAAGCAGAGTTGATGCAACACCAGCGGCTCTTTGTACGCCAGGCACGCTCCCGGACGGTCGAGGCAGCGGCTCAAGAGCGTAGAGCCGCAAAAGGCCGTGTGAAAGATATAGTTGATCCGCCTCGGCGTCGGACGCGCTTCGCGAAATCGATCCAAAAGATCCGCCAGCGGCACCCCGTATACGTTGCCATCGACGGTAATCGTTCGTTTGTCGAGGAAGGAAGAACGGACGTAACCGTCCCGGCTCATCCGCAAAAAGAGCGCTTCCCGCCCGGCAAAATCGATCTCGCGCAGATACATCGTCGGCGTCTCGAACAAGGCGTCGAGCGAGGCAGCGGGCGTCTGTTGCCCGGTCATGGCGTTTTTTTTCAAGGTAGACAGTTTTCCACCTGTGTTTAGCATCGGATTTGGGAGAGGGGGAAAGGGCGAGAGGGGGAGAGGGAGTTTTTCTCCCTTTCACCCTGTCCCCCTTTCTCCCTCTCGATCTTCACCGGAACGAGGCAAAACGTGCGTGTCAAGAACCCGTCTGAGCGAGCAACCGCGCCGGTTCCGTAATCCGGCAGCACAGGTCGTTTTCGATAAGAGATTCCACGACGGCCTCGTCGGCCAGGACGAAGCGGTTCGCGTAGAAGGCCCGCGCCGCCTGCAGATCTCCCTGCCCGCCCACCGCGAGCGCATCGCGCAAGAAGGGGCCGAGGCTGTTGGTAGCATCCTGCCCCCAAAACGTATAAGGCCGGGCGCCGAGGTGGACAAATTTATCCCAGAAATGATCAAATCCGCAGGATGGATAGTGAAGAATGAGCGGGTCGGTGCGGGCCGTGGCGGTGAGGCTGCCGGCAGGCGGCTTGAACTTGTGCGTACCGAACGGAAGCAACCCCGGCTGCACCCGCGCCGCCGACTTCACGCCCGCGTAGAAATGAAAGAACCCGTCGCCAAGCTGCGGCGTCGCGGCGAGCAGCGCTTTTTGCCGGTCGTTGAAGGCTGGCTCGGCCCGCGCTGTCGCGCCCTTTTTAAAAAGCGTCACCTCTTTGAAAAAATCGACGACATCCATCTGTTCAGGCACGGCTTCATGGTTCGGATACATCGCACAGGCGACATTGCGGGCCGTCAGTTCGGCAAAATGATCCTGGACGGATTGGCGGGCCGAATAAAAAAGTTCGTCTTGATCGATGTGCATCAACCAATCGAGCCCCTGCCCGGCAGCCAGGCCGATGGCCACTTCGAGGTTGAGGGTCTGCCGCCCCATGATCTCATCCGTAAACCTGGCGGCAAATAAGGTAGACGCCTGCCACTGCCGCCGCAGATCGTCGTCGGTGGGGATGATGGTGACCCCGTCGTAGCGCCGCGCGCGGTCGATGGCGGGGTCGTCCGGCTCGTCGAAAAAGAGGAAAAAATGCTCGAACCCGATGGCGCGATGATAGATGATGAATGAATCGATCACCTTCTCCGCCCCCCGCATGGTCGAAGCAATACCGATGCGTATGCTCATTTGCCTATTTGCCTATTTGCCCATTTGCCTTTTGCCCCTTTGCCTATTTGCCCCCTTGCTCCTCAACAAACGCGTTGAGCACGTGGATGAGCGCCTGGCCGCTGCGGGGCACATCGGCAGGCGGATCGGGGACGCGGGTCCAGGGCTGGTAGGATCGTTTGCCCCACGTCCAGGCGCCGTCGCGGTCGCGCAGGTCGAAGCAGTAATGGACGAGGGGCAGGTCGTCGCGTTCTTCGGTGGCGAAGCAGGCCAAGTCGCGTTCTTCGTGTTCGAGGCCGAGGTCGGCGGCGGCCAGGCAATACGCCCACATCTCCGCGATCCAGCCGACGCGGTCGCGGAGGTCGGGGTCGTTTCGGATCATCTCTGTTTTAGCCAGCCACAGCGGCGCCAGCGCGGCAAGGTCGTCGCGGTGAATGAGCGTCGGGATCCCCACGCCCTGCACCTGCTCGGGCCGGCGGCAATGCTTGTTGAGGAGGGCATCGACGAGCGCCCAGTCGTTCTCTAAGACCGGCTCCCGGCCTGCCGGCGGTTGGGCAGCGGCGGGCCGCTGGCGGAGGTTCATGTAAAACACCGGCTGGGCCACAGGCCGCCCCCGCTCGGGCCGGCTGTCGAGCGTATGGAGGAAGATACAATCCGGATCGACGAGAAGGATCGTCTCTTCGTCGGGCGGCGCCTGCCTGAGCCACGCCATGAGCGCCGCCGGTTTGTTGTACGCTGCATACCGATCGCCGGTGACGGGATGCGGAAAGTAGTTGCGCGTGAAGAAATCGGCGTCGATGACCGGATCTCGATTGCGCAGACCGCTGACGAGGCAGGTGAGCGGCCCCGGCTGCCCCGCGCGCCGGTGCGAATACGCCAGCAAGCGCGCCTGCCATCGCTGATACAGGTTGTTGCCTATGGAGAAGACGGTGTGCATGAGGGCTCGCTTCGCTCACGTCATTTGCTTCGCGTCATTTGCTCGGCTTCGCCTCGCGTCATTCGTGGTCATTCGTGGTCATTCATTGTCGCGTTCAACCAATGACAATAAATGACGCGAGCGCCAGCGAGCAAAATGACCATCAATGACAGCGAGCGCCAGCGAGCGTAGTGACCGACACCAACCTCTTTATACCATGAAACGGTGAGAAACCCCGCCTCCCTCCTTCCCATCAGCGAACCTTCGCCTTCCAAACCCCGCGTCCGTAGGTGCCGGCACGCAGCGTGCCGTCGCCCAGGTGAAGGTGGAGGTCGTTGACGACGACGTAGGGCAGGCCGCGCACGCGCTTCCAGCCTAATGCGTCGGCGCGGGTGACGTAGACGCCGATGTCGGTGCCGGCAAAGATCTGTTTGGCGCCCCAGACATCCGGCGTGACGGTCAGGGCGTTGACGGGGATCTGCGGCAGGTCGGCCGTCAGATCGATCCACGTGGCGCCCCGGTCGGGCGAGACCCAGACTTGCTCGCCGTAGCCGGCCCGCGCGGCATAGAGCACACCCTCATGGTCCGGATCGGCAACGAGGTCGCTCACCTCATTGCTCGGCCAGGCCGCACGCGAGGCATAGGTCAGGCTGTCCCAATGCGCGCCGCCGTCCGCCGAGCGCCACAGCGAGGGCGACCGCCCATCGACGGTGTCGGCAAAGGCATAGACGAGCGCCGGGTTTTGCTGATCGACCGCCATCACGCGGATGTTTTTGATGGCGCGCAGCGACCGCCATAAATCGCCGCCGTTGGTCGTCTTATAGACCGAATCGTTGCCGGCGGTATAGAGCGTGCGGGCGTCTTCGGGGTCGATGACGATGGCCGGAATCCAGGGGCCGGGATACCATTTGAAGCTGCCCCTGGTGTTGCCCGTGCTGCCGGCGATGCCTCGCTGGATGCGCCGTTTGGTCTGCATCGTCGGGAGCACGCCCTCGGCATCGGTGTCCGGCGGCACGTCGAACTTCCAGTACATGCCCAGCACTGCGACCCCGTAGAGAGTATCAGGATTCGAATGATCGAAGAGTGTGGCGGCGCCGTCGCCGCCGTTCCATTTGCGCCATTCGAGTTGTTCTACGGCGAGGCCTTCGTGGCGGCCCGGCTTGATGACCATCAACCCCTGGTCCTGTGTGCCGACGGCCACCCGGTTGGTATCCTGGACGGCGCCGGCCATGCCGTAGACCTGCAACGTCATCAACCCCTCATTCTTCGGCGCCCAGCGATGACCGTCATTCTTCGTGACAAACACACCGCCGTCATTAAAGGCATACATCACCGATTCGGGCCGGGCCGGATGGAACCCGAAGTCGTGCTGATCCACGTGAATCATCGCCCCGATTTCCATCAAATCATAGGAATACTCATCAAAGTGACCCAGCGAGTCGAGATGGTCCTGCACGGCGTCATCGCCCTCTTCTGTAGACTTGGATTGCTCGTGGGTTTCGTAAAGCCACTGGGCATACTGCCGATCGAGGGTGAAGGTGTAGAGCGGATCGATCTCGGCCAGATGCCCGGTCTGGTCCCAGGAGAAGCCGCCGTCGCGCGTCTCGTAGAGGTTGACCCCGCCGATGAACACCCGGTTGGTATCGACGGGCGAGACGGTGGCCGTCCAGAATTTTTTGACGTCTTCGGTGGGCACGTTGCGCCATCGATTGCCGCCGTCGCTGGTTTTGTAGAGGCGGTAGAGGTTGGTGCCGTCGTGCCGCTCTCGGATGGAGACATAAAGCACCTGCGGAAAGCCCTGGCTGATGGTCAGTTCCATGCAGGGCGTGCAGTCTGTTCGGATGAAGCCGGTCGCCGGCAGGCCCTCGGTTAGCTGCTGCCAGCTTCCGGGCGCCCCGCCTTGCTCCGACCGATAAATGCCGGCGGTATCAAAGCTGGTATCGGGCAGCACGCCGGCGTAGAGCACGTCGGGCTGCTGCTCGTTGATCACGAGCGTCTCGACCTTGCCCGCCAACACCCGCTCCCACGCAACCCCGGCGTCGGTGGATTTCCAGACGCCGTTGCTGGCCCCCAGATACACCTGTTCGGGATGCTGCGGATCCCAGGCCAGCGCGTTGCAATTCATCGGCTCCGACGCAAAAGACAGCCGGGTGACCGTCCAGTCCTGCCCGCCGTTCGTAGACCGAAAGACGCCGAAGCCGTAGCGGCCCATCCCGCTGCCATGGGCCTGCGGATAGACCTCGCCGAAATCGGCGACGGTGCCGATGAGCACGATGTCAGGATTGTGGGGATGCACGGCAATGGCCGAGACGCCCATGGCGGGCATATCGTCGGTCATGGGCTGCCAGGTGGCGCCGCCGTCCGTGGTTTTAAAAAGGCCGCCGCTGGCCGAGCCGGCCCAGATCGTCAGCGAATCGACGGGGTCGAAGGCGTGCGAGAGAATCCGCCCGCTGGTGTTGAGCCCGATGTTTTTCCACGTCAGGGCCACGGTGCCGGTGGTGTCTTCGCGGATGAGAAAGGTGTCGTCGGGGAGATCGATGAAATCAAACCCCAGCCACCGCGAACTGACACGCCGCGCGCCTTCCCACTCGGCGACATCGCCCTTCAGATCGGGTTCGATGTGCGGGTCGCGTTCTCGCCGGTCTACTTGATGAAGAAAGCGCAATACTTGCAAACTATCGAAATTGCGTTGCTCACGATCTCGCTGTATGAATCGCGTCCGGATCGAATCGGGGAGGTCGATGGTGAAGAGCGGAGGGAGAGGCGACGGTTCCGGCGGGCTGGTAGGCGCCGGCCCCGGCGCACAGGCCGGCGCTATCAGTAGTAGGATGATCAGCAGACATCTCATGACATATATTGCGGTTGGATTCATGTTGGATTTGATAGGTAAGATAAGTCATTGGCTCACTGTGTTCGCGTCATGGGTCATGAGTCACGGATCATGCACGTTTTTCTAAAAACTCATGACCCATGACCAGTGACCCATGACCCACACCATCAGCCACGCAACGCGCCGGTCTTAAAAAATACTACAAACCTGATCCTGCCTGCTTATTTCCCTGCCAGCCGCCGGTAGAGCGCCATGTACTCTTCGGCCATGCGCCGGGCGGTGAAGCGGTCTTCGAAGACCTGCCGGCAGACCGTGCGACGCAACCCGCCGAGGCGTCTGACGGCCTCGACCGCCGCCGCCACGTCCTCGACGACGAAGCCCGTCACGCCGTCTTGCACCACCTCCGGCACCGCCCCGCGTCGAAACCCGATTACCGGCGTGCCGCAAGCCATCGCCTCGATCATTGCCAGCCCGAACGACTCGCGCACCCGCGTCGGGAACAGCAGCGCACGCGCGCCGCCGAGCAACGCCTGCTTGCCCCGGTCGTCGATCTCACCCACGTACTCCACGTCCGAATCCGTCAGGCGCGGCGCGACCACCTCGTCGAAATAGGAACCGTCCACGTCGAGCATGGCCCCCGCCATCTTGAGCGGCATCCCGGCCCGCCGGGCAATCTCGATAGCCTCTTCGACCCCTTTCGCAGGCGCCAGCCGCCCCAGATACGCCAGATAGTCGCCCGGTTCATCGCACAGCGCGTACCGATCTTTCGGCAGGCCGTGATAGACCGTGCCCAGCCAGTTGAGCATAGGCGCCGGCCCGCGCTGCGCCTCCGAAACCGACACCATGGGCGCCTCGCGATACTCTTCGTACAACGGCTTCAATTCCGGATAATTCAGCAGCCAGTGCAGCGTCGTCAGGTGCGGCACCGGCGCGCGGCGTGCCACCGGCAAGTGTGTAAATCCGAGGTGAAAATGCAGCACGTCGAAGGCCTCGGCCTGCTCAAAGACGCGTTCCAGTTGAAGCACCTCGTAGGCCCAGCGGTTGGCGGGCTTGACAGGCCAGGGCGCCCCCGCATGCGGCGCAACGAGCCGCGCCGCCGTCACCGCGTCGGGGCCGGCAAAGAGCGTCACGTCGTGGCCTTGCCGCACCAGTTCCTCGGTCAGGTACGACACCACGCGCTCGGTGCCCCCGTAACCCTGGGGCGGAACACGCAACGCCAGCGGAGCAACCTGGGCGATTTTCATTTTGGATTTTGGATTTTGGATTGGGAAAGTTTTCGGTCCCCATTCAACAAACGAAGAAGCCGCGCCCGTTCCAACCGGCGCGGCTTCTTCGTTTGCTATGAACGGATCGGGAGCCGCCCAATTACTTCGTCAGTCGCTTCGTTCGTGTCAAAATCCAAAATCTAAAATCCAAAATCGCCTTTAGCGCCTGGCCTTCGCCGGCTACGAAGTGACGCTGTTGGGCCTCGATCATCGCCGTCCGGCGGGGCGACGGGAAAAGCAACCCGCGCATCGAATCAACGAGGCGGTCCAGGGGTTCGTCGAAAAAATGAAGGGCGCAGACGCCGGCTTTTTCGAAGGGACCCAGTTCCCAGGCGTGGGCATGGCGGCAGCCCGGACGGGGCCGATGGATGTTAGCGATGACCGGCGTCTGCGCCGCGACGGCCTGCATGAGCGTGCTCAATCCATGATGTTGAAAAACCAGATCGGAAGCGGCAAGCCAGGTATAAAACCGGCTTCGGTCGAGGTCGTCTTCGGCACAAAGCACCCAGGGCGCCTGCGGCTGTTCGTCGCCGAAGTGAATCACGCGCAGGGTTCCCTCGCAGGCGCGATAGCACGCGTCCATGATCTCTACATATCGGGGAAAGAAACGGCGCTGATAGGTAGCGCCGCGCCCGAAATAAGAAAAGATCAGCCGGTGATGATCGCGCAGGCCCAGATCGTGGCGGATGCCGGCCCGGGTCGCCGGATCGAGCGGCGCGCGCGACGGGATGAAGCCGACCGGCTCGATCTTAGCGTGAAGCGGCGCGGGAATCTCGTAATGCCCCCCACCCTCGCGTAATCCGTACTGAAAAATGCGATGCGGGAACGTCAAAAAAATGGAATCCAGCCATTGAATGTGCGGATACCACGTCGGGTGATTGAAGAGCCAGTTGGAGTCGAGCGAGCAGGTAAAGGGCCTGGGCGACGGCGGTGTGTTTTGAAAATCGGGATCCTCCCCGAACGCTTTCGAATTGCAGAAAACCACCACGTCGTAGCCGCCCTGTTCGATCTCGGCGCGGACGGCAGCGCTATGCCGGAGCACCGTTTTGGGGCACGCCAGCGTATCGAGAAAAGCCAGCGTCTGCGGCACGCGCACAGCCATCGTCACCTGATGCCCGGCGGCCAGCGCATGACGCGCCAGCCCGGCGCCCTGTGCCGTCTCCCCAGGCCCCATGCCGTAGATGAAAAAACGCCGGGGGATCTGGGATTTTGGATTTTGGATTTTGGATTGTTGATCCATAGCCACTTGTTTTTTGTTAAGAAAGTAGTTAGGTATGGGAGGTGAACGCCGGTAGTCTGATCCCGTCCCCCCACTGTTTGCTATCGGCTCTGTGTTCAGCAACGGCCTGATAAGATGATCTTTGACCCATTATTTCGGTACTCGCCCACCGCGCGATTCCCCCTTCGAAGGGGGACAGCGGCGCGCAGCGAAGGCGGAGCGACGCAGGGGGATGTGCGCGCAGCTGATGAAGAGCTTTTCAGAGGGCCGCCCGAACATCCCCCGCCCCTCCTTCGTCGGGGCACCCCCTTCAAAGGGGGACTTTTCGGTGGTGCCCTTACCGAAATACATAGTCAATCATCACGTTATCAAACAGTTTCTCACCCCAGAGCGTTTGTCGTCTTCACCGTCCAGTAATCATCCACCACCATGACCCAGCCGCAACAGGAATCGGTGACGCAGTTACTCGTAGCCGTACGCGAAGGCAACAACGAAGCCCTCAACGACTTATTTCCGCTGGTCTATGGGGAGTTGCGCGCGCTGGCGCACCGCAAACGGCAGGCCTGGCACGGCGACTATACGCTCAACACCACCGCCCTCGTCCACGAAGCCTACATCAAGCTCGTCGATCAGTCGCACGCCGAATGGACCAGCCGCGCGCATTTCTTCGGCGTGGCGGCCAAGGCCATGCGGCATATTCAGATTAACTACGCCAAACATCGCCATCGCAAAAAACGCGGCGGCGACGTGCAAAAAGTCTCGCTCGACGAACTGAGCCAGTTGTTCGAAGCGGAAACACCCCTGACCGAAGAACGCGCCGAAGCGCTGATCTCGCTCGACGAGGCACTCTCCAAACTCGAACAAGTCAGCGAGCGCCAGAGCCGGATCGTCGAGTGCCGGTTTTTCGGGGGGATGACCATCGACGAAACCGCCGCTGCGCTGGAACTCTCCCCGGCGACGGTCAAACGCGGCTGGGCCATGGCCCAGGCCTGGCTCCACCGCACCATGAAAGAAGGCTCCTGATTTTTAGATTTTGGGACCAAAATCTAAACCCGTTATGGACGCTACGCGCTGGGATGAACTGGAAACCATCTTCGGGCAGGCCCTGGCGCTGCCGCCCGGCGAGCGCGCGGTGTTCCTCGACACCGCCTGCAAAGGCGACGACTCCCTCCGCGCTGAACTCGACTCGCTCCTCGACCACTACGAGCAGGCGCCCGATTATTTCGAAGACCTCGCTGACGCTGTGCCCATGCCCGGCCTGTCGTTCACCAACAAGCCGGCGCCCGCCCGCAACGATCGGGATCCGTACAAACTCAAGGGCGCGACCGTCGCGCACTATCGCATTCTCGAAAAACTCGGCGCCGGTGGCATGGGCGTCGTCTACAAAGCCCAGGACACCAAACTCGACCGCATCGCCGCGCTCAAATTCCTCCCGCCGCACCTCCACGCCGACGATCAGACTCGCCAGCGCTTCATCGCCGAAGCCAAGGCTGCCTCGGCTCTCGATCATCCCAACATCTGCACCATCTACGAAATCGGCGAGACCGACGACGGGCAGCTTTTCATCGCGATGGCCTGCTACGACGGCCAGACGCTCAAGAAAAAGATCAACAGCGGCACGCTCAGCACCGGCGAAGCGCTCGACATCGCCACGCAGATGGCGCGGGGGCTCTCTAAAGCGCACGGCAAAGACATCGTCCACCGAGACATCAAGCCGGCTAACGTGATCGTGACGAACGACGGGGTGGTCAAGATTCTTGATTTCGGGCTGGCGAAGATGGCCGACGTGCAGTTGACGCAGACGGGCACGACGATGGGCACCATCGCCTACATGAGCCCGGAGCAGACGCGGGGCGAGAAGGTTGATGCGCGGACGGACGTGTGGAGCCTGGGGGTGGTTTTGTACGAGATGCTCACGGGCGCGCGTCCGTTCAAGGGCGACTACGATCAGGCGATTGTTTATTCGATTTTGCACGAAGCGCCGGTGCCGCTGACGGAGGTTGACCCGTCGTTGCCGGAGGAGCTTGAACACATCGTCGAGTTGTGTCTGGAGAAAGACCGCTCGTTGCGATATCCCAGCACGGCGGATCTGCTGGCCGATCTGGAGGTGATGACGGAGCGTTCGGGATCGCGTTCTAAATCGACCACGAGCGCGGCGTTGCGGGCGATGCAACGCCGGAAAGCCCGGCTGTCGCGCCGGGTTGCCCTGGCCGGCGGCGGCGTGCTGCTAGTGCTGGCGGCGGTGCTGGCCTACTTCGTCTTGCAGCCCTCGACGCCGGCAGGCGCGGAGGCTTCGGCGCCGGAGATCCACCTGGCCGTGATGCCCTTCACCAGCGTCGAGGCCATCGACCCGGCCTACCGCGAAGGGCTGCGCCTGACGCTCACCAGCGTGCTGACCCGCATGAGCCAGTACACCGACGTCTCGTTGTGGATCGTGCCGGCCAGCGAGATCGGCGAAGAGATGAAAATTGCCGAAGCCCGGCAACTCTTCGGCGTCAACCGGGTCATCACGGGGCGGGTGCGGCAGGATAGCCATCAAGTGAGCCTGGATCTCGATCTCTCCGAAACCGAGCCGATACGCCAGCGCAGTTCCGTCACGGTCGTCGAATCGGGAGATCAGGAGACGTTGATGGAAGCGGGGTTGGTCTCCGGGTTGGCTGAATTGCTGGAGATCCCGCTGACGCCGCAGGCCCGCCGCGCCCTGACTGCCGGCGGCACCGCCGACTCGCGCGCCTACAAGCTCTACCTCCAGGGCCGCGCCGCCCTCGAACGCATCGACCAGCCCGAAAGCATCGACTCGGCCATTCAACTCTTTACGTTTGCCCTCGAAGAAGACTCGCTCTATGCGCTGGCCTACGCCGGCCTCGGGCGCGCTTACGTCTATCAATACGAACAGACCAAAGACACGCTGCTCATCGCCCGGGTCGAGCAAAACAGCCGGCGCGCGCTCGACCTCGATGACCGCTTGGCCGAAGCCCGCATGACCCTCGGGCTGCTCTACATCAAAACCGGCGACTACGACGCGGCCATCCGCGAATATGACCTGGCCCTGGTGCTCGACTCCACCAACGCCGACATCTTTCTCGACAAAGCCTATGCCTACGAACAGCTAACGCGCCTCGACGAAGCCGAGACGACCTATCTGCAAGGCCTCAAGGTACGCCCCGACTACCACCGGCTCTATAACAAGCTGGGGCACCTCTACCTCCGCAGCAAGCGGTATGAAGAGGCAGCCGACCAGTTCCGCACCATTACCGAACTGACGCCGGACAACATCTGGGGCTACAACAACCTCGGGGCGGTCTACCTCTATCAAAAGGATTATGAGAAAGCCCGCCGCTGGTTTGAACGCTCTAATGCCATCCAGCCCAATTTCCTGGCCTACACCAACCTGAGCCTTATTGCCTTTGCCGAAAAACAATACAGCACGGCGGCGCGCATGCAAGAACAAGCCGTAGCCCTGGATCCGAACAACTATATAGGGTGGGGCACCCTGGCGCGTTCGTACTCGCGCATTCCCGAAGAACGCTTCAAGGCCTACGAGACCTATCAGAAAGCCATTCAACTGGCGAAGGCCCAACTCGAAGTCAACCCCAATAATGCCCGCGTGCCGGGCTTACTGGCTGCCTACTACCGCCGGCTCGGTGTGCTCTATTATGGCGAAAAAGACCACGTCAATGAAGCGCGGATGTACGAACAATCGCTGGTCTACAACGAGAGCCGCTCGCTGGTGTGGAACAACCTCGCCAATGCGTATTCGCGCATCCCCGAAGAGCGCCATAAGGCCCACTCCACCTATCAGCGGGCTGCCCAGGCCGCGGAAGCCGAGCGCGAACGCACGCCCGACGACGTAAACTTGCTCTATCGGCTGGTCCGGCTCTACCTCACCCTGGAGCAACCCCGGCAGGCCCGCCCGATCCTCGAACACGCCCTGTCTATCGAGCCGGACCACACCGGGTTAATGGTCGAGGCCGGACGCCTCTACGAACAACTCGACGACCGCGAAACGGCTTTAGGATGGATCGAAAAAGCGCTCCAAAACGGTCATGCGTACGACGACATCGAAGAAGATTCAGCCTTCGATGCCTTGCGCGCCGATCCACGCTTTCAACAGATTCGTGAACAGACGCCGGCGTCCTCATGAGTATCTCCTTACGCTCGGCCTTGATGTCCGGACACGCTCAGGCTACGGCGGCGGGAAGGTCGCCGCCGGTTTTTGCGGGTCTTGATCCAATCTCGAAAAAACGTTGTGTATCAGGGTAGATAGTATCACCCACCCTCCTTTAACCAACCCGGAGATAAGCTATCATGGATTACCCTGACGATGCCTCCACCCCCCAGGATCCCTCTCAGACGCTAGGCGCAGACGATCCGCCCGAAGACGACGACGATCCGCCCGAAGTAGTAACCGGCGAAGGCGGAACGATCCGGCCCAGGGACGTCCGGATTCGCATCATCAGCCCGAAAGAAGGCCAGAGCTTTATCGCCGATGCCAACGGCCAGGTCAAGCTCGACCTGCACGGCAAAGTCACGTACATAAAAAGCAACGGCGATCTCGTGAGCCTGCCGGATCGATTCTACAAATGGTCGGTCGATCAAGACCCGACGGTGATTTTGACCGGGGCGCAGGGAACGGCGGAGGTCCGCCTTGCCACGGGCAAGCACGACGTGGTTTTGAGCGTCGGAGCGGGCGCCCATTCGAATTCTGTGACGATTGAGGTTGCACCGAGCCTGGCGCCCCCGCCGGACGCCGAACCCGAACCTGAACCCGAACCGCAACCATCGCCCTCGCTGCTCCAGCGGATCATCAACTTTTTCCGCCGGCTCTTCGGCCTCAATTAGCATCAAAGCGGCACGCGAAGCTCCGGCGGCACACCCTGCCGTACGATCTGGTGGGCCAGCCGGAGCAGCCGCTGTTGTTCGGGCCAGCGAAGCCGCGCGGCGGCCTCGTCTACGGCCAGCCACGCGAAGGCGTCGTGCTCGTGGTTGAGCGCCGGGTCGGCGTCGAGTTCGGCGGCGAAGGCGGGCGTCAGGTTCACCCGGTTGTGCTGCCATTCGTAGAACGTGTTGAATGAATTCCGAATAATTCGCATCACCAAAATAAAAAACGGCGGCCCCCGGTTCACGTGCCGGAAGCCGCCGTTTTGGCTTCGAAAGACGATCATAGGCTTGCCTCCGCGGTTGGTTGGTTCGGGTTGAAGGATGCGTCAGAAGGTAAGAATTACTTCGCTTGGAGACCACGCAATTCCACCCTACCTTTTCTTGTTTGACGGTTGTAGCATCGATTGCATCCATCTCAACGAAAGCCAACCATGGTAAATTATCTCGAACGCCCGCTGTTGTTATGGGGCCGCGTCGTCTTGCCGGACGGCACCGCGCCACACCGCTACGTCCTCGTGCAGAAGGGCCGGATCGTCTCGGTGAGCCGGCAGCGCCCCCCGCTGACCGATGACGCCGTGCTGGTCAAGACCGATCATCAAGACTGGATCTTCCCCGGCCTGCTCGACCTGCACACCCACTCCGATTACAACCTGCTGCCCATCTGGGATTCGCCCAACGCTCCGTTCAACAACCGCTTTGAATGGCGCGGCGATGCCGGCTACAAACAGGACGTCCGGGGCACCTACGGCGCGCTCGATCTCAAGAAAAACAAGCAAAATAAAAAGACGGTCGCTGTTTTTGCCGAACTGCAAGCCATCGCGGGCGGCACGACGGTGCTGCAAGAATCGAAAGACCTCGACAGCGAGTTCGAACATGACGGCCCGCTTCTGTGCCGCGACACCTCCGATCCCAAAGACCTGCTGCTTCCAGACACCGGCTACATCTATTCTCCGGTCGATTTTTTTCGGCCCGATAGGGAAACCGGGCAACCCTCCGTCGTGCGATATAAAGGCAAAGACGGGAAGCCGGACTTCGTGCCCATCGAAGCCTATGCGCGAGACCGGGATGACGGAAAGCTCTTTGCCACCCTGGTACACCTGGCCGAAGGCCGCAGTGGGTTCGGCACCTATCGGGGCGTCGATCCGTATAGCCGCGCCGAGTTTGAGGCTTTTATGGCGCACCCGGCCCTTCAGGACGCCGAGGCCGTACGCCAGAGCCCGCTCGCGCTCATCCACGGTTCGGGCATCGACGTTCACGACCCTGAACACCTGGAATTCCTGCGCGCGCGCAACATCTCGGTGATCTGGTCGCCGGTCTCCAACCTTTTACTCTACGACGACACGCTCGACGCCGAAGCGCTGCTGGCCGCCGGCATCAACGTGGCCCTCGGCTCGGACTGGAGCCCCAGCGGCTCGAAGCAGGTGTGGGACGAAGCCAAGTTTGCCCGTTTCTACTTCGACGTCATCGGCTCGGCAGTCAGCGATGAGCAGATCTTCCAGATGGTCACCACCAACGCCGGACGCTGCCTCGGCATCCCCCACCTGGGACGCATCGAACCCGGCGGCCTCGGCGACTTCTTCATCCTGCGAAGCCCGCTGGAGTCGGACAACCCCCTCGAAGTCTTCCTCACGACGACCGACCGCGACGTGCGCGCTTCGATCATCGGCGGGCGACCCATCTACGGCGCGCGCGATTTTCTCAAGCAGTTCGGGGTAGAACTGCAAGACCTGCCGAAGGCCGAAGGCTCGGCGGTCAAAAACAAGGCCGTGCATCTGCCGCTGGATCTGGGCGTCAACGTCGATAAAGACATCGCGGCGCTGGAGGCGTTAATGAAAGGGCTCAAAAGGTCGGTCAAGCGCAGCAACATCCTCGCCAGTTCGGACAAGATTTACCGGCGTCGTATCCAGCAACTCAAGACCCGGACGGCCACGTTCGGCTGGAGTGTGCAGCAGTGGCGCAAGAAAGGACCCTCGCAGACGCCGGGGGCGGCGCCGGTCAGCCCGGCGGCGGTACGCGTCTGGTGGGGCTACCGCGCCGAAAGCCTCTCCCCCGAACGCTTCCGCGCGGTGCTCGGCGAGGTCTTCATCCCCGCCACGGTGAACATGCAGCGTCCCCTGGGCATGACGGCCTACCTCCCCACCGTGCTGCCGGACGAAAAGCCGGACGCCGTCCCCGACGAGATTGCCCTGGTCTTTTACGAGTCTAAAAAAGCCTACCATGACACGAAAAAAACGACCATGGGCCGTACGTATGCCAGATTACACGGCATCCCCTTCTCCTACTCCAAACCGCTTACCAGCCGCAGCGACTTTCCTACCTTCCTGAAGGATACGTTTGAAGCGGGCAACTATTATTATCTGATCCGAGGCAATACCGACTGGTACACTGGCGTGACGAAGGTCCTGGTGGGCGCTCGAAACGAAGGCCAAGACCCGGCTGACTTCCTCGCGGCGGCGCAAGACGCCTTGAAGGCGATCCAGGCCTCTCCGCCCGAAGGCCTCGATGCGGCTATCGCTTCTCCCTCAGACGACTGCCTCCTCTACTGGGAACACTGGACCGATGCGCAAAGCGTGCAGGACAGCCCCATCGAGACGCTGGCCGCCCTGGTAACGCCCGTGCTGTTGAAAGAGGCCACGCCGGTCAAGGTGCCGCTCGATCCGTATCAACCCTACGACGGCCTCTCCATCGACGGCGAAGCGTGCATGAACCTGCGCTTCCCGCGCCGCAGGCTTTTCCTCTATTGATCCTCCCAGACGATCCGCTTACCCCACCCTGAATCCAACCGCAGCGTGCCCACGCTATGTCTGCTCGCCAAAGGAAAACCGACGCTGCCCGGCTTGAACGCCTCGAACGCGAAAACGAACGACTACGCCACTCTGTCCGAGAACTCTCGCTGCTCAATGACCTTGCCCGCGACATCGGCGCCTCGCGCGACGCCGACGCCATCATGCGCACCATCGTCCGCCGGGCCTTGAAAAGCGTCGAAGCCGAGCAGGGGGTCATCACGCTGGTCGAAGACCGCGAGGACGACCCGATGACGACGTTGCTGCGCACCGCCGGCAGTTCGGCAGGGCAGGGGCCGTTCAAGGTCAACGACAGCCTGCTGGGCTGGATGATGCTGCACAAAAAACCGCTGGTGCTCAACAACCCCACCCGCGACGACCGTTTCAAAGGCACACGCTGGGACGCCTCCGTCCGGTCGATCTTGTGCGTGCCGCTGCTGATCCGCTCGCGCCTGACGGGGCTCTTGACGGTCTACAACAAAAAAACCGCCACCGGCTTCACCGAGAGCGACCAGCGCCTGCTGTCGATCATCGCGGCGCAGTCGGCGCAGATTCTAGAGAATGCGCGGCTCTATGAGGAGGAGAAAGCGCTCTCGCAGATGCGCGAAGAGATGCGCCTGGCACTCGACATCCAGATGTCGCTGCTGCCCAAAGCGCCGCCGGAGACGCCGGGCTACGCCATCGCCGGGGTCAGCCTGCCCGCCCAGACCGTCGGCGGCGACTACTTCGACTATATCCCGCTCGATGAAGACACCCTGGGGCTGTGTGTGGGCGACGTATCGGGCAAAGGCTTGCCGGCGTCGTTGTTGATGGCCAACGTCCAGGCGACGCTGCGCGGGCAGGCCCCCTGGAGCGACACCGTCAGCGCCTGCGTCGAACGCGTCAACAGGTTGCTGTGCCAGCGTATCCGCAAAGGCTCGTTCGTCACGCTCGTCTACGGCATCCTCGACCCGCACCGCCACCAGTTCAGCTTCGCCAACGCCGGGCACAACCGGCCCTACCTCCGCGCGGCTGACGGCACCGTCCGCCGGCTCGACCAAGGCGGCCTCGCCCTCGGCTTCCTCGCCGATTACACCTACCAGGAAACCACCATCGGCTTCGCGCCGGGCGACCTGCTGCTGCTCTACTCCGACGGCATCCCCGAAGCCATGAACCCGGCGCACGAGCAATTCAGCGAAGAACGCCTCGTGGCGCTGCTCAAAACCCACACCGGCTCGCCGAAAGCCTTGATCGACACAATCATCAAGGCCGTCACCACCCACGCCGGAAAAGCCCCGCCCAGCGATGACATGACGCTGCTTGCGGTGAAACGGGTGGGGTGAATGAAAAGTGATTCTTCAGCGTCGATACTCATGCAGCCACCTGCTCAATAAGAATTCCCTCATTCCGCACATTCATAAGCAGCGGGCTCTGCTTAGATTCATAATCCTCGGCGGAGACGGGCACAACGGAGATCAGTTCGTCGTACTTCAGATCTAAAGCATAAAGCAACTCCATCATCCGGTCAATTTCTCGACCGGGCCGCTCCACGCTTCCATTGAGTACGACCAACACGTCTATATCGGAACCTGAATGGGCTTCTCCACGCACGTACGAACCATAGAGCACGAGCCGGTCGAGCCGGTCGCCATACAGATTGCGGAGCCCTGCGTAGAGTTCTCCGAGCAAACGCTCACGTGTAGAATCGATGTTCATAGCGCGCATGGTTTGTAAAGAATATATGCCGTAAAAGCTTACAAGTTTTTCGGTTGATGAATTAGCAAGAAACCCGTTTTCAATTGACCCGGCACGTTTACAACAATTACCTTAACAAATCTCCCCTTTTCCTGCCCAACCCGACGGAGGTCCGCCATGCACCGCCTATCGTGCTTCTTGCTGATCCCCCTGTTGCTGCTGACCGCCAACCTCGCCCTGGCCCAATCGAACGACGAGGCCTATGGCGAGAAAATCAGGGAATACACCACCGACGAACGGTTTCTCAACGACATGGTGGATCACCTCCCCCACTCCGAGACCGTCCCCTCGCCGCTCGATCATTTCGGTACGATCATCGGGGCGCCGGGCATCTTGCACTATACGCATGAGATCTACGGCTACTTCCGCGCCCTGGCCGAGGCCTCGCCCCGCGTGCAGGTGCGCTCGATAGGCCGGACCGAGGAAGACCGCGAGATGATCGAAGTGATCGTCGCCGACGAGGCCGGGCTGGCGAATCTGGAAGCCCGTCGCGCCGACCTCAACCGCCTGGCCGACCCGCGCGGGCTCTCCGACGCCGAGGCGCAGGAGATCATCGACCGCGCCCGGCCTATCTATTACATCACCGCCGGGCTCCACTCGCCGGAGACGGGCAGCCCGGAGATGGTGATGGAACTGGCCTATCGCCTCGCCGTCGAGGACTCGCCGATGATCCGGTCGATCCGCGAAAACGTCATCTTCATCTTCACCCCCGTGGCCGAACCCGACGGGCGCGACCGCATCGTCGATACCTATAAATACCGCGCAGCCAACCGCGAGGTGGGGCCGAGCCTGAGCTACTGGGGCCATTACGTGGCGCACGACAACAACCGCGACGGCTACGGCCTCGGCCTGGCCCTCACGCGCAACATCCTCCAGAGCTACCTCCACTGGAAACCGCAGGTGATGCACGACCTGCACGAGTCGGTCTCGTACCTCTACACCTCGACCGGCCTCGGCCCCTACAACGAATACCTCGACCCCATCGTCGTCAACGAGTGGCACAACCTGGCGCATGAGGAGGTGAGCGAACTGACGCGGCGCGGCATGCCCGGCGTCTGGACGCACGCTTTCTACAACGGCTGGGCCGCCAACTACCTGATCTGGATCGCCAACACGCGCAACAGCATCGGGCGGTTTTATGAGACCTTCGGCAACTCGATCCCCGACACCAAGGAACGCAAGCTCGTCAGCCGCCAGACTTCGCGCCAGTGGTATCGATCCAACCCGCCGCTCGAAAAGACGATGTGGTCGTTGCGCAACAACACCAACTACATGCAGAGCGGCGTGCTGGCCGCGCTCAACTACACCGCCGACAACCGCCGCGAGTTCGTCGAGAATTTCTATCTGAAGTCGAAGCGCGCTGTTGAGAAAGGCAAGACCGAGGCGCCGTATGCCTGGGTGATTCCGCGTGAGCAGGGCCGCCCGCTGGCCACGATCAATCTGGTCAATCTGTTGATGCAACAGGGCCTGGAGGTACACGAGGCCACGCGTGAGTTGCAATGGTCCACCAAAAAGAAAGGCGCCGATATCGCCGGGACCAACGGCCACAGCGGCACCAACGGCAGCAGCGACGACAAGTACGACAAGACAGCCCCGGCAGGCTCGTTCGTCATCCGCATGGATCAGCCCTACCGGACGCTCGCGCGGGTCTTGCTCGATAAGCAAAACTTCCCCGACGGCGCCCGCCCGCCTTACGACGACACCGGCTGGACGCTGCCCTACCTCCATCAAGTCGAAGCCATGAAGGTGGGCGATCCTGACATCCTCGAAGCCCGGATGAAACCGCTGACCGAGCCGGTGCAGGCCAGCGGCGGGCTCAACGGCAACGGCCCGTACTACCTGCTCAATCACACCACCGACGACAACGTCGCCGTCTTCCGCTTCCGCCTGGGCGACGTGGCGATGCAGGCCGCCGAGCACAGCTTCGAAGCCAGCGGCCACGCCTACCGCTCCGGCTCATTCATCATCCCCGCCGACGATAATCCTGCCGATTTAGTGGATCGCCTCGAACAAACCGCTCAAGACCTCGGCCTGACGGTGCGCGGCGTCGGCGCGATGCCCGACGTGGCGACGCACGACATCGAGACGCCGCGTGTGGCGCTCGTCCACACCTGGGTCTCGACGCCGCAGGATGCCGGCTGGTGGCACATGGCCTTCGACAAAATCGGCATTCCGTACACCTACCTCTCCGAGCAAGACCTCGCCACCGAAGACCTCACGCAGTTCGACGTGCTCATCATGCCGCAGAGCCGGGCCAACCCGCAGATGCTCGTGGCCGGACGCAGCCGCGTGGGCGATCCTATCCCCTGGCAGAAATCCGATGAATACCCGCACCTCGGCGTGCTCGATGAGACCGACGACCAGCGCAAAGGTATGGGCTACGAGGGGCTCATCAACCTCAAAACGTTCATCGAGCGCGGCGGCGTGTTCATCACCGAAGGGCGCACGGCGGCGTTTCCCATCGACATGGCGCTCACCCGGCGCATCAGCATCAAACAGACGCGTAATATGACAGTGCGCGGCTCGGTGCTCCGCGCCGAAGTGGCCGACACCACCAGCCCCATCGTCTACGGCTACCCCGACACGCTGGGCGTCTACTTCAGCCAGTCGCCTGTCTTCCAGATCAACAAAAACGTCGGCAGCTACCGCACGCCGGACTGGTATAAAGACGAGGTGTGGAAGCAGGAGGTGCCGCGTGTGGTGCTCAAGTTTGCGAAGAAAGGCTTGCTGATGAGCGGCATGGCGAAGGGCGAAAACGAGATGACCGGCGCCCCGGCGGTGGTAGACGTGCCGGTGGGCGAGGGCCACGTGGTGCTCTTTGCCAACCGCCCCTTCCGCCGCTGGAGCACCCACGGCAGCCACGCCCTCGTCTTCAACACGATGCTCCACTGGAATGACCTGCGCGCGGGCTGGCCCGAACGTCCCGCCGAAAACGACGACGATAGGCCCTCCATGGGCGATTACGGCGGGGAGCATTGATTTTATGGCGAATGGCGAGTAGGAAATGGCGAAATAGGTAAATCATTTGCTACTTCCTTTGTATCTGAAACCCGGACGCAACAAGAAGCCCCGTAGGAGCGACCTGTTCAAAAGAATCTGTCACATCCTCTGAACAGGTCGCCCCTACGGGGCTCAATCTTAGCAAAGTGTTCTACAAACAGGTCGTCCCTACGGGACTCTGTGGGCACATCCTAAGACCGAAAAACGCTTCAGGTCACATCGGCGGCCTCCGGCAGCGGCTGGCCCGTCTTGGTCTGATACGCCGCCAGCACGAGATCCGCCATCTCTTCGAGGGTGTAGGTGTTCGAATTGAGCACCAGATCGTAATTGGACGGCGCGGCGAGGTCTTTTCTGAAGGTGCGGCGGATGAAATCGACGCGTTCGGCGTCGCGTTTTTCGATGATTTTGCGGGCTTCCCGGAGGTCGAGGCCCTCGCGCTCGGCGTAACCCCGGACACGTTTTTCGAGCGGGCAGACGATCCGCACGCGGAAAGCTTCGGCGGGTTTGCAGACAAAGTTGGCCCCGCGCCCGACGACGATGTTGCTGCCATGCACGGCCAGCGTGTGCACGACGTGCATCAGGCTGCGCACATACTTCAGGTTGGTGTTCTGCCCCGTCATCGCGCCGCGAACGGCGTCCTCAATCCCTTTCTGCCGGTGCTCGTCGAGCGTCTTGAGCATCCGCACGTCGCCGCCGCGTTCGTCGGCGACGGCCCGTATCAGGTCTTTGTCCCAAACCTCAAAGCCGATCCGTTCGGCCAGAATCCTGGCGAGCGCCGCGCCGCGCGCGCCGAACTCGCGCGAGATGGTGATAACCGGCCAGAACGCGCGTTGCTTATCCTCGCGTTCGCGCACGGCCTGCTGCTCTTCCCAGGCCTGGACTTGCGCGTTGATGATCTGTTCTCGCATCAGGGTCATAGCCTGCTCTCTCCCTTGCTTTGGTGCAGGGGTGCCATAATTCTCTGCTTGTTGCTTCATCAACGATCGGCTAACACACCCCGCCCCTCCTTCGTCGGGGCACCCCTCTCAAGAGGGGACTTTTTTCTTGCTTGCCTCCGACGTAGACAATTCCCCTCTTGAGAGGGGTGCCGAGCGCACGCGAGGCGGGGTGTGTCAACCAGCCTATGAACAAGCAATAGGTTAAGAACCCAGGCAACCCTGCTTGCCTTTGTGTCACACGATGGTTCTCAGTCCAAAAATCATTCATATCGTGATGCCGAACTAGCAGGGAAAGCCTGATCTCCCTGTCTAGGAAACACTGCTTTGTGTGTAAGCAAAACCCCGGCTCACACACACGATGTGTAAGGGTTGTCCTTACGGCGCGAGTAGGCTTGTGCTTACATCGATACCCACAAAATCCCCCTCAATGACACCTACATAATCCCCTTCAACAGAGGCGCCTTTGCTTTCATAGACTCACCTGTGAAAGAAGTGCGGACTCCGCGCGTATTTCGACGCCGTTTTGCTCACAAGCCGCATCCTCCCATGAGCGATGCCCATGAGAATGATATCAACCCGGTGAGGAGCCACCACTCCTCACTCGCGATGCCTATAGAGGACCGGTCGAACGGTTCTGCCGACCCGATTGCACGGATCAGAAAAGCTGAGGAGGGCGCCGAGGAGCAGATCCGAAAGGCCCGCCTCGAAGCGCAGCAGATCGTCCGAGAGGCGCGCAACGACGCGAAAGAGCGCCGCCATCAGGCGTTAGAGAAGGCGCGCTACGAGGCGCAAGAAGCCTGCGAAGCCGTGGGGCATCAGACCAAAAAAGAGATCCGTGCCATCGAGCAGGAGACCGAAGAGCACGTCGCCGAACTACAAAACCGGGCACAGCCGCACTTCCAGAAAGCGCTAACGATTATCGTCCAAGCGGTACAGGAATAGATGGCTGTTGCAAACCTGAAGAAGATGGTCCTCTTCACGCGCGCGCATGACGAGCAGCGTGTGCTGGACCTGTTGCAGATGAGCGGCGTCGTTCATCTGACGCCGGGCGATGTTTTTCTGCCCGATGAAGACCGGCCTTTCTTTGATCGCCCGGCCACCGGCGCCGACGATCCGGACGAAGCCGCCGCCCTCGAAAAGCGGCTGCTGACGCTACAAACAGCTATCGACGACCTGGAGCCGTACGAGCCGCATCAGGGCCTGGCCGCGCACCTGGCGCACCCGTTGGAATGCACCACGGTGCAGGATTTCTACACCCTCGAAGATCTCGACGAAGCACCCGTCGTCGATCAACTGCACGAACTGGCGGCGCGCGAGCAAACGCTGCACGAGCAGCTCCGTCACCTCCACGACCGCGCCGCACCGCTGGAACCCCTCCGCGACGTGCCGGCGCCGCTCGAAGCCTTTTGCGACACCGCCCGGTGCTTCGTCGAGATCGTCACCCTGCCCCGGCCTCACGGGGATGACCTGAAGACCAACCTGGAAGACCTCCTGGGCGAAGAGGGCGTCCTCTTCGAGCTGGCCGCCGCGCGCGATCATACCGTAGTGTGCGCGGCGGGCCGGCTGGAGGCTAAACGCGATTTCGAAGAATGGATCGACGCGCAGCCGGCAGAACGAATCGACGTGGGTGGCTTGGAGGGCACGGCTGCCGAAAACCTCGAACGGCTGCGCTGCGAGCAGGAGGCGCTGGAGCAAAAACTGGCCGAGGTGGAAGTCAAGCGGCAAGCCCTCGCGGGTTATCTGCCGAAGCTGAAGCAGGTCTACGACTACCGCCACACGCGGCTGGATCAGTTGGAGAAAAAGAGCCTCGTCCGCGAAAGTCGCTACACCGCCCTCATCAGCGGCTGGATCCGCGACAGGGACGTCGAGCAGTTGGAGACGCTCTTCACCAAACACGACCTCGACGCCTATCTCCTGGTCAAAGACCCCGATCCGGAAGACAACCCGCCCGTCGAATACGACAACCCGCCGCTGGTTCAGCCTTTCGAATTCGTCAGCGACCTCTACAGCCGCCCCCAGTACTTCCACGTCGATCCGACGCCGTACGTCGGTGCGTTTTTCACCGTCTTTTTTGCGCTCTGCCTGACCGATGCGGGCTACGGCCTGATCCTGGCAATAGGGGCGTACCTGGCGCTGCGCAAGCTGCCGTCTTTGGCGGCCAGCAGCCGGAAGCTCATCAAGATCCTCTTCTTCGCCGGCCTGGGCACCACCGTCGTGGGCCTGCTCACGGGCGGCTTCTTCGGGCTTTCGCTGGCCTCGCTGCCCGGCCCGTTCAAACATCTTGAAAAGCTGGTGGTGCTCAACCCGATGACCAATCAGATGGAATTTCTGCTGATTACGCTGGCTTTCGGGGTGGTGCAGGTGGCCTTCGGCATCTTTCTAAAATTCCGCTGGAACCTCCAACGACGCCACAAAGCCGAGGCATGGCTCGATCAGGCGCCCTGGCTGGGCATCATCCTGGGCGTGGTGCTGCTCGTGGCCGCGAGTTCGTTCAACGCGCCGTGGCTCAGCACGCTCGGCTACGGCATGATGATCCTCTCCGG
Organism: Rhodothermales bacterium; assembly: GCA_028278205.1. Lineage (GTDB taxonomy): Bacteria > Bacteroidota > Rhodothermia > Rhodothermales > Bin80 > JANQES01. The sequence goes on from JANQES010000077.1 coordinate 25,407, forward strand.
CGGCGTCATCCTGCTCTTTGCCGGGCGGGCCTCGAAGAACCCCGCAGGCCGGCTGGCCTCCGGGCTGTTCTCGCTCTATCAGGTCTCCGGCATGTTCGGCGACGTGCTCTCGTACGTCCGCCTGTTTGCGTTGGGGCTGGCTACGGGCGTCATCGCCAGCGTCGTCAACTTCATGGCTGAGCTTACGCTCGGCATCCCGTACGTGGGCTTCGTGGTGATGCTCGTGGTGCTCGTCTTCGGGCATTTGCTCAACATCGCCATCAACGCCCTCGGCGGCTTCATCCACACGACGCGTCTTCAGTTTGTGGAGTTCTTCGGCAAGTTCCACGAGGGCGGCGGCGCCGCCTTCGACGCGTTCCAACTCAACACGAAATACACCAAAGTCCTCAACCCGAGGTGATCGATATGGAATTCAGCTTAGGCTTGGTCTTAGCGCTTGCAGGCTGTGTGTTGGCTGTGGTGATCCCCGGCGTATCCTCCGGCCTGGGCATTCAATATGCCGGCCAGGTGAGCGCCGGCGCCATGACGGAGGATCCCAAAAACTTTGGCCGGTTTCTGGTGCTGCTGGCATTGCCCGGCACGCAAGGTATCTACGGCTTCGTCATCGGCTTTTTAATCCTTCAAAAAATCGGCCTCGTGGCGGGGGCCGCTGCGATGCTGACGCTGCCGCAGGGGCTGGCGTTGCTGCTGGCGGGCCTGCCCATCGGCATCGCCGGTATGGTGGCCGTGCCGCAGGGCAAAGTGTGCGCTGCCGGCGTCGAACTGACCGCCAAGCGCCCGGAGGAATCCGGTAAAGCGCTGGTGATGGCGGTCTTTGTGGAATTCTACGCCGTGCTGGGGTTCCTCATCTCCATCTTCATCCTCTTCGGAGTCAGTGTGTGATGTCATTGCAAAAGCTCATAGCCAGCATCGACGGCGAGGCCGGGGCTGAGGCGGATCGCATCGTTGGCCGGGCGCAGGAGGAGGCTGAGCAGATCCGGCAACAGGCCGGCGCGCAGGCACAGGCCGAGGCCGGGAAGCTCAAAAAGGCCCACCTGGAGCACTGCCAAAAAGAAGCGGCGCAACGGCTCTCGCAGGCCCGCCTCCAGGCGCGCAACCGCATCCTGGAAATCCGGCAAGAACTCGTCGACGACGCCTTCGCCCAGGCCCATGCCGCCCTCTGCACGATGGACGACGACGCCTATCGCGCCTGGATGAAACGCCAGATCCTGAGCCTCTACCAATCCGCCGACGAGACGCTCGTCGTCCCGGCGAAGGATCGGGAGCGGCTCGCGGAAGGCTGGGTGCAAGAGGTCAACGAAGCGCTCATAGAAAAGGGCCTTGACGGCCCCGCGCAGTTCGAGTTCACCGCTGCGCACATCGACGGTGGGTTCCTCCTCAAACATCCCAAGTACGAGGTGGACATGAGCTTCCGGGCGCTTTTGGAAGGCCTGAAAACGCAGATACGGGCGGAGGTCGCAACCGCCCTGTTCGAAGCGGACCATGCAGACGTTCTCGATTACAGACTTTAGCGGCGACACACGGTACGGGCAGGCCGTGGCGCGCGTTCGGGTGCTCGAATCGCAGCTTTTGCCGCGACGCGCCTTCGTCCGCATGGCCGAAGCGCCGACCTGGGACGCCCTGCTCGAAGAGTTGCGGGGCAGCCTCTACGCCGAGCCCCTGGCGCCTGTCCGCCGCGCCGTTGAACTCGACGAAGCGTTCGCAGAGATCGAGCAGCGCCGCCGCCGGTTGATCCGCGATTTGAAGCCGGAGCCGCATCTGATCGACGCGCTGGATGCGTGGAGCGATTTCAACACGCTCAAGATCGTGCTGAAAACGCACCTGACCCGCGCGCCGCACCGCCTGTCGCTCAACGGCGAGGCCGACCGCGCCCATGAAATCCGCGAACGCCTGGAAGCGAAACGGATGCTCTCGAAGCCGCTCGAACCGGCCCGCAAAGCCGCCGAAGCCGACTTTGAACAGCACCGCAGCCTCTTCCGCCTCGCCGTGCTGGTAGATCGCGGGTATCAGGAACACGTCCTCGATGTTTTCGACACGAGCGGCATCCCGTTCCTGGGATATTTCGCGCGATACTGGATCGACCTGGCCAACGTGAACATGGTGCTGCGCTGGCGCGCGTGGCGCGGCCAAAATAGCGGCAACCGGCCTCCGCCCATCGACCGAAAACTCGCGACGCCGGGTGGCTTCGTCAGCACCGAGACGCTCGCTACGCTGGCCGAGGAACCGTGGGAACGGCTGGCCCCGGCGCTCCAGCATACGCCGTACGACACCGTCTTTAGAAAGGCGATGGAAGCGCATCAAAACGACGGCGCACTGTGGCCGCTCGAAAAGCTGTCGGACGACTTCCTGAGCGCGTTTTGCCGCATGACGCACTACACGCCTTTCGGGGTCGAGCCGCTGGTGGCCTTCGCCTGGTTTTCGATGCAGGAGACCAAAAACCTCATGACCGTCGCCACGGCGAAGTGGGCGGGGCTGCCGCCAGAGGTCGTCATTCCAAGACTCAGGAGGGGAGGCCATGCCTGATCCCAAGATCGCCATCCTGGCCGATCCGCTCTCGGCGGACGTGTTCACGTTGACGGACTTTCGGGTGCGCACGGCGCCGGCGCCCGACGCCGCGCCGGCGCTCCTGGAAGAGATCCTGAATCAGAAATGCGAGATCGTGTTCATCACCGAACCCGTGGCGGCTACGATCCAGGAACAGATTCGCAAAGCGCAGGAGAAAACCGAGGCCATCATCACGGTCATCCCCGGCGTAGGCGCCTCCCGCCACCTCGGCAAGGAGATGCTCCTGACGATGAGACGATCGGTGATTGGCCAGTAAATCAGCAGGTAGTGTTCTTTGATGTGTCGATGGAGACTAAAAAACTCCTCCCTTGAGGGAGGTGGGCTCGCCGAAGGCGAGGTCGGAGGGTGTCAAACAGACCGATGGACACCCCCAGTCGCTGCGCGACAGCCCCCTCAAGGGGGCGGTTACTTCCCTTCATCCACACAGCCATGAGCACTGCTGATCGTTTACTTTGAAAAAACGCCGTAAACGGAGGATACAACCATGAATGTAGGCACCATCGCGAAGATCTCCGGCCCGCTCGTCGTAGCCGATAAGCTGCCGGACGCCTGCATGAACGACGTGGTGCAGGTCGGCGAGAAGCAACTCATCGGCGAGATCATCGAGTTGCACGGAGACCGCGCCTATATCCAGGTCTACGAAGAGACCGCCGGCGTGCGGCCCGGCGAGCCGGTGCTCAGCCGGGGCGAACCGTTGAGCGTCGTGCTCGGCCCCGGCCTCATCGGCTCGATCTACGACGGCATCCAACGCCCGCTCAACATCCTCCAGAAACGCTACGGCGACTTCATCGCACGCGGCACCACCGCGCCGCGCATCGATCACAAACGAAAGTGGGATTTCCAGCCCATCCGCCAGGCCGGCGACACCGTCAAGGCCGGCGACGTGATCGGGACGGTGGAAGAGTCGGCGTTGATCACCCACCGCATCATGCTGCCACCGCGCATCAAGCAAGGCGTGATCGTGCAGATCGAAGAAGGGTCGATGACGGTCGATGACACGGTGGCGCTGGTGCGGACGGACGCCGGGCTCGAAGAGATCACGATGATTCAGGAGTGGCCGGTGCGCAAGCCGCGTCCCTACCGGCGTCGCGAAGAACCGTCGGCCCTGTTGACGACTGGGCAGCGGGTGATCGACACGTTCTTCCCGCTGGCGCGCGGCGGCACGGCCTGCGTGCCCGGCCCCTTCGGCAGCGGCAAAACGGTCGTCCAGCACCAGATCGCCAAGTGGGCCGATGCGCAGGTGATCATCTTCATCGGCTGCGGCGAACGGGGCAATGAGATGACCAACGTGCTGCAAGAATTTCCAGAGTTGATCGATCCGCACTCCGGCAAGCCGCTGATGGAGCGCACCATTCTGATCGCCAACACGTCGAACATGCCCGTGGCGGCCCGCGAGGCGTCGATCTACACCGGCATCACGCTGGCCGAGTATTACCGCGACATGGGCTACCACGTCGCCGTCATGGCCGACTCGACCTCGCGCTGGGCCGAGGCGCTGCGCGAGATGGGCGGCCGGCTCGAAGAGATGCCCGGCGAGGAAGGCTATCCGGCGTACCTGGGTACGCGCATGGCCGAGTTTTACGCGCGCGCCGGGCAGGTCTACTGCCTCGGCTCTGAAAACCGAGAGGCTAGCATCTCGATCATCGGCGCCGTCTCGCCCCCCGGCGGCGACCTCGCCGACCCCGTCGTGCAGGCTACGCTGCGCGTGGTGAAAGTTTTCTGGAGCCTCGACGCCCGCCTCGCCTACGAACGCCACTTCCCCGCCATCGACTGGCTGGCCAGCTACTCGCTCTACGACACCACGCTCGACGCCTACATTCGCAAACAGTTCGGCGAAGAACCCATCGCCGACCGGATGCTGGCGATGCGGCTGTTGGAAGAAGAGAACGAGTTGAAAGAGATCGTGCGGCTCGTCGGGCTGGAGTCGCTCTCGCCGCAGCAACGGCTGACGATGCGGACGGCGCAGTCGATCCGGGAGGATTTCCTGCACCAGAACGCGTTCCACAAGGAAGACACCTTTACGTCGCTGCGCAAGCAGTACGCGCTGTTGCGGTTGATCATCCATATGCACGAGGTCGCAGGCAAAGCCCTCGAAGACGGCGTGGCCATCCAGGACGTGCTCGACCTGCCGGTGTGGGAGAACATCGCCCGCGCCAAGTACATCCCCGAAGCCGAACTCGAAAGCTACGACGCGCTCGTGCTGGAAGTCTCGGAAGCGATAGCGCCGCTGAAACGTCCCTCGAAATCCGAGGAGACCGAGGCGTCTGCCGTCATGGAGGCATCGGAGGCGTGAAAAAACTAAGGAGCCGAGACCTTTCGGGTTTCAATGATCTTTGACAAATTATTTCGGTAATCGCCCATCACGCGATTCCCCCTTTGAAGGGGGACTTTTCGGGGGCGCCCTTACCGAAGTAAATAATCAAACATCATAAAAACCCGAAAGGTCTATCTCTTAAGCAAAACGAAAAACCACACGACGAACACCGGAGGAGATGCCGGTATGAGAAAAGCGTATCGCACCGCCACAGATATCGAAGGCCCGCTGGTCTTCGTCGAAGTCACCGAAGCCGTCGGCTATCAGGAGATGGTCGAGATCCAGGTCAATAGCGAAATGCGCCACGGGCAGGTTCTCGAAGTCAACGGGCCGCGAGTGCTCATTCAGTTGTTCGAGGGCGGCGCGGGCGTCCACCTCGGCCAGACGCGCTTCCGGTTCGTCGGGCACGGCATGACGCTGGGCCTGGCGCCCGACATCCTGGGCCGCGTCTTCGACGGCCAGGGCAACCCGGTCGATGACGGGCCGGCGCCCATCGCTACGCTCCACCGCGACATCAACGGCGCGCCCATCAATCCATACGCCCGCGACTACCCGAACGAGTTTATCCAGACCGGAATCTCGGCCATCGACGGTTTGAACACGCTCGTGCGCGGGCAGAAACTGCCGATCTTCTCCGGCGCGGGGCTGCCGCACAACGAGATCGCCGCGCAGATCGCCCGGCAGGCCAAAGTGCTGACGCAGGAGGGCGATTTCGCCGTCGTCTTCGGCGCGCTGGGCATCATGTTCGAAGAGGCGCAGTTTTTCATCAACAGCTTCCGAGACAGCGGCGCACTGGAGCGCTCGGTGGTCTTCCTGAATCTGGCCAACGACCCGGCTATCGAACGCCTCGCCACGCCGCGTATGGCCCTGACGGCGGCTGAATACCTCGCCTTCGACCTGGGCATGCACGTGCTGGTGATCCTCACAGACATGACCAACTATTGCGAGGCACTCCGCGAGGTCTCTGCCGCGCGCAAGGAGGTGCCGGGCCGGCGAGGCTATCCGGGCTACCTCTACACCGACCTCTCGGCCATCTACGAACGGGCCGGACGCATCCAGGGCCGGAAGGGATCGATCACGATGTTTCCGATCCTGACGATGCCGGAGGATGACAAAACGCACCCGATCCCCGACCTGACCGGGTACATCACCGAGGGCCAGATCATCCTCTCGCGCCCGCTCCATAAGAAGAGTTTGTATCCGCCGGTAGACGTTCAGGCCTCGCTCTCCCGGCTTCGCGACGAAGGCATCGGCGAAGGCAAGACCCGCGACGACCACGCCGACCTGTCCAACCAGTTGTTCACGGCCTACGCCCGCGGCCTCGAAGCCCGCGAGATGACCGTGGTGCTGGGCGAGTCGGCGCTCTCGGACGAAGATCTGATGTACCTCCGTTTCGCCGATGCCTTCGAGCGCGAGTTCATCCATCAAGGCTCCGACGCCGACCGCTCCATCGAACAGACGCTCGACATCGGCTGGTCGTTGATCCGGCAGATGCCCAGGGCGCTGCTCAAACGCATCCGGGTCGAGTACCTGGAGAAATACTACGACGTGGCGGCAAAAGACGAATTGCAAATGGCAAACGGGTAAATGGGCACATGAGCAAAACGGCAAACAGGCAAATGGGCAAAATGGCAAACAGGCAAATGGCAAATGGGCAGCGGATGTCCAGGCCTTTTTTGCCATTTGCACTTTGCACTTTTGCTCTTTTGCAACGTGCCCATTTGCCCCTTGCCATTTGCCAGAGGGTTAAACAATGCTATACGGTGTAAGCGCCAACCGCATGACCCTGACCAAGACGCGCAAGCGCCTGGCGATGGCGCGTCGCGGCCATACGTTGATGAAGCACAAGCTGGAAGAGTTGATGCGCCTCTTTCAGGACGAAGTAGACCACGTGCTTGAGACGCAGGAGGCCGTCGAAGCACAGCTTCGGGACGTCTACACGCTCTTCCTGCTGGGCAAACACCGGCTTCGCTTCGAGCCCGCCTCCGGCGCGCGCTGCATGCCACTGCTCCAGACACACCTCGCGGTCTCGACAGAGCACGTCTTGAACCTGAAGATGCCGGTGCTCGACGCCACGGCAAAAATCGAGGCCCCGCCCTACGGCCTGCTCGAAACCACCGCCGACCTCGACGACAGCGTCCGACGCCTGCAAACGGCCCTCCCCTTGCTGCTCCGGCTGGCGCAGGGCCAGCAACGCCTGACGATGCTTCACCGCGAGATCGAAACCACCCGTCGCCGCGTCAATGCCCTCGAATACGTCCTCATCCCGCAGATCGAAGAGACGGAACAGTTGATCCAGATGAAGCTCGACGAGATGGAACGCTCCAACATCAGCCGCCTGATGCGCATCAAGTCGATCATTCGAAAAGAAGAGGTCTGAGAAAACCTTTCTAAAAGCAGATGAAGACAGTCTGAAATCCCGGCCCCCACCGGGTCTGATGGGCACCATTCGCCCCGGCCTTGATACAAGGAATTGACGCACCGGCACGTGGCCTTTCCGCTTGCAGGATCTCATCGGGAGATCAGCACTCACTACCAGGCACCTGTCGGTGCTCTTTTTTATGGACGAATTTCTGGCGGTTTCTGCTTTTTCTCAAGATTCCACTTCGCAGAGTTGTTGAAATGGGTCATCAGGAAAAAACTCACTGATGACCGACGACCAACGCCAACAGGGATCCGGCGTGAAAACGTCATCCATACTACAAAACATCGTCTCGCCAGCGCCTAAAAACAGCGACGCGGAGGCACGGCGACGGGAGGCTCCCCGTATCGCCGCAACTCCGCGTCTTGGCTGCCAGATACTGTTTATAAGACACACGAGGCGCCCAAAAGTCGCTCATCGATAGCCAATTTCCAGTTCGTCTACGAACTCGTGGATGCGGTAATGGTCGTCCATCACCTTTTCGAGGAGCCGGTTGAGATGGCCTTTGACGCGCGCCAGCACCAGTTCTTCGTCGCTGAGCACGATGGCGTAGATGTCGCGCACCTGATCGTAGCGCTCGCGGTAGAGCACCCAGACGACGCCGTCGTCCTCCTGGGCTTTGACGGCCACCTCCCAGCCGTCGCGTTCGAAGCGGCGGATCGACGGCGGGTCGAAGTCATCGAGGTCGGGCATGCTATCGACCTGATAGATGCCGACCTTGACGCGGTCGATCTCGTAGAGGTAGTCGCGGGCCATCTGCGCTTCGTCTTCGGGCGCCAGCCCGGCCAGCCAGCCGAAGGTGTGCAACGACCTCGGCCCCAGGTTGATGATGATCTGGCGGTCGAAGTCGGCTTCCGGGTAATGGCGTTCGAGGTCGCGGCGGGTCTGGGCAATCTCTCGTGAATAGACGCACCCGGTCAGCGACACCGCTGCCAGGAGCAGGATCAGGGTGATGAGTGAAGATCGCGTAGGCATTGTATCGGGGTGATCTATTTTTATGAAAGGGGGAGTGGGAGAGAGGGAGATTTTTTCACCCTGTCCCCCTCTCTCCCACTCGCCCTCTCTCAATAATCCACGCTCATATCATCGAGCGGGTCGATGTCGAATTTACGGCCGAGGCGGCCAATCTGCTCGGGGTCGATCTCGCCGACGATACTGACGAAGACGGTCTCGTCGTCGTCGGGGGAGATCACCATCACGAACATCCCGGCGATGGCGCCGTCGTTTTCGCGGACGTGGATGTTGACGTCTTCGTCGTCATCGCGCACGCGCACAACGGTATCCCAGCCCTGGTCTTCGAGGCGCCGGACCATCGTCCTGGCACGCTCCTGGATGTTGTCAAAATCGGCCCATCGCATGTCGTAGCCGCGCACCTGGACCGACTTGAGCTTGCGCAGCATGTCGGCCAGTTCGGGGTCTTCGTAGCGCGAGGCTTCGGCTACCAGATCGAGCAGCGCGCCTTTGACGTTGACAATGATCGTCGGCTCTTTGTCGAACCAGTCTTCGACCTGATCGAGGTCGATGTAGCCGGGGTCGCGTGTGATGTCATCCTGCGCCCAGGCGGCGCTGGTCAGGGCCAGCAGGAGCAGGGCGCACGGTAGGATTCGCTTCCACATGGTCTATCCTCTTAACGTTGCGTGTCGTCAGATGGTTGTTGACGAGCATTGAGGGCGTTTTGCACAGGGCCAACGACGCGTTCGGCGATGACGTCGTTGCGAACCACTTTGCCGGTTTGGCGGCTTGCCTGGGAGACGTAGCCGAGGGCCATCTTCACATCGGCGAGCGCCTGCGCTACGGCGGGGTCGGGCGGCGGCGGCGACGTTGACCGCCCGATGAGCGAGACCGAGACGACCAGCAGCACCACCACAGTCATCGCCAGCGCCGGTTGCCACAGCGCCGAGAATTGCTGCTGCATCCACGCGTGGAATCGTTCCAGCCAGGAGTCTCGGACCTCCCGGCGCGTCCGGGTCAGGACGGCCTCGGTGACGGCAGGTGGGCATTCCAGTTCGGGCAGCGCGCGCAACCCGTCGCGGATTTGCCGGGCCAGGAACACCTCGGCCTCCCAGCCGGTGTCGCCGGCCAGGATTTGTTCGAAGCGGACGCGTTCTTCGACGGGCAGGTCGTCGTCGAGGTAGGCCTCGACGCGGGCCTCCATCCAGTCGTGGTGCTGGGTTTCAGGTGGTCTCACGGTGCATCACCTCGCTTAATTGCTCCCGAAGCATCTTGCGGCCACGATGCAGGTAGACCTTCACCGTGTTGAGCGGCAGGTTCATCGCGCCGCTGATCTCTTCGTACTTCAGCTCTTGGACTTCGCGTAAGATGACGATGCTGCGATAGGGTTCGGCAATGCGGCTGAGGGCGCGGCCCAGGTGCCCCTGGAAGTCGGCGGCTTCGGCGCAGGCCTCCGGCGTAGGCCCGGAGCCAACGGCATAGCCGACGGCGTCGGTGTCTGTCGTCATCACGTTGCGCCGGGCCTTGCGCCGGCGCAGGGCATCGACGCAGGCGTTGCGTGCCACGCGCAGCAACCAGCCAAGCACGCGCTCTTCGTCGATCTCGTCGCGGTGTTGCCACAGCCGCAGCATCACGTCTTGCGTGACGTCTTGCGCCTCGACTTTGTCGCCCAGGAAGTACACAGCAAACCCGTAAATCCGGTGCTGATACTTCCGGACGGACCGTTCGAAACGTCGCTGCGCCTGACCGAACAAGAGGCTCACGTGTCTACCCTTTGCGCTTGCCGAACTCAATGCATCGTCATTCGCTAGGCAAAACGCTTGGGACTCCTAAAAGGTTACAATGTGTGATGAGGGGTTGTCTGTGGTTCGTCTTCCGTGGGGAGCCTGCCCCCGCGAAGGCGAGGGTTGTTCGTTGGATTTTGGATTTTGGATTTTGGATTTTGGATTGAAGTATTTCATCCAAACCAATCGCCAATCCAAAATCCAAAATCCAAAATTCCACATAGCCACTGCCGCGCACCGTCTCGGCTTTCGCTGGCGGGCGCGGCGCGAAAGGAAGCGGCTGCGGCAGAGCGAAAACGACGACGCGCGGAAGCTGGCCGAAGCGCTCGCAGCGACGTTGGATGAGGCAACCGACGACGCGGAGACGGCGGCGTGGATCCAACGAATCGAGGCGTTGCGCGCAGCGTTGTTACGTTCCGAAGATGAGGTGACGTTTCGTGATTACGGGGCCGAAGGACGGCTGAAGGCAGCCCGGCAGCCGGACGCGCCGTTTCGCGAGACGACGCGGGCCGTGAAGGCGATTGGCCGGGACGCCGTGCCGCCGCATGAGGGGCGCCTGCTCTATCACCTGATCCGGCAGTTCAACCCCGCGCGATGCCTGGAACTGGGGACGAGCCTGGGCCTCTCGGCGACGTATCAGGCCGCCGCGCTCGCGACCACCGGCGGCACGGGCCAACTCATCACACTCGAAGGCGGCACGGCGTTGGCGCGGCGGGCTGAAAAACACCTTGACCGCCTGGGCCTGACGGGCGTCGAAGTCGTCGCCGGGCCGTTTGCCGAGACGTTGCCGGCGGTGCTTCAACGCCATCGTCCCATCGACTTTGCCTTCATCGACGGGCACCACGATCCGGCGGCGATGCGGGCCTACTTCGAGCAGCTTGCGCCGCACTTCGCAGACGGCGCCGTGCTCGTCTTCGACGACATTTTTTGGACGACGGGGATGCGCCACGCCTGGCTGGCCCTGGCCGAAGACCCGCGCCTTCGGCAGGCGGCGGATCTTCTAACTGTTGGAATCTGTATCTTTAGCACCGAAACGGTGGTTTAACCCACCTTGTAACGCCGTCGATACCTCGCACAGAGATATGCAACAAAAGACGGCCTCTCCGGCGTAACAGGGCAGTTCGTTTCAGGCGTTTTCTGAACGAAGGGTAATTCCACCGTCCTACGCGCGCTGGAAGAAACAAAATCGTACTTCACAAGACTTAATGACGAAGTCCGGTATCCCCGTAGTTCTCAGCAACCACTTTCGACCTCGTATTATGAAGCACTTTAAGAAGATCTACGTTTTGCCCGCCGTGCTGCTGTTCGTGCTGGGCACCGCCCTGGGTGTGCAACTCGACTCGGCCATGTCTGACACGGACATGATGGAGCAACTGCGTAAGCTTGAGGACGCCTTCCTCATCATCAACAAGCGGTACGTGGAAGAGGTCGATCCGGCGGAACTCGTCGAGGATGCCATCAACGGGATGCTTGAAGAACTCGATCCGCACTCGTCCTACATCAACGCCGAGGCCTTCACCGAAGTCAATGAGAGCTATCAGGGCTCGTTCGGCGGCATCGGTATCTGGTTCGAAGTGGTCGATGACACGGCGCAGGTGGTCACACCCATCGAAGGCGGGCCGAGCGAAAAAGTGGGCCTCCGCTCCGGCGACCGCATCATCGCCGTCGATGACACGAGCGTCGTAGGCATCGACGATCAGGATGTAAAAAAACGCCTCAAAGGGCCTGTCGGCACGACCGTAGACGTGACGCTCAAACGGCTGGGCGTGGACGAGCCCATCGACGTGACCATCACGCGCGACCGTATCCCGCTGCATTCGATCTCGAGTTCGTATATGATCGATGAAAAGACGGGCTACATCAAAGTCAGCCGGTTTGCCCACACCACCTACCGGGAGTTCCACAAGCAGCTTGTAGAGTTGAAAGACCAGGGCATGCAGCGCCTCGTGCTCGACCTGCGCGAAAACCCCGGCGGCATCATGGACGCGGCGGTCTTCATGGTCGATGAAATGCTCGAAGACGACCAGACCATCGTCTACACGCAGGGGCGCACGGTGCAAGACCAGATGTTCCGATCGTCGCGGCCCGGCATCTTCGAAGAGCAGCCCGTCATCGTGCTGGTCAACAGCAACTCGGCCTCGGCCAGCGAGATCGTGGCCGGTGCGCTTCAGGATCACGACCGCGCGCTGATCGTCGGGCAACGCACCTTCGGCAAAGGGCTGGTGCAGAATCAGTTTGCCCTGCCCGACAAGAGCCGCCTGCAAATGACCACGGCGCGCTATTACACGCCGTCGGGCCGCCTCATCCAGACGCCCTACGACAACGGCGACCAGCGCGAATATCTCGAACAAAAATATGCCTCGTTCAAAGAGGCCACGTTCAATCCGAGCGCGTACAAAGAAAGCATCCCCGACTCGCTCAAGTACCGGACGACGCACGGGCGCACGGTCTTCGGCGGCGGCGGCATCCTGCCGGACTACGTCGTCGCGCCCGACACGATGATGGCGCCTATCGTGCGCGCTGTCTTCCGGCAAATGCTGGTTCCCCCGTTCCGCGCCTGGTTCCAGAACCACGAACAGGAGCTGCGCAACACCTGGGAAGACCGCCTGCCGGACTTTATGAACGCCTACGCCATGGACGAGGCCAACTGGCAGGAATTCTGGAAGGAAGCCGCCAACGCCCAGGAGAGCCTCACGCTGACGGCCAACGCCGCCGACGCCTCGTTCGACGACCGCGTCTTCAGCTATGACGACCTGAACGAAAACCGGGAGACGGTGGAACTCTACCTCAAGGCGCTGCTGGCCCGCCAGTTCTACGGCACCCGCGCCGCCTATCCGCTCTTCAACCAGATCGACCCGCTCTTCCTCGAAGCGCTCAAGCTCTGGACCCCGGCTGAAGACCTGGCCGACGTCTACACCAACGGCGGCAACATGGGCCGCTCCGGGTATTAATCGTGAAACGTAATCGGAACGAACAGGCGTGATGGGCGCTTAACACCCCTGCCTCATCCTCCCGACCATCGCTCTCGCCTCAAGTCCCGATGCGTACTGCTCGTTTTTTTCCGTATCTGCCGGCGCTGTTGCTGGCAGGATGCACGCTTTCCAGCCCGCAACCGTTTCCCGGCGCCTCGTCCGAATACCCGCCGCAGGTGGTCGTGCCGAAGCTGACAGCGCCGTCGCAAAAACGCCCCTTGCCCCACGCGGTCGAACTGCCGCCGGCTTTTGCGGAGGCCGTTGCCCGTGGCACCCGCACCGAAGACGGCAGGCCGGGGCCGAATTACTGGCAGCAACAGGCCCACTACACGCTCGAAGCCCGGCTCTTTCCCAAAGAAAAACGCCTCGAAGGCCGCGCCCGCATCCGCTACACCAACAACGCGCCCCGGTCGTTTGGTGTGCTTCGGTTGGAACTGGCGCAGAACATGCACGCCGAAGGCGCCCTGCGCTTTGAGCAGGCCGAAGTAACCGGCGGCGTGCGGCTGCACCGGGTGGCCGTGGGCGGCCAGACGCTCGAATACAACGAAGTCGAGCCGCCGGGCTACATGGTCGAGGGCACACAACTGTATGTGGGGCCGGGTGAAGAGATAGCCTCCGGCGCCACCGTCGAGGTCGAGATCGATTGGTCGTTTACGATTCCGCAGGCCGGCGCGAGCGGGCGAATGGGCTACAGCGAGGACAACTTCTTCTTCCTCGCCTACTGGTATCCGCAGATGGCCGTCTACGACGACGTCGAGGGCTGGTTCAGCGATCCGTTCACCGGCGGGGCGGAGTTCTACCACGGCTTTGCCGATTACGACCTGACCGTCGAAGCGCCGGCAGGGTGGCTGGTGGCGGCTACGGGTGCGCTCCAAAACCCCGACGCCGTGCTCACACCCGCCGTCGCGGCGCGGATGCGGCAGGCGCATCAGAGCGACACGCCCGTGCAAGTCGTCGGGCCGGGCGACTTCGATACGGCTACGCAGTCCGGCGAAGGAGGACGTCTGCGCTGGCGGTTTACGGCCTCGAACGTGCGCGACGCCGCCTTCAGCGTCACCCGCGAGTCGATCTGGGAAGCCGCCCGCGCGCTCGTGGGCGACCGCGACGGCGATGGGCAGATCGATTACACGACCATCAACTCCTTCTATCGCGAAACGGCGCCGCGCTGGAAAGAGATGACGCGCTATCAGCAGCACGCCATCACGTTCCAATCGGAGTACACCGGCTTTCCGTATCCCTGGCCGCACATGACGGCGGCGGAGGGCGGCGGTATCATCGGCGGCGGCATGGAATTTCCGATGATGACGCTCATCGGCGATTATAACGCGCGCGGCGACAGCGCCCTCTACTGGGTGACGGCCCACGAACTCGGCCACATGTGGATCCCGATGATCGCCGGATCGAACGAGCGGCGCTTTAGCTGGATGGACGAAGGCGCCACGACGTTCCTCGAAAACCAGGCCCGGTTCGACTTCTTCCCCGGCCCCAACCACAACGAACCCGACCGCCAGACCTACCTCGCCACCGCCCGCAACAACGCCGAGGGCGAGATGATGCGCCGGTCTGATTTCCATTACACCGGCGAAGCCTTCGGCACAGCCAGCTACAGCAAGCCGGCAACGGTCCTCGTGGCGCTGCGCGGTCTGCTCGGCGAGTACGTTTTCAAGAACGCCTACCAGACTTTCATCCGAGACTGGGCCTTCAAACATCCCTATCCCCACGACTTCTTCAACACCATTGAACGTGTCAGCGAAAAGGATCTCGACTGGTTCTGGCATAGCTGGTACTACGAGACGTGGACGCTCGACCAGGCCGTCGTAGGCGTCAGGCAGGAGGAGGGCGAGACGCGCGTGATCGTCCAGGATCTCGGCAACGTGCCGATGCCGGTACGCATGACCGTCACGCTCGACAGCGGCGAAAACCTCTACGTGACGCTGCCTGTCGAAGGCTGGCTTCAGGGCCGCCGCGAGCTATCGGTCTCGGTGACGGCGCCCGACCGCATCGCCCGCGTGGAGATCGACGCCGAGGGACACTTCCCGGACGTAGACCGCAGCAATAATGTGTGGCCTCGGTAACGTTGCCGTGTAACAAAACCGCGATTTAAAACAACTTAACCGCGCCTCAAAAAAACCGATACACCGGCCATGGGTGCCGGCTTTTCCGAGCAATTGGGGCATGTTTACGCAACAAGCTTGCGCAAATGCCGTTTGATTCGCTATCTTTGGCGATCTTGCCCATCGTCCGGCAAGCGCTTACGCGAAGTAAAAAAAACCTTTTCCTTGCGTACTAGACCCGGATTGCGCCTGTACGACTGATACAACACGGACCCCTTACGACGCTATCCTTCCTCCTCTCATGCGCTTGCCTCTGTGCATTCGGTTGACCGGCTGCCTTGTGCTCGGCTTCGTCTTCCTCTGTCCGTCTAAAGTATGCGGCCAGACGATTTCGAGCAGCAAGTCATCGATCTCTAAGACGTTCTCGCTGAACTTTGCGCTGTCGGCGCGGCAGTCGCTCGTGGTGAGTACGGAGTACATGAAGGTGCAGTCGCTGCCGAAACCGTTTGCCGAGCAACTCTACGTGAAACCGGCCTGGGGCTTCACCGGCGTGCCTATCACGCTGGGCTACTCGTATGCGCTGGCCGATCCGACCCGGCGGATCGTGCCGGTGGTGGGCGTGGGTATGTCGTGCTACCTCGGCTCGGTCCGGCAACTGGCCTCGTACGGCGACGCGCCGTCGATGCTGCATAGCGGCGAAGAGTTATCGTCGATGCCGCGTCTCGAATATCACGACCACACCGGCGTAGGCTATGGCGCCCAGGCCACGCTCGGCTTCCGCGCCGACGTCAACCGCTATATGTTCCTCCTGGCCGAAGGCCGCGCCCGCTACGTCAACGGCCTGGCCCTGACCGGCACCGATTACAACTTCCGCACTGAATTCACCAAGATCGATTTCGTCATCGGCTTTGGCTTTAAATTCTAATGTATTTTGACGTTTTACGTTGGTGAGGCGTCATCGATGTCTTGAAGGTCGAAGATTTTAAGCGGGTTTCCCTGTCAAAATACATAAGGGGAAGCGTGGGAAACCGATCCGTAGTCTGACACCTCATCCCTTTCTCCCTCTCCCCCTTTCTCCTCCTCTCCCTCCCCAACGTCTCTGCTGTTCGTTAACGGACACCCCTTGTATTGCCAGCGGACACACATCTTCGTCTCAACCATCTACCTACCCCACCTATCCCTTTTGCAAACAACAGTTTGCAAAATACGGCATCGCTTTTGTCCTGGGTTTGGGGTGACGATGGCCCCCGCTCGCCATATCCCCAGACAAACACGCGAAATTGATTTTTCGCCAGAAAAATTATGCTGAAAAACTACTTTAAGATTTCGATCCGAAATCTTAAAAAGCACAAAGGCTATGCCTTTATCAACGTCTTTGGGCTGGCTATCGGGCTGGCGTGTTGTTTGCTGATCGTGCTGTTTGTGCGCGATGAACTGAGCTACGACCGCTTCCACGAAAAAGCCAACCGGACACACCGGATTGTGCAGCAATCGGGCGAGTTGGCGCCGTCGGTGACGGTGGGGGTGCCGCTGGCGCCGGCGCTCGTGAATACGTTCCCGGAGGTGGAGCATGCCACGCGGCTGTTTCATTATTGGTTTACGCCGCTCTTGAGCCGGGGCGAGGACGGCTTCTACGAAGACCGCACCTTCTTCACCGACTCGGCTTTCTTCGACGTCTTCGACTTCGCCCTGGCGCGCGGCAATCCGGCGACGGCCCTCCGCGAGCCGTTCTCGATCCTGCTGACCGAGACGATGGCCCGCAAATATTTCGGCGACGAGGATCCCATGGGCCAGACGCTCATGATGAACGCGGCGCACCCGTTCACCGTCACCGGCATCCTCGAAGACCCGCCGCGCACCTCGCATTTCACGTTCGATTTTCTGGCTTCCATCGAGAGCCTGCCGGCCGTGATGGGCTGGCCCAACGTGATGGAGAACTGGGGCCTGGGTGCTTTTCACACGTACGTCGTGCTTCCGGAAAGCTATGACGTGGCTCTGCTCGACGAAAAACTCGCCGGCTTCGCGCCCTCCGACCTCACGGTGCGCTATTTCACCCAGCCGCTGACGCGCATTCACCTGCATTCGAAGTACCGGGGCGAGATCGAGCCGGGCAGCGACGTGCGCTACGTGTGGCTGCTCTCGGGCATCGCGCTGATCATCCTGCTGCTGGCCTGCATCAACTACACCAACCTGGCGACGGCGCGGTTTGCCCGGCGCACGCGCGAGGTGGGCATCCGCAAAGTCGTCGGCGCACACCGGCGGCAACTGATGGGGCAATTCCTGGGCGAGTCGGTGTTTTTGTCGATGGTGGCGCTTTTGGTGGCGCTGGCGCTGCTCGAAGGGCTGCTGCCCACCTTCAGCACGTTGATCGACGGCACGCTGACGTTCAACATCGCGCAAGATTACGGGATGCTGGCGGCGATTGTGGGGATTGCGCTGCTGGCCGGTTTGGTGGCGGGGAGCTATCCGGCTTTTTATCTCTCAGGCTTCCGCCCCGGCGCGGTGCTCAAGGGGGTGCCTACCGGCGCGCGCCGCACGCCGCTGCGCAAGGTGCTCGTCGTCACGCAGTATGCCATTGCCGTGGTGCTGCTGGCCGGCGCCGGCATCATCTACCAGCAACTCGACTACATGCAAACGGCCAGACTCGGCTTCGAGAAAGAGCACCTCATCGTCATTCCCGTGCGCGACGAAGCAGTGCGGGCGCGGCCTGAGTTTGCCAAGGCCGCCTTCTCGAACCTGCCGGGGGTGGTGCGCGTGTCGTCTTCGACGTCGCTGCCCGGCACCAAGATGTCCGGAACCTCCGACGCCCGCCGCGCCGGTGCGGTCGATGATGAGCCTTTCCGCATCAACGTCGGCTGGATCGACGAAGACTTTGTGGAAACGCTTGACGTCGGCATGGCGGCAGGCCGCGACTTTTCGAATCAGTTTCCCACTGACAAAGACGAAACGCTCCTGCTCAACGAAACGGCAGCGCGTGATTTCGGCTGGGCCAGCCCGCAAGAGGCGATCGGCGAAGTCATCGCACTCTGGGGCGAGCAACGTCGGGTGATCGGTGTGATGGAGGATTTTCATTTCGAATCGCTCCGTAACGCCATCGGGCCGCTGTTGTTTTTCCCCGAAATGGACAAGGGCAGTGGTCTGATCCTGCGCCTGCGCACCACCGACCTGCCGGCCACGATGGCCCGCCTGGAGACGACCTGGAAAGACCTCTCGACGGCCCAACCCTTCACCTACTCGTTCCTCGACAAAGACCTCGAAACGCTCTACGTGGCGGAGACCCGATGGAGCCGAATCATCGGCGGCGCGGCGCTGTTGGCGCTGCTGATTGCGTGCCTGGGCCTGTTCGGGCTGGCGTCGTTCCTGGCCGAGCAACGCACCAAGGAGATCGGCGTGCGCAAGGCACTCGGCGCCTCGGCCTCGCAAATCGCCGTGCTGCTCTCCGGCGACTTCGCCAAACTCGTGACGGCGGCTTTCGTCGTCGGGGCGCCCCTGGCCTACTTCGCCGCCCACCGCTGGCTCGACAGCTTCGCCTACCGCATAGAAATATCGTGGCCGATATTTCTAATGGCGGGCCTGACGGCCCTGGGGGTGGCGCTGCTGGCGGTGAGTTATCAATCGGTACGGGCAGCGCTGGCCGATCCGGTGAAGGCGTTGCGGTATGAGTAATGCAACCGCAGATGGGGGCAGATGGGCGCGGATGGACGCAGATGGATGGAGATAGGTGGAGGTGATCGACAACCGTGATCCTGACGAAGTCGGGATCATCCCTTTAATTTTTCGCCAGAAAAATTATGCTAAAAAACTACTTTAAGATTTCGATCCGAAATCTTAAAAAGCACAAGGCGTATACGTTCATCAACGTCTTCGGGCTGGCGTTTGGGATGGCGTGTTGTATTGCCATTGCGCTGTTCGTGCGTGATGAGATGCTGTATGATCGGTTTTTTGACGACGCCGAGCGCATCTACCGCGTGGCGCTGGACGTGGGCTTTCAGGGCGATGAGATGCAAACAGCCTACACGTCTCGCCCGCTGGGGCCTACGTTGAAGACAGACCTTCCCGAAGTCGAGCAGGCGACGCGGCTGTGGCGCGATCCAACCGGCAGTATGATCGTCCGCTACGAAGACCGGCGTTTTTCCGAAGAGGCGGTGTTTTTTGCGGATTCGAACTTCTTCGACGTCTTCGCCATCCCCTTCATCCGGGGTGATGCGAAGACTGCGCTGCGCGAGCCCTACACCATCGTCCTGACCCAATCGACGGCGCGCAAATACTTTGGCGAGGCCGATCCGATAGGCCGGCGGCTGGCCCTGCGCGAACCCTCCGACCGCGACATCTTCGAGTATACCGTCACGGGTGTGATGGCGGATCTGCCGGCGCATTCGCACATGGCGTTCGACTTCGCGGCCTCGTACGTCACCCAGCGTCAGAGCCGCTCGCAGAGTTGGCTGGGCTTCGGCGTGTATACGTATGTGAAGCTCCGCGACGATGCCGATGCCGGGGCCGTCGAAGCCAAGTTGCCGGCGCTTTTTGCCAGCTACGGCGGGCCGCAGATCCGCGAAGCCTTCGGCGCTTCGCTGGCCGAGTTCGAGGCGGCGGGCAACTACTACCGCAACTTCCTCCAGCCCCTCACCGGCATCCACCTGCACTCGAACCTCGAAGACGAACTCAAGCCCACGGGCGATGCGCGGCTGGTCTATCTGTTCGTGGCGATTGCGGTGTTCGTGCTGCTGCTGGCCTGTGTCAACTTCGTCAACCTGGCGACGGCGCGGGCGGCGCGGCGCACCATGGAAGTGGGTATCCGCAAGAC
The DNA here is from genome assembly GCA_028278205.1 of Rhodothermales bacterium. Classification (GTDB taxonomy): domain Bacteria; phylum Bacteroidota; class Rhodothermia; order Rhodothermales; family Bin80; genus JANQES01. Next base: position 45,273 of record JANQES010000077.1, read on the forward strand.
GCTGGGCGCGCAACGCTTCCAACTCGTCGGGCAGTTTCTGGCCGAGGCGACGCTGCTGAGCCTGCTGGCGCTCGTCCTGGCTGTGACGCTCGTGCAGATCGGCATGCCGCTGCTCAACGCCCTCACCGGCAAAACGCTCGCGCTGACCGCCGCCGACCTGCTTCGGTTTGCGCCCGTCCTGCTCGGTTTGGGCCTGCTGGCCGGGCTGGGCGCCGGGGCCTATCCTGCGTTTTACATGGCCGCCTTCCGCCCGCTGGCCGTGCTCAAGCAGCAAGGGCTCCGCCGCCGGACGTGGCTGCGCGATGTGCTGGTGGTGTTTCAGTTCGGCATCGCCACAGCGCTTTTGGCCTGCACCGCCATCGTCTACACGCAGATGCGCTATATGCTCGACAAACGCCTCGGCTTCACGCCGGAGCAGGTCGTGGTGATCGAGGGCACGGAGATCCTGGGGCCGCAAGTCGAAGCCTTCCGGCAGGCGCTGCGGGCCATGCCGGGCGTCGTCCGCGTCACCAACGGCGAGCAGGTGCCGGGGCGTCATTTCAGCGGATCGCGCTTTCGGATGGCCGATGCGCCCGCCGACGAAGCCGTCGTCCTCGAATACACGTACGCCAGCTATGAGTACGTCGAAACGCTGGGGCTGGAACTGGCAGCGGGCCGCAGCCTCTCGCGCGACTACGCCACCGACTCGCTCGCCGTGCTGCTCAACGAAACAGCCGCGCGGCACCTCGGCCTGGACGATCCCGTGGGCCAGCAACTCGTCTGGCCGGGCGAATCGACCTACACTATCGTCGGGGTGTTGAAGGATTATCACATTACGTCGCTGCACCGGGAGATCGGAGCGGTGGCGCTCTTGGGGCCGGATCCGCGCAACACCAACCGCCCGAACCTGCTGGCGGCGGCGCGCTTGCAGATCGACAACCTGCCGCAGACGCTGGCGTCGATCGAAGCGACCTGGACGCGGTTCGCCCCGCAAGAGCCGTTCGTCTACAGTTTCCTCGACGACACCTTCGCTCAACTGTACGAGGCCGAGCAACGCACCAGCCGCCTGATCACGTTCTTCGCCGGGCTGGCGATCTTGATTGCCTGCTTTGGCCTGTTCGGGCTGGCGGCGTTTATGGCCGAGCAACGCACTAAAGAGATCGGCGTCCGCAAAGTCTTCGGCGCGACGGTCACGGGCATCGTGATGCTGTTGTCGAAGGATTTCGCCCGGCTCGTCCTGGTGGCCATCGTGCTGGCGGCGCCGCTGGCCTACCTGACCATGCAACGCTGGCTCGACACCTTCGCGTACCGCGTAGAAATATCGTGGCCGCTATTTCTAATGGCGGGCTCGCTGGCGCTCGCCATCGCGTTGTTGACGGTGAGTTATCAGGCTGTGCGGGCGGCGCTGGCCGATCCGGTGGAGGCGCTGCGGTATGAGTAGCTCGCTGGCGCTCGCTGTCACTGGTCATCGGTCACTGGTCACTAGTTTTGGGAATGCACCCTCACCAGTGACCAATGACTAGTGACCAGTGACCCACACCAACAGCCCCCAAGGCACAACGGTCAAATACACACAAAACCATGCTCAAGAATTACCTCAAAATCGCCTTGCGCAATGTGAACCGGCATCGGGGCTATGCCTTTATCAACATCTTCGGGCTGGCCGTCGGGCTGGCGTGTTGTTTGTTGATCTTATTGTTTGTGCAAGATGAACTCAGCTTCGACCGCTTTCACGAAAAGGCGGATCGGATATACCGGGTCGAGATGGACATCCCGGCTGCGCAAGGCACCCAGCGCTGGGACCGGGCCTTGCTGCCGCTGGGACCGCTGATGCAAGACGCCTTCCCCGAAATAGAACGCGTCGTCCGGCTCTCGCACCGAGACAAGCGGCTCATTCAGGTCGATGACACGCGCTTTTATGAAGACGCCTTTGTCTTCGCCGAGCCTTCGTTCTTCGAAGTCTTTGACTTTGAACTGCTTCAGGGAAATCCGTCGGATCTGGCCCGACCTTACACCGTCATCCTCACCGAGACGATGGCCGCCAAATACTTCGGCCCCGACGATCCGGTGGGCCGGACACTCGAGGTTGCGAGCCGGTGGGAGCAACAAGCAGAGGCCTACGAAGTCGTCGGCGTCATGGCAGACATCCCGCACAACAGCCACGTCCAGGCCCGCTTCCTGGCATCGTTCGCAACGCTGGAGGCCAAGGCCGGCGATAGGCTTTGGAGACATATCGCCGCTACCTATCTGGTGCTGAAACCGGATCATCGCCCGGCAGAGTTGATGGCCAAGTTTGCGCCGTTCGAGAAGACGCATATCCACACCCGTTTTACCGAAGGCACGGCGCTGGCCCTGATGCCGCTGCCACGCATCCACCTCTACGCACAGTCATCGGACGACAACGCGCTCCAGGGCGACATCCGGTACGTCTACCTCTTCTCGGCTATCGCGTTGTTGATTCTGCTGATTGCCTGCATCAATTACATGAATCTGGCGACGGCGCGGGCGGCGCGGCGTGCTAAAGAAGTGGGCGTGCGCAAAGTCGTCGGCGCGCACCGGCTGCAACTCATCTACCAGTTCATCGGCGACTCGGTGTTGTTTACGCTGATAGCGCTGGTGCTGGCGCTGGCCTTCGCACAACTGCTGCTGCCCTTGTTTAGCGATCTGATGAACCGCCCGCTCTCGCTCGACCTGAGGGCGGGATGGATGCTGGCGATGCTGGCAGCGATAGGGCTGGTGGTGGGCGTCGTCGCGGGAAGCTATCCGGCCTTTCTGTTATCGCGATTCCGGCCTGTGCAGGTGTTGAAAGGCCATGTGCGGACGACGGCGTGGCCGGCGCTCCGCAAAGGGCTCGTCGTCTTTCAGTTCATCGTGACGGTCGCCTTGATCGCCTGCACGCTCATCATCCAACGGCAGATGGATTACGTGCAAAACACGCGGCTGGGCTTCGAGAAAGAACAGGTCGTCGTCATCGCTACGCAAAACCGCCTCGATACCGAGGCTGCCGCCTTCAAACAGGTGCTCGAACAGAACACCGCCATCCGCCACGTGACGCTGGCGTCTCATATACCCGGATATGACCGTGCCTTCACCTACATCGCCCCCGACGGCATCGAGGACTACGAAGGCGACCCGGCAACGGACGTTCCCTTTGATCATCTATGGGTCGATCACGACTACGTCTCCACGCTGAACATGGAAGTGGTAGCCGGGCGAAACTTCTCCGAGGCTTTTCCGAGCGACGCCGCCGAAACCATCCTGATCAACGAAACAACCGCCCGCGCCCTGGGCTGGCAGGATCCTATCGGCAAGACGATCACCTTTCCGCAGCGAGAAACGAAACGCGTCATCGGGGTGCTGCGCGACTTTCACTCCGAGTCGATGAAGCACTCCATCCGGCGGATGGTGGTTGAACTCAAGCCGGACCCCACCTACGTCGCCGTGAAGCTGAGCCCGACCGACCTGCCTACCGTGCTGGCTTTTCTGGAAACGACGTGGGACCGCTTCGTCCCCTCGCTGCCCTTCGAATATTCGTTTCTGGATGAACACTTCGAAGCGATGTACCGCGCGGAACAGCGCCTGGGTATGTTGTTCGGCGTCTTTGCCGCGCTGGCGGTGTTTGTGGCCTGCCTCGGGCTGTTCGGGCTGGTGGCCTTCATCGCTGAGCAGCGGACGAAAGAGATCGGGGTTCGCAAAGTTTGCGGGGCTACCGTCTCAAGCATCGTGGTCTTGCTCTCGAAAGATATTGCCCGGCTGGTGCTCGTCGCTGTGGTGGTGGCTGCCCCTCTGGCCTACTTCGCTATGGGTAAATGGCTCGAAGAGTTCGCCTACAAGATCGACCTGACGCCTGCCGTTTTTCTGTGGGCCGCTGCGCTGGCCTTCGTCATCGCCCTTTTAACCGTCAGCTATCAGGCTATCAAAGCCGCGCTGGCCGATCCGGTGGAAGCGTTGCGGTATGAGTAGTGCAACCACAGATGAACGCGGATTAACGCAGATGAATCGGGATTGTGTGGGAGAAACCAACAACCGAGATTCCGGCAAAGCCGGAATCATTCCCCTTAATTTTTCGCCAGAAAAATTATGCTGAAAAACTACTTTAAGATTTCGATCCGAAATCTTAAAAAGCAGAAAGGCTATAGCGTCATCAACGTGGCGGGGCTGGCGTTGGGGATGGCGTGTTGTCTGTTGATCTTGCTTTACGTGCGCGACGAGCGGAGCTATGATCGGTATCACGAGAACGCCGAGCAGGTCTACCGGGTCGCGCGGGCGTGGTACGACGAAGCGGGCGATCCGACGTTGGAGTTCGCCCAGATCTCGCCGCCGATAGGGCCGGCGCTTCAAGACGAGATGCCCGAAGTGCGGCACGCCGTCCGCATCATGTGGGGCGGCAGTCTGGTGCGCTACGACAACCAGACCTACCGGGAATCCCGGTTCTATTTTGCGGAAGACGCCGTCTTCAAGCTCTTCACCATCCCCTTCGTCCAGGGCGACCCGGAGACGGCGCTGGTCGAGCCCAACACGGTGGTGCTCACCGAGACGATGGCCCGCAAATACTTCGGCGCGGACGATCCCATCGACAAGGTGATCCGCCTCGATGATACCTTCGACCTGCGCGTGACCGGGGTGATCGAGGATGTGCCGTCGAACACCCATTTTCACTACGATTTCCTCGCCTCGTTTGCCACACTCACGGCGCAACCCTGGAGCGAGCGGTGGGCCAGCAACTGGGGCGGCAACAACAACTTCGCCACGTACGTCCTGCTCGAAGAAGGCGCCGCATCCGCCGATCTCGAAGCCAAGCTGCCGGCGTTTCTCGACCGGCATTACGTCTTGCACCACGGCGCGTCGAGCCGGCTGCTTCTCCAACCGCTGCCGGACATCCATCTGCATTCGAATCTCGATGCAGAGTTGGAGCCCAACGGCAACGTCGCCTACGTCTACCTGTTTGCCGCCATCGCGTTTTTCATCCTGCTGATTGCCTGTTTCAACTTCATGAACCTGGCGACGGCGCGGGCGGCGAAGCGGGCACGCGAGGTGGGCATGCGCAAAGTGCTCGGCGCCGAGCGCCAACAACTCATCACGCAATTCCTGGGCGAATCGATCATGTTGACGTTGATTGCGATGATCTTCGCCGCGATGCTGGCCGAGTTGTTCTTGCCCGTCTTCAACTACCTTTCGGGCAAAGAACTGCAACTCTTCGGGGACGACGTGCTGTTTGTGATGCTGGGGCTGGCGGGGATCGCGCTGTTTGTGGGGCTGGCCGCCGGCAGCTATCCGGCGTTCTTTTTGTCGGCGTTTCAGCCGGTGGAAGTGCTCAAAAAAGCCACCAGAGGATCGTGGCGTTCGCGGGTGCGCGCGGCGCTGGTAGTGGCGCAGTTTGCCATCTCCATCGTGCTGCTCGTGGGCGTCGGCCTCATCGTCCGGCAGATCGACTACGTCCAGACCAAGAACCTGGGCTTCGACGACGAGCAGATCGTGATCGCCAACACGACGCAGGCGATGCGGGCGGATTTCGAGGCCTTCCGGATGCGGCTGCTCGAACATCCGGGCGTGTTGGCCGTCACGGCTTCCGAATACATCCCCTCCGGCCAACTCACCAATTCCATCGACGTGCAGGCTGAGGTCGATGGGCAGATTCAGCGGTTCGGCTCGCTGGCGCTGCTGGCCGTCGATCATGATTTCACGCGGACTTACGACATGGAGATCGTGGCCGGTCGCGCTTTTTCGAAAGAGATCGCCAGCGACTCGTTGCAGGGGTTTGTGTTGAATGAAGCGGCGGTGCAGGCGGTGGGCTGGGCCTCGCCCGAAGAGGCCGCCGGCAAGTTTTTTATGCTGGATTCCGAAAACCTGGCCGACCGTCGCGGCGCCGTCGTGGGCGTCGTCAAAGACTTCCATTTCGAATCGCTGCGCGAGCGGATCACGCCGCTGGTGATGTACATCCGTCCGGGGCGGTACCAGCGCGCCGCCATCAAAATCGCCGCCGGAGATCCGACGGAGACGCTCGCGTTCCTCGAAGCCCAGTGGCAGACGTACACGCCCAATGCGCCGCTGGCTTACAGTTTCCTCGACCAGCGTTTTGCCGGACTGTATCAGGCCGAAGAGCAGTTCGGACAGATTGCCGGGGCGTTCGCCTTGCTGGCGATGTTTATTGCCTGCCTGGGCCTGTTCGGGCTGGCCTCGTTTGCCGCCGAACAACGCACCAAGGAAATCGGTGTGCGCAAAACCCTCGGCGCCTCTGCCGGCAGCATCGTGCTGCTGCTCTCGCGCGACTTCACGCAGGTCGTCCTGATCGCTTTCGTCGTGGCCTGCCCGCTGGCTTACTTCGCCATGGATCGCTGGCTCGACACCTTCGCTTACCGCGTAGAAATATCGTGGCCGCTATTTCTAATGGCTGGCTCGCTGGCGCTCGCCATCGCGTTGTTGACGGTGAGTTATCAGGCTGTGCGGGCGGCGCTGGCCGATCCGGTGAAGGCGTTGCGGTATGAGTGAATTGGTCCGTGGTCTGCTGCCCATGAACTGTTGTTTAGCAGTGTCATGAGCATGGACGTCAACAACGGACACCTAACAACGGACAACGGACATGATCGCGAATTACATCAAAGCTAGCCTCCGCAAGTTTCGCCGGGCGAAGACACACACGGTCATCAACGTCGCCGGCTTGACCCTCGGGTTGCTATGCGCGCTGATCCTCTTCCAGAAAGTGCGTTTCGAATACAGCTTCGACGCCTACCATCCCGATGCTGATCAGATCTACCGTATCGTTCGGACGGATACCCGGTTCGGTCAGGTCCAGCACGATGAAGGCGTTCCCTATCCACTTTTCGACGCGTTTCGCACAGACTTTCCCGATATCGAAGCAGTCACGATTGTCGACCGCAACGGCACCCCGTCGGTCTTCGCAGCGACGCGGCCAAACGGCCAGGTGGTTCGCCTTAAAGAAGAGAACGGCGTGGCGTTTGTAGACCAGGATTTCTTCGATCTCTTCGCCTACACATGGCGTTACGGCCATCCGGAGACGGCCTTGACCACGCCGCGCACCGTCGTCCTTTCCGAAAGTCTGGCCCGTAAGTATTTCGGCACGGATAACCCGGTGGGCCGGATCATCACCGCTGATAATACCCTCGACCTCACTGTCACCGGCGTAGTCCGCGATGCGCCGCCCAATACCGTGCTGCCCTTGAACATGCTGATCTCTTTTAATCTGGGCGAAGAACACCGGCGCGGCAACGATAGCTGGGGCAGCACGTCATCTGCCGTGCAGTGCTACTTCAAGCTACCGGCGGGCATGTCGGCGAGCCAGATCGACCAACAGCTCCGCGATTTTCTGATCAAGCACCGTGACGAAGAGACGGCGCAACGCCTGCGTTTTTTCTTGCAGCCGCTGTCCGAGGTTCATTTCGATACCCGCTTTAACGTCATTGGGGGCCAGACACTCATCTCCCGCGAGACGCTCTGGGCGCTGAGCCTGATCGGTGTGTTTTTGCTCATTACAGCCTGCATCAACTTCGTCAACTTGAATATCGTGTTGGTGCTTAGACGGGCCAGAGAGGTAGCCATGCGTAAGGTCCTCGGCGGGACGCCGGGGCAGATCAGAATGTACTTCATGATCGAGACCATGCTGCTCACCCTGATGGCGCTGGTGCTGGCCCTGGCGCTGGCCAACCCGGTGATGGAGGTGGCCGCCCCCTTGATCGGCGCGGAGCTTTCGATCAACTTGCTTACGGATCCGATGTTGGCCGGGGCCGCCCTTCTGGCTACGCTCGCGCTCAGTGTGCTTTCGGGTTTGTATCCAGCCTTCTTGCTATCGCGGATTCATCCGTCGGTGGCCATGCGCACGACAGCGGATCATAAGCCGGGGGCGTTCTTGACGATGCGCCGGGGACTGGTCATCTTCCAGTTCGCGATTTCGCAGGTGCTGATTATCTGCACGCTTGCGGCGATGTACCAGATGCGCTACCTCCACAGCGTACCGCTGGGCTATGAGACCGACGCCCTCGTCCAATTCCGCCTTCCGGAACAGGATCAGACCCGGTTGCAGACCCTCAAGCAAGAACTGCTTCGATCGACGGCAATCCGGAACGTGACCTATTCTAACTCCGGGGCCAGTTCGAGCAACATCTGGGGCTCCAACTTCTACTATCACAAAGACGACGAGCGGCTCGAAAATAAAACACAAGTCAAGCTCGTCGATATAGACTACATCGAGACCTACCAGATGACGCTCGTGGCCGGAGACAACTTCATCCCCACCGACAGCGTGAATAGTTTCATCGTCAACGAGGCGTTTGTGGCGCTGACAGGCTACGCCACCCCGCAGGATGCCCTCGGCACCATCGTGGAGGTCTGGGGGGAGAAAGCGCCCATTACCGGCGTGGTACGCAACTTCAACACCAACACGCTCCACGAACCCATCGAGGCAACCATCCTCATCCCGAAGACCACCCTGGCCGTTGTAGGCGCCGTGAAGGTGAACACCCACCAACTCGACGAGGCGCTGGCTACCATCGAAGGCGCCTGGCAACAAGCCTTTCCCGAGCACCTCTTCGAGTACACGTTCCTCGATGACCGCATCGCCCAGTTCTATGAAGACGAACGAACCTTGCAGCATCTTATTCAGACTTTCGCGCTGATCGCGATTGTCATCGGCTGTATCGGCCTGTTTGGGCTGATCTCTTTCATCACGTCCCAGCGCGCTAGAGAGGTTGGCATCCGGAAAGTGCTGGGAGCGTCGGTCCCTGCTATCATCGGGTTGTTTACGCGCGAGTTTGTGGTATTCGTGGTGCTGGGCTTTGTGCTGTCGGCCCCGGTGGCTTATCAGGTGATGAACACGTGGTTGGAAAACTTTGCCTACCGCATCGATCTGGGTATCGGCCTCTTTGCTGTGGCCTTCCTGATCTCCCTGGCCCTTGCGCTCCTGACAGTCGGGGCCAGGGCCTATCACGCCGCCATCATCAACCCGGTGGATGCGATCCGCCAGGAATAAGGGCATCTGAAACCTCCAAGGCCATGCTGAAAAACTACTTTAAGATTTCGATCCGAAATCTTAAAAAGGACAAGATCCACGCCTTTATCAACGTCACCGGGTTGGCGGTGGGGTTGGCGTGTTGCCTGTTGATCATGCTCTTCGTGCGCAACGAATGGAGCTACGACCGCTTCCACGAACGCGCCGATGATCTCTACCGTGCCTGGGTTTTGGAGGATTACGGCGAAGACAAGCAGTTCTTTAACACCGTCACCCCCATCATCCTCGGCCCGACGCTGGCCGAGACGTTTCCGGAGGTCGAGCACATCGTCCGCATCGCCACGAACAACGATCAGGTGCGGCGGGGCGAGACGATGCTCACCGAGACCGCCCTGCTGGTCGATCCGAACTTTTTTGAGGTCTTCGATTTTCCGCTGATTCGTGGCGAAACGAGCAGTTTTTCCAGCAATCCCAACACGACGGTGCTGACGCCGGAGGCCGCCACGCGGTATTTCGGCCAGGACGATCCCCTCGGCCAGACGCTCTCGATGCGCGTCGGCGCCGATTTTCAGGATTTCGTGATCACCGGCATCGCCGAGACGCCGCCGGTGAATTCCAGCATCCAGTTTACGATGCTGATTCCGTTTGCCCAGGGCGATAATCTTTTCAGCGAAAACGCCCGTCGAAGCTGGTTCAACGTCTTCGTGGAGACCTACGTGTTGCTGCGCCCCGACGTCACGGGCGAGGCCGTCGAAGCCAAGTTGCCTGCGATGGTCGCGCAAGTGCTGGGCGAGCGCGTGCCCGACGACGCCTCCTACAACATCGGCCTGCAACCGATGCCGGAGATCCGCCTCGATACCAGCTTCCCCGTCGGCATCGCGCCCATCAGCGACCCGGCGTATTCGTACATCCTGGCCGGCATCGCGCTGCTGGTGCTGTTGATCGCCTGCATCAATTTTATGACGCTGTCGATAGGCCGGTCGGCGAGCCGGGCGTTGGAGGTGGGCGTGCGCAAAGCCATCGGCGCCAGCCGGCGACATCTGATGCACCAGTTCTGGGGCGAGGCGCTCATGACGACCCTCCTGGCGCTGGCGCTCGGCGTGGCGCTGGCCGAGGCGCTCCGCCCGCTCTTCAACGCGCTGGCCGGCACCGACCTGACGCTGGCGTTCGACGGCGGGACGGTGCTGTTTCTGGCGGCGCTGACCGTGCTGATCGGGCTGGTGGCAGGCAGCTATCCGGCGGCGGTGCTTTCGGGCTTTCGGCCCGTCGAAGTGCTCACGGGCAAGCTCCGCCTCGGCGGCGACACGAGCCTGCTGCGGCGCGGCCTCGTCGTCGTCCAGTTCGCGCTGTCGATCTCATTGATTGCCGGCACGCTGCTGATGACGCAGCAGTTAGATTTCATGCGGACCAAAAGCCTGGGCTTCGACAAAGAGCAGGTCGTCGTGCTGCCCACCACCGGCACGCCGATTCCGCTGATGACCGTCCTCGAAGAAGGCCGCCGCACCGCCGACCGGCTGCGCAACGAACTGGCAACCGACCCGGCGGTCGTCAACATGACGGCGGCGAGCTTTACCTTCGGCGAGGGGTGGATGAGCGCCAGCTACACCGACGACCAGGGCATCTTCCGCAGCTTCATGCTCAATATCATCGACGAAGACTACCTGCCGGTGCTCGGCATCGAACTCGCTGCCGGGCGCAACTTCTCGCGGGACATCCCCTCCGACGCTGCGCGCGGGGTCATCATCAACGAAGCTTTCGCGGCGGAGTATGGGTGGGAGGATGCCATCGGCCAGCGGCTGCCGGGGCAGAATTTCGAAGACCACGAAATCATCGGTGTGGTGAAGAATTTCAACTTCGAATCCCTCCACGGCCCGGTGCGCCCGCTCGCGCTGGTCATCGATCCCCGCGTCGTCTTGCGGGGGGTGTCGGACGTAGGCCTCGCGGTGGCGCCGACGCCCAAGATCGCCGTGCGCATCAAGCCCGATGACATCCCCGGCACGCTGGCGACGGTGGAGCAAACCTGGAAGCGCGTTGCGCCGGATCAGCCTTACAGCTTTTCGTTCGTCGATGAAGCCGTCGACAGCCAGTATCGCCAGGAGGAGCGCCTCGGCAAGATCGTCGGCATCGCCTCGCTGCTGGCAATCGTGATTGCGTGCCTGGGCCTGTTCGGGCTGGCGGCGCTGGCCGTGGCGCGGCGTACCAAAGAGATCGGCGTGCGCAAGGTGCTCGGCGCCTCGGCCTCCGGGGTGGCGCTGCTGCTCTCGAAAGACTTCGCGAAGCTGGTCCTGGTGGCCTTCGTGCTGGCCGTGCCGGTGGTCTACTTCGTGATGAATCGCTGGCTGGAGGATTTTGCGTATCGAGTTGAAATATCGTGGCCGATATTTCTAATTGCGGGCCTGACGGCCCTTGGGGTGGCGCTGCTGACGGTGAGTTATCAGGCGGTCAAAGCGGCGTTGAGCGATCCGGTGAAGTCGTTGCGGTATGAGTAATGGCAACCGCAGATCAAGGCAGATGCGCGCGGATGGACACAGATAGGGCTGCGCTTGACCTCATTCATCCGCGTTCATCCGCGTCCATCTCTCCTCATCGGCGGTTGCATTCATCCGCGTTCATCCGCCCTCATCTGCGGTTGCATTCATCCGCGTTCATCCGCGTCCATCCCTCCTCATCTGCGGTTGCATTCATCTGCTCTCATCTGCGGTTGCCTTCATCGGCGGTTGCCATAAATACAGAGCGCACCCCGACGAAATCAGGATGCGCTGAGGGATCATCTGGTATAAAATGGAGGTGGAGCCTGAGGTTGTTCGGTTTTCGGGTTCTAGGCGGGCGCGTGACCTTCCGGATGGATTCGCCCTCCCCTTATCGGCCCATAGCAAGGCTACGCGCTTCAAAAGTTTTGAGCGAATCCAGCCGAAAGGTCGTTGCGCTCACCGTTGAGCCCTATTGCCAAACAACCTCGTTGGCTCCATGGTGTACTCCACAGTGCCGCCCATCACAACATTGACGGCACACGATGTTCGGGTTTTGCAGGGATAGACCGGATTAGTCGGGTTCCGGATCATCGCCCCGATTGCGACGGCGAACAACCAGTTTGTTAGTCATAACAGCACCTCGTTGTTGGGTAGGTTAGTAGTTCGAGTAAGCGGGTTTGAAACCCTGTTGGGCTTTACTTTTTGTGCCCTTCACTATTATTAGCGTACTTCCTCGCCTCACTCCCTCATCGCCTCGTACGATTCCTTCATTTTTTTATAGCGCGGGTCGGTGAGCAAGTCTTCGAGCCACGGCGTTTCCTCGACGAGCAGGAGCGATTGACCGTTTTTCAGCGCCTCGTCGAGATACTGCAAAGCCTGGTCGCGCTCGCCCAGGACTTCATAGTATTTGGCCGCGTCGAAGTAGATGCTCATGTCTTTGCGATCCACGGCCAAGAGCCGTTCGATATAGGAAAGCGCCTTGTCGCGGTCTCCGATCTTGGAGGTAGCCCCGGCCAGGTCGCTGAGCACATCGGCGTTTCGGGGATTGAACTGCAAGTACGGCTCGGCCATCTCGATCATCGTTTGCCAGGCCTTGCGAGCCTCGTTCCGCTCGTCGATCCAGTAATACGAATTCGCCAGATAGCCCCAGGTCCGGTAGTCGGTATCTTGCATCACGAGGGCCTCGTTGAAGAGCGTGATGGCATCTTCATACTCCTCATCCAGATAGTGGAGCGTCGCCAGATTTTTCGTCGCGGCGTAATTGGGTTTTATGGCGATGGATTTTTCATACCACTCCTTGGCTTTCTCGGGCTCTTTTAGATACCAGTATTGCGTGCCCACTTTGCTGTAGCCCAGAAAATTATCAGGGGTCAGGGCCACGACGTGCTGAAATTGTTCAATGGCTTTGGTGTAACGGCCCGTCCGTCGATAAAATTCGCCCAGATCATAATAGCCACCCCAGAAGTCCGTCTTCAAGGCAATGGCTCTCTGATAGGTCTTTTCCGCCTCGTCCTGGTTGCCCTGCTCTTCGTAGAGTTTTGCCAGCCCCCGATGCGCGCCGGCATGCCCCGGTTCGCGGTCCAGGGCATCATTGAACGCCATTTTGGCCGATCCGTAACGGCCCGATTCGGTGTGGATCAGGCCCAGCGTGACGTAGACCGGCGCGAGGTCGGTATCGAGTTGGGCGGCCCGTTCACAGGCGGTCTGGGCCTTTACCATCCACTCCGTCTCCATCGTGATATCGAACTTACGCCAGTAGGCTTCGCCCAGCCCCGCATGGGCCAGGGCATAGATGGAATCCTCTTGCAGCGCCTGCTCAAACAACTGAATGGCGAGATCGATCTGATCGAGTTGATCATAGCGTTCGAGATAACCCAGCCCCCGTTGATAGAAGACGAAGGCCTCCGACTGGGTCGTTCCGCCGGCGTTAAAGCTGCGCCGGTCTGCCGGAGCCAGGTCGAGGTCCAGCAAGTCCGTCACGGCGGTTAACAGACCGACCTGGAAGACGGCATCGCGCGAATCCTGTCCGTCGAGGTGAGAAGACCGCAACGTCTGGCCTGACTTTGTATCGACGAGCGACAAGGCCAGGCGGATGCGCTCGCCGGCAGGCTCGATGCGGCCCAGCACGGCCAGCGTGACGCCGTAGAATTGCCGGGCCTGCTCCGGGCTTTCCACCGAATATTCGCGCATCTCCCTGGCCGGGACCACCCAGAGCGAATCCTGCGTCCGTTCGAGGCGCGAGAACATACTTCGGAAAGTTGCCACCAGGCCGTCGGCGAACGCCTGATCGACCACTGCCTCGGTGATGAAGAACGGGAGCACCGCCAGATGACGCTCTGCCGGCAACGCGGGCTGCCGGAACGAGGCAACGGCCAGCATCGCTACGAGCACCGCCAGCGCTGCGCCCCCGGCGACGGCGGCCTTGCGCCACCGTTTTGCCCGCTTGCGCCGGCGGAAGCGCTCGGTGGCGCTGGTCCGCGTCACGGTGAAGCTGTGGGTGGAGGTCCCGGTGCTCTGCGTCAACACCTCCAGGTCGGCCAGCAGATCGACCATCGACGAGTAGCGGAGGTCTTTTTCCTTCTCCAGGCACATCGTCACGACGTGGTCGAGTTCTTCCGGAAGCGCCGGGTCGATCTCGGTGATGGAGGCCGGCTCTTCGTTGAGCAGCTTGTAGATGATGGTCTGCTCGTGCTCGCCGTCGAAGGGCCGCTCGCCGGTGAGCATCTCGTAGAGCACCATGCCCAGGCTCCAGACGTCCGTCTGCGCATCGACCTGCCCACCGTGGGCCTGCTCCGGGCTCATGTAGGCGACGGTGCCCAGCGTGGCGCCCGTCCTCGTCAGCGCCACGTCGTCCATCTTAGCCAGGCCGAAATCGACGATTTTGACGATGTCGTCGTCGGTGATCATGACGTTGGCGGGCTTGATGTCTCGATGCACGATGCCTTTGGCGTGCGCTTTAGCGAGGCCGCGGGCGATCTGCGTGGCATAGCTGAGGGCCTCGTCTACCGGCGCCGGGCCGCGCGCAATCTTCTTCTTGAGCGTCTCGCCCTCATAGTAGGTCATGGCGATGAAGAGTTGCCCTTCATCGGTCTGGCCGGTGTCGTGGATGGTGCAGATGTTGGGATGATCGAGGGCCGAGGCGGCCTGCGCCTCCTGCTCGAAGCGCAGCCGGGCCTCCGAGCGCGTCGTCAGGCTGTGCGGTAGAAACTTGAGCGCCACGATGCGCTTGAGCCGGGTGTCGCGGGCTTTGAAGACCACGCCCATGCCGCCGCCGCCGAGCTTCTCGATGATCTCGTAGTGCGAGATGACTGTGCCCGCGCGCAACGAGCCCGACGCCTGGGACGCCCGCTGCGCCATCCGGTCGAGGCCGCCGAGCAGGTCGTCGGCGTGCTCATAGGCCTCCAGGAGCGACTCGACCTCCTCGCGCAAGGCCGGGTCGTCGCGGCAGGCTTCGTCGAGCCGGGCCGCGCGGTCTTCCGGCTCGCTCTCGGCAATCTCGTCGAAGAGCTGCTGGACTTGTTGCCATCGTTCGGGCGAGAGAGAGGCCTTCATAGAAAAGAAGCGAGGCGTGCCGCAAGCGGCCTGATCAGGGGTTGGTGGGATCCTTTTTACGTAATATAGCGCCTTCACGATCCCTTCATCTTTTTAGACACAAAAGCATTTGCTTATATAACCTCCTTCACATATTCTTCACAACAGAACGGTCTAGTTTTTTTCCTACACCATGAGGGGATGGGTGAGGTCTTCTCGCCTTTCAAAGAGGAAAGATGTCCGAGACAGACCTTCTTCACTACACCATTCGGGGCCTATCATGGAATATCAGGACTTCGTCATCCGCGTACGAGATTATAAGGAAGTTGATGACACGCATGACTCCTTCACCGTTGAGATCGTCGAATCGCCGCTTGGGCGGCAGACCCAGGGGCAGCAGAAAGAGTACAACGCGGAGATGCTGCGAAAATTACTGAGGCTCGTTCGTTCTACATCCCGGCGCACGAAGCTATCGGGCAAGGCACTTGAGAATCTCGGCCTGTGGCTGACCCAGAACCTGCTTCCCTCCAACGTCCTTTTCTGGTTGAAGGCCAGCCTGTTCCAGGCCATCTTCCGCCACCAGGGTCTCCGCATCATCCTCTGGCTCGACGACCCCAAAGCCGCCCAGATTCCGTGGGAGTACCTGTATGTGCCCATGCCCACGTTCGAGATCGGCTTCTTAGCCCTCAACCCCCTGACGCCCGTCATCCGAGACCAGGCCTTCTTCGGCTACGTGGAGGCTGTGGAGGCTAAACCCCAGGGCAAGGCGCTGCTCGGGATCGCCGAACCCAAAACGCTCTTCGGCTCGCAACTGAGCGACCTGGATGACTTTACCGGTCGGGGCGAGGCCCAGGAAGATGACATCATCCTCACGCGATTGCAGGACATCCTGGAGCAAGAAGGCCCCATCGAAATCATACCCAAAAATAATCTCACGGCAGACGTCCTCGAAACGGAAAGCGAGAATGCCTATGATATGTTTTGTTTTTATGGGCACGGCGGGCATCGGGACGAATTGCAGCACCTGCCCGCCCTCCCTGAAGATCCCAGTCTCAGCCTGATTGCCCTCGAAAAAGAACCAAGGGACAATGACGAAGGGGAATTATATTCGGTGGGTGTACTGGCCGAGCATCTGAAAAAAATGGGCGTACAGGTCGCCGTACTCGGCGCGTGCCAGACCGGCCTCGTCCGGGGCGAAGACACGGGCGAACAGGCCTGGTTGGCAGCTATGCCTACCCTGCTGGAACGAGGGCGCGTCCCGGTGGTCGTGGGGATGCAGGGCAACATCGGCAAAATGGCCTGTCTCAGATTTACCGTCAACTTCTTCACCGCTCTCTCGGTGGGCTTATCGTTAGAGAAGGCCGTCACCTTAGGGCGCATCGCCATCCGAAACCTTGAGTTGGAGGCCCAGGGCAGCGACCTCGATGAGGAGGATCAATTAAAACGGCGGTTCTCGCGAGACTGGGGCCTGCCCACCCTCTACCGGCACGCGCGGGAGATCCCTAATCTCGCCATGATGCAGGAAACAGAACACGCCAACGACTTCAAAAGCCAGGCCCGTGAGGAGGCTATTCAACGCCAACTCGGCTCGTCTCCGTACAGCACCTCCCATACGCGCAACTTTGCAGGCCGCACCTGGGCTCTTGAAGAAATCAACCGGTGGCTGGACCGCCGGGACCTGGAAGAACGACCGCAGGTCTTACAAATCAGCGGCCCGCCCGGCAGCGGTAGGACGACCCTCGCCACGCGGCTGACGGAGATCTCCGCGCAGGGTCCCGACGGCATCGTCGAGGACCCGGAGAAAGTGCCTCACCTCAAACGGGGCTTCTTGAGCGTGATCCACTTCTGCTCGAAGCATCATAGCCACTGGAATTCCTACGAAACCTTTACGGAATCGATAGGCCTTCAACTCGCCATCCATTCGCGCGCCTACGCCGATCAACTGGAAAAGGCGTTTACGGATCTCACCAAAGACCTCTCTACAGCCACCGCGCGCAGCGACGCTCGCATTGCTTTTACTAAGTGGGTCCGCGAGTCTTTTGACGACAGTTTCGCCAACCATCTTCGCGGCGACCTGATTATTCTCATCGATGCCATCGATGCGGCCACGAACCTGGAAAATTTACTGGCCGGCGCAGACGACGTGCCGCGCCACGTCCGCTTTATCGTCACCACAGACGAGGAATGGACGAATAAACCCGACTGGATCAAGAAGAGGGAGCAAGAAAAGCCAGGGAGCGGGGTTCAGGTCTTGTCTCTGGCTAACGACGAGCCCAACGCCGGGCAAATACGAAGCGACATCGACAACTATGTCGACACGTTCATTGAAACGGAGATTGGGCGGGGCTACACAGATCTGGATCTGCAAGAACAAGACCCAAAGGACCTTAAGGACATCGTCTGGCGAATTAGCGACGGGATCATGCTGGGCGCGGTCAAACTCTTTGAATGGATCAAAGCCAGACCCAGAAACCGTGTAGACCAGAATCTTGACCTTGCAAAAGCAGACATTGACGCGGTGCTAGATCTTTGCAAGAACACGAGAGGCATGGATGCGCTCAACAAGGCCATCCTGGACGATCTCTGTACGGAAGACACGTGGCAAACACGCTACAAGCCGCTTTTCGAGATTCTTACCGCGGCCGCGGCCCCCCTCCGCGCGAAGGATATCGAGGAGAAGTTGGGATTCGACCCGATGGAGAGGCTCGACGATCCCCTGGTGCAGTTGTACCTGGAGGTGGCCCCGTCGCTGGTCACAGGCGAGACCACCTTCGCGCTCTATCATCCTTCGCTGAAAACATTTCTGCTCGATAAAGAGCGTGCCGACAAGTACGCAATCCTCGAATTCGAATACCGACAACGACGCCAACGCGAACGCGAACGGTGGGAAAGGACGGGCGGTTTTATGCACCGATAAGTCCGCCCCGCACCGCCAGGCATGCCGTCTTGATAAGAAAAAAGCACCTCCCCAACCGCCTCCCCCGGCGCAGCAACTATGCGCCGGAGGACGCCCGGCAAGCATTACGCATCCCTGATGGGATAGGAGAAATCGAGGGTTATTTCGAGATCGTATACTTTTGTTCCTTCTGTTGCTCCTTCTGGTGGCGCTTCAAAGGATTCGGTAACATCGACACCTTTAACCCGGTACACGACGTCATCATCATCAAAATCCGGCAACTTTGCGCCGGCCGTTTCTGCGGCGGCCTTTTCTTCGTCTGTAAACGGCGGCACCGTGACCACATAGGAAAATGTGATTTCGTAATGCTCGCGCAATCCGGTTTTAATACGTTCGGGATTCTCTTCAGACACCGCATAGGATGCATCTTCAAAGCCCGATGTGGTTCCGTGTAAGATGGACATGGTAATACCTCCTGATTGTGGATGGAAGGATGGTCAGGCCGTCGATCTTTCTAAGAATCGAAAAAACGGCGGGTACCGATCGAAAGACGTTGATTCCGGCCCGGCGAGATCCAGAAGACACCCCTTTCAATTTTTATTGCGTCAAACGGAGCCAGACTCCCTCAGCCCCTTTTGATCACCGCCAAACGGTTCAGCCCGGCGGTTGCCCGGCTGCCTGCGAAATCGACGCCTGCAATGCCCGATAGTCTGGGGTATCCTTGAGGGCTTCCAGCCATGGGTCGGTTGCGATACGGGCCAGCGGAAGGCCGTCTTCCAGGGCCCGCGTCAGGTAACGCAAGGCCAGGGCGCGATCGCCCAGCAATTCATACGCCCGGCCAACAAAGTGCAAATTGTAGGCGTTAGGCGGCGATGGCAACGCGAATAAAAGACCGAGATACCGCTGGCCCTGTTCAGGATCTCCATACACGATATGCAAGAAGGCCAGGCTCACGAGCAAATCCTCATTGTTCGGGTTGACGTCGAGGAATTGGTCGGCCAGTTCGATGGATTGTTGCCAGGCTATGCGCGCCCTTGTGGTATCGCCCGCCCAATAATACGCATTGCCGAGAAAGAGCCAGACGTGATAGCTGTTTTCGTTGATTTCTCGTGCTCGATTGTAGGCCTGGGCGGCCTCTGCAAAGCGCCCTCTGCGGTATCGAACGCGCCCCAGATTAAGGTACGTGAGCAGAGTGGGTTTGAGGGCAATAGAGCGTTCGAACAACTGCTCGGCCTCTTCCTGCTGCCCGTTGTCGAGCCGTACGATGCCCAGATTGTTATACCCGCTGTAGTTGTCCGGCGTCAGGCGGATGATGTGTTCGTATTGCGCTGCCGCCTCTGCATGACGGCCAGCCTCCCAATAGAAATTACCGAGATGGTCGTAGTTGAGCCAGTAGTCCGGTTTCAGGGCAATAGCCTGTTGGTAGGCCTGTTCCGCCTTTTCGGCGTTGCCCTCCTCATTGTAGACCCAGCCGAGCCAGCCATAAGCGTCGGTGTTAAAGGGTTCGAGTTCAAGGGCTCGTTGGAGTTCCGCCTCGGCCTGCCGGGGTTGGCCTCGTTGATAAAGGATGCGGCCCAGGGTCACGTGGACCGAGGCCAGTTGGTCGTTGAGGGTTACGGCCCGGTTGCAGCTATGTAAGGCGCGGTCTACCCACGTCGTATCAAACGTACTCTGATAATACTGCCAGGAGGCCTCACACAGGCCGGCGTGGGCCTGCGCATAGAGCGAATCTTCTTCGATGGATGACGTAAAAAGCGCGATGGCGTTTTCGAGGTTGCCTTCTTTGTCGAAGCGTCTGAGAAAACCCCGCCCCTGGAGGTAGAAGGCATAGGCGTTGGGAGCGGTAGCGCCGATGGTTTTTACAGCCTGCCGGGTTTCGGCCTTCGCATCCACCCTCAGCAACCCTTCGAGCGCGCGCAAAACCGCCTCCTGAAACGCCGACCCCAACTCCTCCGTGACGGTCCAACTGCGGAGAATACGCATCGTGCCGGGATCGATCAGATTGAGCTTCAACTCGGTCTTCGCCCCCAGACGCTCCACACTGCCCGTCACCACCCGGTTGACGCCAAACATCCGGAGCGCATCGCTGGCCGTCTCGACGCCCTTCGAAACCACCTCGTCAGCCGGCACCACCCACAACGGCGTCTCCGACGACTCCATGCGGGCGATCATGTTCGTCAACGACTGCGTAAGCCCGTCTGCCAGCGCCTGATCTATCGGATCCTTACTCAGATTGTTGACGAAGGGAACGACGGCGATGTGCTGCTCGGTAGGCAAGAAAATCATGACGGCCAGAGCGCTCAACAAGAGCAGCCCGGCCACCGCCCCGGCCCCAACAGCAATCCGTTGACGTATCTTGCGCCGTCGCCGCTGCACCACCCGCATCGCCGTGCTCGTCCCCGATCCCGAACTCTCCACAAACATCTCCAGGTCCGCCAGCAGCGCCTCCATCGTCGGGTAGCGCTGGTCGCGGTCTTTTTCCAGGCACATCGCCACGACGTGGGCCAGATCCTTCGGCACATCCGGGTTGTGTTCGGTGATAGGGGCCGGCTCTTCGTTGAGCAGCGAGTAGATGATGGCCTGCTCGAAATCGCCGGTGAAGGGGCGCTCGCCGGTGAGCATCTCGTAGAGCACCACGCCCAGGCTCCACACGTCCGTCCGGGCATCGACGGCCTCCCCCTGGGCCTGCTCCGGGCTCATGTAGGCGATGGTGCCCAGCGTCATGCCGGTCCGGGTCAACTGCACGTCGGCCATCTTGGCCAGGCCGAAGTCCAGCACTTTAACGACCCCGCGCCGGGTGACGATGACGTTGGCGGGCTTGACGTCGCGGTGGACGATGGTCTCTTCGTGGGCGCGTCCGAGCCCGCGCGCCATCTGCACGGCATAATCGAGCGCTTCGTCGAGCGGCAGTGGGCCTTGCGCGATCTTCTGCTTGAGCGTCTCGCCGCCATAGTGCGCCATGACGATGAACGTCTCCGCGTCGTCGGTCTCGCCGATCTCGTAGATGGTGCAGATGTTGGCGTGGTCGAGGGCCGAGGCGGCCTTGGCTTCGTGGACGAAGCGCGCTTTGGCTTCGTCGTTGGCGCTGAGATGAGACGGCAAAAACTTGAGCGCCACGAGCCGGTCGAGCCGGGTGTCGCGGGCCGAGTAGACGACACCCATGCCGCCGCCGCCGAGCTTATCGACGATCTCGTAGTGCGAAACCCTCATGCCGGTGCGCGAGGGCGCCGAGGGCCTCGACGGCGGATCCGGCGAGGCCGCCGGCGCGATCTTATCGACCTGCTGAAGCACATCGTCGGCCTGTTCGTAGGCCGCCAGCAGCGATTCGACTTCCTCGCGCAAGTCCGGGTCGTCGCGGCAGGCTTCGTCGAGCCGGGCGGCGCGTTCGTCACCCCGGAGATCGAAGACCTCGTCGAAGAGACCCTGAATCTGGTCCCACCGTTCGGGCGATAAAGAAGCCGGCATGGCGCGAGTCAAGGTTCAAAGTTCAAGGTTCAAAGTTCAAGGTTGGTTCTTGACAAACGTTGAACCTTGAACTTTGAACGCAATGCCCTAGCCGCTTTGCTGTTTGCCCCATTCGCGCGCCAGCCACGCCCGCGCCGCGCGCAGATCGCGTTCGACCGTCGCCCGCGAGACGCCCAGCACCTGCGCCGATTCTTCCGCCGAAAGCCCGCCGAAGTAACGATGCTCGACAGCCTCGGCCTGGCGAGGGTTGAGCTTCTCCAGGCGGCTCAGCGCGTCGTCGAGGTCGAGCACTGTATCGGGGTCTCCGGTGGGGATGATGAGGTCTTCGTCGAGCGACATGCGCTGATGATCGCCGCCGCGTTTGTGGGCTTTTTTCTTGCGCCAGTAATCCACCAGGATGCGGCGCATCAGACGAGAGGCCATCGCCAGGAAATGCGCCCGGTCCTGCCATTGCACCTCGTTGATGTTCACCAGCTTGATGTACGCTTCGTGGACGAGGGCGGTGGTGTTCAGCGTGTGGTCTATGCGCTCTTCGCGGAGACGCGCGTGGGCCATCTGGCGCAGTTGGGAGTAGACGAGCGGCAACAGCCGGTCGAGCGCTTCGCGCTCACCGCCGCTCCAGTTAACCAGTAATCGGGTAATGTCTGCCTGCGACGGCATCGGCGTGGGCTGTCTATACGGTGTGGGGCACGGTGGGGTGAGGGCTCGCTAGACCCCGGTAAAGTACGCTGGCTCGCTCATGAAAAACAAGCGTTTAGCATTGTTAAGCACACACTTAAGTGTAAAAAACCTTGCGGATGAAGCATTTATGCTCGTCAGAGGGCTGCCTTGTCAAAACGTGCGCCGGGGAATGGGGTTTCAATTTGAGTTCAACGTTCAAGGTTCAAAGTTTGTCAAGAACCAACCTTGAACTTCAACTCTGTAAACGTTTCCGTCCGCCCGCGTGTCTGATCCAGCAACCACGCCTCTTCTAATCTTTTCACCCGAAAAAAATGCTCGCCAATTACTTTAAAATTGCGCTCCGCAATTTTAGAAAGCAGCCGGTTTATGCCGGCATCAACGTGGTGGGGCTGGCGGTGGGGCTGGCGTTTTGTGTGTTGATCTTCCTCTTCGTCCGCGACGAGTGGACCTACGACCGGCATCACGAAAACGCGGACCGGCTCTACCGCGCCCACCGCGTCTCGTTCACCCCCGAGGGCGCCGTGCGGGCTACCGACAACTGGCTGCCGATGCCCATGGGGCCGGCCCTCCAACGCGACCTGCCGGAGGTCGAGGCCTTCGTGCGATTGACCTATCGCAACCACTTCGTGCAGTCGGCAGCGACGACGTTCGAAGAGCGGGTGATCTATGCCGATGCCAACGTCTTCGAGGTGTTCACTTTTCCGCTGCGGCGCGGCAACCCCGCCACCGCCCTCACCGATCTGAACACCGTCGTGCTCAGCCAGGAGGCCGCGCGAAAATATTTTGGCGAAGACGATCCCCTCGGCAAGACCCTCGCCATTCGGTTGGGGACGGATTTTCAGGATTTCATCGTCACGGGCGTGGCCGAGGCCATCCCGCACAATTCATCCGTCCGGTTCGACATCCTGTTGCCTTTTGCCAAACTCGTCGACGCCTTCGAGCGCGTCCGGCAGCGGGCCGAAAACTGGAATGCGTCAGCCTACCTTACCTACGTCTTGCTGGCCGAAAACGCCTCGCCGGCGGGCACGGACGAGAAGCTGCTCCAGTTCCGTCAACGCTACTATCCCGACGAACTCGATTTTTTGCGTGAGCGGGGCTACTGGACGGGCGACGGCATCCCGACGAGCTACCGCCTGCAACCGATCACCGATATCCACCTCAACCCGGACGTCAACGGCGGGCTGGCGATGCCGAGCAATCCGCTCTATTCGTACCTGCTGGCGGCCATCGCGCTGGCGGTGCTGGGCATCGCGTGCATCAATTTTATGACGCTGGCTATCGGGCGGTCGGCGAGCCGGGCGCGGGAGATTGGCGTGCGCAAGGTGGTAGGCGCGCACCGAAGACAGTTGATGGCGCAGTTCTGGGCCGAGGCGCTGCTGATGAGCGGCGTGGCGCTGGCGCTGGGCCTCGTGCTGGCCTACCTGTTTTTGCCCACCTTCAACGCCCTCACCGGCAAAAGCCTCCACTTCGATCTGGCCGCGAACCTGGCGACGACCGCGATGCCGGCGGCAGCAACGCTGCTGGCGGGATTGATCGCGGGCAGCTATCCGGCGCTGGTGCTTTCGGGCTTCAGGCCGGTCGATGCGCTCAAAAACAAACTCCGCCTCAGCGGCTCCAACGCGCTGACGCAATCGCTGGTGGTGGTGCAGTTTGCGCTATCGGTCTTTCTGATTATTGGGACGCTGGTGATGCTCGATCAACTCGATTACATCCGCACGACGAACCTGGGCTTCGACCGCGAGCACCTCGTCGTGGTCTCGACCAACGGCGTCGAGGGCGAGACGGCGCTGGCAAGGGTTCGCGCGGAACTCGGCGCGCGGGCCGACGTCGTCGGGATCACCGGCAGCAGCACCTCGTTTGCGCGCGGCGGCGCCCGCGTCGGGTTCGATTACAAAGGTGAAATCCGGCAGGTCAACGAATTCCGCGTCACGCACAATTACGTGGACGTGATGGGGATGGAACTCGTCGCCGGGCGCGTCTTCGATCCGAATCTTTCGACCGATTCGACTTCGGCGGTGCTCGTCAACGAGGCGCTGGTGCGCGAATTCGGCTGGACGGATCCGCTGGGCGAGCCGCTCACCGGCCTGACCGAGAGCCCGGAGACCGACCCCGTCGTCGTCGGGGTGTTGAAGGATTACAACTTCCAATCCCTCGAAAACGCGGTCGATCCGCTGATGCTCACGCTCAACCCCAACGACCGGATCAACTACCTGCTCGCGCGCATCGCCCCCACAGACATCCCCGCGACGCTCGACGCCCTGCGCGCTGCCTGGACCCGCATCGCCCCGGCGGTGCCGTTCGAATACAGCTTCCTCGACGACGACCTTAACGCGCTCTACGAAGACGACGCCCGCTGGAGCCGGATCCTCGGCTACGCCTCGCTCTTCGCCATCCTGATCGCATGCCTGGGCCTGTTCGGGCTGGTGGCGCTCGCCGTGGCGGCGCGCACCAAAGAGATCGGCATTCGCAAAGTGATGGGCGCCACGGCGCCGGGGCTGGCGGTGCTCCTGTCGAAGGATTTCGCGCGGCTGGTGGCCGTGGCGCTGGTGCTGGCCGCGCCCGTGGCGTATTTCGTGATGGAACGCTGGCTCGACACCTTCGCCTTCCGTATAGAAATATCCTGGGGGATATTTCTAGTGGCTGGCTCGCTGGCGCTCGCCATTGCTTTGATGACGGTGAGTGCGCAGACGATCCGCGCGGCGCTGGGCGATCCGGTGAAGGCCCTGCGGTATGAGTAGGACTACCGCGGATTGACGCGGATGCACATAAAATCATCCGCGTCCGTCTATGGGTGCCAATTATAGTCTTGACTCGTTTTTATTTTTTATTTATTCTGTAACAAATAATAAATCAGACCGAATACTGTTTCAACCAACCCGGGAGCCGATGAAGCTGCTCACGCGTCCTGAAGAACTGCTGCTGCTGGCCGTCTGGCGTTTGCAAGACAACGCCTACGGCGCGGCCATCCGCAACCACCTCACCGAAGTCACCGGCGAAGACTGGTCTATCGGCAGCGTCTACGCACCGCTGGACCGGCTGGCCCGCAAAGGGTTTGTGCAAACCCGCCTGGGGCCGCCGACGCCCGAACGCGGAGGACGAAGCAAACGCTTTTTTTCGCTGACGCCCCAGGGCGTAGCAGCGCTCAACCATGCCCGCAGCGTCCACGAGACGATGTGGCAGAGCCTCCCCACGCTTGCCTTTGGTAATGGCGGATGAAGGCCGCGCCCCCCACACCGCCCCGCCTGGCTGCCGCCCTGTTGCGCCTGTGTCTCCACGAGGTCGATGCCGGCGTCGTGCTAGGCGACCTCGAAGAAACCTACCACCTGCTGCACCGGCACTACGGCCCGGCGACAGCCCGCCGCTGGTACTGGAAACAAACTCTTCGCTCCATCCCCCTCCTCGCCACTCGAACCTTCTACTGGAGCCTCGTCATGCTCACCAACTATGTTAGAATTGCCCTCCGTCATTTTAAGAAACAGAAAGGCTATGCCTTCATCAACATTGTCGGTCTTGCTGTTGGGCTGGCTTTCTGCGCCCTCATCTTCCTGTTCGTCAGAGATGAACTGACCTTCGACCAATTCCATGAGCACAACGAGCAGATCTATCGGGTGTTGAGCGGCCGCTTCAACCCGGACGGTAGTGAACTGTCGAGCAACTCCAATCATCCTGTTCCGCTCGGCCCGGCCTTGCATGCCGACCTTCCGGACGTCGAAGCGTTTGTTCGGTTCAAACAGCTCAGCCATTTCGTGCGGTCTACAGGCGAAGCGATCGAAGAATCCATTCTATATGCCGATCCGCAACTCTTTGAGGTCTTCTCGTTTCCTCTGCGGCAAGGCAACCCTACCACGGCGCTTGGCGATCGCCATGCCGTCGTGCTCAGCGAACGAGCCGCCCAAAAATATTTCGGCGACGAGAATCCACTCGGCCAAACGCTTCAGATTCGCTTAGATAAGACCTACGAAGACTTCATCGTCAGGGGCATCGCGCAGAACGTGCCGGGCAATTCTACGATTCAGTTTGACATTCTGGTGCCTTTTTCCAACGTATTCACCGCCTACGCGAGGTTTCCATCTATCCGAGAAAGCTGGTCCTTCGTCTCGATCCAAACCTACGTCAAGCTGGCTCGGCAGGCCTCGCTGGACGAAGTACAGGCCAAGTTGCCCGCGTTGTTTGCCCAGTATTATCCGGACGCCGTCGCTCAAGAGGAAGAGGCTGCGGATCAGGGGATCCTTACGTACCGCCTCCAGCCGCTGACGGATATCCACCTCACCAGCAACAGCAACCCGATCTATTCATACATCCTGTCGGGCATCGCGCTTGCCATTCTGTTCATCGCCTGCATCAATTTTATGACCCTGGCTATCGGGCGGTCGGCCCGCCGTTCGAAAGAAATCGGCATTCGCAAAGTGGTGGGGGCTCAACGGCGGCAACTGATGGGACAATTCTGGGGCGAAGCCATGCTGATGAGTGTGCTCAGCCTGCTGTTGGGCCTGCTGCTGGCCGAGCTTTTCCTGCCTGTCTTCAACACCCTCTCGGGCAAAACGCTGCGGTTTGACTATGCACGCGACTGGATCACCGGGACCATGCTCGTCGGCCTGGTGCTCTTCACCGGTCTTGCTGCCGGGAGCTACCCCGCACTCCTGCTCTCCGGCTTCAAACCGCTCGATACGCTCACCAACCGCCTGAAGCTCAGCGGCTCGAACATCTTCACTAAATCCCTGGTCGTCGTTCAATTTGCGCTGTCGGTCTTTCTGCTTACCAGCACGCTCATCATGACGCACCAGTTCGACTATGCCCGTACGAAGAATCCAGGGTTCAACAAGGAACAGATTGTGATCATTCCGACCCAGGATCTCGACGGCCACCAGGTATCTACGCGGTTCCGGGAGATGCTGCAACAGCATACCCGCATCGAGGCAATCACGGCGACCAACAACACCCTGGGCAATACCTACACGATGGGTACCCGGTACAAACACGAGGGCAAGACCCACACCATCAACGTCTACAAGGTTGAAACCAACTTTCTACACCTCTTCGGCCTCGACCTGATCCAGGGCCGCAACTTTAATCCCAACCTGAGCACGGATTCCGCCCGTTCGGTGATCGTCAACGAAGCACTGGTGCGCGACTACGACATGACGGATCCGATCGGCCAACCGGTGCCGGGCTATAGCGACAGCCCCGACACCGATCCCGTCATCATCGGCGTGGTGAAAGACTTTCACTTCCAGTCGCTCTACAAGGAAATCGGCCCGATGATGCTCACCATGGATCCGGAATGGGACTACGAGTACCTCCTGGTTCGTATCAAGCCCACCGATATTCCCGCTACGCTCGCCCTGCTTCGCACGACGTGGCAAACCCTTGCCCCCGACGTCCCCTTCGAGTACCGCTTCCTGAGCGATCATATGCAGCAACAATACCAGACCGATCAACGCTGGGGCCGGATGGTCCGTTACGCGTCCCTCTTTGCCATCCTGATCGCCTGCCTGGGCCTGTTCGGCCTGGCCGCGCTTACCGTCACAGGACGCACCAAGGAGATCGGTATTCGGAAGGTTTTGGGTGCGCCGGTGCTCGGCCTCACCGTGTTGCTGTCGAAAGACTTCGTCAAGCTGGTTGTGATCGGTGTGGTGGTAGCAACCCCCGTAGCCTACCTCGTCATGCAGCGCTGGCTCGACGATTTTGCCTACCGTGTAGAAATATCCTGGTGGATATTTCTAATGGCGGGGCTGGCGGCCCTGGGGATTGCCCTGGCGACGGTGAGTGCGCAAACGATCCGGGCGGCGTTGGGGGATCCGGTGAAGGCGCTGCGGTATGAGTAGTGCAACCGCAGATGAACGCGGATGAACGCGGATGAACACAGATAGAGCGGCGATCTGCTATAACACCATGTGCCCGGCACGTTGAAAGTGCCGGGCACATTGACGGGGCGCTATGCGCGAGGGCAACCGCCCTATTCGACGATGATGCACGGAGACGACGGTAACTTATCGCGAAAATTCCGGCACACCGTATTTCGGTTACTCGACACCTGAAAACTGAGCGCTATGTGCCCACGCCTCTTCACATCATTAGAAAACGTATACGTTGGGGCTTTCCCGGCTGGAAGTTCTATAATCCTTCCATTTACTCCTCTAAAATAGTCATCATCATCGAAGCACACGTACGTCGTTTCAGTGATGAAGGTGTTATCGAACCGGATCGTATCATTCGGCCTGGCAACCAGTACAACAGGCCAATAAGCTATTGAGTTAGCAACATTCCTTCTCTCCACCTCTCCGAGCGTTTCATCATAAAGAAAGTATACCGACTTGGTCTTGTCTTCTGCGTCTGAGCCTGTGCTTGCGCCTGAGCCTGAACAGGCGCTCACCAGGCACGCCAGCAGGATGAGGAGGGGCGCTATGTGTTTTAGCGTTCTGGTATGCGGAGGAATTACATACGGCGCGCGCGCGTTGGGCCGATTCCTGACGATCCGGGTTGAATTGTTCGTTTTCATGGGCTTTCTCCCTGGTTTATGCGTTGAATGAGTTCCCAGTCCAGCGGATTGGGTAGGGCGGCAAACGGATGCGCTGGAACGTCTTTTTCTATGCGAACAACATCGGGTTACTACTAGATGCGTCGCTTGCAGGCGCCTGCGGGCGATTCTGCAAACTACCCCCCACTACTATAGCGTATTATTCAGGGGTATCCCCTCACAGCCCCTTCATCTCGCCCCGTTTTCACCGTTCTTCCGGGCGCACATCTGGCTGGAAGCGTTGATAGAGTTGGTCATAGCGCGCATCGCCCCGGAGCGCGTTGAACCAGGGATCGCGCTCAATTTGCTCGAAAGACAACCCGCGTTCGGCCGCTTTTTCGATCCACGCCAGGGCCTGCTCTCGGTCATCCATGTGTTCGTAGACGGCGGCGAGCATGGTAAGGCTGCCCTGATCTTCGGGTTGCAGGTTTTCGATGCGTTCTATCAGGGCCAGAGCCTGCTCCCGCTGGCCCAGGTATTCGTGGGTTCTTGCCAGGAGCGAGAGCACCCGTGTATCGCGCGGATTCACAGCCAGCCACTCGTCGGACATGTCGATCAGGCGTTGCCAGGCCCCGCGCGCTTTGTCGCGGTCGGTCCCGCTCCAGTAATAAGCATGGCCCAGATTGGCCCAGAACTCATAGTTTTTTTCATTGATCGCGAGCGCTTTTTCGTACATGCGCGCCGCTTCGGTATAGTCCTGATTCCAATAGTAGACCGTAGCCAGATTCGAATAGATGATGGTGTAGGTCGGGTCAACGACGAGCGCTTGCTCCCAGGCTCGAATGGCATCCTGCGGGCGCCCTGCATTGATGTAGGCCCCGCCTAGCCCATTAAACCCCCGGACGTTGTCGGGCGTGAGCCGAACGACCTGCTCGAATTGGGTGGCAGCCTCCTCATACCGCCCCTGGCGGAAAAAGAAAACGGCCAGATCGTTATAGCCGCCCCAATAATCAGGCTTCAACGCGATGGCTTCGCGGTAACTCGCTTCGGCCTCCGGAAGCCTGTCGAGTGCCAGATAGGCCTGCGCCCGGCCCCGGTAGGCCGCCGCGTTGGACGGTTCGCGGTCGAGGACGTGTTTGAAATCGGCGAGGGCGGGGCCGTAGCGCCCGGTGCCGGTGTGAATCATGCCCAGCGTGAGATAGACCGACGTCAGGCCGTCGTCCAACTCGATGGCGCGGTCACACTGTTGCTCGGCCAGTTCGGCCCATTGCACGTCTTTGGTGGCTTCGAACTTGCGCCAGTAGGCTTCGCACAGCCCGGCATAGGCCAGCGCATAGACGCGATCTTCCTGCAACGCCTGATCGAACAACTCGATGGCGAGATTGATTTGCTCGGGTTGTTCGTAGCGTTGGAGGTAGCCCTGCCCCTGGAGGTAGAATTCGTACGCGCCGGGTACGGGGGTGGCGCCGGCGGTCAGGAGGCGGCGGGTCTGGGGTTGAAGGTCCAGATCCAACAAACCGGCTACGGCCAGTGCGAGGTCGTTTTGCAAGGCGGCAGCGTTCTCCCAACGATCGGCCACCGTCTCTTTCTTCAACGTCTTCAGCGACTCGGTATCGACCACGACCAGCGTCACACGGATCGAATCCTGTTGGTTGACCACCTCGCCGGTGATTGCCAGGTTGGCGCCAAAGATCTGAAGCGCCGCGCCGGGATCGGCGATATTGCGCCGGCGTACATCGCGCGCAGGGACCACCCAGAGCGCCTCTTCGAACGGCTCCAGGCCGGCGAGCTTACCCGTGAGCGTCTCCGTCAACCCACCGGCATACACCGCGCCGGCGTCGTCGGTGGTGAAGGGCAGCACGACCAGATGCTTCTGCGCCGGAAGCCCGGTTAAACCGAGCACATCGCCCACGGCCTGCCGCACCGAGGGCACGGCAACGAGCAACAAAAGCGCCATCAGCACGCCCACCCCGGCCAGGATGCCGTTGCGCCGCGCCCGCGCCTGCGCCCGCTCGGCCACGGCGCGGTCTACGTTCGGCGCCAGCCGCCGCTGCCACGCCTCCAGATCGGCCAACAACGCCGATGCCGTCTCGTACCGGCGCTCCTTGCCCTTCTGCAAACACCGCGCAACGACCTGCACCAACTCCGGCGGCAGATCGCCCCGCAGTTCGGTTATCGGCCTGGGCGCTTCGTGCAAGATCGAGTAGATGACGGCCTCGGCGTATTCGCCTTTGAAAGGGCGTTGGCCGGTGAGCATCTCGTAGAGCACCACGCCCAGACTCCAGAGATCCGTCCGATGATCGACGTGCTCGCCGCGCGCCTGCTCCGGGCTCATGTAGGCGACGGTGCCCAGCGTCCTGCCGGTCTGCGTCAGTTGCACGCCGGCCATCTTGGCCAGGCCGAAATCCAGAATCTTCACCACGCCTCGGTCGGTGACGATGACGTTGGCGGGTTTGATGTCTCGATGGATGATGCCGGCCTCGTGCGCCCGCTCCAGGCCCCGCGCTATCTGCGTGGCATAATCGAGCGCCTGCTCAGCGGTCAGCCCGCCCCGGACAATCTTCTGCCTGAGCGTCTCGCCCTCGTAGCAGGCCATCGCAATGAACGACTGCCCGTCGCCGGCCTCGCCGATCTCGTAGATGGTGCAGATGTTGGAATGATCGAGGGCGCTGGCGGCCTGCGCCTCGCGCTCGAAGCGCTGGCGAGCCTGTTTATTGATGCCGAGCCTCGGCGGCAAAAATTTGAGCGCGACGATCCGCTTGAGGCGGGTGTCGAAGGCTTTGTAGACCACGCCCATGCCGCCGCCGCCGAGCTTCTCGCGCACCTCATACCGCACGACCCTGGAACCGGTACGCGACGAAGGCCCCGCCGAAGACCCTGCCATCCGATCGAGTTCATGCAGCACCTCGTCGGCCTGCGCGTAGGCTTCCAGCAACGAATCGACCTCGGCGCGCAAGTCCGGGTCGTCGCGGCAGGCTTCGTCGAGCCGGGCCGCGCGGGCCGCCGCATCGAGATCAACCACCTCGTCGAAGAGACGCTGAACCTGATCCCATCGTTCGGGGGAAAGAGAGGTGTTCATGAAAGGCGCGGCTTGGGCACTTCATACTCAATTAATCTACTGCTTATATAACGCCATTACCACAAACTTAGCAAGAATGAGGGCTTAGAAAATGGGAATCCTTGATGCGTTGAGAAAAGCCCGGCAGCAGGCTGCCAGGCTTTTCGCTACCTGCCTCCCCCGAAGCGCTTTAACCCGATATCTTCTCATCAACGTTCTTAACAATAATCTTCGGAGGCGGCGGGGGCGCAAACATATCAGCTACCGGTGGGTGGCTGCTACTCTCCCAGAGGCCTATGGCTGTATCCCAATCAAAGGTGGGTACGACGTGGCCTTCAGGCACTAACACGATCAGGTAACAGGCTTCGAAGGCGCCTTCTGTAAGATCGATTGCTAATTCACCCTGGCCTGACATGAGCACAAAGCCACCACCAACGGGTGCGTCCTCGGTGATCAAACGGAATTCAGGGAACGAATTGAGCCCGGGCGCCAAGAAATAATCCACGTTAGAACTAAAATGATCTACCGTTAGCTCCATATCACTGCAAATCCCCCAGGAGTAGGAAGAGTAGAGCCCGGGAAGCGATGGGCCTTCACTGACTTGCAGAGAGTAGGTAGAAAGCGTGGCTGTCTGGGTTTGAGAAGTCGCTGTGGAGCGGCCGTTGGGTTGTGTTTTCTCGATAGTTTCCATGGTTTTGTCCGGTTTGATGATAAATTGGTGCTGGCGTTCGTCCTATGTGCGTATTTTTTCTCCGGCGTGTGTCAACGACGGGTAAAAAAATTTGACGGGACGCTTCCGAGAGGCCCTCTTCACGAAGGGAGCGCCACCCGATTGCGCAGCGGTTGATAGCGCGGATCCAGGCGCAAGCTATCGAGCATTTCGGTGCGCTCAACGTCATCGAGCGGGTAGCCGTTCTCAAGCGCTTTGCCGATCCATTCGAGGGCTTTGTCGCGGTCGTGGGCTGCTTCGTAAATCAGGCCGGCTGTGAACATCAACCGCACGTTTTCGGGATCGATAGCGAGGGCCTTTTCGAGGAAAAACAACGCCTCGGTGAACTGCTTCATTTCCTGGTGATAGCCCGCCAGATCAGCGAGCACGCCGGGATCGTTTGGATTGACGGCGACCTGCGCTTCGGCCAGGCGGATGGCGCGGCGGTAGTGGCCGATGGCTTTGGTGCTATCGTCGAAGGCACGCTGGTAGGCGCTGGCCAGATTGCCCCATATCACGTAATCCAAAGAATCGAGGGCCAGGGCCTGTTCGTAGACGTGCACCTCGTCTTCATGGCGCCCTTCGACGTAGGCGATGTAGCCCAGGTTGGAATAGGCATAGGCCGTCGGTTCGATCTCGATCAAGCGCTCAAAGGCCTCGCGTGCTTCTTGCCAGCGTTGTAGATAGAGATACGCAGCCCCCAGGTTGTTATGCCCCCAGGCGTTGTCGGGCGTCAGTTCGATGATGCGTTGAAACTCGACGACCGCGTCCTCAAAACGTCCGAGATTCAAATACATGACTCCCAGATTCAGGTGAGGGAGGTGACGGTCTGGCTGGAGGGCTATGGCTTTCAGATAATCCGCCTCGGCCTCGGCTGTTCGATCCAGCCCTTCGAAAGCGCGGCCCCGGCCTCGATAGGCTTCGGCCCTGGTCGAATCGAGCGCAATAGCCAGGGTATAGGCGCGCACAGCGTCGGCGTCGGCGCCGGTGCCGTTGTAGATCAAGCCCAGCGTAAGGTGGGTGGCGATGAGCTGGTCTTCGAGGGCGAGGGCGCGGCGGCAGCTTGCCTCGGCGGGGCCCACCCACAGCGTGTCTCTGGTGACTTGATACTTGCGCCAGTACGCTTCGCCCAGCCCGGCATGAGCCAGGGCGTAGGTAGAATCTTCTTCCAGCGCAAACTCAAACAAACTGATAGCCGTGTCGATGTTTTCGGGCTGTTCGAACCGGGTGAGGTAGGCACTGCCTTTGAGGTAGAAATC
The DNA here is from genome assembly GCA_028278205.1 of Rhodothermales bacterium. GTDB lineage: Bacteria > Bacteroidota > Rhodothermia > Rhodothermales > Bin80 > JANQES01. The sequence continues at coordinate 78,741 of JANQES010000077.1, forward strand.
ATAGGCGCGCGAGTCGGCGGTGCCGCCCATGGCCAGGGCGCGGCGGGCCTGCGGCGTCAGGTCGATCTCCAGAATCTCAGCCAGCCCGGCGACGATCTGCTCCTGCAACGTCTCGGTCTCGCCCGGATCTTCGGTGATGTCGATGGAGCGGAGTTGGAGGAGCGTTTCGGCGTCGGTCAGCGTCAGGTCGAGGCTGACGCGGTCGCTTTCCTGGCGGACGCGTCCGGTGAGCACGCGGCTGACGCCGAAGGTCTGGCGGGCCTCGGCGGCGGTCTTGATGTCGCCCACCTCGCTCGCCGAGACGATCTGCAACGAGGCGCCGGTGTGGTGCCGCATCTCGGTCAGCACATTCGTCAGCGTCAGGCGGAGGCCCTCGCTGAACGCCTCGTTGGTCTCGCCGGGATCTTCGCTCTCGAAGGATAACACGGCCAGATGCAGCGCCGGGGAGGCCGCTTCGCCGCGCATCGCCTGCCAGATCGACGGACCGCTCCACGCCAGCATGAAAGCCAGCAGCAGCGCCGCCCCTGCCAGCACACCTCTTTTGAGCATCCTGGCCCGGCGGTGCTTCGTAGCGCGGAGCCTCGTGCGCGAACCCACGCCGGTCCGCCCGGCCACCTGTTCGAGATCGTCCAGCACTTCAGGCGTCGTCTGGTACCGCCGTTGCCTCTCCTTTTCCAGGCACATCATCACGATGTGCTTCACGTCCTCCGGCAGGTCGGCGTCGCGTGCCGCCAGCGGCTGCGGCGCCTCGTGCAGAATCGCGTTGACGATGGCCTGATCGTACGCGCCGGTGAAGGGCCGCTCGCCGGTGAGCATCTCGTAGAGGATCACCCCCAGGCTCCAGACGTCGGTCCGCTGATCGACCTTTTCGCCGCGCGCCTGTTCGGGACTCATGTACGAGACCGTGCCCATCGTCGTGCCGGTACGCGTCAGTTGCACGTCGGCCATCTTGGCCAGGCCGAAGTCGAGGATCTTGACGAGGCCGCCGGACGACGCCGAGGACGGCTCGACGATGATCAGGTTGGCCGGTTTGACGTCGCGATGAACGACGCCGGCGGAGTGGGCCGCCGCCAGCCCGCGCGCGATCTGCGCCGCATAATCCAGCGCTTCGCCGACCGGCAGGGCGCCGCGCCCGATCTTTTGCTTGAGCGTCTCGCCCCGGTAAAACGACATCGCCATGAAGAGATGGCCGTCGCCGGTCTCGCCAATCTCGTGGATGGTGCAGATGTTGGGATGGTCGAGCGCCGAGGCCGCCTGCGCCTCGTGTTCGAAACGCTGCCGGGCTTCGGGGTTGGCGTGCAGGTGCGGCGGCAGAAACTTCAGCGCCACTTCGCGCTTGAGCCCGACGTCGCGGGCTTTGTAGACGACGCCCATGCCGCCGCTGCCAAGCTTTTCTAACACCTCGTAATGGCCCACGGTAGAACCCGTCCGAGACGACGGCGCCCCGGCCTGCAACGGAGAGGCCTGTGCCAGCCGGTCGAAGCGCTCAAGCCGGTCGTCGGCCGCCGAATCGGCCTCCAGAAGCATCTCGACGGCCTCGCGCAGGGACGGGTCGTCGCGGCAGGCATCGTCGAGGCGGGCCGTCCGGGCAGCGAGGTCGAGGTCGGCCACCTCATCGAAGAGACGCTGCGCCTGCTGCCATCGTTCTGGAGAAAGAGAAAGCTTCATAACCGGGGATAATTTTGGATTTTAGATTTTGGATTTTGGATTGGTCTGAGACGCCGCCGTCATCTCAATCGAAAAAGTCCCAACGCCAGCAAACGTCGCAGCTTCTTCGATTACTTGATTCGGATGCGATAAACAATCCAAAATCCAAAATCCAAAATCTAAAATCCAAAATCAGGAACTCCATTGGAGCGAGAGCCAGGCGCGCGCTTTGCGCACCTCGCGCTGGATGGTGGCCCGCGATACGCCCAGCGCCGTCGCCGACTCTTCCGCCGTCAGCCCGCCGAAATAGCGGTGTTCGAGGATCTGGCTCTGGCGCGGGTCGATCTGCGCCAGACGCGTGAGCGCATCGTCGAGATCCAGAATCTCCTCGACCGACAGGTCCGCCTTCGCCAGCAGGTCTTCGTTGAAATCCACTTTCTGATGGCCGCCGCCGCGTTTACCGGCTCTCTTTTTGCGCCCGTAATCCACCAAAATGTTGCGCATCATCCGGGAGGCCATCACCAGAAAATGCACCCGCCCCTCAATCTGCACCTGCTCGGCATTGATCAGCTTCAGGTAGACTTCGTGGACGAGCGCTGTGGCGTTGAGCGTGTGGTCGGCCTGTTCGTCGCGCAGGCGGGCGTGGGCCAGTTGCTGAAGTTGGGTGTAGACGAGCGGCATGAGACGACCGAGCGCCTCGTCATCGCCTTCTCTCCAGTCTATCAGTAGCTGTGTAACCTCGGACGGGGGCACCATAGTCTATGGCCCGGTGATGAGGAGAACGATAGGCAAGGTCCGTACGGGCAGGTGAAATTCAAATGCACACATCAGACAATAAAACCGCTTCGCTCATGAATAACAAGCGTTTAATACGGCAGCACATTTTTTTTCGAGGCCGTGATACAGCAGCGCTCGTTTTTACGCACATAGGACGACGACACCCTCACAGCCAGCACGGCGGAGGCTTTTCTCTTCCCGGTGTCGTCGGAGAGAAAATGCTTCGTCCCCGGCTTCTAGATGAGCCGAAGAAAAGCCGAAGCGCCCTCGGCAGATGCGCTGCCCGACCGCGCGGATTTGAGTCGTTCTTCTGCTCGCCAACACACCACAACCTAACAACCCTAACAAAAGAGGTAATCAACATGGCTGATATTGACATTCTCTGTGCTATCGACGCCGAGACAATTATGGAACAACATCCCAACGGTGGAGGAAGCACTGCCGACAGTGCCGTATACGCCGGTAACGAAAATATCTACATGGTCGTGAAGTCGGGCGAGGCCATTAGCGGCCAAGCCGGCGCTGAGCTGAACGTCCGTGCGTCAATCGGCGACAACGTCCGATGGCGCGAAGTATCGCTCAGCGTCAACTTCGACTATGGGGTCGTCTTTGCCGCTTTCACTACGAGCACGCAGTTGATCCAGGTGCCGCCGTCTCTTATCGGTGGGGTAGCCGGCAGTACGGTGTACCACATACTCACGCCCATGCCGGTACAAACCAGCCCGCCCAACACCCCTCCCTGGAGCGCTACGTCTAAGGACGCGCCGTATCACTTCTGGCAGTCTACCGTCATGGCAACGGGCTCGGTGACCTACCATTGGGTCTTCCAGATCTTCGATGACCGTGGCAACTCCAAGGGGTACTTTAAGTGGGATCCCTTCATCACGATCTCCGACCGCTGAGAAACGATCACAAACCGCAACGGTGTCATCTCGCTCCCCCCGTCTGTGCGGGGGGAGCAGAGAGATCACCTCTGTTGAGAGGGGGAAGTCCCTCGATTCCCATCGATTACTGATCACGACATCAAAGTACGAAGAGGTATTCCTGATGCACGATGCCACCAATATTCTCATCTCGATCGACGCTGAGAGCATTCTCAAGGCGTATGAGAATCCCTCACAATCGCCTGATAAGCCGACCCTGGTCGACGGCAAGTATGTCTATGCCGTCGCCGCGTCTGCCGATGGTATCACCGGTGAAGTCAAGGATGTTGTGAAGGTGGCCGTATCAGTCGGAGACGAGATCCGCTGGCGCGAGGTCAGTTTAAGCCTGAGCTTTGCGTATTCTGTTGTGTTTTACAATCTCAAGACCTCTGACGTACCAGGAGAGCAGCGGGGGGCACGGCTCGTCCTGAGCCCGCCTGTTCTGAAAGGGGGAATCGAGACCGAGGAGGGCTTTTTTCCGCCCCAGAAAAAAGCCATCGTCAGCCAAACCAAGACACCTACGCCGATACAAACGACCCCGCCCAACACTCCGCCCTGGGATGCGAAGGTTGAGGAGACACCCTATTATTATTGGATGACCCAGGTTACTGAAGCCGGTCGACGCTCGGATGTTTTGCAATGGCAGTTCACCATTCGAGACCAAAGGGGCGCTCTCCAGGGCTATTTCGCCTGGAACGTCGAGGTGATGAACCGGTCGGAAATTATTGATATTCTCGTTGCTATCGACGCCGAGACGATTATGGCCAACTATCCCAACGGCGGAGGCACCGAAGCCAAGCCTACCTTGCTCGATGCCAACAAGTACTTCTACATGGTCGTCAAGACTGCCAGCGTCGTCAGCGGCAATGCCGGCGGTGAACTCGACGTCAGCGCCAACATCGGCGACGTGATCCGGTGGCGCGAAGTATCGCTGAGCGTCAACTTCGAATATGGAGTCGCGTTCGCCGGCTTCCGGGCCTCCTCCGGTGGAGCCAACATCCAGTTGCCGCCGTCTCTTATCGGTGGAGTATCCGGCCAAACCGTGTACCAGGTAAAGACGCCTATGCCCAAACAAACCAGCCCGCCTAACAGCCCGCCCTGGGGCGACGTGGATAAGGATGCACCGTATCATTTCTGGCAGAGCACCGCGATGGCCGCCGGCAAGGTGACCTACCAGTGGGTCTTCCAGATCTTCGATCAGGCGGGCACCTCCAAGGGATACTTCGGGTGGGATCCGTTCATCAGCATCTCCGATCCTGGCTGAGCACCGATCTCAAACCACAACATTTTCTCAGAAAATCGCCTTGACGATGGCTGATGCGCAACACACCCTATTCATCCACGATCAGAAAGACGTCCTCCACGACGTGGATGATGCCGTTGGAGGCATCGACGGTGGCGATAATTTTGGTGCCGTTGACGTAGGTGCCGTCTTCTCTGACTTCGACGGGTACTTTGTGGCCCGTGGCTTGCGCCAGTTGCATCCCATCTTTCAAGTATTCGGGGAGATACTTGCCCGCCGCCGCATGCGAGGTGATGATCTTGGCCAGCTTGTCCTTGTTCTCCGGCTTGAGCAGATCGTCGAGCGTCCCTTCGGGCAGCTTGTCGAAGGCGGCGTTGGTGGGCGCAAAGACGGTGATCGGGCCGGTGTTGGATAACACGCCGACCAGATCGGCAGCCTGCACGGCCTTCACGAGCGTGGTATGATCCGGCGAACCGGCAGCGACCTTCACGATGTTCTTCTGCGACACGTTATCGACGATGCCGCCTTGATCGTGATTGGACGGAAACTCCGTATCAGCATCGCTCATGGCTGCCTCATAGTCGCCCCCGCCGCACGCGCTGAAAAGGACGAGGAAAAGGGCTGTGAGCAGAGCGATGGGAAGGGTATGCTTTTTCATGACGAACCTGTTCTGGGGTGAAAAGGAGGACGAACGGCCAGCGGCGAAAACGAATTGCGGGGAGACTCACGCGCGAGCCGCCTTAAGAATATCAGGATGTAAAACTTTGTGTTGCCGGGAGACGCCGTGATCTTGTGTAGGTCATTCCCTGACAGTGCCGATTTTGGATTTTAGATTTTGGATTTTGGATTGGTCTCGTTTAGCACCGGCATCTCAATCGAAAAAGCCGCAGCTGATTCGACTGTCGCGGCTTCCTCGTTTATTGAAGGGGGATCGGAAACTTCCCAATCCAAAATCCAAAATCTAAAATCCAAAATTTCCCACCTTTCTGTAACCATCTTTCTGCCGGGCGCGTATTTCTTCTGTTTACCAGAAATAATCCCCTCACCCTCCTCCGGCATGACCCTGCTACGCCGCACCGAAGAGTTGATCCTGCTCGCCGTCCTCCAGCTTGGCGAGAATGCCTACGGCGTCACCATCCGGCGGCATCTCATGGAGATCACCGGCGAGCACTTCTCGTTCGCCTCCGTCTACGTCCCCCTCGACCGCCTGACCGAGCGCGGCTACGTGACGGCCACCGACGGGCCGCCGACGAAAGAGCGCGGCGGGCGCCGCCGCCGTTTCTACCGGGTGACACCCGGCGGCGTGGCAGCACTGGCCGAGATGGAACGCGTCCGTAGCGCCCTCCGGCAGGGCGTCCCGAAACTGGCGTTCGGATAACCCCATGAGCCGACACGACACCCCGCCCCGCCTGGGCGCGTGGCTGCTCGAACGCCTGCGCCCCCACGGAGACAGCGACGTCTTGCTGGGCGATTTCGAAGAAGAATATCATTACCTGCGCGGGCGCTACGGCGCGCGCGCAGCCCGCCGATGGTACTGGAGGCAGGTGCTGCTGTCTCTGCCCGGCTTCACCGCTCAACTGGCCTACTGGAGTCTGACCATGCTGAAAAATTACCTGATCATCGCCGGGCGCCAACTCGTCAAGAACGGGCGGTATACTGTTATCAACGTCGTCGGGCTGTCGGTGGCGCTGGCCTGTTGCATCGTGGCCTATCTCAACTACGACTTCAGCTTCGGCTTCGACAAATTCCACGAAAACGCCGAGCGGATCTACCGGGTCAACAGCATCCGCGTGGTCCACGACAACCCGCAGGAGTGGGGCATCACGCCGATGCCGCTGGGGCCGGCGATGCAGGCAGAGTTTCCCTTCATCGACAACGTGGTGCGCATCTCGCTGGGCGACGCCGTGTTCCAGTACGAGGAAAAGGTCTTCAACGAGACGGTCTATTTTGCCGATCCCGCCTTCTTCGACGTCTTCACCTTCCCCCTCCGGCACGGCACCCCCGACGTGCTGCGCGACCCTGGCAGGATCGTCCTCAACCCCGAGACCGCCGTCAAATACTTCGGTCAGGAAAATCCGATAGGCCGCCAGGTGACGATCCGCTTCGACGACGAACTCCGGACGTTCACCGTCGGCGCCGTCGTCGAGAAGATCCCACAAAACTCCAGCATCCAGTTCGACATTCTGGCGGCCTACGACAACCTCCGCGTCTACGGCGACGACCTCGAAGATTGGAGACGCTGGGGACACGTCACCTTCCTCGACGTGCCGGATCCGGCGGCGCTCGCCGGGCTCTCCGACCGGCTCACGGCGTACATCGGCCTGCAAAACACGGCGCGGCCCGACCTGGAATTCGAACGGTTCTACTTCGTGCCGCTGCCGGAGATGTTTCTGACCTCAGACCCCACGCGGGCCTATATCCTGACCGAGAGCCTGCACCCGGCGGCGGTCGTCTCGCCCGCCGTCATCGCGGTGCTGCTTTTGTTGATGGCGTGTTTCAACTTCATGAACACGGCCATCGCGTTTGCGGGCAAGCGGCTCAAGGAGATCGGCGTGCGCAAGGTGATGGGCGGGCTGCGGCGGCAACTCATCGGGCAGTTTATGGGCGAGAGCATGCTGCTGTGCGTAATCGCCTTCGGGCTGGCGCTGCTGCTGGCCGAGGTCTTCGCGCCGGCCTACAGCAGCCTCTGGCCGTACCTGGACCTTCAGGTCGATTATGCCGACAACGCGCCGCTGCTGGTTTTTCTGGCGGCGCTGCTGCTGATCACCGGTATCATCGCCGGGGCGTATCCGGCGTTTTACATCAGCAGTTTCAGCCCCGTCAACATCCTCAAAGGCCGCCAGCAACTCGCCGGGCTCAACTACTTCACCCGCGCGCTGCTGACCTTCCAACTCACCATCGCCGTGATGGTGATCCTGGCCGGCATCGTCTTCACCAACAACGCCCGGTATCAGGAAACCGTCGACCTGGGCTACGACAAGGAGATGGTGCTGATGGTGCCGCTGGGCAACCCGGATCGTTTTACGACTTACCGGGATGCGCTCGTGCAGAATCCGGACATCCTCAACGTCGCCGGTTCGCGCAGCCACATCGGCTACTCGTACTTCGGACGCGTAGCCGAGACGCTGCCCGCTGCCGGGCGCGAGGCTATCAAAGGCGAGATCGATGTCTACCTCATCGGCGAGAATTATCTGGAAACGATGGGCCTGCGCATCGTCGACGGGCGCGGCTTCGACCTCGATATGGACACCGATTTCACCGATGCCGTGATGGTCAATCAAACCTTTGCCCGTCAGTTCGGCCTGACTGAGCCGGTCGGGCAAACGATCATCCTCGACAGCACGCGCTACGAGGTCGTGGGGGTGTTCGAAGACTTTTTCGATGCCGGCGTCTGGAACCCCGTCGATCCCGGCGCCCTGCGCCTCACCACGCCGGATCGGTATTACTATCTGTCGGCGCGCGTCCGGAGCGACAGGCTGGACGAGACCAACGCGTTCCTGCGCCAGACGTGGCAGCGGCTCGTGCCGGAAGAACCGTATAACGGCCTGTACCAGAACGAGGAGGTGCTCGCCGAAGCGAAAACGATCAACACGGGCATCAGGACGACGTTCTTCTACATCGCCCTGCTCGCCACCGTGATTGCAGCGGCGGGGCTTTTCGGGTTGATGTCGCTGGCTATCGCCCGGCGGACGAAGGAGATCGGCATCCGCAAGGTGCTCGGTGCGTCGGTCTTCAGCGTGGGGCGGCTCATCAACAAAGAGTTCATCGTGATGCTGCTAATTGCGTCGGTTTTGGCTTCGGTGCTGGGCTATTTCGTGATCAAGATGCTGCTCGACAGCATCTGGGCCTACCACGGCGGCGTGGGCCTGCTGCCATGCGTGCTGGCCACGGTGTTCATGTTCGTAATCGCCCTGGCGACGGTCGGCTGGCAGGTTTATAAGATCGCCACGTCGAATCCGGTGCAGGCGTTGCGGTATGAGTAATGCAACCGCAGATCAGGGCAGATGGGCGCGGATGAACGCGGATAGGGCTGAGATAAGGCCAGGTCCTGCGCGGATGATCTGCGCCCATCCGCGTTCATCTGCGGTTGCAATCATCTGCGCCTATCCGCGTTCATCTGCGGTTGCAGTGCAACAAATCCCAACTCATCCGTAGTGCTATAAAACTAGCATTTCTCTCACCCTCTCGCCCCGCCATCCCGATGCTGAGCAATTATCTCAAGATCGCGCTGCGCAATCTGCGCAAACACCAGATTTACACCCTCATCAACGTCAGCGGATTGGCCGTCGGGATGGCGTGCTGCGTGCTGATCTTCATGCTCGTGCGCCACGAATGGAGCTTCGACAGCTTCCACGAAAACGCCGACCGGATCTACAAAACCGTCATTCAGGAGACGCGGCCCGACGGCAGCCTCGACTATCGCCTGATCATGCCGCCGGCGATGCACGAGCCCCTGGGCGAGGCCTTCCCCGGCATCGAACGCCACACCCGCATCGTCGCCGGCAACATTGATCTGCACCGGGGCAACGAGATCTTCCGCCAGCGCCTCATGGAGACCGACTCGACGTTCTTCGAGATCTTCTCCTTCCCCTTCCTCGCCGGCGATCCCACCACGGCGCTCGACGACCCCGGCTCGATGGTGATCACCGAAGCGATGGCCCTCAAACTCTTCGGCGAAGGCGAGCCCGGCTACCGCCACGCCCTCGGCCAGGTGCTCTCGATTGTCCGCCGCGAGGTGACGTACGACTTTACCGTTTCGGGTGTCGTCAAAGAGATCCCCGACAATTCGAGCCTTCAGTTCGACGTGATGATCTCGTTCGAGAATTACAACACCCTTCCGATCGGCGGCAACGACTGGGGCGGGCGCACGGCGACGTACCTCCAACTGGCCGAGGATCAGGATCCGGCGGAACTCGAAGCCGCGCTGCCGCCCTTCACCGCCACGCAGTTCGCCGACCGCATCGAAAGACGCCGCAACGCCGGGTATCTGGCCGACGGCGCAGAAGCCTTCAAGCTGATCTTGCAACCTTTGCGCGACGTGCATCTCAACCCGGTCATCGGCACGCGCTACGAGGAGGCGCCGCACAATCCGCGCTATTCGTACATCCTCAGTGGCATCGGCCTGCTGGTGCTGCTGATCGCCTGCATCAACTTTATGACGCTCTCGGTAGGCCGTTCGACGAGCCGGGCGCGCGAGGTGGGCATGCGCAAAGTGCTCGGCGCGCTGCCGCGTCAGTTGATGAAGCAGTTCTGGGGCGAGTCGGTGCTGTTGAGCATGGTAGCGCTGGGCCTGGGCCTGGCGCTGGCGGCGCTGGCGCTGCCCGTTTTCAATGATCTGACGGGGCAAAGCCTGAATTTTGCCGGGTTGCTCAGCCGCGACGGCCTGATGGGCTTGCTGGGGTTGATGGTCGTCGTCGGGCTGATCGCGGGCGGCTATCCGGCGGTGGTGCTCTCGCGGTTTCAGCCCGCCGCCGTGCTCAAGGGCGAGATCAAGATGCGCGGCAAGAACTACCTGACGCGCTCGCTCGTGGTGGTGCAATACACCATCTCCATCGGCCTGATCGCCTGCACCGTCATCATGACGCAGCAGTTGGATTTTCTGATGAACCGCGACCTGGGCTACAAGCAAGACCAGATCATCGTCGTCAACACCAATCAGATCAACCCTGAACAGGCGCCGGCGATGCTGGAATTTTTCCGCAGCGAACTCCTCCCCCGCACCGAAGTCACACACGTGGCCAAGATGGGCTATTCCTTCACCCGAGGCGGCGACCGCAACACCTGGACCGACGCCGACGGCAACAGCCACAGCGCCTGGAACTTCGGCTTCGACTACGACTCGATAGATCTCCTGGGGATGGAACTCGTCGCCGGGCGCAGCTTCTCGCGTGATTTCCCCAACGATCCGACGAACAGCATCCTGGTCAACGAGGCGCTGGTGAAGGAGCACGGCCTCGAAAACCCCGTCGGCCACGTGCTGACGAACTGGCTGGACTTCATCTACGACGAGTCGCCGACGATCATCGGCGTGGTGAAGGATTTCCACTTCGAGTCGCTGCACGTCGACGTCAAGCCTGCCGTGATGAACATGCATCCCAATTATTACAATTTCATGGGCAACATCCTCATCAAGATCCGCCCCGACGACATCGCCGCCACGCTCGCCGCCGTCGAGGCGACGTGGACTACGTTCCTGCCGAGCAAACCGTTCACCTACTCGTTCCTCGACGACGACGTGGCGAGCCAGTATCAAGCCGAAGAACGCTGGGGCCTGATCGTGACACTCTCGGCGCTCTTCGCCATCCTCATCGCCTGCCTCGGCCTCTTCGGCCTGGCGACGCTGTCGGTGACGCGGCGGACGAAGGAGATCGGCATCCGCAAAGTCCTCGGCGCCTCGGCCTCGGGCATGATGGTGCTCATCGCGCGCGAGTTCGTCATCCTCGTCGGCCTCGCCACCGTCGTAGCCACGCCGCTGGCCTACTTCGGCATGACGCGCTGGCTGGAGACCTTCGCCTTCCGCATAGAAATCTCGTGGCCGATATTTCTAGGGGCGGGCCTGGCGGCCCTGTTGATTGCGCTGTTGACGGTGAGTTATCAGGCCGTCCGGGCGGCGACGGCGAATCCGGTGAAGGCGTTGCGGTATGAATAATTGCAACCGCAGATTGGGGCAGATGGGCGCGGATGACAGCAAATTCCGGACAAACCCCTATTTGCTTTGGCCCATACGTCTGCTTTCAGGTGATCACAAAAAAGCACCTGTGGGCATTCCCCACATAGAACGCATCAGACATTCGAGACAAGTATACCAGCGAGAAACGCTTTAGTTATTTTCGGGAGGTTTTGCCCGTACCCCCCTTAGGCGCTACTGGCAGCTTGCTCGTTGACTGGCTTGCTTTTGGGGAGTACCCTCCCGTCTTGTTCATCCCTGAGTAGCCACGGTCTGTTTTCTGCGACGGGCTGGAGCTCTTGCCGGAGGATTTCGCCATCTTCCTCGTCTTCGTTTTGAGGTGGAACAACAAAAAATTCGATCAGATCGTATTGATCTTTTCGAATAACCATCCCTCTGGTCATCTCAACAGGCTCTAGAAAGTGCCCATCGTCGTCCAGAGAGTAGACTGCTTGCAGATACAAATCACCATCATTCGGAAAGTCGCCAGCATATGAATCTCCTCCAAAATAACCTCCAATAAAATTCCCATCATTGAGGTGAATTAGTGCGAAAACCTCCTCGCGCTTATCAAAAAAATAATCCCAGGCAGTAGGGTAGGGTATTTGAAATCGCTTGAACCATTTTGACCGATATATCTTTCCAAGCAGCAAAGGCCAAATGATTGGAAATACGAAAAGTACTGCGATGAGACCAACTGAATATAAAACAGGATGACTCTGCACAAAATCACCCTGTTGTGCCCAAAAGATAAGCGGCGATAGAATAGCAAAGTTTACACTGCTATAGAAAAGACCGTGAATGATGGCATTTCCCCATTCTAATGCGCGAGCAGGCATAACTAACCTGTAGACCTGCATTGATATGAGGCCAGGAAGTACAAAAACAACAAAGAGTTCTATGGCATCAAGGTTGAAGGAAGCTTGCATCACAATGTCATGTACCTTCTGTGGAACATTGAGGCGTCACTTTCTCTTGGACACGGAACGTCGCTTGGTACCACTCATGTTTTTAACAGAGCCGGTTACACCCACCTGCTTCATAGCCTGGACCGCCTTCTTCATATCCTTTTGGGGGACCTGAAGTACTCTCTGGGGTTTGCCGCTGGCTTTGAGCCGTCGAGCCGCCTTTTTAAGTCCCTCAGCGGTACCGCTACGCTCTACCTCCGTAGCACGTTTTTTGGTGGCAGCATCTAGACGGCGGTTGCCAGGAAGAGGCACCTCATTTTGTCCAGACTTACCTGCTGCTTTACGTTTTGCGCGCTTGTGACTCTGAGATTCAGCCATTTTGCATCTCCAGGGTTGATGAGTAGATACAAAAACTCAACTTAAATGTATGGAGAGGTGATGACAGCCCTATGTCACACCTCGGAGACCGATTCAGTTCTTGTAGTGAGATTGGAACCTTTCTTGCCGCTTGGGCTGAAAACTGCTAGACGAGAAGCCAAACAAGAAAGCGAACCAATGACGATCACCATATCTCCAGATCTCCTGAACACGGCTGGCCTGTCGGAGGCAGAGTTTCTGAGGGAGGTTGCCATCCTGATGTGCTGGCAGCGGCGTCTGACAACGGCGCAAGGGGCTGAACTAGCCCGGATGAATCGGTTTGATTTTCAGAAAGTGCTGGCCGAACGCGAAGTGCCCTCCTATACCCGCGAAGCCTTTGAGCACGATCTGAAAGTGACAGGCTATCCTGAGGCCAAGTGACCGTTGTAAGCAACTCTTAATTGCACGTCGATTGCACGGCAGGCTGAACAGGGAACCTCCAAATTGAGCGAAATACGCTATCGTATTGCACGTATTTGCACGTCTATTGCACGTCCGATGGTGCAATGACTGGCGCAATTATGGCGCGATTAGGTGCGTTTTTAGCCCAAAACACGGCACCCTGGCACGTAAATGGCGCGATTAGTGGCGCAATTATGTTCCATTGGTGCAATTAGGGCAAACATCAAGCGCACCCACAACTGTAACCATTCCCCCATCATCTTCGTGTTACGGGAGAATCCATTTCTTCCTAACTCCCAGGCACCGATCTCATGTTCAAGAATTATTTTAAGATTGCCCTGCGCAATCTTAAAAAATCGACAGGCTACACGGTTATCAATGTGGCCGGGTTGGCGGTGGGGCTGGCGTGTTGTTTGTTGATCCTGCTCTTCGTGCGGGACGAACTCAGCTACGACCGGTATCACGAAAAAGCCGACCAGATCTACCGCGTGACGCTCGACGCGCGCCTCGGCGAGCAAGAAATCAACGGACCGATAGCGCCGGCGCCGATGGCCCAGACGCTCGTCAACGATTATCCGGAGGTCGTCCAGGCGACGCGGCTTTTTACGTATACCGGCGAGACGCTCGTGCGCTACGAGGACAATCAGTTCATCGAAGAGCAGTTTTATTTTGCCGATTCTACCTTCTTCGAGATCTTTACTTTTCCCCTCCTCCGGGGCGATCCCGAAACAGCGCTCCTCGAACCGAACACCGTCGTCCTGACCGAATCGACGGCGCGGAAATACTTCGGCCAGGACAACCCGATGGGCAAGACGATCCGGGTGGATGATGAGTTTGACTATGCCGTGACCGGCGTGGTGGCCGACGTGCCGGAGAATTCGCATTTCCACTTCGATTTCCTGGGCTCGCTCGGCACGCTGGGCAATAGCCGCAACCCGATGTGGGTCAGCAACAACTTCCGGACGTATTTCGTGCTGGCCGAGGGGCATTCGCCCGACGCGTTGGAGGCCAAGTTTCCGGCGATGGTGCAGAAATACGCCGGGCCGCAAGTCGAGGAGATCCTGGGCATCACGGTCGATCAATTCTTCGCCTCCGGGGGCCGGTTCGAATTCCATCTTCAGGCACTGACCGACGTCCACCTGCACTCGAACCTCGACTACGAGATCGAACCCAACGGCGACATCACGTACGTCTACGCGTTTTCGATTATCGCCCTTTTGATCTTGCTCATCGCCTGCATCAATTTCATGAACCTGGCGACGGCGCGCTCGGCGGGGCGGGCCAAAGAGGTGGGCGTGCGCAAAGTTTTGGGGTCGAACCGGCGGCAGTTGACGCTTCAGTTTTTGATGGAATCGATGCTGTTGAGCGTGATCGCGTTGGGCGTGGCGCTGGTGCTGGCCGCTGTGCTGTTGCCGCTGTTTAACGAGCTTTCGGGCAAGGCGCTGCAAATCGATTTCGGCGACGCGGGTTTGCTGGCGGGTCTGGTTGGATTTGCGGTGCTGGTGGGACTGCTGGCGGGTAGCTATCCGGCTTTCTTCCTGGCCTCGTTCCGCATCGTCAACGTGCTGAAGGGCCAGGGGCAGACGGGCCTGAAAAGCTCCGGGCTGCGCAGCGGGCTGGTCGTGTTTCAGTTTGTGATCTCGATCTTGCTGATGATCTGCACCGCGATGGTGTACCGGCAGGTCGATTATGTCCAGACGAAGCGCCTGGGCTTCGCCAAAGAACACGTGATCGTGCTCGAACGCTTCGACGCGCTGGATGCGCAGCAGGAAGCTTTTAAACAACAGATCCGGCAGCATCCCAACGTCGTCTCGGTGGCCGCCGCCGGCACGTTGCCGGGCCGCACCTTCGGCGATACGAGCTTCTTCCCCGAAGGCGCCTCGCCCGACCAGCTCCGCAACATCCGCCTGCTCTTCACCGATTTCGACCTGCTCGAAACCCTCGACCTGGACCTGGTGGACGGGCGGTTCTTCTCCCGCGACTTCACCACCGATTCGACGGCGGTCATCCTCAACGAGGCTGCCGTCAAAGAATTCGGTTTTACCCTGGAGGAAACGGTGGGCAAGCGGCTGGTCTCGCCCGGCTTCGGCGAGGACGAAGAGCAACTCATCCCCGTCATCGGCGTGGTGAAGGATTTTCATTACCAGTCGCTGCGCGACGAGATCCGCCCGCTGGGGATGTTCATCGGACGTAATCTTACGTACCTCGCCGTCCGCGTCCAGCCGGATGACCTCGGCGGCACGCTGGCGGCGTTCGAAAGCCAATGGCAAAGCTTCGCGCCGGAGCAACCCTTCACCTATTCGTTCCTCGACAACGACGTCGATGCGCTCTACCGGGCCGACCAGCGGACGGGCAACTACTTTATCGTCTTTGCCATCATTGCCATCTTCATCGCGTGCCTGGGGCTGTTCGGTCTCGCCGCCTTCACCGCCGAGCAACGCACTAAAGAGATCGGCGTGCGCAAGGTGCTCGGCGCCTCTGTGCTCAGCATCATCGTGTTGTTGTCGAAGGAGTTTACGAAGCTCGTCGCCATCGCCTTCGTCGTGGCGGCGCCGCTGGCGTTTTTCGCGATGGATCGCTGGCTGCAAGACTTTGCCTTCCGTGTAGACATATCGTGGCCGATATTTCTAATGGCGGGCCTGGCGGCCCTGGGGATTGCGTGGCTGACGGTGAGTTATCAATCGATCAGGGCCGCGTTGACGAATCCGGTGGAGGCGTTGCGGTATGAGTAATTGCAACCGCAGATGAACGCGGATGAACGCGGATGAAGGCAGATAGGAACTTATCCGGTATAGATTATCAGCGCCCTTTGTAGATTACCGGCGTTCTGCACCGATCATCTGCGTTTATCCGCGCCCATCTGCCCTCATCTGTGGTTGCCATGAAAATCCTCGCCCTCGAAAAAGAAACGCCGGGCCTCACCGCCGCCGACTTCGAGCCGCACCTCGACGCCGAAGCCGCGCGGGCATGGGACCTGTACCAGGCCGGTGTGATCCGCGAGTTGTACTTCCGCGCCGACGCCTCCGAAGCCGTGCTCATCCTCGAATGCGCCGGTGTCGAAGAGGCCGAAGCCGTGCTCGCCACGCTGCCGCTGATCCAACACGGGCTCATTTCGTTCGAGGTCATCCCCTTGCGCGCGTATCCGGGTTTTTCCAGACTATTCGCTCACGACGCGCCCTGAAACCATGCTGCTGGCTTTCCACACCGTAACCGCCGTCCTGGCCCTGGTGGCCGGCTTCCCGATCTTTTTTTCGAAGAAGGGCACGCGGTTTCACAAACGCTGGGGCAAGATCTACGTGGTCTCCATGCTCTCGCTCTGCATTAGTTCGTTCTGGCTGACGGGCACGACGCCCTTCACCGAGGGCTTCGACGTGTTTCACATCCTGGCAATCGTCTCGCTGGTCTCGGTGATTGGCGGCGTCATTCCGGTGCTGGCCTGGTATCGGTTCCCCGGCTGGTTCGAGATGCACTACTTTTTTATGCTGTACTCGTATGTGGGTCTGGTGATGGCGTTGGGGTCGCACTTTTTCGAATATCTGCCGGGGGTGCCGCAGGGCATCCGGGCGCTCTTGTTCTGGGGCCTGCCTTATATCGTCGGCACCATCCTCATTTATCGAAAGCGCGCGTCTTTTAAAGCGCAGTTCGACGGCCCGGCCTCGGAGACTGGCTGAACACGGTATGGCGAAAAACAGTGGGAGGCGCCTCTTGCTATACATGATCGTTGAGCATTTCAAGCATCAAGATCCTGTCCCTGTCTATCGACGCTATCGGGATCAGGGCCGTCTCGCACCCGACGGGCTGGACTACGTCTCAAGCTGGGTCGATGAAAAGCTGGAACGGTGTTTTCAACTGATGCAAACGACAGATCGCGCCCTGCTCGACGAATGGATGGCGCGCTGGTATGATCTGGTGGATTTCGAGGTGTACCCCGTCCTTTCCTCGAACGAGGCTGCCGAGAAAGTTGCGCCGAGGCTGTAAGCAAAATATTTGCTGCAGGTCTTAAAGGCTGGTCTCTACGTATTAGAAACACAATATTTTGTGCCAAGTAGAAATTCGCACACTATTTGGACGCTGTCCAGATATTACAAGGCTATGAATCCTTAAACCGTCACCTATGAAATGCGCTCTATGCCTCCGGGATGAAAAGCTGCGAAAATCGCACATCATCCCGGAATTCTTCTATAAGAACCTCTACGATAAGAACCCAAAGCGGTACTTTTCAGTCTCGTCCGAACCAGGGAAAAGACCAAATATCCGTCAATCCGGCATTTGGGAATATCTCCTTTGTGAGAAATGTGAAAACAAATTGAGTCGATGGGAGACCTATGCGGCTCGATTATTCGAACAAGAGGCGGTTATTATTGAGAAACCTGGACGGCTTGAGTGTCACTACATCAATTATCCGATGTTCAAGCTTTTGCAGCTCTCTGTACTTTGGCGTGCTGGTGCATCAAAACGTCCTGAATTTCAGGATATCAATCTTGGCCCTCACCAAGAGCGCCTGCGCAAGATAGTGTTTCAAGAGCAACCAGGCTCCCCAGAAAAATATGGATGTTGGTTGCTGCTTTGTCCTAGCTTCAAGAACGAGTTGCAGCGAATGATGCTTTCACCAGACATGGTAAAGGTGAACGGTCATCGCGTTGCTCATTTTCTGATTGGCGGCATCTTCTGGAATTATTTTGTATCCAGCCATCGACCTGAGATTGCTGATTATGACATTTTCCTTAGTCAAAAGGGAGTGTTACCCATTACAGTTGAGAATGAGATTACATCCGAATACCTCATCAACGAGTCTATTCGGTTTAAGAAGTCGGGCAACCTCAAGCATATTGTACCTGGAGAAAAGGCTTAACACCTGCTTCAACTGTTACTTTCCTTCGCTATCCCCCGCCCCGCACGCGGCAGCCGGACGACGAAGCGGTGTCTTGAGAATCATGGATTTAAGTCGGGCGTAGAAATAGGCGAACAAACCCGTGGTGAACGGCATGGAGACCAAATCCCTTACCATTCGCGTCAGCCCCGAAGCGGCCCGCACGTACGAGACAGCTTCGGAAGAACAAAAGCGTAAGCTAGACGCGCTGATTAGTCTGAAACTTAGCCAGGTCAACCGCGCAAAGAGGCCGCTCGAAGAAATCATGAGCGATATCAGCCGAAAAGCCCAGGAGCGTGGTCTAACGCCGAAGATTTTAGATTCGATTCTCAATGACGAATAAGCCGCGTTTCGTCTTCGACACCAGTACAGTGGTCAGCGCGGTGTTGTTTGAGCAAGCTAAGCCGAGCCAAGCCTTACGTCGCGCGTTGAAGCTTGGGCATGTGTTATCGTCGCTTCCGACATTGACAGAATTGGCCGAAGTCCTTGATCGCGAGAAGTTTGATCGGTACGTGACACAGGAGGAGCGCGAGGAGTTTTTGGAGGGCTTTATTGATCGGACACTTGAAATAGAGCCGGTTGAGGAAATTCAAGCCTGTCGAGATCCGAAGGATGATAAGTTCTTAGAATTGGCCGTTGCCGGCGAAGCCCGCTGCATTGTAAGTAGCGACAATGATCTGGTGGAGATGCAAACCTTTCGGGGAATCCCAATCATGACACCAGCAGCGTTTTTAGACGCCACAGAGTCGGAAGTAGACGCAGAGGAGAAATAATCTCTCCAACTGCTACCCTCATTCCTCATCCCCCCGATCCGCACGCGGCAACCGGACGATGAAGCGGCTGCCCTGCCCCGGCCCCTCACTCGTAGCGGAAATGCTACCGCCGTACGCCTGCACGATGGCCTGAACGATGGCTAAGCCGAGCCCGCTCCCCGGCTGAGCGTGGACGGCAGGCGCGGCGGCGCGATGGAAACGGTCGAAGAGGCGGGCGGCGGCATCCGGGTCGAAGCCGATGCCGGTGTCGGTGATGGTGAGGGATACGTCTTGATCAACAGCCTCTACGGCGACCTCAACCTGTCCGCCTTCGGGGGTGTATTTGACGGCGTTTTCGAGCAGGTTGTCCAGCACGGCGTCGAGGTGGATGGCGTTGGCGCAGACGGTGGCTGGTTGATCGACGAGGCAGGTGAGGCGTAGCTGCTTTTCGGCGGCGGCGGCTTGCCAGCGAGCGGCAGCTTCCTGAGACAACCGGCCCAGTTCGACGGTCTCGCGTTGCAGGTCGGAGCCGGCGTCGATGCGGGCGAGTTGGAGGAGTTGCTCGATCATCGTGCCGAGGCGCTCGACGTCGGTGAGGATGGTGTGGAGGGTTTGTTGATAGGCTTCGGTCTCGCGGGTTCGGCGCAGGGCTACCTCGGCTTCGTTGCGCACCGCCGCCAGCGGATTCAACAATTCGTGTGCGGCATCGGCGGTGAAGCGGCGTTCGCGCGCAAACGAGGCACCGAGCCGGGCAATCATCATGTTGAACGTCTCGGCCAGCTCGGTCAGTTCGTCGCGCCAGCGTTTTTCGACGGGCAGTTGGACGTTCAACGCGGAGGCGGTGATGCGATTGGCGGCTTCGGTCAGCCGGGCGACGGGCCGCAGCGCGCGACGGGCCAACACGTAGCCGCCGCCGAGCGCCAGCAGCACCGTCACCAGAATGGCGATGCCCACCGGCACACCCACCATGTGAAACTGTACCTGCCAGGAAAACCCGCTCACCTCCAGCCAGCCGACGACCTCGTCTTCCGAGAGAACGGGCGCATAGAAAGCGCGAAAGGGCAACCCCTGCCATTCCAGGTCTACTTCCGCGACCCCGGGTTCTTCCGGAAGAACCGGCTCGAAGACGGGGCCGCTGTTGTAGTTGGCGCTCTGTTCCAGCACCTGCCCTTCCGGCGTCAAGAGCCGCGCATAGGTGCCGAAGACGCCTTCAGATCGATATGGGCCGCCGAGGCTCGCCAGCGCAGGCGTCAGCTTCAGCCCGCCCTCCTCGACGACGACGTGATGCACCAGATCGCTCTGCGCTTTGAACAACCGCTGGTGCAAAACGATGTGGTGATTCCAGTGCAGGCTCGTCACCAGCAACGCGCTGAACAAGGCCAGCAGCACGAGCATGCTCAGGCCGTACCACAGGGTCAGGCGCATCGAGATCGGCAGCCGGAATCGGTCTGGCGCGGTGGTTGGATTAGACATTTTCCTGATTTCGCTATGTAGCGCTTCGTACAACAGTTGGCGTTGGTCACTGGTCATTACGCTCGCTGGCGCTCGCTGTCATTGGTCACTGGTGTCTTTCCCTCACCAGTGACCAACGCCTTCGTTCATACAACGCGCCGAGATCAAAAATTTCCACAAAGCGTGGCTCACTCGCTCTCCGTTTCAACCACCAGACAATAGCCGACGCCTCGGACGGTTTGAATGTGGATCGAGCCTTCGGCGGCGTGGGGTTTGAGGGCGTCGGCGAGCTTCTGGCGCAGGCGCGAGATGCTCACGTCGATCACGTTATCGCTGACGTGGAAGGCGCTGCCCCAGACGCGTTCGGCCAGGACGGTGCGCGAGAGCACCTGGCCGGGCGCGCGCAAGAAGACCTCCAGCAGCGCATATTCCTTGGGCCGCACGTCGAGCAGCGCGCCCTGCACGCTGACGCGCCGGCGCGCGGTGTCGATTTCGAGCAAGCCTTGTTTGAGCCACGGCGCCGGCGGCGCGGCCTGCCGGGCGCGGCGGGCCAGCGCGCGCAGACGCGCCAGCAGTTCTTCGAAAGAGAACGGCTTGGTCAGATAATCGTCGGCCCCGGCATCGAGCCCGGCTACCCGATGATCGATGCCGCCGAGGGCCGTCAACATCAAGATGGGCAGCCGGCGGCCCGCCGCGCGCAACTGGCTGATGACGGCCTGCCCGTCTTTGCGCGGCAACCGCCAATCGACGATCATCAGATCGTAGTCGTGGATCAGGCCGAGCGCGCAGCCTTCCTCGCCGTCGTACGCCACATCGACGGTATAGCCTTCTTCCTCCAGGCCGCGTTTCAACGACGTAGCCAGGCGCACTTCGTCTTCGATCAACAGGAGCCACATGATTTTCTATCGACGACGGAAAAAACCCCGTGCGTTGTGCAGGTCTGATTGTGGTCACTGGTCATTAGTCACTGGTCACTGGAAGGGAAAACTAGTGACCAATGACCAGTGACCAATGACCCTTCGCCCAAAGGCATCAACCCCAAAAAGTAAGCACCATATCCCCAAAAACAACCACCTTACAGCAATTTAAGGTTGTGTTCAGGAAGGCGTCAGGTTGGGCGCCCGACCTTGGGTGCGTTCGTGTGGTGTGCTTTGTATCATTCAATCGGTAATCGACCATGAGACTGTGCTTCGCCCTGTTGTTCATGCTGGCGCTCCCGCTCTCGGCCCAGGCGCAAAAAAGCCTCGACGGCGCCTGGATGCTCACCTTCATGATGCACGAGGGCGCCCCCCAAACGATGGGCCTCACCGCCGAGACCGTCCAAGACACCCTCCGCCTGACGGTCACGTCGGACCATGGCGACCGGGCGTTGGAGGAGGTCTCGTATCAGGATAACGCGCTCAAGTTCGTCTTCCCCACGGGCCACGGCTCGGTATCGTGCGCGCTCTTTCGCAAAAAGGGCAACGAGGATTTTTCGGGGATCTGCGAAGGCGCCATGGGCGAGATTCCGACGAAGATGAAACGGCAGAAGGCGCGGGCAGGAGACGCAGGCGGGGGCTCTTGAGGTCTCGCTTTTTTCCTTGCTCGCTCCCACGGTCCTCCGTGGGAGTGTAGATCGCGACGCTCCTGCGTCGCCTAATTTTTCGCCAGAAAAATTATGTTCAAAAACTACCTCATCGTTGCGCTGCGGCATTTGCGCCGGGGGCGGGCGTTTACGTTTATCAACGTGGCCGGGCTGGCGCTGGGGCTGGCCTCGTGTCTGTTGATTCTGCTCTACGTGCAGGACGAGCTTAGTTATGACCGGCATCACGAAAAAGCGGACCGCATCTTTCGCGTGACGCAGGAGGAGGTGATCGCCACACCGTCGCCGCTGGCGCGGACGCTCATAGCCACCTATCCGAGCGTGGCAGGCTATACCCGCATCCTGCCCTCGCTCGGCGACGTGCTCATCAAAGACACGAAGCAGCAAAAGGAATTCTACGAAAGCCGCTTCAACTGGGCCGACTCGACGATCTTCGACGTCTTCACCTTCCCCCTCGTCATCGGCGATCCCCGGCGTGTGCTGACCGAGCCGAGCACCGTCGTGATCACCGAGGCGATAGCGGAAAAGTATTTCGGCGATGATGATCCGATAGGCAAAAGGCTGATTCTCGACATCGGCTTTCAGGCGGAATTTGAGGTTTCGGGCGTGATGGAGACGCCGCCGCAGAGCGGCCATTTCCGGCCTGATTTCCTGGCGTCGATGGCGACGTTCGACGACTACGGGATGCTCGACCCGGACGACTGGAGCCATTCTTATCACCACACCTACCTCTTGCTCGACCGGCCTGCCGCGGCGGAGGCGTTGCAGGCGGCGCTGCCGGATTTCATCAAAGAGCGCTCCGGCGAAGACGGCACCGGGTATCGCCTCCAGCCTATCACAGACATCCACCTGCGCTCGAAGATGCGCGGCGAACGGGAGCCGTCGGGCTCGCTCGCCACTGTCTACAGCTTCTCGGCCATCGCGCTGTTGATTCTGCTGATCGCCTGCATCAACTTCACCAACCTGGCGACGGCCCGCTCGGCGCACCGGGCGCGCGAGATCGGCATGCGCAAGACGCTTGGGGCGCATCGCGGCAGCCTCGTCGCGCAGTTCCTCGGCGAATCGGTTTTGCTGACGTTGATTGCGCTGGCGCTGGCGCTGCCGATGGTGGCGTTCCTGCTGCCAGTCTTCAACACCCTGGCCGATAAAACACTCACCCTGGCGACGCTCAACATCCCGCTAGTGCTGCTTTTTTTGGCGGGATTGACCGTGCTCGTGGGCGTGGTGGCGGGCAGCTATCCGGCGTTTTTCCTGGCTCGTTTCATGCCCTACGACACGCTGCGCGGCTCGCTGCGGCCCGGCGCCTCCGGCCTGAGCGTGCGCAAGGTGCTCGTCGTCGGCCAGTTCGCCGTCGGCATCGTCTTGATCATCGGGACGATGGTTATTTACAACCAGCTTCAGTTCGTCCGGACCAAAAATCTCGGTTTTCAGAAAGAGCGGATGGCCGTGGTCTCGGCGCGGATGTACGGCCACGCCGTGGCGCCGGTGCCCTTCGAATCGATAGCGGGTGAATTTGCGACGCATCCGGACGTGCTCCAGGTGGCCGTCACCAGCGACGTGCCGGGCTCAAACCCGCGACAGGCTTCGTTCCTGCTCGAAGGCATGACCGACCTCGACGACCTCGACATCACCACCTGGAACCTCTTCGGCGTCGATTACGACTTCATCGAGACGCTCAGCATCGAGATGATCGACGGGCGGAGTTTCTCGCGCGACGTGCCCTCCGACGAGAACGATGCCTTCGTCATCAACGAAGCCGCCCTGCGCGCCGCGCGCGATTTGCTGGGCGCCGACTGGATGCCCGTCGGCAAAGAATTAGACCGCTACACGCGGGCGCAGACGGAATGGGTGCTCGGCAAGCCGGGGCGCATCATCGGCGTCGTGCGCGATTTTCATTATCAGTCGCTGCATCACCAGATAGCCCCGCTCGTGATGCAGTTGAATCCGAGGACGCGCGATCATTTCCTGGTGCGGCTTCAGGCGGCGGACCTCCCCGGCGCGCTGGAACACCTCGAAACCACCTGGAATGCGTTCTTGCCCGATCGGCCCTTCGAATATTTCTTCCTCGACGCCTCGTTCGACCGCCTCTACCGGGCCGAGCAACGCGCGGCCACACTGCTGGGCATCTTCACCGTGCTGAGCCTGGTAATCGCGTGCCTGGGGCTGTTCGGCCTCGCCGCCTTCACTGCCGAGCAGCGCACCAAAGAGATCGGCGTGCGCAAAGTCCTGGGCGCCTCGCTGACGGATATCGTGGTGCTGCTTTCGAAAGGCTTCGCCGCGCTGGTGCTCGTGGCGTTCGTCGTCGCCGTGCCGCTGGCCTACTTCGTCATCGGGCGATGGCTGCAAAACTTCGCCTACCGGATAGAAATATCGTGGCCGATATTTCTAATGGCGGGCCTGGCGGCCCTGGCGATTGCGCTGTTGACGATTGGCTATCAGGCGATTAAAGCAGGGCTGGCGGATCCGGTGGAGTCGTTGCGGTATGAGTAGCTGTGGCTCACTTCGTTCGCGGTCATTTGCACGCTTGGCGTGCAAATGACGCGAAGCAAATGACCGCGAGCGCCAGCGAGCATACAAAAAAACCGCCCCCAGCCCGCTGGATAACGGGTGTGCCGGGAGCGGCAGTGGGTGAAATCGTCGTCAGGGTTTATGCCGTCATGCGGCCAGTAAAGAGGAGGAATCTTCCTTGAGATCGAGGGCTGCGATGCGCGCCTGCGCAGCCTCCTCGCCGCCGCCGAACGATTCGATGTAGTGGCCTTGCTTGTCGTACACGCTCCAGACGTGCGAATGCCGGGGATTAGACCGTGCGACGAAGAACCGTCCCATGATCGCAATGCTCTTATTCATGATGCCCTCCCTTTGTCTGTTCTCTTTCTTTGTTGATACGAGGGGCCAGAGCACGGGTTGATGAAGACTCCGCGAACCTTTCCTCATCAATTTCAATTATTTAGTCCGACCCTTTTCGGCATCAACATGCCCCACCCCTCTACTAATAAAAACACCCTGGGGAGATAAAACGTAACCTCCCTCAGACGATCCTTGCAGATAATTCTAAATGATTCCAGGCGACGCGCCGATACCCTCTAGAATAGCCCTGTTCTCATCTCACCCTGATACGTTATGAAAAAGCTGCTTATTGTCATCGTGATCGGGTTTGTGGCCTATTTTATCTGGCCTACGCGGTACGCCGTGTACGCCCCCGGCGAAGGACCGTTCGGCGCTCAGGTGGACGGGCCCACCCGCGTAGATCGCCTCACGGGAGAGGGCGCGATGCTCACCCGCTCGGGCGCCTGGAAGCCCCTCGGCAACACCCGCAAAGCCACCGCCTTCGAACAGCCCGCCATCGACCCGAACGCCAATCGCCGGCCCTCGAACCTGCACAACCAGCAGGTCAGAGACCAGCAGCATCAGTCGATTGAGAGCACGCAAAAGGCCGTCGATGCCGCCACTCAGCAACAGCCGTAGGCCTCCGTCATGTCTAAACTCACTGTCATCGTCGTGCTCGTGGCCGTGGCTGTAGCCGGGCTCGCGCGCCTGGCGGCCCAACGCGCCGGGGTGAAGAAAAAACGACGCTTCGCCGAAACGTTTCTGGCGCGCTTCCGCAGCCTGGCCCACGGCGACGGGTCTGATGAAGAGACGTATGCCTGGCTCGTGGCGCGGTCGGCGCGGATGCAGGAACGCCTCGGCGTGATGGGGCTGGCGGCCTACCAGTCTACCTCGCCCTACGACCTGACGTCGATGCCTGCCGATCCGCTGATCGTCAATACGCTGCCGGAGTTGCGCGGCGGCTACCCCCGCCCCGAACGTGTGGCCCAGTGCGAAGAGGCCATCATGCGCTACCTCGGCACACTCGACGACGAACGCACCGCCTTCACAAAAAGCTTCGTCAATCCCGTCATCTGGCTGGGCGAAGGCGTCCGCGCGGCGCTGTTGCTGCCGTTTCTGACGTTGCAATGGCTGGGCCTGTTCAAAGAGACCTTCATCAATCGATTAGACCGGAGCGCCGGGTTCAGCCTGCTTTCGGGCCTCGTGGCCGTGGTAGGGCTGGCCGCCTCCGTGATGATCATCGCCCTCGGCTGGGAACCCTTCACCGATCTGACGCAGTCGTGGATCGGATTGGCCTGGCGGTAGATTTGATGTGGGCGCCTTGCACAACCCTATATGTGAGTCGCTGGTCATTAGTCACTGGTGAGAGAAAAACCACCAGTGACCAATGACAGCGACCCCTGCGAAGGCAGGGGGAGCGTAATGACCAGTGCCCCACACCAAGGTCTCCACGAAGTTCAACGTCGAGAAATGCCGCCTTGCTTTTTCCCAACCTCCCTATTTAGGAACCCGCAACGCCTCGCAGGCCAGGGCGACAGTCTGGTATTGGGGGAAGACTCGATAGATTTTTGTCACTTGAACCATGACTTGCACGGGCGCGGATACGGCGGCGAAGACCACCTGCCCGTGCGCCGGGGTCACGTTGCGATAGAGCGAAAAGATAGCCCCCAGCCCCACCGAATCGAGCAGGCGCGCTTCGGCGAAATCGAGAATGAAATTGCGGACGCCGGCCTGAACCTGTTCCTGACACACCTTTTTAAATTCGTCGGCATTGCGAAAGTCGAGCCCTTCGCCGATGTGGACAACTACGGTTCCAGGATCGTTCGTCGATTCTATGGCAAAGTTCATGGCCGGTTAACGTCGGAGGGTGGCAACAAAGTGAGGGGTGGGGCGCCCGGTATAAGATAAGGTATTATTTCGCTGTGTTGCACGTCGTAGAACGCTCGGCGTTGGTCACTGGTCATTCGTGGCTTTTCTCTCATCAGTGACCCATGACCGGCACCGCCAGTTGCGCAATGCGCCAGGACCGGAATCAGCAAAAAACCGATCCCGCCCACCTCACGCCTCCGCGAATTTATCCAGCGCGCGGCAGGCTGCCTGGGCTGTTGGGTAAAGCGCGAAGACGCGGTAAATGTTTGTGATTTGCACCACCACTCGTACGGCATCCGAAAGGTTGGCAAAGACGACCTTGCCCTGCGACGGAATCTCCCGCTGGAGCTTAAAAATAGCCCCCAGACCACTCGAATCGAGCACGCCGGTTTTGGAGAAGTCTAAAATGAAATGTTGATATCCTTGCGCCAGCGTCTCGCCGCACAGATGAGAAAAAAGCTCGGCGTTTTCAAAATCCAACGTTTTACCGACGTGGATGATCACGGAGCGCGGGGTGACGGGTTCTGCCTGAAACAACATCGTGATCGCCGCTTGATGGGTTTAGAAGGGGATGTTCTTTGAGCTATCGACCCTATTAAGCAGGCTCTTAATTTTCCGCCGCATACAGTTTTGGGCAGGCAGATCTACGGTTGGTGGTATCATAGCCGGTGGCATTTCAGGCGAGCCGTGGCGTGGGTCACTGGCCCTTGGTCACTAGTCATGGGTG
Source organism: Rhodothermales bacterium (assembly GCA_028278205.1). Classification (GTDB taxonomy): domain Bacteria; phylum Bacteroidota; class Rhodothermia; order Rhodothermales; family Bin80; genus JANQES01. Next base: position 105,803 of record JANQES010000077.1, read on the forward strand.
GGGAAAAAAGCCACTAATGACCAGTGACCTGCGCCAACACTCAATCAACGTGAAACACACAAGGATACCTCATCACTTTTTCCCAGCGCCATCCATAATTACCTTGATCCCGCGCATCATTTTCTCTACATTTGCGATAAAACATGAATCCGGGGCTGTAACACCATGAAACACCTACACCTGGGCGAATTTGAGGAACTGGTGCTGCTGGCCGTCTGCGGGCTGGGCGAGACAGCCTATGCCGTGCCCATCCAACAGCGCATCGAAACCCGCACCGGGCGCGCGGCGACGATGGGCGCGGTCTACGCCGCGCTGGACCGGCTGGAGAACAAGGGCTTCCTCGCCTCGCGGCTGGGCGCTGTGACGCGGCAGCGCGGCGGCAAACGCAAACGCTTTTACGAGATCACCGGCGCCGGCCTGGCCGCCGTCTCGGCCATGCGGCAGGCCCGCGAACGCATGTGGGACGGCCTCGAATGGCAACCCTCGCTGGGACTGGAATGAGAGAGGGAGAAAGGGAGAGAGGGGGAAAGGGAGATAACAAATCGCCCTCTCCTCCTTTCGCCCTCTCCCCCTCTCACAATTAAAAAGCGCCCTGCTATGAGCCTGTTTAAAACGAAAGGTGAACAAAAACGGGGGTCGCCCAAAGCAGCGCGGTGGATACTGCGGCGCTGGGGACCGGCGCACCGGCACGTTGAAATGGCCGGTGATCTGGAAGAACTCTACGCCCTGCGCACAAAACGCTACGGCCCGGCCAAAGCGCGACGCCTGTACTGGCAAGACGTACTCAGCATCTGTTTCCGGCGTTCGCTGCACGCCCGGCAGACCCCTCACACCCTTCCGTACGAAACCGCCCGAGGCCCCATCATGCTGAAGAATTATCTGAAAATCGCGCTCCGCAATCTAAAAAGACAGAAAGGCTATACGTTCATCAACGTCGCCGGGCTGGCGGTGGGGCTGGCGTGTTGCTTGCTCATCGTGCTCTACGTACAGGACGAGCGCAGCTACGACCGGCATCACGAAAACGCCGACCGCATCTTCCGATTGACGATTGAATATACCGGCGATGACGGCACGCACTGGGCGCCCATCGGCCCGCCCGTCGGTCAGGCGTTCAAGGCACAGATGCCCGAAGTCGAACAGATCGCCCGCATCTTCCCCTTCGGCAGCCGGGCGGTGCTTCAGGTGGAGGATCAGCAATTCGAAGAATCCGGCGGCGTCTATGCCGACTCGACGGTCTTCGAGGTCTTCACGCTGCCGCTCGCGCGCGGCAACCCGGCCACGGCCCTCGCCGCGCCCGGCAGCATCGTCCTCTCAGAACGCATCGCCCGCAAATACTTCGGCGATGACGACCCGATGGGACACGCCGTGACCGTGACGGGCTGGCGCGACATGACCGTCACCGGCATCATGAAAGACGTGCCGCCTACGACGCACCTGCCCTTCGATTTCATGGTCTCGATGCAGACGTTTTATGATCAGGCCGGCGATTGGGTGGAGCAGGCGCGGACCTGGGCGGGCTTCTATACCTACGTGCTGCTACGCGAGGCGCATCAGACCGAAACCATCACGCAAAAAGCCCCGGCGTTTGTCAACACTTTTTTCGAAGGACGCTTCGAGCAACCGGCTGACGAGGTGATGCGGTTTGTCTTGCAGCCGCTGCCGGAGATCCACCTGCATTCGAAGCTCGAAAAAGAATACCGCGCCAACAGCGACGTGCTCTACGTCTACGTCTTTTCGGCCATCGCGCTGTTTGTGTTGTTGATCGCCTGCATCAACTTTGTCAACCTGGCCACGGCGCGAGCGGCGACGCGGATGCGCGAGGTAGGCGTGCGTAAGACGCTGGGCGCGCAGCGGCTGCAACTGGCGCGGCAGTTCCTGGGCGAGGCGGCGTTGATGGCGGCGATGGCGCTCGTGCTGGCAGGCGTGCTGATCGTGCTGTGGCTGCCCGTCTTCAACCACCTCACCGGCAAAGCGCTGACGCTGGCGGATCTCCAGGATCCAGGGCTGCTGCTCGGTCTGACCGGCATGGCGCTGCTGACTGGGCTTATCTCGGGCGCTTATCCGGCCTTCGTAATCTCCGGGTTCCGCCCGACGCAGGCGTTGCGTGGAGCCGGCGCGAGCAAGGCGTCGCAGCCGGCGCTGCTGCGCAAAGGGCTGGTGGTCTTCCAGTTTGCCATCTCCATCTTTCTGCTCATCGGCACGGCGGTGGTGTTGAACCAACTGACGTTTTTCCGGACGAAACAGTTGGGCTTCGACAAAGAGCGCGTCGTCCACGTGCGCCTCGGCGGCGAACTCAACGACGCCATCGAGAACAACCTGGAGACGGTCAAACAAGAACTGCTGCGGCATCCAGCCATTTTGACTGTGTCGATGGCTGCCGACGTGCCGGGCGAGCGCTACAGCCTCGAAAACATGACCGTAGACGGCCACCGCGACGACGAAGAGACGATGATGCGCATCGCCTGGGGTGTCGATCACGACTATATCGAGACGCTCGGCATCGAACTGGCCGCCGGGCGTGACTTCTCGCGCGAAGCCCCCGCCGACACCAACGCGTGGATCGTCAACGAAGCGGCGGCCAGGCGGCTCGGGCTGGATGATGCCGTCGGGCGGGTGATGCGCTGGGGGAACTACGCCGGGCCTATCGTCGGTGTGGCCAAAGACTTTCATTTTGCCTCGCTGCACCACGAGATCGAGCCGCTGGTGATTCCGCTGCGGCCCGGCGTCGGGGGAATGTTGCTGGCGCGCGTGCAAGGCGAGCAGATGCCCGGCGCCCTCGCCGCGCTCGAAGCCACACTCAACGACCTCGTGCCCGGCCAACTCTTCCGCTACTCATTCGTCGCCGACGACTTCGACCTCCTTTACCGCAACGAAGACAAGCTGCGCGATGTCTTCGGGTATTTCGCGGCCATCGCCATCTTCATCGCGTGCCTGGGTCTTTTTGGATTGGCGGCGTTCACCGCCGAGCAACGACGTAAAGAGATCGGCGTGCGCAAGGTGATGGGCGCCACGGTGCCGCAGATCGTCCTGCTTTTGTCGAAAGAGTTTACGGTGCTGGTGGGCATCGCCTTTGTGGTGGCCGCGCCGGCGGCCTACTTCGCCATGCAACGGTGGCTGGAGGATTTCGCTTACCGCGTAGAAATATCGTGGCCGATATTTCTAATAGCGGGCCTGGCGGCCCTTGGGATTGCGTGGCTGACGGTGAGCTATCAATCGATCAAGGCGTCGGTGGCTAATCCGGTGGAGAGCTTGCGGTATGAGTAATGCAACCGCAGATGGGGGCAGATGGGGGCAGATGGGCGCGGAGGGGCGCAGATAGGACTGCGATAAGACCGCTGCTTAAAGGATCGCAGGGCGGATCCGGATGGTAGTGCCGGATGAGGACGCAAGGCAGCCGCCAATCGTCAATCGGTTTCAGCGCTGTGCCCTCGTTGATCCGTATGAACTGTTTGCTGAATCAATTCGGTTTTTTGAATGATCTTGAAGGTCAGGGCATCTTCTTCAGACAAATCCAGAAAATCCGCCGCTGAGCCCACGCGCCAGCCGGCGGCTTCAAGCTTTTTGCGTTTCGTTGCGTCCATCAGCCTGAAAAAGCTATTCGAGTTTGACGAATCTTCAGAATTTAGGTTATTTCAAGGTAACCATCCTTCCTCACAAACATCCCAACCAAAAAGCCGGCATTCCGTTTATATTGTGATGATTCAACCATCGAACAAACCAGGCGACTATGCTTCGAACAGGCGGCGTGATATGGGGCTGGATCGGCCTGTTGATCGCGATGGCGGGGGGCGCGGCCTCGGCCCAGCCTTTGCGCCTGGACGACCTGCCCGAAACCACCGGCAACGAACGCTTCTTCGACAGCCGGTTTGACATGCGGCATCCGTCGCTGTCGCTCAACGGTTTTAGCTGCGACGGCCTCGAACCGGGCGGCTGCGCCTACGGGCTGGGCCTGGCCGAAATCCTCCACGCCGTCTACGCTGATACGCCGGATCCCTCTGTTAAAACGATCTACGAATCGATCCTCCGCCTGGCCGGGGAAGACCTCACGCTCGACCCGGCGGAGCGGCGGCAAATCATCGAAAACACCCGGCGGATCCAGGCGCGGGCTTTTGTGGCGCTGGTGACGTATGTGATGGAACGCAGCGGCAACGACATCGGCGCGCTCAATGCCCGGACGGAGCCGGATCTACCATCGCACGCGACGGCGCTGAGCCGGTTCAAAGAGGATCTGCTTCAGGAGAGCGCGTTCGCTGTCAACCGTTCGATCAACAACGACGCCGTCAAGTGGCCGGCGGTAGTCACCAACGTGGCGCGCGCGGTGGATCTGTATCTCGCCCTCGAAAATGCCTATCGCCATTACGACGATCCGGATTACGATGACGAAAACGCCGCGCGGCTGCTCACCTGCGCCGAGAAAGGCCAGTGGCTCCATCAGACCGCCGGCGCGATGCGAACGCTCGACCGGCTGGCCAACGAAAAGATTTTCCTGGAGGTGAACGCAGACGAGGTGCAGCCCGGCAACTGGCCGATGAAAGTCCACGTGGCCGTCGGCTACGCGGCGATGGTGCAGCAACAGATCGACGAACGCTGCTTCGACAATCCAGAGCACGACTTCGAACACTGGTTCAACCGGGCGTTGTACAGCGCCGGTGCGCCGACCCAGCAGAACCGGAGCAAACACTGGCATTATCAAACCAGCAGCGGCAGGCGGTTCTTCGCCGAAGGCCCGTATTATTTCCACCTGACCCTCAGCGAGGTCGTGCCGTTCTGGCATGCCGTCCGCCTCAACGACTTGCTCAACGCCCATCCCGACTTCGACCTCGACGATCCGTTCCGCGCGCCGTGGTTCGTCCGCCCACTGGAGTGGCTGGCCGATCTGACGACGCCCGGCGGTCGCATGCCCGCCCTCGACGACGGCAACAAAGCCCCGATGCGCCACGCCGCCTTGATGCGCTGGACGCCCGAATACGGCGATGAATCGCTCGGGCAAAAAATGGCCTGGATCGGCGACTGGCAAAGCCGGGACGAAGGCGACGATCTGTTTCTGGTGGAAATGGCCATCCCCCGCCTCGGCGCGGGCGAGGGGGCCTCGCCCGCCGCGAACGTCGGCAACACGACGGCGGCGCAGACCGGGCAGGACGGCGAGCAGCAACTCGTCATCCGCCGAACAGCCACGAGCGGCGAGGCGGCGGTCCATTACGTGCTGCTCAACGGCGAGAGCGACGACGCCATCCGCCGCGGCGAAGGCCACGAACAGGCCGACCAGATGCAACTGCTCTATTACGTCGATGACGTCTCCTACCTGCTCGACTCCGGCTACGACGATGCTGCCGGGCTCGACAACAGCACCTGGAATCATTACGCCGATCACAATGTGATGACGATGGGCCTGGACCGGGGCAATCGCGAAGGCGGCGTCAAGCAGCCGCGCGTGCGCCTCGACAAACAACGCATCGTCTCGAATCATCAAAACGTCGAAGCGATCTATCGAACGACGACGGGCCGCCTCGACGTGCTCGCAGCGCAGATCGAACTCGATCCGGACGATGAACTCGGCAGCGGCCCCACCGGCGATTACCGCCGAACGGTCTTGTTCGTCCACGATCCGCAGCAGCCCTACCTCATCGACATCAACGCCGTGACCGGACCGGCAGACTCGTTGTTCGATTTTGTGATGCGCTATCACGGCAACGCCGACGTGATGAGCCGCGTGCCCGAACGCGACGGCTATGCGCTCTGGCATAACCTCTGGGCTGCCACTGCCGAACCGCAACGAACCACCCGCCGCCTGTTCCTTCAGCCGTTCTCGGTCGAATATCCGCTCAAAACCACCACCGCCGCCGACCGCGCCCGCGAACCGTTCGACGGCGAACGCGACATCGTTCGGCTCGACGTCGAAGGCGGCCCGCCCGGCGCATCGGCGGCGCGCGATCATACGACGGTGGCCTTCCTCCGCGCCCTCCTCAACGACGGCGACGACCTCGATGCCACGCGTCCGATGGCGGCGCGAGCGCACCAGCAGGCCGGCGTGCCCGAAGACAGCGCCCTCACCTGGCGCTATTACACCTGGCAGCACGACGACGCCACGCTCGACGTGCTGGCCGTCCGCGCCGCCGCCGTCCACCGCCAACCCACCTTGCGCGCCGATGAGACGCTCACCGTCGATACGCCCACCCACACCCTGACGCTCGACTTTCCCGCCGGCGACGATTACGGCTTCGCCCGGCTGCGCTACGACACCCTCGCCGAAGCCTGGCACGTCGATCCGGCGTATCACCTCGGCCTGCGCCTGCGAGCGGTTCAACCCGTCGCCCGTGAGACGAGCACCCTGCCCACCGGCTTTGCGCTTCATCCCAACATCCCCAACCCGTTCACCGGGGCGACCGAGATTTCCTATACCCTGACCCGGACGGCGCCGGTGCGCCTCGTCGTCTACGATGTCAATGGCCGCGAGGTCGCGCGTCTCGTCGATGCCCGGCAGGGCGCCGGGTCGTATCGCGTGACGTGGAATGCCGAGGGCCTCGCCAGCGGCGTCTACCTCTGCCGCCTGACCGCCGGCACCTTTACGACGACGCAGCAGATGGTGCTAAGGAAGTGAGGACTATTTTTGAAAAACAATACTTTTTCAGGGCAAAAGGTTATGTTATAGAAGAGAATGCGTCTATATAAATAAAGACTGCCGGCACTCCTGACCGGCGCCTCAATTACCTTGACTTTTTAGGCGATTCATCTGACCCCGTAAACTTACCCAAACACCTCGTCATGAGCAAAAAAATAGGCGTTCTCGTTATTCATGGGATAGGCTCTCAAGAGCGTGGATACTCTAAAGACCTCATCAGAGAGCTACGCAACCGGCTGAAGGGGCTTGCAAACCGCTTCGAGTGGAAAGAGATCTACTGGGCCTCCGCGCTAAAAAAACGCGAGGATGAACTCTGGGATGTGATGCAGGAAGCCAGGGATAGGAAAGGCAATCGGCTCGCGCTCGATTGGACGTTCGCGCGCCGGTTTGTCATTCATAACTTCGGCGATGCCTCGGCCTATCAACGTAACGGGCAGTGGAAAAACACGGCCTACGACCTCGTCCATGGCATCATCAGCGCAGAGATAAAAAAACTCAACGGCGCCCTCGCCGATCCCACGGCGCCGGTCGTCGTAATGGCCCACTCGCTGGGCGCGTACATGATGTCGAACTATATCTGGGACCGGCAGCGGAAGAAAATAAACGACCCGCTCGCGCCGCTGCCCAATCTGGTAGCCATGATCACGTTCGGCTGCAATATTCCCCTGTTCGCGCTGTCCTTTGAGACCGCCGCGCCCATCCAGTTGCCGGGCGAGGGCATCACGAAGGCGTCTTTGAAAGACGCCTCGAAGTGGCTTAATTATTACGACCGCGACGACGTGCTCGGATGGCCGCTGAAGCCGCTCTATGCCAATAAAAAGAACTTCGCTAAACTAACACCGCAACAGCAAGCAACCGTGGCGCGGATCGAAGACGACGAGATCAACGTGGGCGGCCTGGTGACGAGTTGGAATTTTGGGGCGCACACGGAGTATTGGACGGATGATGATATGACTAAACCTGTTACAAAATATTTAAAGCAACTCCTCGGAGCCTTAGACAAACCCTGAAAACAAAAAAAGAACCCATGCCTTACAGGGCATGGGTTCTTTGTTGCCTTTATAAGATACCTGCTCTCTCGCCAAAGAAGCAGGTATTGTTGTCCTCCCTCTCGACTGCTCATTACGGGGCCATCGGGCTAAGGTTACACACACCGTCAACTTTTTTATGTACCGGGGGGAAGGGTTGGATGGATGGACAAATTCCCCCGATGAACGGTCTCTATCGACGGCTGAGCGGCGCATCCGTCCATCGACGGATTGGGCCTTTTCGATTTATCCACACGTTGTCAACGATAGCCGTACGAGCGCAGCAGCACGTCGCGGTTGCGCCAGTCGCTGCGGACTTTGACGAAGAGCTTTAGAAATACCGGTTTGCCGAGGAAGGTTTCGATGTCTTTGCGCGCCGCCGTGCCCACCCGTTTGAGCGCCCGCCCGCCTTTGCCGATGAGGATCCCCTTCTGCGTCTCGCGCTCGACGACGATCTCGGCCTCGATGAGGTCTTTGCCGTCGGGACGGTCTTCATAGTTGGCGATGTTCACCGCCGCCGAGTAGGGCACCTCCTGCTTGTACTGTTGGAAGACTTTTTCGCGGATGATCTCGGCCACGAAGAACCGCTCTGGGTGCTCGCTGATCATGTCTTTCGGATAGAACGGCGGCCCCAACGGCACGCGTGCCTTGATCTCGTCCATCAGCGCGTCGAGGTTGTACCCTTTCAAGGCCGAGATGGGGATGACTGCCTCGAAAGCGCGCAACGCCAGGTATTGCTCGACCAGCGGCAGCGCCTCTTCTTGCTGGATCAGATCGATCTTGTTGACGGCCAGGATCGCCGGGCGCGCGCCGGCCTGTTCCAGGCTGAGCGTGTCGGGGCTGTCCTGCCGGGCATCGGCCAGGAAGACGAGCAAATCGGCATCGGCCACGGCGCCGGAGACGGCGTGCATCATGGCCTCCTGAAGCTTATAACGCGGCCTGATGATGCCCGGCGTATCGAGAAAGATGATCTGCATCGCCTCGTCGGAAAAAATACCGAGCACGCGATGCCGCGTCGTCTGCGCCTTGGGCGTGACGATAGAGAGCTTGTGGCCCAAGAGCGCATTGAGCAACGTGCTCTTGCCCACATTCGGCTTACCCACGAGCGCCACGTAGCCGCTGCGGTGGTCCTGGGGGATGTTGTGCAGGTCGAGGAAGGAATCAGCCATACCGTTTCGTTTTGCTATTTACTCGCTTATGCTCGTGTCATTTGCTTCGCGTCATTTGCTTCGCTGTCATTTATTGTCAAGCTCGACCCATGACAACAAATGACAGCGAGCGCTAGCGAGCCTAATACCCTTTCACCAAAAGCCGCATCTCCCGCACCGCCCGGTCCAGGCCCACGAGCACGGCGCGGGCTACCACGGCAAAGCCGATAGACACCTCGCGCACGTGCGGCACGGTCTGCGCAAAGAGCGGATAGTTGAGATAGTCGAGGCCGTGCCCGGCGTGGACGCGCAGGCCGAGTTCGTGCGCTTTTTCGGCGCCTCGGGCCAGCCGCTCGGCCTCGGCCTTTTGCGCCTCGCGCGCGCGGGCTATGGCAAAGTCGCCCGTGTGCAGTTCGATGGCGTTGGCGCCCACCTCGCGCGACGCCTCGATCTGCGCCGGAACCGGATCGACGAACAGCGCCACCTCCTCGATACCGGCGTCGAACAGACGCGGGATGACTTCACGCAGCCGGTCGCGATGACCGACCACGTCGAGGCCGCCCTCGGTGGTGACCTCTTCGCGGCGTTCGGGCACGAGCGTCGCCAGGTGCGGCTGCGTCCGGCAGCAGATGGCAAGAACGTCTTCGTTGGTCGAAAGCTCGAAGTCGAGCTTGCCGCGTACGGTTTCTTTGAGCAGCCGCACGTCGCGTTCGGTGATGTGACGGCGGTCTTCGCGCAGGTGGAAGACGATGCCGTCGGCGCCGGCGGTCTCGCAAAAGACCGCCGCGGCCACGGGGTCGGGGAACGTCTCGCGGCGCGCATTACGCAACGTAGCCACGTGATCGATGTTGATGAGCAGGTTTGTCACAGGTCTCTGGGTTGGTTGATCATGAACCCTTTGCAAAAAAATCGTGCGGTAGAGCAACTCTGAGGCGTCCTCGGAGTCTGCCTAAAGGTAAAACTACGCCAGGAAATCCTTTGTTTTGCAACGGTTGGAGGTTGCAGGCCGGTTAGGGCCGGAGGAAAGGCCGGCAGCGTAGTTGCATTTCGAGGGGAAGAACTTGTATTTTCGAGCCCGGCGCATCGCGTAGTTTCGCCTTCCCCATCGAGATCATCACCCCACATTCACCTCTACCGCATTGTACCCATGGGCGGCCAAGCTGTCAAAATCGTCATACAAATCGTGTTAGGGCTTGTCATTATTGCGTTGGGCTACTGGCTCTACGTCTCCATCACCGAGCCCTGGGACGCCATCGAACGCGAGCGCGCCGTCACCGCGATGACGCGGGATCAGATGGACAAGGTCCGCATCGCCCTGATTCGTCACGAACGCGTCGAAGATCGCTTCCCCGGCACGCTCGATTCGCTGATGCTGTGGGTCCAGCAAGACTCGCTCATCCAGGCCAACCCAGACAGCGTCTTCGAAAGAGCCGGAATCAATCTCGATTCGCTGCTCTACTCGCCGCGCTCGGGCGCGAAATTCATCTATGCCCTCAACGACACCGGGCGGGTGAAGATCTATCTGCTCAAAGATCCGGACTCGGACGACCAGATCGGCTCGGAGACGCCCGACGTGACCCAGCTCAACGCCGCCAGTTGGGAATAGCTATTTTGGGTTTTGGATTTTAGATTTTGGATTGGCCTGATCCGGCCCGGTCTGCCAGCTACCAAAAAAGCGGCGGTTCCTACCATCACGGCTTATCTGATTGTTGGATTTCGTCGATACAAACAATCCAAAATCCAAAATCCAAAATCTAAAATCCAACACCCTGAACCGATGGACGTACGCGCGCGGGCAGGCATCGACATCTATGACAGGGTGCTGCGCTATGCCGAGGTCGAACAACGCGGCTCGCGCTATCACCTGTTGCGTCTGGGAAGCTGCGATTTTGACTTCGACGTAGCCGAGGCCGTGCTCGATGCCAGCAACCCGGAGCATGTGGAAGCCCTCACCGACGCGCTCAACGACGTCTTCGAAGGTTCTCTGGCGGCCCGGCTTCACGTGACGCTGCATCCGCCCACGTGCTTCTCGTTCTTCACGGCGCTGCCCGTGGAGGTGGCCAAAGAGGAGCGCAAGCACCGCCTGCTGCGCGAAGCTGCCCTGCTGACGCGCTCGGGCACCCCCCAACCCCTCCGCCTGACCGCCGACCCCGTCTACACCGAAACGCTCAACGACAGCGAGGCCGTCGAGTGGTATCACGTGCTGGCGCTCAACGAACGCCTCCACGCCCGCTTCGACCGCATCTGCCGCATGCTGCCGCAGTCGAACCACCGGATGACGCTCAGCATGCACGCCGTGGCCAACGCCGTCGAACGCATCGAACGCCACAGCGGCGAGAGGCAGCAGCAGGCGCCGTTTTCGTTGGCCCTGGGCTGGTATCCGACGCACGTCGAGTTCACGCTCTGCCGCCACGCCCGGTGGTACTTCAGCCATTTCTCCGACGCCGCCACACCCAACGACTGTGCCTACTTTGCCCTGGCTTTGACCCGGCGCCTCGGCATCAAGCAAGGCGCCGTCGGGCGCATCTTCATCTACGGCGGCTTCAAACAGACCGAAGACTTCGTTGAACTGACCCACGTCTTCCCCGTCGAGCCGGAATCGCTCAACCCGATGGACCTCATCGACCTCGACGCCGACAGCATGGCCGCCAGCTTCGACCACACCGCCTACGCCCCCTGCCTCGGCGTGACGCTTTAGAAAAATCCTGGCGAATTTTTCTAATTCACTTCTGTCCCCAAGCCACCTCATCCACCAACCACGTCAGGTGTTCCTGCGCCTGGACGTAGGCGGCAGGCAGCGTCGCATCGGCATCGTCGAGGACGGCCCGCAGCACGTCGCGTTTGCCTTCTCCCGAAACCAGAAAAAAGACGTGCCGCGAGGCGTTGAGCGCCGGCAGCGTGAGGCTGATGCGCCGGCGAATCTCATAACGCGGCGGCGCCACAACGGCTTCGACCTGGCGCCCCGTGCTATCCTCGCCGAGCGTAGCCTGAGGCACATTTTCGGGGAACAGTGAGGCGGTGTGCCCGTCATCGCCGAGGCCCAGCAGGGTCAGGTCGAAGGCGGGTTGGGGATTCTGGAAGAACTGCCACAGGGCCACCTCGTAGGCCGCCGCCGCGTCTTCGGGCATCGGGGCGCCGGTGGAGATGGGATGCACGTTGGAGGGCGGAATGGGGAGGTGCCGGACGAGGGCGTCGTGGGCCATGCGGTAGTTGCTCGCCGGGTGGTCTGCGGGCACGAAACGTTCGTCGCCCCAGAACAGGTGGATGCGGTCCCAGGGCAGGCGCTCGCGGTAGGCTTCGGCCAGCCATTCGTAGAGCCGGCGCGGCGTGCTGCCGCCGGCCAACACCAGCGCCATCCGCTTTTTCTGCCCCAGCGTAGCCTCCACCACCTCAGCCAACCGCTCCGCCGCCGCCCGGCTCAAGGCTTCTTTATCTGGAAAAACGAGTACTTCTTTCGACATTGATAGCTTTTTCAAATGATTCAAAATCGCCCTTTCTCCCTCTCACCCTTTCCCCCTCTCGATCCTACGCCTCCACGGCCCATCCTTCGAGAAGACGGTGCGCCTCCTCCGGCCCCCAGCTTCCGGCGGGATACGGATAGACCGTGTGCGCGTGCTCGATCAGCGGCCCATAGAGCGCCCACGACGCCTCGGCCTCGTCGGCGTGGACGAACAGCGTCTGGTCGCCCGTGATGACGTCGAGCAGGAGCGTCTCGTAGGCTTCGGGCAGCGCGCCGAAGGCGTCTTCGTAGCGGAAGCGAAGCTGCTGCGTTTGCAAGCGAAACGACTCGCCGGGCGTCTTGACGTCGAAGTGCAGATCGAAGCCTTCGTTGGGTTGAAGCGTGATTACGAGTTCGTTGGGCGTGACGTCGCACTTCGGCGCGTACGTCTGGAAAAGCGAGACCGGCGCACCGTGGAAGCGTACGGCGATCTGTGTCAGGCGCGTGGGCAAGCGTTTGCCGGTGCGCAGGATGAACGGCACGCCCTGCCAGCGCCAGTTCTCGACGTGCAACCGCACGGCCACAAACGTCTCCGTCTGCGATATCCCGTCGATGCCTTCTTCGTCGAGGTAGCCCGGCACGACCTCGCCGTTCATCTGCCCGGCGGCATATTGCCCGAAAACCACGTCGCGGTCCAGGTCGAGCGGCTGGACCGACCGGAGCACCTTGATCTTTTCCTGCCGGATGGCCTCGGCGTTGAAGCCCGAGGGCACCTCCATCGCAATCAGCGTGAAGAGTTGTGTCAGGTGATTCTGGATCATGTCGCGCAGGGCGCCGGCTTTGTCGTAGTAGCCGGCCCGGCTGCCCAGCCCCAGACTCTCGGCCACGGTGATCTCGACCCGCTCGATCCGGTCTCGATTCCAGACACTCTCGAAGAGCACATTGGCAAACCGAAAAGCCAGCAGATTCTGCACCGACTCCTTGCCGAGGTAATGGTCGATGCGATAGACCTGATCTTCGTCGAAATACTGATGAACGAGATCGTTGAGCGCCCGCGCCGAGGCCAGATTGCGCCCGAAGGGTTTTTCGATGACCAGCCGCGTGAAACCGGCGCTTTTGTTGAGCCCGTGCCGGCCCAGGGCTTCGATGGCGGCAGGATAACCGCGCGGCGGCACCGACAGGTAAAAGACGCGGTTGCCCGGCAGGCCGAGTTCGGCCTCCAACGCCTCGATGCGGGCTTTGAGGCCTTCGTAATTATCGCGCGCCCGGCCCAGGCTGGTGTAGAAAAGGTGCCGGTCGGTCCAGGCGCGGACGGCCTCGTCAGAATAGTTTTTCTTCGACAGCCACTCGCGCGCCTTCGCGCGGAACTGCTCGTCGCTCCAGTCACTGCCGGAAGCGCCGATGATGTAGCAAGCCGGCGCCTCCGCCGGGCCGGACATCGTCTTCATCAGCGCCGGCAACAGCTTGCGGTGGGTGAGATCGCCCGTGGCGCCGAAGATGACGAAAATGTGTGATTGGGGGGTGGACATTTGTTTTGCCAGTGAATGAATTTGAGTCGCTTTCGAGGGTACTGCCAAAGTTCGTGATTTGCGATGAAAACGTGAAGCGTGAAACGTGACACGAGTGAAACGACTGACGAAGTAAACGTGAGGATGCCTGCCGAGACGTTTCAATCATTTCCCTCACGTTTCACGTTTTACGCTCCCGCATGAGTGAAAAAGTTGTTGGAAGCGTTACAACAGAGCGTCTCAGGCGTCTTGTCCTATCCTCGCCCTGAATTCATTTGACACCCAATCAGGTGCCCGCTATTTTGTGGGTTCCGCGTAAAAGTATTGAGAGGTCCCACCCCGCCCTCTTTTTGCGCGTTGACCCAAGAGGTCTCACCCAGCCTCTTTTACGCGTCGAGCCTACACGTACTGCCCCGTGTTATGCTCTTAAGGCTGCCCACATGCCGGTTTCAGCCGGTGCTGTTTCTTGTATGCCTCCTGCTGGCGGCGACGGAGTTCGTCATGCCCGCACAGGGGCAGTTTAGTGCCGTCTGGAGCGCCGACGAACTGCAAATCGGGCAACACACCAATCTTTTCGCCCGCTGGGACGGCGGCACCACCCTCAACGGCGTTTTTGTTGAATTGCCGCCCGGCTGGACCCTCGAAGGCGCCGTGGCGTTGCGCCATGGCTACGAGCATGTACCACTACGCCTGCGCCGCATGGAACGTGAAGGCAACCTCTATGTGATTTCGGCGTCCGGTGCCATGCGCGGCATGCACGATTTCGTCCTTCAGGTTCAAACCAGCGGCTTGCAGGGCCGCGCCGCGTGGTCGATCATCCCGTTTGTGCGCCGCGACGATAAAGGCCACACCCGCCTGATTCCCCGCGAAGGCTACCGCGTCACACGCGCTGCGCAACAGGTCGCCCCGGTGACGGCCCTCAACAACCAGGTCCTGGCCTTTCGAAGCGATGGCGCGCCCTGGATCTTGCGGCGCTCGGCCCTGCCCAACCTGGGTACCCGGGCCGCCTTTACCGTCGAATTCTGGATGCGGACGACCGACCTCAACGAGGTTCTCCTCTCCACCTGGAACGGCGAAGATCGGACCGCCTAC
>JANQES010000125.1 GCA_028278205.1 Rhodothermales bacterium
TTCTCTCGCACGGGCTCGAAGGGCACACCGGGCGCGGCTACGTGCGCGGCATGGCGCGGGCCTTGACCCGGCACGGCTGGGACGTGCTGGCGTGGAACTTCCGGGGATGCAGCGGCGAGATGAACCGCCTGGTCCGCTCCTACCACAGCGGCGTCTCGGACGACCTCGACGTGGTCGTGCAGCACGCTCTCGGCGGGCACGGCTACGGGCAGGCTGCGCTCGTCGGGTTCAGCCTCGGCGGCAACATCACGCTCAAATACCTCGGCGAGCGCGGCAACCGTCTCGACGCGCGCATCCGCGCCGCCGTCACCTTCTCCGTCCCCTGCGACCTCGCTGCCGGCGCGGGGCACATCGACCGGGCAGCCAACTGGCTCTACCGCGAGCGTTTCCTGCGGGACCTGCGCGACAAAGTCCGCCAAAAATACACCCGCTTCCCCGACGATCTCGACATCGAGGGCCTCGACCGCATCGCCACGCTCTACGCCTTCGACGACCGGTACACGGCGCCCCTCCACGGCTTCGAAGACGCCGCCGACTACTACGCCCGGTGTAGCTGCCTGCCTCTGATTCCGCACATCAGCATCCCCACGCTCCTCGTTAGCGCTGCCGACGATCCGTTTCTGCCCGAAGCCTGTTATCCGAAGGAGACGGCCCGCGAGCATCCGCATTTCTATCTCGACGTGCCGCGCTACGGTGGGCACGTCGGCTTCGTGGCTTTCGGCGCGGCAGGCGCCTACTGGTCCGAACAACGCGCCGTCGCCTTCCTGGCGGAGCAAAGGGGCAAATAGGCAAAAGGCAAATTGCAAAGGGCAAGAAGAAGTTTGATTGCTCATTTGCCCCTTTGCTTCATTTGCCGATTTGCCATTTGCCTCATTTGCTTCATTTGCCCTTTCCCCAACCCCGTACGGGCTTCAAGGCTGTGGGAAAATCCATTACAGGGCGCAGGGCAATTTTCTTACAGTGGTCTCCGGTATTGCCTCGCAGACACGTCGATAGGGCTTGTTTTCCTTGACCATGTAAGGCCTCCGGCGCCTTCTGCCGGCTGTGCGCCGGGCCTTTCGGACCCTTGAGCCTATACGGAGGTTGTCATGAAAGAGGATACATTGGCCAAACCGAGGGGTGCCAACGGAGTGCGGGTAGAGCCCACCCGGCGCCCGACGCGTGATCGCGTCACCGAAACGCGCGAAGCCAGAAGCCCGGCCCCCCAGGCGGCGGCCGCCCCGCCGCGTTGGCGCGGCCCCCACAAAACGCCCCGCGCCAACCTGAGAAAAGATTACGGCCTGACGGTCGAGATCGGGTTCATCGTGGCGCTCCTGGCGATGATCGGGTTGTTCCACATGGACATCCGGTTCGAGGAAGAGTTCGACACGACGGCGGTGCAGCAGGAAGTGGTGCAGATGGAGGAGATCATGCAGACCGAGCAGGTCCAGAAGCCGCCGCCGCCGCCCAAGCCGCAACTGCCGGTGGTCGTAGCGGACGACGTGATCCTTGACGATGTCGAACTCAACCTCGACGCGGCGCTCGACATTGGCGCACCGCTCGAAGATTTGCCGCCGCCCCCGCCGCCGGTCGAAGAACCTGTGGAGGAGGAGGAGGAGTACGAAGAGGAGATCTTCGTGGTCGTAGAGCAGATGCCGGAGTTGATTGGCGGCATTGAAGAACTCCAGAAGGAGATCAAGTATCCGGAGATGGCGCGGCAGGCCGGCGTCAACGGTCGTGTCTTTGTGCAGTTCATCGTCGATGAAGTGGGTAACGTGACCAACCCGGTCGTGCTGCGGGGCATCGGTGGCGGCTGCGACGAGGAGGCGCTGCGGGTGGTCAAGAAAGCCCGGTTCAAGCCGGGCAAGCAGCGGGGCAAAGCCGTCAAGGTCCGC
The DNA here is from genome assembly GCA_028278205.1 of Rhodothermales bacterium. Taxonomy (GTDB): domain Bacteria; phylum Bacteroidota; class Rhodothermia; order Rhodothermales; family Bin80; genus JANQES01. Next base: position 1,875 of record JANQES010000125.1, read on the forward strand.
TACGTCATCCCGATCGTCTTCAAGCTCAAGTGAGCGAAGACGGCAGTACAACACACAAACAACGTACCTCCTGAGTAGTATCCAGGACCGAAACTGAGGGGCATACCTCTGTCCCGGCGCGGAGTGTGCGCCGGGGGCTCACTCAGCCGGCAAGGGAGCGGTTCATCCCAGAACCGCTCCCTTTTTTGTGTTTTAAGAGCGTGGGTGTTATTGTGATTTTGGATTTTAGATTTTGGATTGGGAAAAATCCGATTCCTTATTAGCAAACGAAAAAGCCGCGACGGTTGGAGCCGCTGAGGCTTTTTCGTTTGATGAAAACGGATCGCCAAGCGACCAATCCAAAATCCAAAATCTAAAATCCAAAATTCCTCCACCCAACCCCCAGAGCCATGCCCTACGCGCGTACCGTCCGGATGCTTTTGCTTGCCCTCGTCCTGGTAGCCACGGGCCGGTGGGTGCAGGCTCAGACCCCCGAACTCGGCGAGACGACCTTCCCCAACTCAGGCGCCGCTGAGGCTCAGGAACCGTTTCTGCGCGGGCTGCTGCTGTTGCACAGCTTCGAATACGACGATGCCCGCGAAGCCTTCGCCGAGGCGCGGCGCATCGACCCGGACTTTGCCATGGCCTACTGGGGCGAAGCCATGGCCCACAACCATCCGGTCTGGTTCAGACAGAACACCAAAGCGGCCCGCGATGTGCTGAGCAAACTGGCGCCGACACCCGAAGCCCGCCTGGCTAAAGCCCCCACCGACCGCGAAAAAGACTACCTCCGCACCGCCGACGTCCTCTTCGTCGGCGACGACGACAAAGAAGCCCGCGACCGCGCCTTCGCCGAGGCTATGCAACGGCTCTACGAACGCTATCCCGACGATCTCGACGCGGCGGCGTTTTATGCGCTGTCGTTGCTGGGCACCAGCCATGGCGGGCGCGACTTCCGCATCTACATGAAAGCCGCTGCCGTCGTCGAGGAGGTCTTCGCCCGCAACCCCAACCATCCCGGCGCGGCTCACTACCTCATCCATTCCTACGACGATCCGATCCATGCGCCGGTGGGGCTGAGGGCGGCGCGGGTCTATTCGAAGATTGCCCCGGCGGCCTCGCACGCGCTGCACATGCCGTCGCATATCTTCGTGGCCATGGGCATGTGGGACGACGTCGTAGCCTCCAACGAAGCCTCGTGGGCCGCTGCCGATGCCCGCGTCGAACGCAAGAAGCTCGGCGTCAACCAGCGGGGGTTTCACGCGCTGTGGTGGCTCTGCTACGGCTACCTCCAGCAGGGACGCTACGACAAGGCCCAGGAGACGCTCCACATCATCGCCGAAGACGTGCGCCGGAGCAATGGCTCGACGCGCACGCGCTATCACCTCGCCGCCATGCGCGCCGCCTACGTCATCGACACCGAGCAGTGGAGCAGCGACGTCCTGCGCATCGAACTGGATCATGAAGGCCTGGGGGTGGAGACGGTGGCGATGGATCTGTTTACGAGGGGCATGGCGGCTGTGAAAAATGGCGATGAAGAAACGACGCGGCAATTCCTGGCGGCGATGATGAACCGTGTCCGTGAAGCTAAAGAGGGCAAGAGCAAGCAAGCTGCCACGGTCATGCAGCACGAACTGAAGGCGCTACTGCTCTTCGACGAAGGCCAGCCCGACGCAGCCCTCGCCTTGCTTCGAGAGGCCGCCGCCATCGAAGATGGCATGGCCTTCGACTTCGGGCCGCCTTCGCCCGTCAAACCGGCGCGCGAACTCCTGGGCGAGATGCTGCTAGCCCTCGACCGCCCCGCCGAGGCGCAGGACGAATTCCGCCAGGCGCTCGACCGCGCACCGAAGCGGACGCGTTCGCTGCTGGGGCTGGCCCGCGCCGCTTCCAAAGCCGGCGATGCCGAGACCGCGCGGCAGGCCTATGGCACGCTCCGGCAAATCTGGCATCGCGCCGACGCCGGGCTCCCGGCCGTGCAAGAAGTCCACGGCATGCTCGGCACGGGGTCGGAATAGGGCGAGCAAATGGGCAAATAAGGCAAAAGGCAAATGGGCAAATAGGGCGAAAGTCACGGCTAAAAACGTGACTGCAGCCTCACGCCGTTTTCGTGGCGATGCGTTATCGTAGGATGGAATGGCATGCCATTCGAAAGGTGCAAAGGCAGTGCGGCGCGCGGATGGGGCAGCGCAGCGCTTCAGCCTCTGCACCTTTTTTGTAATTGTTCCTATTGGATTCAATTCGGTATTCGACTTCTCTCTGATTAGTTCAGCCTGTCTCGCCTTTCGATTAAACCAGGATATATAATCATTTTTCATGTGATAGGTTATCTACCTTTCGGCCAGGGCTGGCGTAGACAAAAAAGGACGGGTCTGGCAGCGTGAACTGTCAGACCCGCACCTAGAACCTGGACTGTTGTGGCTTGGAACCTCGTTGACAGTCCAGTACCAAGCATCTTGGCTTGGTAAAGATAAGTAAGTGTACGCCTACATGTACACTTACTCTAATTAATAAAACCTACTGTCGTTCGAGAATGTAGGAGAATTTCCTTGCTCTCGTGTGGGAAAATCCTTTACAGGCCGGCGGGTTATTTTCTTACAAACCAAGCCCATCCACAATCGGGATGCGAATCCCGTCCGGTCTACATAGCTGTGGGAAAATCCATTACAGGCCTGTGAGTACTTTTCTTACAACACCCTCCGGCATTGCCTGGCAGACACGTTTCAAGGGCTTGATTTCCCTTATTGTAAGCGTGACTACCCGCACCTAGAACCTCGGCCTGGCATTGCACGTGTGACTTGGAACCTCGTTGCGTGCTGTCCAGAGCCACAACCAAGCATTAGATATGGCAAAGGCTCATCAGAACTCCTCGCATTACGAGGTCCGCATTCCCGAGATCAGGATCCGTATTCCTGAGATCCTCATCCGTGTGCCGAAGCAACTGGTTTACGAGAGTGTAAGGATTCTTGTCCACGTGGCGGTGTCAGCCATTGTGTACGGTCTGTTCCGGTTGGCTTGAAATGCTGGACAGTCACACAATACCTCACCCGTTAGTGGGCACTCTATCCCGGCGAAGCCGTTTTGCGACTGCTCTCAGCTTCGGTGCGGATCGTTATATTAAACCATCCCCTCATCAAGCCCGTCCGGAAGCCATGCTCAGAACGACGCTGCCCCTGCTCATCGGTCTGCTTTTCCTTTCGATTTTTGTCTCTGAAGCAGCCGCCCAGGCGGTCTCTGCCGAGGCCGTCGATGCGCTTTTTGCCGAGTGGGATCAGCCCGATTCGCCGGGGTGCGCGGTGGCCGTCATCCGCGAGGGCGAGATCGTCTACAAAAACGGCTATGGCATGGCCGACCTCGAACACGGCGTGCCTATCACCCCGACGACCGTTTTTTATTCGGGATCGGTGTCCAAACAGTTCGTCGCCATGAGCATCGCGCTGCTGGCCGAACAGGGCAAGCTTTCTTTCGACGACGACATCCGGACGTATCTGCCTGAAATCCCCGAATACGACCGGACCATTACGATCCGGCACATGATTCATCACACCAGCGGCCTGCGCGATTACCTGCAACTGGGCTTCCTGGCCGGGCGCAGCTATCTCGATGCGATGGACGAAGAGGAGGTCATCGCCCTGATCGCGCGCCAGAAGGAACTCAACTTTTTGCCGGGCGAGGCCTATCTCTACAGCAACTCCGGCTACTTCCTCCTGGCCGAGATCGTCAAACGCGCCAGCGGGCAGACGCCCCGCGAATTCGCCGAGGCGCACATCCTCGGCCCCCTCGGCATGAAGGATTCGCACTTCCACGACGACAACACGATGGTCGTGCCCCACCGCGCCGACGGCTATTTCAAACAGGACGACGGCTGGGGGTTGATGACGATGCGCTTTGCGCTGGTCGGCTCCGGCGGGCTTTACACGACGGTCGAAGATCTCTATCGCTGGGATCAGAATTTCTACCAAAACACGCTCGGCGCGGGCACGCAAGACCTGATCGAGACGACGCTCTCGCGCGGCCTCCTCGCCGGCGGAGACACGCTGAGCTATGCCTTTGCCGTGGACATCGGGTCGTATCGAGGATTGAAGACGATCAGCCACGGCGGAGCCCTGGGCGGCTACCGGGCGCACCTGATGCGCTTCCCCGATCAGCAGTTTTCGACAGCGCTCTTGTGCAACTTCGCCGATGCCACGCCCGGCAGCCTCGCCGCGAAACTGGCCGATCTTTACCTCGCCGATGTCCTGGCGCCGGAGCAGCCCGAAGCGGAGGCGGCTTCGTCGCCGGGCGAACGCAAGGAGGTGGCCGTCGATCCGGCGTTGTATGATGACTACGCGGGCAAGTATGAACTGGTCGTTCAGCCGGGCTTTATCCTTACCATCACCCGCGAAGACGACCGCCTGATGGGCGAGGCTACCGGGCAATCCAAAGTGGAACTGTTTCCGGAATCGGAGACGAAGTTTTTCCTGAAAGTGGTGGATGCGCAGATCGAATTCGAACGCGACGCGTCCGGCGCCGTGACCCGGCTCATGCTCTATCAAGGCGGCCAGAAGATGGCGGCCAAACGCCTCAACGACATGGCGCCCGAAGACCTCGCCGAGTACCTGGGCGCCTATCACAGCGACGAACTCCAGGTGACGTACACCATCGCGCTCGACGAGGGCGCCCTCACGCTTCGCATCCAGAGCAAACCGCCGTCCGCGCTATCGGCCAATCAGAAAGACAAAGCCAGCGCCGAGGTCGGCACGATGGCTTTCGAACGCGATGCCGGGGGCGCCGTCACCGGCTTCACGCTACAATCGGGCCGCGTGCGGAATCTGCGGTTTGAAAAAATAGGCAGCAATTAAACAACTCAAAACGATGAAACGCCACGCTGAACGCCTGATTTTTGCCTTGCTCCTGATCATGCTGGCCGGATGTGCAGGGCCGCGTCTGTCCACCGTCGCCGTCGACGAGGCGGCGGCGCAGGAGGGCTGGGAGGGCATCAACAACCTCTTTCGAGACAACCATTTCTACTTCGGCGGTCAACCCGACGAAGCGGCTTTCGAACGCCTGGCCGAAGACGCCGGCATCACCACCGTGATCAGCCTCCGGCGGCCTCAAGAACTCGAACAACTCGACTTCGACGAACCCGCGCTGGTCGAGAGCTTAGGGATGCGCTTCGTCAACATCCCGTTCACCCCCGACTCGTTTTCAGCAGACGATGTAGACCGGCTGGCAGACGTTTTAGCAGAGACGAAAGGTCCCGTCTTGCTACACTGCGGCTCCTCGAATCGCGTCGGTGGGATGTGGGCTGCCTACCTCGCGCGGCATCGCGACGTGGATCTCGACGAGGCCATACCGCTCGGCAAGACGGCGGGGCTGCGCCGCGACACCATGATCGAAGCTGCCAAACGCGTAGCTGCAACCGCAGATGAGGGCAACCGCAGATGATGCAACCGCAGATGAACGCGGATAAACACAGATGATTGGCGCAAAAGGCAGCCCTATCTGCGTCCATCCGCGCCCATCTGCCCCCATCTGCGGTTGCATTACTCATACCGCAAACTCTCCACTGGATTCGCCAGCGCCGCCCGCACAGACTGATAACTCACCGTAAAGAAAGCGATGGCGAGCGCCAGCGAGCCGGCCACTAGAAATATCCACCAGGATATTTCTATGCGGTAGGCGAAGTCGTTGAGCCACCAGTTCATGAAGAGATAAGCCACCGGCGCGGCCACGACGAAGGCCACGGCGACGAGCTTGAGGAAGTCTTTCGACAACAGCAGCACGATGCCGCCCACCGAGGCGCCGAGCACCTTGCGCACGCCGATCTCTTTCGTCCGCTGCTCGGCGGTGAACGAGGCCAGCCCGAACAGCCCCAGGCACGCGATCAGCACCGCCAGAATAGCCGCTATGGCAAAAAGCGTCGCGGTGCGTTGGTCGCGCTCGTAGAAATCGCCCAGGCGTTGATCGAGGAAGTTGTACTCGAACGGGTGCGCCGGGTCGAAGCGTTCGTGGACGGTGCGTAGTTGCGCCAGCGTCGCAGGCAGGTCGCCGCCGGTGATGCGGGTGGTGAAATAATCGATGGCCTGGACGGGGTTGGACCAGTAGCCGAGCACCAGCGGGCCGATCTGCTCGTGCAGCGAGCGGAAGTGAAAGTCGCGCACGACGCCGACGACCTGCCCCTCGAACGGAATATCGGGGAGGCGGATCGACTGCCCGGCAGGCTCGTCGATGCCCAGCAGACGGGCTGCCGTCTCGTTGAGCAACACAGCCGACGAATCCGCGAAATCAGCCGAAAAATTGCGACCCTGCGCCAGATCGAGTTCGTACGTATCGAGGAAATCCTCGTCGATGCCGAAGAACGTCATCGTCGTCCGCTCGGTGTCGGGGGCGCCTTCGGGGACGACTTCGATGCGGACGAGGTTTTTCCACTCGCCCGGCACCCGCGACGACGTCGAGACTTTTTGCACGGCGGGGACTTGCGCCAGTTCTTGCTTGATCGTTTGCCAGTTGCCCCGCACGTCGCCGCTGTTGATGTCGATGACGACGAGGTGATCTTTGTTGAAGCCGAGCCGTTTGGTCTGCACGTAATCGAGTTGTTCATAGACCACGACCGTCGCCACGATCATGATGATCGACAGTGTGAACTGGGTCACGACCAGCACCCGCCGCAGCCGGGACGCGCCGCGCCCGACGTCGCCGCCGCCCATCAAAACCTGCGCCGGGCGGAACGTCGAGAGGTAGAGGGCCGGATAGCTGCCTGCCGCCGCGCCCACTGCCAGCACCAGCACGATCAGGCCGAGCAAGAACGGCCCCTCGAAAAGCAGGCCGAACGTCAGCGCTTTACCGGCGAGGCCGTTGAAGGCCGGCAACGCCAGGCGCACCAGCGCCAACGAGAGCACCAGCGCCACGAGCGCCGTCAGCATCGACTCGGTCAGAAATTGCCGCACCAGTTGCGTCCGGTGCGCGCCGACGACCTTGCGCATGCCCACCTCCCGCGCCCGCCGCATCGACCGCGCCGTGGCCATGTTCATGTAGTTGATGCAGGCGATCAGCAGGATGAACAGCGCGATGGCGGAGAAGATGTAGAGATACGCCACCTCGCCCTCGGCATGGTTGCGGTCGTCGATGTCGCCGGAGCGAAAGTGGATGTCGGCCAGGGCCTGGAGCGACGGCACGCGGGTCAGTTCTTCTTCGTCGCGACGCTCGCGCGTCAGCGACACGAGCTTGGCTTCGACGGCTTCAGCCGAGGCGCCGTCGGCCAGGACGAGGTAGGTCACGAAACCGCCTGATCGCCACGTCTCCATCCATTCTCGCCATCGCTCGTTGGCGCGGATCGTATCGAGCGAGATGAGCATGCTGAAGTGCAGGTGCGACTGCGGCGAAGGATCGCGCAAAATCCCCGTCACCCGCAGATCGCCGTATTGCTCCAACCCCAGAATCTTGCCAACGGGATCTTCGTCGCCGAAGTATTTACGCGCCGCCGTCTCGGTCAGCACGACGGTGTGGGGTTCGGCCAGGGCTGTCCGGGCGTCGCCGCGCAGCCACGTGAAGTCGAAGACCTCGAAGATGGCCGGATCGGTGAAGAGGTAGTCGCTTTCGTAAAAGCGGTTGGGGCCGTACTGCATCGTCCGGCGCCCGATGCCGTTGCGACCGAGCATATGCACGGCGCCGGTGACCTCCGGAAAGTCGCGCGCGAGCGTCGGCGCTATCGGCCCCATCGTGTAGGCCAGATGCCGCTCGCCGCCCTCCGGCGTGGCCTGCGTCTCGACGACGCGGTAAATATTATCGGCCTTCTCGTGGAATCGGTCGAAGCCTCGTTCGTCCTGCACGTAGAGCAGAATCAACAGGAAACACGCCAGCCCAACGGCCAACCCGGCCACGTTGATGAACGCATAACCCGGCTCCCGCCGCAGATTACGCAGGGTGATGAGGAGGTAATTTTTTAGCATGATTTTGGGGGTCTTTAGCCGTCTTGCTTTTTAGATGGGATGGAGCGGGTCAGGCGGTCATTTGCTTCGCGGTCATTTGGCTCCCTTCGGTCGCCTTCAGTTGCGCCTGCGGCGCGTCATTGATTGTCAAGATTGATCGATGACAATCAATGACGCGACTGAAGGGAGCAATTGACGCGTGCGAAGCACGCAAATGACGCCGAAGGCAAATGACCACGAATGACACGAGCGCAGCGAGCACTATTCCCGGTAGAGCTGAAGCCGATCTTCGATGGCCTCCGCCGCCTGGTGGCGTATCGATTCGGGGAGGGTATACCGCCGGGTGATCCGGGCGAGGATAGGCATCGCGGCGGTCTCCGGCGCGTCGATCAAGCGTTCCAGCGCTTCCGTCCGGACGGGGAGGTCGCCATCGCGGAAGATGACTTCTTCGAGCAGCGGCAGCCGGTCGTCGGCTTTCATGTTGTCGATCGATTGCACGGCCTCGACGCGTATCGCCGGGTTGGGATGGTTGCGGATGATGCGCGCGATCAGCGCCATGGGGCCGAAGTTGCTGCCGCCCTTGTCGCGCAGCGCGTCGAGGGCTTCCATCTGCACCTCCACGCTCGGATCGTTGAAGACGACGTCAGACAGGACGTTGAAGACGTTTTTCGTGGGCAGATCTTCCAGCGTCTTCACCGCGATGATGCGCTGGCTCACGTCGTCATGTTTGAGGTCTTCGATGGCCTGTGCCCACATCTCTTCCTCTTCCTGCGCGGCCTTGACCTTGACTTCGACCTCGGTAGCATATCGCGCTGCTCTTTCCCGAACCGCCTCGTTCGGGTGCGTCCAGGCGATCTTTTTCAGGGAAGGCAGGGCTGCTTCGCCCGGCTCGTTGGCGAGCACCTTCACCGCTTCGAGTTGCGTCTCCTCGCTTTCGTCCTTGAAGACCAACGTCTCCAGGCGCTTGGCGGTGCTCTGATGCGCTTGCTGGTTGGCGTTGTTTAGAAACTTTCTCCAGGCGTCTAGTCCGCGCTTGCTCCGGGTCTGGTCGAGCTGCCATTTCATTCGTTGCTCGAACGCTCTGCGGCGGATGCTGCTGTTGGGATGATCTTGCGAAATCTTAAGAATCAACGGCAGGTCGAGGCCGTTCGGCAGATTCAAGAGCGCGTCGAAGGCTTCGTTCTGGACGCCGGGGTCGGGGTCGTTGTAGATGATTTGTACGAAGGTCACGCGCGCGGCTTCGTCGGCGAGGCGTCCGAGCCACTGCGTGGCCTCACGGCGCATCGCAGGCCGGGGGTGCGTCTGCGCGATTTTGATCAGCGACGGCATGCCGATCTTTTCAGGCAGATTCCGCAGGGCATCCAGGGCTTCCATCTGCACCGCCGCGTTGCCGTCTTCAAAGGCGATCCGCTCCACCGTAAAGACGACGTAAGCATCGCCCAGGCGGCCCAGCCATTGCACGGCTTCGAGCCGAACCTGCCGCCTCGAATGCCGCTCGGCCACATTGGCCAGCGACCGCAAACTGGCGCGTTTGGGCAACGCTCTCAACTCGTCGATAGCCTCAAGCTGCGCCATCACGCTTCTGTCTTCGAAGATAAATTTCTCCAGCAGATCCGCCGTCCGTTCGTACCCGTTGTTTGGTTTGAGCAGGCGTTGGCGTTGCTGATTCAGCCGTTGCATGTTTTGCTCTGTCATCCACGAGCCATCCGGCATCGCATAGATAACCGTCGCCTCGCGCACGGTCAGGCGGCGGAGCCGTTCCTCGTTGTGCCAGACCTCCACCGTGAGGTTGCCCTGGAACGTGATCGTGTGCGCCTCCGAGTCGAGTTGCCCGCTTTCGGGTTTTTCATCGTTGTCGATGTGCAGGCTCGCACCCTTGGGAATCGTGAACTCGAAGTACGGGGCTTTGATGACTTCGACCCGGTAGAGGTTGCTGTCGTGGTATTCTTCGCTGGTGATGCCGTGTTTGTAGTTGCTGTGGATCATGATCACGCCCACTTCGCCGGACGCCACTTCATCCTCAGAAACAAGCGCGTTCGTCTCCGTGCCGGCGATCCAGGCGTGCGTTTTGTCCCAGACGCCGTCGAAGGCTGACGAGAGCACCAGGCTCAGCAGCACCGCGCCCAGCACGATCAGGCCGGCGAACCAGCGCGCGGCGCGCGGCGAGGCTTCGGCGGGTCCTTCGAGCAGGCGGCGCACGCGGTCTAACAACGATCCGCCGCTGGCGGCCAGCGCCAGCCGGGGCGTCGTCTGCCGCACGGTTTCGAGCTTCGCCAGCGCCGCCGCATACGTGAAGGCGTCGCCGCAGACCGAAACCACGAGGTCGTCGCAGCAATGTTCGCGTTCGATGCGGATGCGCTGCGAGACCCACCACACCGCCGGATGATAAAACAACACCGTCTCGCAGGCGGCTTGCAACAGGTTGACGAGGTAGTCGTGGCGGCGGATGTGCGCCAGCTCATGCGCGATGACCATCTCGATCTGGCGCGGCGACAATCCCGTAAAAACACTCACCGGCACCAGGATCACGGGTCGCAGCCAGCCGGCCACCGACGGCACCTGCACCAGCGCCGACGAGACCAGCCGCACCGCCCGCCGGACGCCCATCTGCTGCTTCAGCCGCGCCAGTTGATCCTGCCAGCGTTGCCCCACTTCGCGCGCGCCGCGTCGTCGCAGGCGGATCGTGTAGGTCCAGCCCGCCGCATACCCCACCGACAGCGTCAGCACGCCGGCCATCCAGACCAGCACTAGCCACGGCAGCGCGGCGGCCAGCCACGACGCGGCACCCTGCCCCTGGGTCGCCGGTGTGGCGAGCGCCGCCGCGCCGGTATCGGGCGTGGCTTCGGGCGCCGGGGCCGGCGTCACGGCAGCGGCCAGGTGGTCCACCGGCGTCGCTACCGGATCGGGCCAGAGCAGAAACAGCGTCAGCGCCGGCAACGCCAGCATCAGCAGCATCGCCCCACAGGCGACCACATAGCGTACCTGCGCCGTCTGCCGGCGCAGCAGATATAACGCCAGCGCCAGCAAAAGCGCCACGAGCGCACCCTGCCAGACGAAGTGCAGCAACGTCCAGCCCAGCGCCTGCCCAAAAGGCTCGGAGAGCAGTGATTCAATCGGATTCATGGTGTTCTCCCTTCAACGTGTCCAGCATGGTGCGGATTTCGTCGAGTTCAGACGGCGAGGCGCCTTTGGCCGAGAGCGCGCGAAAAACCAGCTTCGACGCCGAACCGGAAAACACCCGGTCGAGCATGTGGCTGACGATCTCTTCCTGCACTTCTTCCTCAGTCATGGCCGCCTCGTAGACGTGCGCCCGCTGCGATTCGTCGCGGTGGGCCAGGCCTTTGTCGGTCATAATCTGGAGGATCTTCAGCACCGTCGTATAGCCTGTGGGGCGGATGGCGTCGAGGGCCTGCTGGACCTCGCGGACGGTGCTCGGACCCTGCTGCCAGAGCACTTGCAGGATCTCTAGTTCGGCGTCGGTGGCGTGGGGAGAGGCGCGTCGGCCCATGGCGTTGCGGGGCTGGTGATGGCGGTGCTACGGAGCGTTTTTTGCTTTGTTACGAAATTTCTCGTACTAATATAAACAAGGCCGATTCATTTGTCAACGAAAAAATTCGTAGATTACCCAAAAGCCCGAAGCCGGTAGCCTTGCCTGGCCAACTGCGCCGCGTGCTCGTCGATGAACGCGCGGATGGTGTTGATGGGGATGCAGAGGGTGATGCCGTAGCGGAGGCTGCTATGATGTTCGAGAAAGAGATCGCCCTCGTAGGGCACGCGCGGATCGACGTCGTCGGGCGGGATGTTTTGCGCGGGCCGGAGCCGGTACTCGCTCGTCGAAGCGCTGGCCGTCGCGAGGCCGATCCACTCGAAGTTGGGCACGCCGTCGCGCACGGCCAGCACGAGGCCGCCGCTAAAACCCCGGTTGAACGGCGCGTCGATGACGAAGTCGTGGCGGCTTCGAAACGGCTTGCTCACCAGCCCGCGTGTGATCATCTTGGTGCCGGCGGGAAAGCCCGCCACGTAGACGAACGACCCCCATTCGAGGTCTTTGGCCTGGCCCAGCGGATAGTCGAAGACGCGAACGCTGCCCAGGGGCAACAACGGCACGTCTTGCCCTACGATAGCCACGTCCACCTTCAGGTCGAGCGCGAGGATGTCGAGTTCGGTGACGCCGGGGATGTCGGGGATGTAATTCTGCTGGTTTTCTTTGACGGCGATGCTTTGCACCAGACGGTCGGTGCCTTCCCGCTCGTCGCCGTCATAATAGTAAACCAGCGTGTCGGGGAAGTGAACGACGTGGGCGCTGGTGATCAGGGCGATTTTGCCGCTCTGAAAATGAATGACGGTGGCGGTGCCGGCAGACGTATCCTGAAAATACTCGACGCTCGATGCTCTTTTTTCGAGCTTCTTATCGTTGAAATCAGTGTGTCTGATGCCGCTTTCGCGGTCGAAGAGGACGTGCCGGTAGTAGGCCACGCTGTTGATCATCCGGATCGAACTGAGGATGGCCTCGAACTGCGCGGCGGCTTCGATTTGCGGAAACGCGGTGTCGTATTTACCGTCCTGCACGACGGCGCCTTCGGGGAGGTAGATCTTGCTGGAGCACGAAAGCCAGCATCCACAGGCCAGCAGGACGAGCGCGCAAAGAATATGGAGTTTGTTGATATCCATGGTGCCCCGGGTAGGTATGCGCATAATCGAAAAACTCCTGAGAAAAGATGAGGGTCCGCGCCTTCGATGAGCGAAAGAAGATTCCTGTTTCCTTTGTGGGGAGAAAAGCCAGGGGGCGCGTAGGTGAATCCCTCATTTACCGGATCATCCCGGCGTCGAGCGACTTTCATGCAGATCCCTCACCCAACCAGAGGCTCCTATGGCAACCCCATGCACCCACCTCGACCAGATCCACGACGTCACGCCCAGCGCCGACGGGTGCAAAGAATGCCTTCAACTCGGCGATACGTGGGTTCACTTTGATTAGTGGAGCTTTTTGAATGTCGAATAGCGAACAAGGATTGCAGAATGTCGAAGGAACTGTCAACCCCTTCAACATTCGTAATTGGAAATACACCTGAAGAAGGAATTCATCATGAACGATCACGGCAATCACACGATACAGTTGGTAGCCCTCCAGGGCAGTGTGCGGCCGGGCAACTACACCGCCAAGGCGCTGGCGCTCGTCGCCGAGGCTGTGGGGCAGCAGCCCGGCGCGGCGCTGGAGATCATCGATCCGACGAACCTGCACCTGCCGCTGCCCGGCCAGGGCGCCTCGGACGATGCCAGGCGGATGCAAGAGATCGTCGCCGCTGCCGACGGGGTCATCCTGGCCACGCCCGAATACCACGGCAGTTTTTCGAGCGTGATGAAGCTGGTCATCGACAACCTGGGGTTTCCGTCGAAGCTCAAGGGCAAGCCGGTGGCGCTCCTCGGCGTGGCTGCCGGGCGCATCGGCGCCATCAAAGCGCTGGAGCATCTCCGCAGCGTGGCCTCGCACGTCGGCGCGCTCGTGTTGCCGGGGCCGGTCTCGGTAGCCCGCGTCCGAACGGTCTTCGACAAAGACGGGCGCGTGCTCGACGAAGACACCGCCGCGCTGATTCGCGGCGTGCCCGGCAAGCTCCTCGAATACGTCAACCGGCACGTCTGCCCGAGGCTGGAGTTGGAGGCGATGGTGCGGAAGTAGCGTTTTGTGTATAGAAATCGTTATGTCCCCAGAATTGTTGCTGCCAGCATCCAATGGACCTTGATCTGAAGGATCTGTACGAATTACGATGGAAAGATCTCGTGTTTGCCGATGCTAAGGCAATCGGTGTTGCCGCTGCGGCCGCAGCGCTTCTCACCGGAGCCTATATTGCTTTTCACGACAAGCGGGAGGTAATCACCCATTGGCCCTTTATAGTGGGAGTCGTCATGGCCGTTTTTTCGCTCGCCTTTGCCGCGTACGCGCTATACCCGCGTCTGCGTGTCACCGGCGATTCGCCCAAACTGACGATCTTGAGCGGTCCACGCCGTTTCTTTGGCAAGATCTGGAAATACAGAAGTCTAAAGAAGCTGTTCTCCTCCGATGACTCTCACCGGCAAGGCGTCTTGTTTTATCACGGAATTGTGAAGACGAAAGATGCTACCCGGTATCTTTGGGCGTACCAATCTTCCAGTCCTAAATCGATGGATAAAGAACTTGCCTCTGAAATCCGCCGGCTTGCTATCATCTGCTACAGAAAATATCAGCTTATTCGATGGAGTGTCTTGTTCCTTGTGCTCGAAGGCGTGGCCTTTTTCATCACGCTGCTTTCGGTGTTGCTCAATCCTGATTTCAGTTCGCCCTAAGTTGTTTTCTTAAAAAAGGGGTCGTTATGGATCATATCGAAGGCACGTTCAAGGGCGCGCGGGGCGTTGAGATCTATTATCAAGCCTGGCTTCCCGAAGAGACCGTAAAAGCAGTGCTGCTCGTCGTGCATGGGCTGGGCGAACATTGCGGGCGCTACGCCAATGTGGTCAATCATTTCGTCCCGCTCGGCTATGCCGTCTATGGGCTCGACCACATCGGCCACGGCAAGTCGGAGGGGCGCCGCGTCTTCGTCAAGCGCTTCGACGATTTCACCGGCACGCTCGCGATCTATTATGACATGGTCAAAGGCTGGCAGGCGGGCAAGCCCATCATCCTGCTCGGCCACAGCATGGGCGGGCTGATCGCCTCGCATTACCTGCTCGACCATCAGGCCGATTTCAACTGCGCCGTTATCTCCGGCCCGGCCGTCAAAGTCGGCGATAGCGTTTCACGGGTGACGATGATTCTGGGCAAGATCCTGTCGGCGCTTTTGCCAAAGGTGGGCCTGTTTGCGCTAGAAGTCGATGGTGTCTCGCGGGATCCGGACGTGGTGGCCGCGTATGTCAACGATCCGCTGGTCCACCACGGCAAAGTTACGGCGCGATTGGCTTCGGAGTTGTTGAAAGCCACGCAGCGTGTGACCGCCGAGGCCGGCACGATCACGTTGCCCCTTATCGTCGTCCAGGGCAGCGAAGACAAGCTGGTCGATCCGGACGGAGCGCAGATGCTCTACGACAAGGCGCGTTCCGAAGACAAGACGCTCACCATCTACGACGGCCTTTATCACGAGGTGTTCAACGAGCCGGAACGCGCCCGCGTGCTCGGCGACGTGGAAACCTGGCTCGCCGCGCGCGTCTAACCCCAAACGCTGAGATCATTATGGAGAAAAAATGTTGCTTTCACGGCTTTTCGGGAAACGAAAGAAACCACGATATGAAGTGAGCGGTCGCCTCTTCATCCATGCTCTTCCTCCGTCGCAAGGGTATTTCGTTAACCTGAAGCTGCTCCGTGTAGCCAGCCCGGATACCGGTCCGCCGTACGGGGGAGACCCGCCTGCGGAAGCCTACGAAGGCGCTGTGGAAGTAGCCAGAGAGGAGCATCTTGGCGAGACGCGTCAGCGGCCCAGTATAGCGGTTCCCTTCACGCTGGAGGCGGAGGCCGGGTACTATTATCTCGGCCTCTCGGTCATACTGTTCCGCGAGGGCGCGGAGGGCTTGCTGGCCCAACTGGAGCGTTTCTGCTTCGGCGGTGTGCTTCTCGATCTCAGCCATGATCATCTGGACGCCGGAGAACTTCCGATTCCCTGGCCTGCTACAAAGCTGGAAGACATGCATCGATACGCCACGTTTCGCCCCAACGAGCCGCCCGAATTTTATGAGTGAGAACCCCTCGGTTGCTATGAAAATACGCGTCTCATTATGATGTGGCTCGTTGGCGATCAGGGTCCGGTACGGCTTTAGCTGTGCGACCGCAGATGAACGCGGATCGTGCCCCATCTGCGTAAATCTGTGCCCATCTGCGGTTGCCCTATTCATACCGCAACGCCTTCACCGGATCGCCCAGCGCCGCCCTCACAGCCTGATAGCCCACCGTCGCCAGCGCAATGGCGAGCGCCAGCGAGCCAGCCATTAGAAATATCCACCCGGATATGTCTGTCTGGTACGCAAAAGCATTGAGCCACCATTTCATGGCGAAGTAAGCCAGCGGCGCGGCGACGACGAAGGCGAGCGCCACCAGCCGGGCGAAGTCTTTCGACAGCAGCAGCACGATGCCCGATGCCGAGGCGCCGAGCACCTTTCGGATACCGATCTCTTTGGTCCGCTGCTCGGCGGTGAACGCCGCCAGGCCGAACAGCCCCAGGCACGCGATGAAGATGGCCAGCGCCATCGCATAATTCAGCAGCGTGCGCACGAGCGTCTCGCTCTGGTAGAGCGCCTCGAAGTTTTGGTCGAGAAAGGCGTGCGTCATCGGATGCGCCGGATCGAACCGATCCCACACTGCCTCGATGCGCGCCAGCGTGGTCTCGACGTTGTCGGGGCTGATGCGGATGGAAAACAGGGTCAGCCAGAACGGCGGCGGCTTGAAAAACACCAGCGGCCCAATCGACTCGTGCAACGAGCGGAAGTGGAAATCCTTAACCACGCCGACGACCGGCAAGGGTTCGGGGCTGATGCTCTCGGGCAACCCCATCATCTTGCCAATCGGATCCGCCCAGCCGATCAACTGCGCGGCTTCTTCATTGAGCAAGAACGCGCCCTGCGCATCGACACCTTCGTCGGTAAAATTGCGCCCGGCGACGATCTCCATCTGGTAGGTGTCGATGAAATCGTGATCGACGGCCAGAATGCGCGACGGGGGGCGCTGGTCGTCCGGGATGCCTTCGGGATAGAGCGGGAAGCCCCAGTCGCCACCGCCGGGGAGGTTGCCCGAAGCCGCCACGCTCACCACGCCGGGCTGGCTGAGCAGTTCTTGTTTGAACGCGCCGATGTTGGCCGTCATCGCGTTGTTGCGGATGGGCACGATCACGATCTGCTCTTTGTTGAAACCCAGATCTTTGCTCTGGATGAACCGCAACTGGTTGTCGATGACGCCGACGGCCACGATCAGGATGATCGAAATGGCAAATTGAACCACGACGAGGGTTTTGCGCAGCCCGGCCCGGCCTGTGCCCGCCACGTCGCCCTTCAACACCGAAACAGGCCGGAAGGCCGACAGCACGAAGGCCGGATAGCTGCCCGCCATCAGACCCACGAGGAGCGTCAGGCTCACCAGCCCCATCAGCACGCCGCCATCGAGCAGCAGCGCCAGCGAAAGCGCCTTGCCCGTGATCTGGTTAAACGACGGCAGCAACAAAGACACCAGCCCCACCCCTAGCACCACGGCGATGCTGCTCATCAAGATCGACTCGCCCAGGAATTGTTGCATCAACGCGCTGCGCCGGGCGCCGGAGGCTTTGCGCACCCCCACCTCACGCGCCCGCCGCGCCGACCGCGCCGTCGCCAGATTCATAAAGTTGATGCAGGCGATGAGCAAGATGAAAAACGCCACGGCGCCGAACAGATAGAGCGTGTCTTTGTTGCCGTTGACGGCCATCTCGCGCCACAGGTTCGAGCCCAGGTGGATGTCTGTGAGGGCTTGCAGGCGCGGCGTGTAGCGGGCGGCAGCCTCCTGGCCGATGCGGCGGGCCAGCACCGCCGGCACCTGCGCCAGCACCTCGTCGGGCGAGGTCTCGGCGTGGAGCAGCAAATAGGTATAATGCTGGTTGCGAACCCAATCGTATTGCAAAGAATCCGGCTCGGCAGCGAGGGGCAGCAGGAAGGTGAACGTGAAGTGCGAGTTGGCCGGCACGTCGGCCAGGACGCCGGTGACGGTGCGCTCCTGCCGGTTGTCGAAGGTTAACGCCTGGCCGAGAGGATTCTCGCCGGGGAAATATTTCTGGGCGAGGCTTTCGGTCAGCACAATCCCGTTAGGATCGTCGAGCGCTGTGGCCGGGTCGCCCTGGCGCATGGCGAAGCTGAAGACGTCGAAGACCGACGGATCGGTGTAAAAGCCGCCGCCTTCGTAGAACCGCTGCTCGCCCCGGCTGACGAGGACGGTGCTGCTGAAGCGAAGGCGGGCCATCGCCTCGATGCCCGGCAGGTCGGCCAGCGTAGCGGTTCCCCACGCGCCGGGCACTTTGGCCACGCCATCGTATGCGGCATCCTCCACAGCCGTTACGAGGCGGTAGACGCGGTCTTTTTTCTCGTGATACTGGTCGTAGCTGCGTTCGTCCCGAATGTAGAGAAAGATCATCAGCACGCAGGCCATCCCTACCGCCAACCCGGCGATGTTGATGAACGAATAGGCCCGGTGCCGGCGCAGGCCGCGCAACGCGATGACGAGGTAGCTTTTCAGCATAATTTTTTCTGGCGAAAAAATTAAAGGGGGCGAGGGTTATGCTAAAAAGCTAGCACAATAAGCATACCACTGTGTCGAAGTGATTATTTATAAAAGAAATGGGATCTGAAAACTATGAAACGAATGCTCAGCCCGGTGTCCGCTTGCGACACACCGACCGTACGGCAGCGGACATTGCGGGGTGGTTTTAGCAGGCAGGCTACGTGGTGGTTGTTTTAGAGGTTGGCACGGTGCGCCGCCGATGTTGCGGGTCACTGGTCATTGGTCACTAGTCACTGGTTGTTCAACAAGAAACCAGTGACCAGTGACAGCGAGCGCAGCGAGCGTAATGACCAGTGACCAACGCCAGGCGCTTTGCGAAGTGAGCTGTAGCGCAAAACCCGAAACCATCGAACAACGTGCCCACTCACAACTCCTTCACCATCTCGCCGAGGGATTGCTGCACCAGATCGGTGCGTTCGCGGAAGGTCATGGGGATCACGCCGTCGCCTGCCGGGCCGATGTTGACCAGTTCCCAGCCGTCGTCGTAGTTGCGGATGTAGGTGCGCAAGACCTCGATGCGTTCTTCCGGCGAGAGATGCTCCGGCCATTCGATGGCTTCTACACGGTAGTTCATCACGTGCTTCTCGCCGTCGAGCGTCACCTCCAGCCCGATAGTGTGGTTGGTCCGAAACGTCGGAACGTTGATGCAGATCTGGCTCATAGGGTTGGTTGATTGCAACCGCAGATGGACGCGGATAAACGCAGATGATCTGCGCGGAGCGCGGCCTTATCTGTCAGTTTGTCTTCATTGGCGTTTTTCCTGCAACGGCAGATAGACGCGGATGATTTGCACAGAACGCAGCCCCATCTGTGTTCATCCGCGTTCATCTGTGGTTGCATTATTCATACCGCAGCGCCTTCACCGGGTCTGAGAGCGCCGCGCGGACGGCGTGGTAGCCCACCGTCAGCCACGCCACAACAAGGGTCGTAAGCCCCGCCAGTAGGAATATCGGCCACGATATTTCTACACGGAGCGCGAAATCTTCCAGCCACCAGATCGACCCGAAGTAGGCCAGCGGTGCGCCGAGGACGAAGGCCACGGCGACGAGCTTGAGCAAGTCTTTCGACAACAGCAGCACGATGCCGCCGGTGGTGGCGCCCATCGTCTTGCGCACGCCGATCTCTTTGGTCCGCCGCTCGGCAGTGAAAGCCGCCAGCCCGAACAGGCCCAGGCACGCGATCAAGATCGCCAGGATTGAGAAGTAGCCGAAGAGGTGGCCCAGGCGTTCTTCGGCCCGGTAGAGCGCGTCGAACGTCTGGTCGAGGAACGTGTATTCGAAAGGGCGTTCGGCGTTGAAAGCCTGCCAGTGTTCAGCCATGCGGGCCAGCGTCCCGGCTGTCTCGCCCGGCCCGATGCGCGCGGCGAGGTAGTCGCTGTAATACGATTCGGGCACCACGTGGAGCACCGTCGGGTCGATGGCGCGATGCAGCGTGTTGTACTGGAAATCTTTGACCACGCCGATGACGGTGCCGCGTTTGCGGATCTCGCCCTGGAGGTAATATTGCAACGTGAATTCGCGCCCGACCGGATCGGTCCACCCCAGCTTGCGCGCGGCGCTCTCATTGATGACGAAAGCCTCGTTCGCGTCGGTCGGAAAATCCTCCGAAAAATCCCGCCCGTCGATGACCTCCAGCCCCAGCGTTTCGGCGAAGTCGTGATCGACGGTGAGCGTCATCAATTGCAAGCTGTCCTGGCCGCTGTTATCGCGGAAGATCCAGAAGTCGTGCAGGCCGGTCGATATGCCGGGCACGCCGGAGGTGGCCGTCACGCCTTGGACGTTGGGGATCGTCTCCCATTGATTTTTCAGCGCGGCGTTGTTGTTCTGATCGGCCTGATCGCGCAACGGGACGACGACCACGCGCTCCTTGTCGAAGCCGAGCCGCTGGTTCTGGATATAATCGAGCTGGCGATAGATGACCGCCGTGCCGATGATCAGCACAATCGAGATGCCGAACTGAAAGACCACCAGCCCTTTGCGCAGCGCCGCCGCCGAACTGCCCCGCTCGGTGGTGCCGCTGAGCGCCCGCACGGGCCGAAACGCCGATAGATAAAACGCCGGATAGCTCCCGGCCACGAGCCCCACGCCCAGCACGATGCCCGCCAGAATCACCGGGATCGACCAGTGCATCAGGTAATCTGCCGCGAGCGCTTTGCCCGAAACGGCGTTGAGCGCCGGCAATAGCAATTCGACCAGCACCAGGGCCAGCACGAGCGCCACCGCCGCCAGCAGCATCGATTCACTCAAAAATTGTCGGATCAGTTGCGACCGCCCGGCGCCCAGCACTTTGCGCATGCCCACCTCGCGCGTCCGGCTCGCCGCCCGCGCCGTCGCCAGATTCATAAAGTTGATGCAGGCAATCATCAGGATGAAAAAGGCGATCATCGAGAAGATGTAGACGTAGGCGATGTTGCTGGTGGGCTCCGGCTCGCCTTCGCGGCTGGAAAAGAGGCGGATCTCGGTGAGCGGTTGCAGGAAAAAGCTGCGGAAAGCGGCGCGGCGCTCGCCCATGTATTTCTCGGCAAGCGCGGGCATCCGGGCTTCGAGCGCGGCGCGGTCGGCGCCTTCGGCCAGGAGGGCGTAGGTGTAGAGCGGCGGCCATTCCCAGTTGCCGCGCGCGTGCATCCACGGCGCAAAGATTCGGGAACTGGAAAACGCTGCCAGGAAGTCGAAGTGAACGTGGCTGGCACGCGGGACGTCTTCGAGGATCCCGGTGACGGTGTAATCGCGCTCGCCGTCGTCGTCGCGCACGGTGAGGGTCTGGCCGAGCGGATCGTCGTCGCCGAAGTATTTGCGGGCTGTCTCTTCGGTGAGAACGACCGAGAACGGAGCAGCCAGCGCTGTGTTGGCATCGCCCCGAATCAACGAAAACGAGAACACATCGAAGACCGTCGAGTCGGCAAAGAAGAATCGGTCTTCTTGAAATTTGCGCGTCTCGCCGCTTCGTACGAGGACGGGGTAGGGATAGAGCCGCGTGACGTGTTCGACCGCCGGAAACTCGGCTTTCAGCGCCGGCGCCATCGGGGTGAAGGTGTGGGCGCGGTGGCTGATGCGGCCCTCGTTTTCCTGATCTTCGACGACACGGACGATGCGCTCGGCGTTGTCGTGGAACCGGTCGTAGCGCAGTTCATCCTGCACGTAGAGCACGATCAGAATGCAACTGGCCAACCCGACGGCCAGCCCGAAGATGTTGATGAAGGCGTACGTCTTGTACTTTTTAAAATTGCGTAGGGCAATTTTAAAATAGTTTTTTAGCATAACGTCACCCCGAATTGTTTTGCCGTTGGGGAGGGTTGGCGTAGGTCATGGGTCACTGGTCATGGGTCATGAGTGTCTCATCCAAAACCCATGACTCATGACCCATAACTCATGACTCATCAGCTTCCCTCCACGGTTTCCGGTGTCGTGGCGCGGTCGGATTCGATGCGCCCGTCGAGCAGTTCGATGACGCGGTCGCCGTAGGCGGCGTATTGGTCGTTGTGCGTCACCTGCACGATGGTGACGCCTTCTTCTTCGTTGAGGCGTTTGAGCACCTCCATGATCTGGTCGCCCTGGCCCGAATGCAGGTTGCCTGTCGGCTCGTCGGCCAGGATCAGCCTCGGCTTGATGATCAACGCGCGGGCGACGCCGACGAGTTGCTGCTGACCGCCGGAGAGCTGGCTGGGGAACAGGTCTTTCTTGGCGACGATGTTGAAGCGGTCGAGCATCTCGGCCACAAGGCTTTTGCGCTCGGAGCCTTTGACCTTTTTGTAGAGCAGCGGCGTTTCCAGATTCTCATAGACCGTCAGATCGTCGATGAGGTGGTAGGCCTGGAAGACAAAGCCGATGTGCTGCCGGTGCAGGTCGGTGCGTTTGCGGTCGCTGAAGGTATGCACGGGTTCGCCCATGAAATAATACTCGCCGCTGGAGGGCTCGTCGAGCATCCCCATAATGTGCAACAGCGTCGACTTGCCCGACCCCGACGGCCCCATGATGGTGATAAAATCGCCCTCGGCCACGTCGAGGCTGACGCGGCGCAGGACGAACGTGCGGCTGAATCCATGCGAGTACGACTTGGTGATGTTGCGCAAGCTGATCATTGTATGGTCCGTGGTTCGTGGTTCGTGGTCGGTGGTTTGTGGTGCGGTGGCGTAAAACGTAAGGGTGCTTGTAGAAACGGTTCAGCGAGGCACCCTTACGTTTCACGTTTTACTCCTCAGCCGCTTCCGGCTCGGCTTCGGAGAAAAAGACCAGCAGTTGCAAGTCTTCCTCGATGTCGTGAAAGCGATGCTCGGCCTGGGCGGCTACGAAGATTACATCGCCGGGGCCGACGGTGTATTTCTCGCCATCGATGGTCATGCCGGAGCGGCCTTTGATGACGTAGTAGACCTCGTCTTTGCCGTGCGGCTGTTGCCGGTCTACGCCGCCGGCAGGCAGTGCATAGAGCCCGGTGCGCAGCGTGGGCACGGTCAGAAACGGCAGATACGGACGCCCGGATTCCTCCAGTTGCGCCACCAGATCGGCCAGCTTGAAGACCGCGCCGGTATCCGTACCAGGCTCCGTCATCAACGCCGCGACTTCGGCAGGCAGTGCGGCGGAGGGCGCCTGTGTGTTCAGGTCGAGCATCCAACTCACCGTCAGGGCCGTCATCAGCAGCCAGGGCAGCAGTTCTTTCATCGCGGCGCGTGTGTTAGAGTCCATGGTTGGCTTCATCATCTGTGTTCATCTGCGTCCATCCGCGGTCGCACTACTCATACCGCAAGCTCTCGACCGGATCGGCCAGCGCGGCCTTGATCGCTTGATACGCCACCGTCAGGAGCGCAATCCCAAGGGCCGTCAGGCCCGCCATTAGAAATATCCACCAGGATATTTCTACCCGGTAGGCAAAATCCTGGAGCCATCGGTTGACGGCGAGGTAGGCTATCGGCGCAGCCACCACCGCCGCGACGACGACGAGCTTGAGGAAATCTTTCGACAGGAGCGTCACGAGGCTGGCCACGGTAGCGCCGAAGACTTTGCGGATGCCGATCTCCTTGGTGCGTTGCTCGGCGGTGAAAGCCACCAGCCCGAACAGGCCCAGGCAGGCAATCAAGATCGCCAGCAGCGAGAAGGCGATGAAGAGGCGGCCCAGTCGTTGCTCGGCCCGGTACTGATCGGCCAGCAGAGCATCCAGAAAGAGATACTCGAAGGGCTCGTCCGGGACGAAGCGCGGCCACATCGCCTCCAGCGCAGCCAGCGTTTCGGCCACGCGCTGTGCCTCAAGGCGCAACACCGCACTCCGGTACTGCCCGTCATCCATCACGATGACCGTCGGGATGATGGGCTCGTGCAAAGACGACGTATGGAAATCGCTGACGATACCCAGGGGTATATCAGCCTGTTTCCAGAATCCCTCGGCGCCGGTTTGGCCGAGCTTGTCCGTCAGGCCCATATGCCGCGCTCCCAGTTCGTTGATCAGAAAGCCAGTGGTGTCGGCGCTGCGCTCCGGATCGAAGTTGCGCCCGTCTACGAGCGTCATGCCCATCGTTTCCAGATAATCAGCATCGCCGAAGAGCAAACGCACCCGCTGCGGGTCGTCGTCGCCGTAGGACGTGACGAACCCGCCGCGCCCGGGCACGCCGGAGGCCAGCGACACCTTGACCACGCCGGGGAGGCGGCTCAACTCCTCCTTATAGACGGAAGCTTGATCGGTCAGGTTGCCCCGCAGCGGTATTTGAAGGATCTGCTCCGTGTCGTAGCCGAGGCGTTTGTTTTGCAGGTAGCTGAGCTGATGCTGCATCACCAGTGTCGCGATGATAAGGACAATCGAAATGGCAAACTGGAACGTGACGAGGGTCTTGCGCAACCAGCCGCCGCCGTGGCTGCTCTGGCCTCGCAGCATGCGGACGGGCGTAAGCCGGGCCAGATAAAACGCCGGATAGCTTCCCGCAAAAAGCCCCGTCAGCAGGGCTACGGCCACAAACAGACCGAGCGTCTCGGGCGCATACGAGAGCGTATAGGTCTTGCCCAGAAGCTGGTTGAAGACCGGCAGCAACACTTCGAGAAGCACCACCGCCAGCACCAGCGCGCCCAGGCTCAAGACCAACGACTCGCTCAGAAACTGACGCGCCAGTTGCCCGCGCTGTGCCCCGATAACCTTCCGCACACCGACTTCCTTACCCCGGTTTACAGACCGCGCCGTGGTCAGGTTCATGTAATTGATGCAGGCCAGCAGCAAGATGAACAGCGCGATCAGAGAAAAAATATAGAGATACTGGATGTCGCTGTTGGGTTCGGCTTCGCCGGAGAGGTTCGAATACAGGTGGATGTCGGTGAGGCGCTGGAGGTCAAACGTTGATTTGTCAAAATACCAGCCGAAGTACGCTACCACGGCGTCAGAATCGCGACTCATGATTTCGTCGAGCTTCGCGTCGACGGTTGCGGCGGCCTCCGGCGTGGTGAGCAGCAGATATTGCCAGCCCTGAAAACCGAGCTTCTGATCATGTACCGACAGGCCCTCGGCGCCCGTAAGGGTGATCAGCGAAATGAGCGCGTCGAAGGTGAAATGCGCGTTCGAGGGCACGTCCTTCGCCACGCCCGTTACCCGCAGATCCGTGCCGTCGTGCAGCCGTATCGTCTGGCCCATCGGGTTTTGATCGCCGAAATAACGCTGCGCCGTAGAAGCCGTCAACACGATGGTGTTGGGCTCCCGCAGTGCCGTCTCCGGGTTTCCCGCGATCAGCGGAAACGTGAATACGTCGAAGAGGGCGTCGTCGGTGTAATAGAACCGCTCCTCTTCCATCCATTCTTCGTTGTGCCGGATGACGGTGCGTTGCTGCGTCAGGTGCGTGGCCGCCTCGACTTCAGGAAAATTCTCTCTGAACCGGGAAATCATCGAGGCCGGTACAGCAGCCGTCTTACCGAATTTGCCGATATCCCACGTGACCCGATAGATCCGATCTGCCTTTTCGTGAAAGCGGTCGTAGCTGAGTTCTTCTCTGACGAAGAGCAGAATGAGCAGGCAGCAGGCCATGCCCACCGCCAACCCCGTCACGTTGATGAACGCGTAGGCTTTATGCCGCCTGATCGTTCGAATGGCTATTTTGAAATAACTCTTCAGCATGTCCGATTGGGTTTAAGGGGGCTTCAGCCGAAGTCCTCGTCAAGATATGTTCCAAATTTTTTAAATCATTAGTAAATAGATATTTAAGCAAAATAAATCAGCAAAAAAAGAGGCCTCCGGCGTTCGCTGGTGGTACACGCAGTGTCCGGATTCGAACAGTCCCCTGCAACTGCCGATAATTGCAACCGCCGATAAATGCAACCGCCGATGAACGCGGATGAACGCGGATAATTGCGACCGCAGATGATGGCAACCGCCGATGAACGCGGATAATTGCGACCGCCGATGAACGCGGATGAACGCAGATAGGG
Organism: Rhodothermales bacterium; assembly: GCA_028278205.1. GTDB lineage: Bacteria > Bacteroidota > Rhodothermia > Rhodothermales > Bin80 > JANQES01. The sequence goes on from JANQES010000125.1 coordinate 27,413, forward strand.
CAGCGTTCTGCGTAAATCATCTGCGTTTATCCGCGCCCATCTGCGGTTGCACTATTCATACCGCAGGCTCTCGACCGGGTTGACGAGGGCGGCGCGGATCGTCTGCGAGCAGGTTGTGACGAGGGCCAACACCGCCACCGCCGCGACACCCGCTGCCAGCGTGCCCGCGCCGAAGTCTATCCGGTTGGCAAATTGCTCCAGCCACGCATTGTTGAGCAGCCACGCCAGCGGCACCGCGAGCACCACGGCCACGAGCAGCAGCGCCATAAACTCCCTCGACAGGAGCAGCGTGACGTTCCACACGCCGGCGCCCATCACCTTGCGGATGCCCACTTCCTTGGTGCGGATCTGGGCGCTGTAGGTAGCCATCGCCAGCAGGCCCAGGCAGGCGATGAAAATGGCAAGCCCGGCAATCAGGCCGATGATGCGCAGGAAGTCGCCGAAGATGAGCATCTCGGGGCTGTTGCGCAGTTGCACCGTATAGAGACCCCAGTCGAGCGATTGGGGGCGGTTGAACGTCTTCCAGATCGCTTCCAGGTCGGCCAATGCTCGTTCGGAGTCGCCGGGGTGGATCCGGACGTTCGCATAGAAAAAGTGGTCGGGCGTGTAGGTCAGCGCCACGGGCGAGACGTCCAGCACGATCACGTTAGACTGGAAATCCGCCACGACCCCGATCACCTCGGCCTCTGTCTGGTCGTCCACCGTGATCGTCCGGCCTATCGCCTCGCGCGGTGCGCCCAGGTCGAGGTCGCGGAGGGCTGTTTCGTTGAGGATGACGGCGCGGTCTTCGTCCGTGCTGAAATCCATCGAGAAATTGCGCCCGGCCAGCAGCGTCAGCCCCAGGTTATCGATGAGATGCTCGTCGATGGCATATTCGTAGCCTTTGATGGGCTTGTCCATCCCCTCGCGTCCGAGCCAGATGCCCTCGCGGGTCCCTGATCCCGGCAGGTACGACGTAGCCGAGACGGCAGCGACACTGGGGCTGGCTACGGCGGCGGTGCGGAACACGTCATACGGAACGCCCTGCAAGTTCACGTTGATGACGTGCTCGGCCTCGAAGCCGTAATCGGCCTTGAGCATGAAAGCCGACTGGCGGTAGAGCAGCATCGTCGAAATCATGAAGATGAGCGACAGCGCCAACTGCGTGACGGTCAGCCCCCGGCGAATCGTCAGGCCGGAGCGGCGTCGAAGCGCCGATTGCCCCTTGACGACCGTCGCCGGCTGGAACCGCGACAGGTAGAATGCCGGATACAACCCCGCCGCCAGCGCGATGAAACCGGTAAAGCCGAAAAGGACCAGATACAGCCCCGCATCCCCCGCAAAATCGACCGAGATGGCGGTCTTGGAAAAGGAGATGAGCCAGAGGCTGTTGAAGGCGGGAAGCAGCCACTCCAGCAGAACCAGCGCCAGCGCCAGGCTCAAAAACGTCACCAGCAGCGTCTCGACGAGAAACTGGAAGACGATCTGAGACCGCCGCGCGCCGACCACTTTGCGCACGCCCACCTCACGGGCACGTTTCAGCGCCCGCGCCACGGTCAGGTTCATGTAGTTGAAGCAGGCCACGAGCATCAGCACCGAAGCCAGCCCCAGCAGGAAATACGCCACGAAGTTGGGCAGGACGAGACCGAGTTCATTGCCCTTGAAGGTGGCCAGGTTGATGTCGCTGATGGCCTGCACGCGGAGGGTGTGGAGCACGCTGTGCTCAAGGGGTTTGAAGTGCTGTTTGATGATACCCGGCAGCCTCGCCTCCAGCATCTCAGGCGTGGCGCCTTCTTCGAGCAGCACATAGGTATAATTGTGCGCGATGCCCCACGTCCAATCGGCCTGATTCGCGTGCGTCTGGCTTGCCGGCGTCAACGTCGCCATCGAGGTAATAGCGTCGAGCGGCAGGTGGGTGGGGTGGGTCTGCGGCGCCAGCACGCCCGTGATGGTAAAATCGCCCTGTTCGTCGAGTGTGAGCACCTGGCCCAGCGGATCGGCCTCGCCAAAAAACCGCGTCGCCGTCTCGGTCGAAATAACGACGCTGTTCGGCGTGGTCAGGGCGGTGCGCGCGTTGCCCCGGGTCAGATCGAACGAGAAGAAATCGAAGAAAGAGGGCTCTGCGTAGAAGCCGTAGAGGCGCAGGCTGTTGCCCCGATGGTTTACGTTCGCAGTGAAGCCCTGCCGGATCTGGATGACGGATTCGATGCCGGGCGTCTCGGTGCGCAGTATTTCGGCCAGCGGCACCGGGGAGTACGCGTAGAGCCGGTTGTCGCGGTTCGAGGGCGCCTTGTAATCGGCGTAAATCCGATACATGCGGTCGCCGTCGGTGTGGAAGTTGTCGTAGCTTTTCTGATCCCGGATGAACAGGATGATCAGCAGGCAGACGGCCATGCTGAGGGCCAGCCCGATCACGTTGATCAGCGAGAACCCTTTATACCGCTGCACGTTGCGCAAAGCGATCTTTACGTAGTTCTTGAGCATCTTTTTCCAGGATATAGCGGGGCCGGAACGAGGCGCCGTCGCGCTCGCTGAAAGAAAAGCTGGGGAAAAGAAATGGGGCTAGGATCAAGCGTTGTGATATGTTCGCCGTCGCGCTTTGTAGCGTGATCAGCGTTGGTCACTAGTCACTGGTAAGGTTTTCTTTTAACAACCAGTGACCAATGACAGCGACCCCCGCGAAGGCGGGGGGAGCGTAATGACCAGTGACCAACACCAGCCGTGCTACGAGCGCGACGCAGATCAATACCACCTCCCTTTATCCGGGCTACTTAATCCGGCGCCTGCGGCGTGTGGGCGTACTTCTTCGCCATGTAGTTTTCGGTGACCACGTGGCCGTCGAAGAGGTGGATGATGCGGTGGCTGTACTCGGCGTCGGCGGGCGAGTGCGTCACCATCACGATGGTCGTGCCGGCTTCGTTAAGCTCGGTCAACAGTTTCATCACCTCCTCGCCGTTGGTCGAGTCGAGGTTACCTGTCGGTTCGTCAGCCAGAATCAGCTTGGGGCTTGCCACGACGGCGCGGGCTACGGCCACACGCTGCTGCTGACCCCCCGAAAGCTGCTGCGGAAAGTGGTCTTTGCGGTGGATGATCGACGTGCGTTCCAGCGCTGCCTCGACGCGCTCCTTCCGCTCCGCCGTCGAGGTGCCCAGATACAATAGCGGCAACTCGACGTTCTCGTAGACGGTCAACTCGTCGATCAGGTTGAAGCTCTGGAAGACGAAGCCGATGTTGCCCTTGCGAAACTGCGCCCGCTGCCGCTCCGAGAGCTTCGCCACTTCGTTGCCGTTGAACTCATACGTCCCGTCGCTCGGGTTGTCGAGCAGGCCGAGGATGTTGAGCAGCGTCGATTTGCCGCAGCCCGACGGCCCCATCACCGAGACGAACTCACCGGCCTCGATTTCGAGGTTAACATTGTTGAGCGCCGTCGTTTCGACTTCGTCGGTGCGGTAGACTTTCTTGAGGTTGCCTGTCTTGATCATCGCTCGCGTGTGTTGTGGGTGGATTAAAAAGTGGTCATTTGCTTTGCGTCATTTGCACGCTTCGCGTGCGTCAAGTGCGCCTGCGGCGCGTCATTCATTGTCATGTTCAACCCAAGACAACCAATGACACGAGCGAAGCGAGTAAATGACCATCAATGACGCGTGCGAAGCACGCAAATGACGCCGAAGGCGCATGCCTCACCAGCGAAGCTGATCGGCATCGCCGAAGGTGTCGTAGCTCGACGTGACGACCTGATCGCCGGGTTGCAGGCCGTCGATGACTTCGTAGTGTTGGGTGTTTTGCCGGCCAATGCTGATGTTCCGCCGGACGGCAAAATCGCCGGAGGGATCGACCACGTAGATCCAGTTGCCGCCGGTCGATTGGAAAAAGCCGCCGCGCGGCACGAGGATAGCCTCCGCCGGATCGCTCAATTCGAGCAAGAAGCGGATGGTCTGGCCTCGCCGGATGCCCGGCGGGATTTCGTCGTCAAATTCCAGATCCACCTCGAACCGTCCTTCGAGCACCTGGGGATAGACGCGTGTGACCGTCATGGCGTACTCCTTGCCGCCGATGGGCTGGGTGAGACCCTTTTGCCCCCGGCTCACCCGGAGCGCGTAGAACTCATCGACACCGGCGCGCACCTTGTAGCCGTCGAGCACGTCGATCTGCCCAAAGCGGAAACCCGGCGTGCGCGTCTCGCCGATCTCGGCTTCGAAGGCCGTGAGATGGCCGGAGACCGGAGCGCGGAGCGTCAGGTTGTCCAGGATGCGCTGGAGCACGACGTAGTTGGCTTCCATGCGCTGGACGGAAGCTTCCATCTGGGAAAGTTGCGTTGCCATCTGAAGCGAATCAGTCCGGAAGCCTTCCAGCGTCAGCCTTTTGTTATCGACCCAGTAATCGAGTTCGAATTTGACATCCTCGTACTCTTGTTGGGAGACGAGTTGTTTGTCGTACATCTCCTTGCTGCGCGAGTGTCTTTTATCGAGTTGTAGGATTCGGAAATCCATCTCGGTCATTTGCTGGCGCAGGTCCAGCGCGCGTTGCTTCATCCGAAAGCGGATGTCTTCGAGGCGGTTGATCTGTTCGATGCGCTGGGCGTCGGCGTTGATCAGGCTCAGTTCCAGGTTGTTGTTCGAAAGCCGCAGCAAGGGTTGGTCTTTCTCGACGGTGGTGCCTTCGATGACGTAAATCTCCTCGATACGCCCGCCCTCGACGGCGTCCAGAAAGACGGTCTTTTGTGGCAGCACGTTGCCCGTGACGGCGAAGTTTTCCTGAAACGGCGCCCGCACGATCGTCGCGACGGTGATCTTATCGCGGTCTACGTTGAGTTTGCGCCCGCCGGTGGTCGTCGAGAAGCCGTAGGCGATGGCAGCCAGAAACACCACGATGGCGCCGGCCATCATCATGCGCTTCTTGGTCCACGTCTTCTTCTCGATGCGCCGATCATGCCCCTCGCCTGATCTTTTATCCGAGCCGGAGCCGTTGTGGAGCTTCGAGGTCAGGATCGACGAACTGGTTTTGGGTTCGTTCGCTATTTCGCTCATCGGTGTGGGATTTTTCAAATGGCAAATGGCAAAGGCAAATGGCAAAAGGCAGGTAGGGGCCTGGGTGTCATTTGCCCATTTGCCTCATTTGCCCTTGTGGTGGGATAGGCAAGGGGTATGCCATTCAGCGAATCGGCGTAATCCTCGTAGAAACGGAGGATTCGGGGGGCGGGCCGCAACTTTGGGTGTTCGCTGGCAGTACATGAGGTGTTCGATATCGGACACCCCGACGGGGCTTTACGTACGTTTTCGGCCTTAGATTCACCAGAATCACTCAGGAACGAATTTTGGACGCGGGGCTTCGTGCTTTGTGCTTCGTTCTTTGTGCTTTACTTCGTCAGTCGCTGCGCTCGTGTGGGGTGCTGATGATGGGTGTGCTGCCTTCATCGGATGCGTAAAGCAACTCAAAACAAAGAACAAAAAACCAAGAACCAAGAACGAAAATGAGCAAACTCTTCGGCAAAATTCTGGTCGTGGACGACGACGAAGACGTGCTGCACGCGCTGCGCTTGCTCTTGAAAAAGCACAGCCGGCTCGTCCACACCGAGAAAAATCCCCAGCAAATCCCGACGCTGCTCAAGAATGAAGATTACGACCTCGTCCTGCTCGACATGAACTTCACGCAGGACGTCACCAGTGGCCGCGAAGGGTTTTACTGGCTCGATCAGGTCCTCGCGCTCGATCCGTCGGCGGTGGTCGTGATGATCACGGCCTACGGCGGCGTCGAGACGGCTGTGCGGGCCATCAAAGAAGGCGCCACCGACTTTGTGCTCAAGCCCTGGCAGAACGAACGGCTGCTGGCCACGCTCTCCTCGGCGATGCGCCTGCGGCAGACCCGTGTCGAGGCCACGCAGCTTCGGTCTCGCCAGCGCCAGCTCAGCGCCGACCTCGACCACCGCTATCAGAACTTCGTCGGCGGCGCGGCGCCTTCGATGCAGCGCATCTTCGAGACCATCGACAAGGTGGGGCGCACCGATGCCAACGTGCTCATCCTGGGCGAAAACGGCACGGGCAAAGAACTCGTGGCCCGCGCCCTGCACCGCGCCTCGAACCGCGCCGGCGACGTCTTCGTCACTGTAGACATGGGCGCCATCCCCGAAACCCTCTTCGAAAGCGAACTCTTCGGCCACGTCAAGGGCGCTTTCACCGATGCCCGCGAAGACCGGGCGGGCCGGTTCGAGGTGGCTACCGGCGGCACGCTTTTTCTCGACGAGATCGGCAACCTGACGTTGCCCTTGCAGGCCAAGCTGCTGACGGCCATCCAGCGGCGCGAGGTCTTCCGCGTGGGATCGAACAAGGCCAAGCCTATCGACGTGCGGCTCGTCTGTGCCACCAACATGCCCATCTACGAGATGGTCAAAGAAAAGAGCTTTCGGCAAGACCTGCTCTACCGCATCAACACCGTCGAGATTCGCCTGCCGCCGCTGCGCGAGCGCGTCGAAGACATCCCGCTGCTGATCGATCATTTCCTCGACAACTACGCGCGCAAGTATCAGAAAATGATCAAAGGGGTGCAGCCGGCGGCTCTCAAAAAGCTCTCGGCCTATCACTGGCCCGGCAACGTCCGCGAACTCGAACACATGATCGAACGCGCGCTGATCATGACGGAGACATCCATCCTCCAACCCGAAGACTTTTTTTTCGCCGGCCACTTCGACGTAGACGCCCCGCAAGACGGCCTCGTCTTCGACAACTACAACCTCGAAGAGGTCGAAAAGATGGTCATCCGCAAAGCCCTCGACAAACGCGACGGCAACATCAGCAAGGCCGCCGAAGAGTTGGGGTTGACGCGGGCCTCGCTGTATCGCCGGTTGGAGAAGTATGGGCTTTGAGCGTGGGGGAGAGGGGGAAAGGGAGAGAGGGAGAAAGGGGGTACTGGGTTAACAGAGTAAGGAGGTGATGATATGGCTATTAAGCGGTTTGAGGAATTGCGGGTGTATCAAATGGCGTTCGAGGCGGCGATGCGGATTTTCGAGCTTTCGAAGACGTGGCCCAAGGAAGAGCAATATTCTCTTACGGATCAGATAAGACGGGCTTCGCGGTCGGTGTGTGCGAATATCGCAGAGGGTTGGCGCAAGAGGCGCTATCAACGGCATTTCATCAGCAAGCTTACCGATGCAGATGGAGAAGCTGCTGAGACGCGCGTTTTTCTGAGTTTTGCGTTTCATTGCGGCTATCTGGAAGAATCAGATTACATCGATCTGGATAGAACCTATGATCGGATTAGCGGTGGCTTGGTCAACATGATGACGAATCCCGATCAATGGTGCGGTCCCTCCCACCTCGTTCGGGAAGACGGCGCGGATTACAATATCGATCTCTGATCCCCCTTTCACCCTTTCTCCCTCTCCCCCTTTCCCAAAATGATCTATCGTCATTTTCGCATACAATGCATCGCGCGTGTGGTGCTTCTGGCGGCGACGATGTTGCTGGCGTTGGTGCTTTTTTTGAGATCGAGCACCTACGTCGCTGCCGGGATCGTGGCGCTGGTGGCGCTCTATCAGGTGGCGGCGCTCGTGCGCTACGTCGAAAAGACCAACCACGACCTGAGCCGTCTGCTGCGCTCGATCCGATACAGCGACTTTTCGCAGAGTTTCACCAGCGACGGGCGCGGCGCGGCGTTCGCCGAACTCGGCGCCTCCTTTCGCGAGGTGATGGCCGATTTTCGCGCGGCCCGCGCCGAGAAAGAAGAGAGTTATCGCTACCTCCAGACCGTCATGCAGCACGTCGGCGTGGGGTTAATTTCGTACAAGCAAGACGGCACGGTCAACCTCATCAACAACGCGGCCAAGCGGTTGCTGCGGGTGCCGTATCTCAAGACGGTCCATGCGCTCGAAGACTTCAGCCCCGAACTCGTCGAGACGCTGCTGCAACTGCACTCGGGCGATAAGGCGCTCATCAAAGTCGTCGATGGCGACGAACTGCTGCAACTGGCGGTCTATGCGACCGAGTTCAAGCTGCGCGACGAACTCTACCGGCTCGTCTCGGTGCAGAATATCCAGAGCGAACTCGAAGAGATGGAGATCGAGGCGTGGCAAAAACTCACGCGGGTGCTCACGCACGAGATCATGAACTCCGTCGCGCCGATTGCCTCGCTGGCGTCTACGGCCAACAGCCTGCTCGAAGACGCCGATGTGCCGGCTGCCGCCAACAGCACAGCCTCCGAAGAATGGACCGAAACCATCGACGACGTCCACGGCGCGCTCAAAACCATCGAAAAAAGAAGCGACGGCCTGCTCACCTTCGTCAACGCCTATCGCCGCCTCACCCGCGTGCCCAAACCCGACTTCCGCATCTTCCCCGTCGCCGATCTCTTCGACACCATCGCCGACTTGCTCGGGCCGCAGATGGAGGCCCGAGGCATCGCCTTCGAACCGCTCATCCAACCCCCCAACCTCGATCTCACCGCCGATCCTGAGCAGATCGAACAGGTGTTGATTAACCTCGTCAAGAACGCGGTGCAGGCCGTCGAGGGCACGACCGACGCGCGGGTGCGGCTCCAGGCGCGCATCGACGAGCGAGGCCGCGCCGTCATCCAGGTCATCGATAACGGGCCGGGCATCGTCGAGGAGGCGCTCGATAAGATTTTCATCCCGTTTTTCACGACCAAAAAGGACGGCTCCGGCATCGGGCTGAGCCTCTCGCGCGAGATCATGCGCCAGCACGGCGGCTCCATCAGCGCCGTGTCGTATCCCAACGAGCGCACCGTCTTTACGCTGCGTTTTTAAAATTTCGGATGATGCGTTTCGATCTTTTTCAACGTGCAGTCCGAAATTTTAAAAAATCGAAATCCCCGTCTTCGTCGTAAACAGTTCGAGCGCCTGCGTGCCGGCGAGCGAGTTGCCCTGGGCGTTGAGGCCGGGCGACCAGACGGCCACGCACCAGTGCCCCGGCATCACCGCTGCGATGCCGCCGCCGACGCCGCTCTTGCCGGGCAGCCCCACGCGGTAGGCGAAGTCGCCTGCGGCATCGTAGACGCCGCAGGTGAGCATCAGCGCGTTGGTGCGTTTGGTCTGGCTCGGCGTCATCAGGCGTTGGCCGGTGAGCGGGTTGACGCCGCCGTGGGCCAGGTACTGGAAGGCCTTCGCCAGGTCCAGGCAGTTCATCACCAGCGAACACTGATGGACGTAGGCGTCGAGCACGGCGTCGACGTCGTTGTGGAGGTTGCCGAAGCTTTTGAGGAAGTGCGCCAGCGCGGCGTTGCGGTCGCCCCAGTCGCGTTCGGAGCGCGCCACGTCGAGGTCGTAGCCGGCATCGGAGCGGGCACAGAGCGCGCGGACGAAGTCGAGCACCGAGGCTTTGGCGTTCGCGGTGTGGGTGAGGACGACGTCGGCCAGCACGAGCGCGCCGGCATTGATGAACGGATTGCGCGGGATGCCGCTTTCGTATTCGAGTTGCACGAGCGAGTTGAACGGATTGCCGGACGGCTCCCGCCCGACGCGCGTCCAGAGCGCATCGCCCTCGAACTGCAAAGCCATCGTCAGCGTGAAGACCTTCGAGATGCTCTGAATCGAAAAGGCCTCCGCTGCATCGCCCACCGAAAACGTCTCGCCTTCGACCGTCTCCACCGCCATGCCGAATTTGTCCGCCGGGACGCGGGCCAGCGCAGGGATGTAATCCGCCACGCGCCCCTGGCTTGTGAAGGGGCGGACCTCCTGCTCGATCTCGTCGAGGATGCGTTGGTAGTCCACGTTTTCTGGTACATCCCGTTCGCCGAACGGGATCTCAGTTGGTTATTCAAGCTTTTGGTCCCGTTTACTTCGTCAGTTGCCTTCGGCTCGTGTGGCGAACGGGATGTACTCGTGCCTCGCCAGGATCAGGATCAACAGAATCTACTCCGCGCCGGGCCGGCAATAGTCTGCCGTGGGTATGGCGCCGCCCAGCCTGTAGGGCGAACCGGGACGAAGAATAAACTCGCTGGCGCCCTCGATGGTTAACGGATTGCCCCAGTCGTACGTATACCCCAACCCCGTCCACGGCACGCCGGGCGCGTATCTGAAGTCTTCAAAATATAAATTCTTATAGAAGGCAGGATAGTCAGCAATTCCTTTGACGACGGGCGCTGACTCCGCAAACTTAAGCTCGCAGTGATTGTCATTGATTTCGGGATCTACGCAAGGGCGAAATAAATCGCTCGGATCCACCCAGAGTTCGACAAAAACGTCGTAATTCCATTCATGATTTAAGCCCAGATATTGCTTCAGACGCAACGCCATATCCGCTTGCGTGGCTTTGGGATGGGTGCGCCAGTAGTGCCGGCAAAACTGTTGCACCTGCGGCGCCGCCGTCACCCAGACGACGAACCGTTCACTCGTGGATGTCGTTGAGTCGGATTCAAAAAAATTCTCATAGGCCTGTTGGCTTTTCCACGTGACCACGAGCAAGGTCGAATCCCGCCAGACGAGATCTTTGTTTTCGGGCGTGATGGCAATCAAGTCATGCGCAATTTTACCATCCACAGCCAGCGAGGCATTACGGACGGCGTACTCATAGGCGGATTCCAGCGGAGGCAGATACGTGGGCGGGCTCACCGCGATGGGCGGATTGGCGGGCTGGTCCACAGCCGTATGGGCGCATCCGGCCAGCATACACCCGCCCAGCATCAGTAAAAACGCGATTTTCATGGTCAAGGCTTCCTTGCGGTTTTGTCTAATTCTCTCCCTCATCACGCGTCATGATATAAAAAACATAGCCATAAATGTCGGCATACTTCCGGTAAAGATCGATTTCTCGCTGTTCATCGTCGAGGATCGCTGTGGCCTTAGCATCGTCCCGGTATTTCCGGCGCAGCGCGGCGAGGCGCTCTTCGATGGGCGTGTAATAATCATCCCACCACGCCGCAGCAGGCAGCGCAAAGTGGCCGAGGTAGCGATAGCCGGCCTCTTGCAGGATATCGATGTTTTCCTCGGCGTGCTTGATGGCGGGATAGGCTTCCTGCCAGAAATGGCGGATTTCATCCGGCTGCGTCTCGGCCAGCCACGCCACATGTGTCACCGCGAGGGCGCCGCCGGGTTTGAGAAATCGCCGCCACGCCGTCAGCCCTTCCCGAAAACCCATGATGTAGATAGCGCCCTCCGACCAGATCAGGTCGAAGCGCTCCGCGTCGAAATCGAGGGCGTCCATCGAGGCGATTTGGGGAGTGATGCGGTGCGCCAGCCCGGCGTCTTCGGCGCGGCGCGTCAGTTCGTCCAGATACGGTTGATGCGTATCGACGGCGGTGACGTGCCCGCCGGTCTGTTTGGCCAGCACCAGCGTCTGCGCGCCGGGGCCGCAGCCGACGTCGAGGATCTCCGGCGCCTCGGGCAGATGCGGAATCATCGCCAGCGCGCGGGCGGTGCAGGCCTCGCTGCCCGGCCCCTCGCGAGGCAGATCGCTGTGAATCTCAAAGAAGACCTTGTCCATTTTTAGATTTAGATTTTGGATCAATCCAAAATCTAAATCTAAAATCTAAAATCCAAAATTCGAAACCGTCCACGCTGTGACTACCCGCGCCATTTCGACGAAGACGTCTTCGTCCGATTGCCGGGTGCGTTTGAGGATTTTGTAGCCGTGGTCGGCGGTGTCGAGCAGGTGGAGCGTTGCGCGGTCTTTGAGGCCGTCGCAGACCGGCTGCAAGAGGTCGAGTTCGGCCAGTTTATCGCGCGTGCCGGAGAGGAACAACATCGGGGCCGAAACGTCGCGCAGGTGGTCGGCGCGTTCGGTGCCGCGTTTGCCCGCCGGGTGCAGCGGGAACGAGAAAAACACCAGCCCGCGCACGTGTTCGAGCGGTGCCTCGGCCGCCGCCGTCGAGGTCATGCGCCCGCTGAAGGAATGGCCGCCGGCCAGCAGCGACAGGTCCGGCGCCGCTGCGCGCGCCGCCGCCGCCGCCGCCCGGACCGTCGCCAGCGTGACGGCCCGCGAGTCGCGCCCGCCACCGCCGCGTTCCATGTACGGAAACTGATAGCGGAACGTTGCCATCCCGGCATCGGCCAGGCGTTGGGCAATGGTTTCGAGCGTCCGATGTCGCATGTTGGCGCCGGCGCCATGGCCCAGCACCAGCACCCACCGCGCCTCCGGAGGCCGGATCAACAACGCAGAGACTTCGCCTTTCTCCGGGGTGGCTACAAACTTCGATTCGACGGCTTTATGCAGCATTGTATGAACCTCCTGACATTTGCTTTTCGAGGGCGTGTTCATGGAGGATACGACGTTGCAATGACACCGCTATGGCATCCTATTTCAGAACGACGAGCGTCTTCGCGGCAGCGAACGATCCGGCGTGCAATCGATAGACGTAGACGCCGCCCGGCAACGCGCTCGCATCGAAACGAACCGTGTGGCGGCCCGCCGATTGGGGCGCCTCGACCAGCGTGGATACCTTGCGTCCGAGCACGTCGAAGACCACCAGCGAGACGTCGCTCGGCGCCGGCAGCGCGTAGACGATGGTCGTCACCGGGTTGAAGGGGTTGGGGTAGTTTTGTTCGAGCGCGAACTGCGCCGGCACCTCGGCGGCGTTTTCGGCAGCGGTGTTGACCTCGACGTTGATCGACACCGTCGCTGTGTTCGACATCAGCGACGGCGGCAGCACGGCGGCGGTAGCGGCGATGAAACCCGCCACGGTCACATCCACGGTGTTGCCGGCTACCTCGAAAGCACCTTCGAGGTCGATGGGCAAAGCAAGGTGAAGCGTGGTGTCGCGCTGCGTGATGAAGCCCCTAAGGTCGCCCAGCGCCGCCACTTCGATGGGCTGCGGCCCATCCTGAACGGCAATGCCGATCAGCCCCGACGCATCCAGATTCAACGTCCCGGCGATGCCCACTTCGTTGCCGATTTGTGTAAATGAACTGTCGGCGACCGCAGCGGGTGCGCCCGGCTGCACGATGGTCAACTGCATGGAGTCAGGCTCACTAAAGGCATCGAGACCGCCACCGAGGAGGCCGAAGCTGAACGACAGGTTCAGCGTGTCGGCCAGCGCCAGGTCCATCGTCGTGACGTGAATCTCGGTGAACGGCATCGTGTTAGGCGTCACGTCGGCGATGATGGCGCCGGATACGGCAGACGAGTCGCTGTCTGCGTCGTTGCCCACCGGCGTGTCGAGGGCGGCCTCGAACCGGATACCCGATTGCGACTGATCGACGAGGAACGACTCTGCCCTCACCTCTTCGGCGAGGTAGGTGAACGTGTCGGTGCCGGTAAAGCCCTCGTTGGGCGTGTAGGTGAACGAGCCATCGCGGTTGAGCGTCAGCGTGCCGTTGGCCGGCCCGCTCACGAGCACGGCGGCGAGCGAATCGCCGTCGGCGTCGGTGTCGTTGGCGAGCACGCCGGGCGTCTCGACGGTCAGCGTGTCGCCCGGCGTGGTGTTGAACGTGTCGTCGGCGGCCACCGGCGGGGTGGTTTGCGCGAAGACGGAGCCGGTCAGCACAACCATCAGCATCAGAAACAAAGACCGCATAGGACGTCCTCCATGTTTTAGGGCGGTTTTAGTTGCGTGTAAGCTCTGCCCTGATCGAAAGGGAGAGAGGGGGAGAGGGTGAAAGGGGGAATGAACGTTTTTTCTCCCTTTTTCCCTTTCTCCCTTTCCCCCTCTCAAACCCTGTGACACACGAACTCCTCCAAACTCTTAGGCAGGCTCTGAAAAATCAACTTTTATCAGGCGTGTCAAAAAAAATGATTTTCTTTGGAACCATACATAGAGGTGCCATGTATAGACAATATACCTCATACCTCTATGTATACCGGGGCGCGATCATGTTATCGAAAGAACTCGTAGCGGCTTCGGCCAAGCCGCTGGTCCTCTCCATCCTGGCCGAGGGCGAAAGCTATGGCTATGCCATCATCCAAAAGGTCCGCGCGCTTTCCGACGGGCAGATCGGCTGGACCGACGGGATGATGTACCCGGTGCTGCATCGCCTGGAACGGCAAAAGCTGATCGCGGCTGAATGGCGCAAAGCGCCGACCGGGCGCAAGCGCAAGTACTACCGGCTGACGGCCAAAGGGCGCACCACCCTGTCGGTCGAGCGCCGGCACTGGATGATCGTCCACACGGCCCTGGACACGCTCTGGCAACGCAACCCTTCCCTCGCTTTCAGAAGGTTGGCTCATGGTTGAACTCGAACAAGCAATCCGATCCTGGCGCAGGTATCTAGGCCGTGCCGCTTCGCTGAACACATCTGATCTCGATGAGTTGGAGGAGCACCTCCGCAACGAGGTGGAGCGTCTTGAAGCCGACGGCGTGGGCGTTGAAGAAGCGTTTCACACCGCCGTCGCGCGCCTGGGCGATGCCGACAGCCTCCGCCGCGAGTTTGGCAAGAACGGCGGCACCAGCCGCCAGCTTTTTGCGTCGCTCCGCCTGCTTTTTATCCTGCCACTGACGCCGCTCTGGTCACTTTTCTACACATCTGGCTTCCCCGGAGGCGACGTTCCGCTCGACTTTGTCATCGTAAACCTGATAGATCTTTTTGGGCGGGCACTGGTCTACCTCACCGGGATCTGGCTGGCGGTGCGCAGCCGGCAGTGGATCTGGGCGGTGCTGTTCGCGTGGCTCGTAGCCTTGCCCTGGATCTTGAACTATATCTTGATCACGTTTCCGCATTGGTTCGCGGGGTTGCCGCATTGGTCGATTTATGTGTGGTTGCTGATCAAGCCAACGGTGCTGCTCCTGTCCATCTTCTGGGTTTATCCGCCGTCATTTGCGCTGGATTTGCGTCAGCGTTTAGCACCGGCGTGGGGCGCCCGGCGAAGGATCACCGGGTTGTGGGATGAGGGTGCCGTTGTCTAACCATTCCACCTTGACCCTTTCTACTGCTGTGAAGACCGCCTTCAAATCGCGTCGAAAGGCAAGACGCCCCGTTGGTCTCCAGAGCAACGACCCCACGGAGCCTGCCCCGTCCCCCAAAGGGGAGATGTCCTTTCTTGATCATTTGGAAGAATTCAGGTGGGCACTGCTCAAAGGGTTCGGCGGCGTTCTGCTTGCGACGATTATTGCGTCGTTTTTCGGTGAATGGATTATCGACGCGTTGTTGCTGGGGCCGAAGAGGCCGGACTTTATCATGTACCAGCTTCTCGGCATCGAAGCCACCGAGTTCACGCTTCAAAACCGCACGGTCACCGGCCAGTTTTTCGCGCACCTCGGCACCATCATGGCAGCAGGGCTGGTGCTTGGTTCGCCCCTTTTTGTCTATTCGATGTGGCGTTTCATCGAGCCGGGATTGTACCCGCAGGAGAAATCCGGTCTTCGTTTCGCGTCGGTGTTTGCGGTGTTTTTTTTCATCCTGGGCCTGGCCTTCGGCTACTTCGTCATCACCGCGTTTGCGCTCCAATTCTTCGCCAACTACGAGATCTCGCCGGAAATCGTCAATGAGTTTGACATCACCCGCTACTTCAGCATGGTGATCTGGTGGTCTTTCGGGACGGGTATTCTATTCCAGTTGCCGGTGGTGGTGTACTTCTTGTCTAAGCTGGGCCTGGCCACGCCGGCGCGTATGCGCCAGTGGCGCAAGTATGCCCTGCTGGCAACCCTGATCGTCGGTGCGTTCTTAACGCCGCCCGAACCGCTCTCGCAGATCCTTGTCGCTACGCCGCTGATGTTGCTCTACGAAGCCTCCATCTTCATTTCGGTCTACATGGAACGCAAACGTCGGAAGCAGTTGGCTGTAAGCATTCAAGATCGAAAGGGGGAAAGAGCGAGGGGGGGAAAGGGAGGTTGATCTGCTTTTTCACCCTCTCGCCCTCTCGGTCAGGGCAGGGGCTCACGGCTCTGAGGACGGCGATTTCAACATCACCGCAATGATTCCCGCGTACTTTTCGCGATTTCCGCCGAAGCGGCCCAGCGCCGGGGCGTAGAGTTCGGAGATGGCGCCGTCGAGGTAGAGCGCGTCGGGGCAATTCAATGCTTCTTTGAAAAACGTGGCGAAGTCGTAGAAGTTGACGGCGCCGTTGGAGATGACGAGAAAGACCGTGCCGTCGGGGCGCGCGCCGATGCCGCTACGCAGGCGGCAGTTCTGCGAGCCGGGCGTAAACGCCGGATGGATCGTGCCGCCGGAGACCAGCAGCGGCCCCGATTGCGTGGCATACCGAACCGGCCCGGCCACGGCCTCGAACTGCGACGCCTCGACGATGCGTGCGCCGGCGTCGGTCAGCAGGAAGACGCCGTTGGGTTTCAGATAAAAATTGCCGTTGCCGTCGTCGAGGTTGAGCGGATTTTTGACGACGCCGTCTTCGATGAACAGGCCGGTGGGGACGTAGCCCGGCTCGTAGATACCCGCGTTGGTGGCAGCGATGAGGCTGTCGCCTCGTGCAGCGGCCCACGCCTGCACGCGATCGAGTGTCAGAAAAGGGCTGCCGTCGGGCTGTTTCCAGACCAGCCGCAGCGCGTGCCGTTCCAGATCAATTTCGACCACGTCGAAGGGCCGGTCTGCCCGTAGCGTGCATTCCTGATTTTTAACCGACTGCACCAGCGACGAACAGCCGGCCAGGGCAGAGAGCAGCAGGAGCGCCAGAAGCGTCGGAATCCGGGTTCGGTTGTTCAAGTGTTTTCGTGTTCAGGTGTTTTTGTGTGAGGGACAAAGAACTTAAACACTATAACACTCAAACACTATAACACTTGAAAACCTTACCGCATCGATGCCGTCCAGCCGCCGTCTACGATCATCGAATGGCCGGTGACGTAAGAGGCGGCGTCGGAGCAGAGCCACAGCGCCGCCTCGGCGGCTTCGTCCGGCTTGCCGATGCGCCGCATCGGCACCATGCCGGTGTATTGGGCCTGGACGGCAGCGATTTTCGAGGGATCGCCGCCGGATATTTTTTGGAAGACGCCTTCGAGCATCGGCGTGTGGAAGGCGCCGGCCACGAGCGCGTTGATACGGATGCCCTGCTGTGCATAGTCTTGCGCTGCCGACTTGGTCAGCGCCAACACCCCGGCCTTACCGGCTGAGTAGAGCGCCCCCTGCGGCGACCCGCCCAATCCATTGACCGACGAGGTGTTGACGATAGCGCCGCCGGGCGGATCCTGGGCGAGCATCTGCCGGATCTCGTGCTTCATGCACAGCCACACGCCTTTGAGGTTGACACCCATCACCTCGTCGAACTCCTCCTCGTCGAAGTCGGCGGTGAGGGCGAAGGCGCCTTTGGCCACGGCGGCGTTGTTGAAGCCGTAATCGAGCCGGCCATAGACTTCGACCGTCCGGGCGACGAGGTGTTCTACGTCGGCGGCGTTGCCGACGTCGGCGCGTACAAAGACGGCCTCGCCGCCGGCTTCGACGATCTCGTGGGCGGCCTCTTCGCCGCGTTCGACGCCGCGCGCCGCGATGACCACACGCGCGCCGCGTTGAGCAAACAACCGCGCCGCCGCCCGCCCGATGCCCGAACTGCCGCCGGTGACGAGCGCTACTTTGCCTTCGAAATGTTGCATGATCGGTCTCATAGGATGAACAGAACTCCGGCAGTCCCAACCCCGCCTTTGAAGAAAGGATCCACCCCGTCGTTCGTATTGCGTACTGCGTATTCCGTTGGACAGAGCACCCATACGCAGTACGAACTACGCAATACGCATCCCATCTCCATATATTTAAAACCTCCGGGGCATCACGCTCTGCTTTCCCCAATCCTCACCCTGCCATCTATCCTTCCGAGATCATGCTATCGCTTCGTGTCGTCTTCGTCTTGGTCTGCGCCGGTTTGCTCGTTCTGGGGTGCAACAACTCCAGCGGCGGCAGCCAATCTGCCGGCGAAACCGACCGCGTCGTGCCTACGCCGCAGCATACGCTCACCAAAGACCAGACACACAATCGCTTCAGCGCCTCCATCGACCCGGTGCTGACGGTGGCTTCGGGCGCCGTCGTTGAAGTCTATACCGAGGAGGCGTCGGACGGCCAGCTCACGCCGGCGTCTACGCCCGAAGATGTGCGCAACCTCGATTTCAGCCCCATCCACCCGCTCACCGGCCCGGTCTACGTCGAAGGCGCCGAGGTGGGCGACGTGCTGGCGGTGACGCTGCACCAGATCGAGATCGGCGAGTACGGCTGGAGCGCCGTCGTGCCCGGCTTCGGCTTCCTGGCCGATGAGTTTCCCGATCCCTACCTGAAGACGTTCACCTTCGAAGACGGCGACACCTACGCCACGTTCGCCAACGGCATCCGGATTCCGCTCGAACCCTTCCCCGGGGTGATGGGCGTCGCGCCCGACACCGACTCACTGCTCTCGACGATCCCGCCCCGCCAGAACGGCGGCAACATGGACGATCCCCATCTGGTCGCGGGCACGACGGTGTATTTCCCTGTGCTGGTGCCCGGCGCGCTCTTTTCCATCGGCGACACGCACGCGGCGCAGGGGCTCGGCGAAGTCTGCGGCACCGCCATCGAAGCGCCCATGCGCGTCATCTACGAGGTCAACGTCATCAAAAACAAACCCTACCTCAAAGAGCCGCAGTACGAAACCGACGACTATTACGCCGTCACCGGCTTCGCCACGACCATCGACGAGGCCACCAAAAAAGCCACGCGCTACATGATCGACTACCTCGAAGCCGAACGCGGCCTCAGCCGCACCGACGCCTACGTCCTGGCCTCCCTCGCCGGCGACCTCCACATCGCCGAGGTCGTAGACGTGCCGCACATGCTCGTGACGATGCACGTGGCGAAGAGCCTGTTTGAGGATTGATGCGGACTTTTAGGGCATTTTTACTACGTCAGTCGCTTCGCTCGTGTCAGTTGGATGTAAGCCTTCAAGATCGAAAGGGGGTAAGGGAGAGAGGGTGAAAGGGGGATTTTTTCGTTTTGTCTCCCTCTCCCCCTTTCCCCCTCTCTCCCTCTCGATTCAGGCAGAGCATACAAGCAACAGAAAAATGCTCTAAACCTCCGAGTCTGTCAATTCCATCTGGTTATCTGCCTTTTATCGGAACCGTCGGCATTCATGATAAAAAGGTGGGATTGTGATTCGAAGGCGATTTGGGTACCATCGGGAGACCATTCAGGATTGCCGCCATCGTCCGTAATTCTAAGCTGGTTGGAGCCGTCTGTATCCATTATGTAAATGCCCCGACCGCTCTCCCTGTGCGATTCAAACGCAATCCTGGAGCCGTCCGGAGACCAGGCGGGGAAGGAATCGTCATACGCATCATGGGTCAACCGGACGGTATTCGACCCGTCTGCATTCATCACATAGATCTCCCAGTTGCCCGGACTGACATCCCGGTTTGATATAAACGCGATCTTGGCGCCATCCGGAGACCAGGCGGGATGTCTATTATTGGTGGCATTGTTCGTTATGTTGCGCACGTTGGAGCCGTCGGCATCCACTACATAGATCTCGGCAATGGTACCGGTATGTTGCCAGAGCGCAAACTTGGAGCCATCCGGGGACCATGCGATGCCTCCATACGGGACGGTAGGGTCGAATAATCGTCTGATATTAGAGCCGTTTGCCTCCATGACGTAAATACTGCTTCCCCTGTTAAATACGATCCGGGCGCCATCCGGAGACCAATGCGGATCGCTGAGAGAAAACACATCATCCGTCAACCTGCTGATCGTCGAACCGTCGGCCTCCATGACGTAGATCTCGTAATCGAAGGAACTATCGGGGTTTGAAATGAAAGCGATCTTTGTGCCGTCTGGAGACCAATGCGGGTCGCTGGCAATACGAGAATAGGTATACGGTCCCGGAGGAATGTCAAAAAACTCAAGATCGATACCCAGATCATCGCCCACGGGATCGCAGGAAACGAGTGAACCGAGAAGCAGGCCGCTCAACAGAAGTAGAAGGGTGCGTTTCATGATAGAGTACGCGGTGCGCATGATCTTCCTCCGTTCGACGAGTGATGGCAAACCATCGGTCTGTTTCGTTTAAGGAGGACGCCAGGCAACGTCGCCTTCCCTGGAACCATAATGCTATAAATGAATGATGAGGAAGACGCGAAGAGCGCGTAGCGATACATAGTAGCGCGCCGTTTCGTGTTGCCTGACGTCCGCCAAAGGCGTCTCCGGCCAATAGACAAAAAAGCGGCATAGGAGGCTACCAGCCTGCCGACACATCCGTCAACGGAAACGACATGTCGCTAGCGTGATGGTTTTTGTCGGATGCGTAAAGCCAAAAAAGAGAGGAAGACGCACCGTCAGGCAGACCCGGCGGTGCGATATTCGGAGGGCGACACGCCAAAGACTTCCCGGAAGCGCGTGGCGAAGTACGTCGGGTTGTTGAAGCCTACTTCGTAGGCAATCTCTGTGACGGTGCCGGCCTGTTGTTCGAGAAGCTGCGCGGCTCGTTTGAGCCGCAGGAGCCGGATGAATTCCGTGGGGGTCTGATCGGTGAGGGCGCGCAGCTTGCGTTGGAGCTGGCGCAGCCCCATGGTCATCGCACCGGCCAAAGCATCGACGTTAAAGGTTTCGTCGGCCATATGCTCCTCAACGACTTCGCGCGCGCGGTCAATAAACACCTCGTCGGCGGATTTGACCGTGATGCTATTGGGTTCGATCAGGATCTGCTGGCTGAAACGCGCTCGCAGCTTGCGTCGGAGGGCGATCAGGTTGCGCACCCGCGCGCGCAACTCGTCTGCGTTGAAGGGCTTAAACAGGTAGTCGTCGGCGCCGGTCTCCAGGCCTTCGACTTTGCTCTCGTCTGTGGCTCTGGCCGTCAGCAGGATGACCGGGATGTGATTGAGGAGCGCATCAGCCTTGATGGCCCGGCACAGGGCAAATCCATCCATTCGGGGCATCATCACGTCGGCGATGATCAGGTCCGGCACGACGGCTCTGGCCTTTTCCAGCGCGTCCTGGCCGTCACGGGCCTCCACCACGTGATATGCCTGCTCCAGACAATCTCGCAAGAATGCACGGACGTCCGCGTTATCATCTACAATCAGCAGGCTCTCAACGTCGCCAGATGCCTCACGCGGCCTTGTCTCTGCCCGTATCGCCTCGCTCGGGGCCGGCTCGTAGCGCGTAGACGGTGTAGGCGCTCGCACCGCGCCGCCGGGGTGTTTTTCTTCGAGCTGGTCGTCGCCGAGATGGTCGCGGCCTTTGGGCAAGGTGACCGTGAACTCGCTGCCGAAGCCCGGCTCGCTCTCGACACGGATTGCGCCGCCGTGTAGTTCGGCCAACTCTTTCACCAGCGCCAGCCCGATGCCTGTTCCGCCGCGCGCTTGTCCAGCCGCGCCCTCCATCTGGCGGAACCGATCGAAGATATACGCTACCTGATCTGCCGGAATACCCGGACCGGTATCCTTGACGCTGATCTCGACCGCCCCGGCGTCCTCATTACCCGTCTCCGAAACACGCACGCGGATCGTGCCGCCCTCGGGCGTAAACTTGAAGGCATTGGAGAGCAGGTTGAAGAGGATTTTCTCGACCTTGTCGGCGTCAAAGTAGAGGTCAATCTCCTCACGAACAGCATGGAATTGCAGATCAATCTTTTTACGCCCGGCATAGGAGGCGAAGGCCTGCACGAGGCCTTTCAGGTACCGAATGATATTGCCGTGCTGCGCCCTGACCTGCATGCTGCCGGCTTCCAACTTAGACAGGTCTAAGAGTTGGTTGATCAGCCGAAGCAGGCGGTGGGCGTTGCGATGCATCACCTCAAGTTGCGGGCGATCATGGGCCTCGATGGGGCTGCCGGACCGCGCGAGGAAGGTTTCGAGGGGGCCGAGGATCAGCGTGAGCGGGGTGCGAAACTCGTGCGAGATATTGGCAAAGAACCGGGTCTTGAGCCGGTCCGATTCTATCAGCTTCTCAGCTTGTTCCGTAACCCGTGCTTTAAGCCGTTCGGTTCTTTGACGGGTCTTGTACTGCTCGTACCGGCTGTGGTATAACAGGCCGCTGATCCCTGTGCAGGCTACCAGGACGAGGAAGGCATAGACATAAAACCCTGGACTTAGCGCCGCCGCCTCATGCTCCAGGAACGGCGGCAGCATCCAATAACTCAGAAAATACACGCCCCATAAAACAGAAAAATATCCCAGGGCCTGCCGGGGTGGGTACGGGATCGCGGCGATGATGATGAGCATGGCGATGCTCAGGTAACGATCCGAATGAAACCCTTCATCCGCCTCGTAGAATCCCTGCACGAAGTCGTCGACCAGCACCGTAAGGCCGATCACGAGCACGATGAAGGCGCCGAGGGGACGCGCCCAGCGAGGCCCGAAGCGCGTGCGAGCCAGGATGAGGTAGACGAAGCAGATCGCGATGATGATCAGGCGGTCCCAGAGGACGATGGCGGTGGGATCGTTATAGTCAAGGTCGATACCCCATCCGGCCAGGATATATGCTCCCACGTTGGAGGCCGCTCCGACGATGCCGATAGCGCCGGCCACGACCATGCCTTTGCGGCACAGCCGCAGAATGATGTCTCGGAAGCCTGGATCTTGCTCGTACGCAGCCGTTGCGACGAAGCGAGCCCAGGTTACGGTCAGTAATCTGGCGAGAGACATGATGAACGGCAAGAATGGTGTTCAGCGAACGCTCCATGAACAACCGCCGGGCATTCGCCCTGACAATGTAAACAATCGGCCAGGAAAATCACGCCAGCCTGTACGACAGGCACCAGTAGTACGTAAAATCCACAAAACGAACGTCTGCGCCGGCCTCGCCAACGACACCGCGGAGTTCGGCTTCCGTCGGAAAATTCTTAAGCACGCGATGCCGCGAGCCATCAGCCAGGCGGCGATCCTGATACGTGTTGCCGTCCTCATCCGTCCCACTGATCGGCGTGCTGCTGCCCTCTACATATTGGTTATCGATCAAAACCGCCGTCGCCCCCGATTGCAGCCTCCCGTGAAACGATTTCAGAAAATCAGCCTGCCTGCTTTTCTGAATGTGCGACCACCAGAAGCCCGCAAAGCCGCCGTTGAAATCGCCCGTGACGGTATCGAGGGCGTAGGCATCGGCCTGCTCGAAGCGCACTCGATTTGGCGGATACGCTTTGGCCTGCGCTACGTCGAGCACCTCGGCTGAGGCGTCGGTAGCGAGCATCGACCGCGTGAAGGGCGCCAGGTGGGCCGTCCAGTAGCCTGTGCCACAGGCCACCTCCAGCACGTCGCGCCCGGCCAGGAGCTTGATGAGGTAGGCTTTGAGCAGGGCCAGCTTGATCTGGCGTTCGGGTTTTTGATAGATCTGTTCATATTCCGCGGCCCGCCGGGCGTAGTAGTCGAGAAGCGTCTGGTCTTTCATGACAAAGAACCTCATCGATCAGATAACATCGGGGTGAAGCCGGCCTGGCGGAAGTGATGGTCAGAAGTAAACGCGTCGGTAATGCCTCGATCTTGCATGACGATAAAGGAAATGCAATCGACGAGTCCCCATTCTTTATCCAGACGTTGACGGAATAGTTCGAAGCCCCGCCGATAAAGTGATTCCGACAGGGGGATGACTTCTATGGTGGGGTCTCGATCCAGGT
Organism: Rhodothermales bacterium; assembly: GCA_028278205.1. Lineage (GTDB taxonomy): Bacteria > Bacteroidota > Rhodothermia > Rhodothermales > Bin80 > JANQES01. The sequence goes on from JANQES010000125.1 coordinate 50,782, forward strand.
ATTCCAGCATGCCTATCGCGGTATGCCGGAAACGAGGCGTTGACAATGCATTACCGATTTCCAGCACAACGGCCCGCGTCGTTACTTGTCGAAGCCTTCGCCGCTCAACATCGGTGGCTAGTTCCAAAGCCTTCTTATGATGCTGGTCTCGCCGGGATGCAAGCGCGACGGCATACGACGTGTCCAAGAAAACCTCAGTCATGCCTCAGGTCGCCGTAGAGGTAATCGTCAATTCGTTCAGACCAGTCCTCAGGTCCATCAAGCTTAAGCGAGCGGGCGTAGTGTAGAAAGGAGTAAGGCTCACCAAGCTTGGGTTTTTGGGGGCTGGATGAAGGCTCTGTCTCCTCGTACGCCCGTTCTTCTTGAACAGCGCCGTTCTTTTTGTGAATCACCAGCCGGCTGGGTTTTCGGTTGGCGGCATAGCTGCGTGCCTGCCGCACGGCCTCATCCTTTGTGTGGTGGATGCTTGAGGCCCGGCGCGCGCCCTCGCGCTGGACGGCCCATCCCGTTTTGCGAGGAAGCACGTGGTACGTCGTATACGTTGCCATGGTTATTCCGAATAGGTAATCCGATAGACCACATTGGCCTGATCGTCGGAGACGAGGAGCGAGCCGTCGGGCATGGTTTCGAAATCGACGGGGCGGCCCCAGTTCGTCTGGTCTTCGAGCCAGCCCTGGGCGAAGACCTCCTGGCCGGTCGCCAGGCCGTTGTCGTCGAAAAAGACGCGTTTGATGCGGTAGCCGATTTTCTGCCGCCGGTTCCACGAGCCGTGCTCGGCGATGAAGGCGTGGTTGGTGTATTCGCCGGGAAACATCGTGCCGGTGTAGAATTCGATGCCCAGCGGCGCCACGTGCGGGCCGAGGTTGATGGCCGGCGGCACGTAGTCGTCCGGGCTGTGGCCTGCGCCGAATTGAGGATCCGGCGTGTCGCCCTGGTGGATGTACGGGTAGCCGAAGTGCATCCCCGGCTCCGGCGCGTGGTTGAGTTCGCACGAGGGCAGATCGTCGGTGATGGCCGGGTCTTCGCTGATGTTGTCGCTGCCATTGTCGGTGAACCACAGATCGCCCGTGACGGGGTGCCAGGCAAAGCCGACCGAGTTGCGCACGCCGCGCGCGTAGACTTCGCGCTCAGAGCCGTCGGGGTTCATGCGCAAGATGGTGGCGAACGGATCGGGCTCCTCGCAGACGTTGCACGGCGCGCCGACGGGCACGTAGAGCTTGCCGTCCGGCCCAAAATCGATGAACTTCCAGCCGTGATGGCGTTTGTCGGGCAGATCGTCCAGGACCACGACGGGTTCGGGCGGGTTGTCGAGGCGGGCTTCGATGTCGTCGTAGCGGAGGATACTGTTGACGGCGGCCACGTAGAGCGACCCGTCGCGGAAAGCCAGGCCTGAAGGCAGCGTCAACTCGTCGTCGATGAGGTAGACGCGGTCGGCCTTCATATCGCCGTTTTGATCGACGACGGCGTGGACCTTGCCGCCCCGGCGCGAGCCGACGAAGAGTGTGCCGCCGGGCGTCAGGGCCATCTGCCGGGCGTTGGGCACCGAGTCGGCGTAGACTTCGATGGTGAAGCCCTCCGGCAGGGTGATCTTGTCGAGGGGCAAGTCGTCGTCGGGCGAGGGGATCAGCGTGGCGGCGCCGGCCAGGACAAAGAGCAGCGCCAGCGCCATCGTCATCATGCGCATGGGGACGTTGGGGATAGATGGGGATCAGGGTTGATGCTGGTTCAAAACACGATGCTTTCCCAGAGGTTTCGCTGGGTTAGTGCCGTCGCGTTAGTCACTGGTCATTGGTCACTGGTGGAGGACAAAGCCACCAGTGACCGATGACAGCGAGCGTAATGACCAGTGACCGACGCCAACGATGAAGAGTCTAAAAACGATGCGAATCCAGCAAACAACCTCATTCAGCTAACTCCTTAAGCAACGCCACGAATTCGGTGCGGCCTGCGGTGGCGTCGCGTTTGCGGATGCGGTGAAGCCGTTGCCCGGCCAGCGCCAGGATGCGTTCTTTGAGCCGGTCTTTGGCGCGTTGGGCGTCGGTGTCGTGCAACGCGCTGTCGAGTTCGAAAAAAAACAGCGGACGGTAGCCGTCATGCTGGTCGAAGACCACGCAATCGACGATGCCTCGGAAGAAATATTGCCGCTCCGCGCCGGTGAGGTGGTCTTTGAGGGCGTCATAGTCAATCAAACAACTCAAGGCGACGTTGGGGTAGACGAAATAGGTAGCGTAGACTTCGCGCACAGCCAGGAAAAAATCGGCCTCTTGTTGCGATTTGAACAGGCTGATGGTGGCATCGGTCTCGGACAGCGGTGGGCTGACGGCGAGGTCGAGGACGGTTTCCTGGGTGTGCGAGACGGGTTCGGGTTCGGCGGGCGCGTGTTTCTGGAGCACGGCGGCGCATCGTTCGTTCTCCGGGCAAAAACGCGCGTAGCCCACGGCGGCTTCGGGGCGGTCGGCGTGGAGCGTCACAAGGGTTTCGATGGCGTGTTCGAAATGAGCTTCGGGCAGGGTGTAGAAGCCGCCGGTGTGGAGCAAAAATAGCTTTTCCAACGCGTCGGCGTGGTCGTCCGGGCGGTCGCTGGCGAGGTGCTCGAAGAACGAAGCCACGAAGGTCTCGACGGCGCGGCCCAGGAGCGCGTCTGCGGCGACGGCTTCGTGATGCCGGTGCACCACGTCGAGCAGCGCCGCCCACTGCTTGTCGTAGACAAGTTGATAGAGCGTTTCCTGGCTGAGCAATTTTGGATTTTGGATTTTAGATTTTGGATTGTTCTCCGCGACGGTGTGTCAGCAATGAAAAAGCGGCATCGTTCGAGCCGTTTCGTCTTTTCCACGGGGCAAACCGTATCGGTCAGATCAATCCAAAATCCAAAATCCAAAATCTAAAATCCAAAAAATCCGTTAGCGGTCCTTGCGTTGCAGGATGTCTCGAAGGGCTTGCACGTCGATCTGATCTTGCGGGCGCAACGAGCCGGCCTTCAAGGTGATCAACCCTTCGGCGTTCAGATACACGATCTCCACGTCATCGATGCGATGCCGGGCTGTTAGCGGGAGCAGATCCTCATAGGTGTGGCCGCTCATGAGAGTGAAGACATCCACCGGAAACTCCTCCACGATGCGGATGCTGCCTTCCTCTAGCGTAAAGTCGTCCGGGGCAAGCTCGCGTGCGTGGCCTTCTCCAAAGCGCTCCAATCTTTGGAGCAACCGGCGGATATTCTCCTGATCAGCCTGAACCAAAATGTCTACGTCCAGCGTTGCGCGGATGAAGCCGCACAGCGCCACCGCCAACCCGCCGACGAGGATGTAGTCAATCCCGTGGCGGCTGAGATCGGCCAACAATTCTTCGAACGAGGTGGGTTTGTTGTTCAAGGCCCTGTCTGGTGAAGGGGAGGATCAGCGTGCGCAGGAGAAAGGCTTGCTGCAACGGACGCAACGGCCTGGGCCGCCCGACTTGCTTTCGTATGGGCGCGGGATTTTTCATGGCCGATGGCAGCGCGTCTGTCTTGCTCAGCAGTTTTGCTCTGACCCGCGCAGGCCGATTTTGTTCACATCCGTTCTGCCCTGCACGTGTCCGGCGCAACGCGTATTTTACCCTCCCCACTCCTCCGTCACGTTGTCCTCTTCTCGCCATGAATCGCCTTTTTGCTCTCCTCCTGGCCGGTTGGCTGGCCGTCCCGTTCGTCGTGCAGGCGCAAGAGTCGCCGCTGACGGTGCAGAAGATCATGCAAGATCCGAACACGTGGATCGGCGCGTCGCCGTCCGGGCCGTTCTGGTCGGAGGATGGGCAAACGCTCTATTTTCGGTGGAATCCGATGGGGCAGTTTCCGAGCGATTCGCTCTTCATGGTCGCGCGCGACGGCGATGAGCCGGTGAAAGTCTCGCCCGACGAACGTCGTAACCCCGGCCCCACCTTCAACGGCTGGCATCACGGCGAGCACGTCTACGATGCGTCGTTCTCGCGCAAGGTCTACCAGCGCGACGGCGACCTGTTCATCTACAACCGCGCCGCGCGCGACCGCGGGCGCCTGACGCACACCCGCGACCGCGAGTCTAACCCGCGCTTCACGCCCGATGGCACCGGCGTCATCTTCACCCGCGACAACAACCTCTACCGCCTCGACCTGTCGTCGGGCGCTGTGCGGCAACTGACGGACGTGCGGTCGGGGCAGGCTCCGAAAGAAAAAAAACCGGACGAGCAGGACGCGCTCCTCGAAGCGCAACAGACCGAGCTTTTCGAATACATCCGCGAGCAGCAGGAGGAAGAAGATCTGCGCGAAGAAGCCCGCGACCGCGACCGCGAAGCCGCCGACCCGCCGCCAGCCTTCTACCTCGGCAACAAGAGCGTTCAGCAACTGCAAATCGATCCCACCGAGCGGTTCGTCTCGTTCGTGACGAGCAGCCGGCCCAGCCAGGCCAAACGGACGAAGGCCATCACCTACGTCACCGAGAGCGGCTATGCCGAAGAACTCTCGGCGCGGCCCAAGGTGGGCGTGCCGGGCACCGCCTCGGATCTGTACGTCCAGGATCTCGAACGCGACACCACCTATCGCATCAACCTGCATCAGCTTCCGGGTTCGTACGACGTGGCCGAGTATCTGCGCGAGCAGGGCGTCGAGGTCGATTCGAGCAAGACCAGGCGGACGCTCTTTTCGTTCGGGCCGTACTGGAGCGGCGACGGGCGCTACGCCGTGCTCGAAGTGCGCACCCGCGATAACAAAGACCGCTGGATCGCCCGCCTCGACCCCGAAACCGGCGATCTGAGCGTCCTCGACCGGCAACACGACGAGGCATGGATTGCCGGGCCGGGCATCTCGTGGTTCGGCGGCGGCAGCGACATGGGCTGGCTGCCGGACAACCGCCGCTTCTACTTCCAGAGCGAGGCTACCGGCTTCAGCCACCTCTACACCGTCGACGTAGAAACCGGCGCGGTGGCGCAACTGACCAGCGGCGAATTTGAGGTGTTCGACCCGCAGATTTCGCAGGATGGGCGGATGTGGTATTTCACCAGCAGCGCCGTCTCGCCGCACGCGCGCCATTTCTACCGGATGCCCATCGGCGGCGGCACGCCGGTGCAACTGACGACGATGGACGGCAACAACGCCGTGGCGCTCAACCCGGACGGCGACGTGATGGCGATCCGGCATTCGTTCACCAACCGCCCCCCGGAAATTTTCCTCCAACCCATGCAAGCCGAGCCCGCGCGGATCACGCATTCGCAGACCGATGAATGGCTGGCCTACGACTGGCGCGTGCCGGAGATCATCCGCTTCGAAGCCTCGGACGGGGCGATGGTGCCGGGGCAGTTGTTCGTGCCGGAGAATCCCAACGGCGCGGCGGTGCTCTTCGTCCACGGTGCGGGGTATCTGCAGAACGTCCATCGGTGGTGGAGCGGGTATTTCCGCGAGTATATGTTCCACAACATGCTCACCGACCTCGGCTACTATGTGTTGCAACTCGACTTCCGCGCTTCGGCGGGCTACGGGCGCGACTGGCGCACGGCCATCTACCGCCACATGGGTGGGCGCGACTTGCAAGACTACGTAGACGCCTCGAAGTATCTGGGCGCCACCTACGGCATCGACCCGGAGCGCATTGCCATCTACGGCGGCTCCTACGGCGGCTTCATCACGCTGATGGCGCTCTTCACCGAGCCGGAGCACTTCGGCGCCGGGGCCGCCCTGCGAAGCGTCACCGACTGGGTGCACTACAACCACGTCTATACCGCCAACATCCTCAACACGCCCGCCACCGATTCGCTGGCCTTCGCACGAAGCTCGCCCATCAACTTCGCCGAGGGCCTCGAAGACCCGCTCTTGATGCCGCACGGCTTGATCGACCTCAACGTGCAGTTTCAGGACATCATCCGCCTGACGCAGCGCCTCATCGAACTGGGCAAGGAGAACTGGGAACTGGCCGTCTACCCCGTCGAAGGCCACGGCTTCCAGGAGCCCGCTAGCTGGACCGACGAATATCGCCGCATCTTCAAATTGATCGAAGATAACGTAGGCCCGAACCGAATCGCGCGAGACGCCGCGCCTGCGCAGGGAGGCGGTGAGCGGTAGCAGATTTTTTTGAGTCGGGAGGCCGGGGATAAATGGATGTGTAAGTAGACCCGAAGGGTTTTGAAAACCCTTCGGGTCTCATGCCAGGCTCGACAAGTGTGCAATTTGCCGGGCATTCGAAGCGTCTCTGAGCCGGAAATGATTATTTTTACGTATGATTTTGAGAATGAAAATGCTCTAAATCTCCGACTCTCCAACGCCCCGACTCCCCGACTCAAAAAACGGTCGATGAGCGCTATCTTCATCAGTCATAGCAGCCGCGACAACGCCGTCGCCGACGAGATGCGGCAGTGGCTGGCCGAACACGGCCACCGCTCCGTCTTCCTCGACTTCGACCCTGCGCAGGGCATCCCCGCCGGGCGCGACTGGGAGCAAGAACTCTATCGCGGCATCCGGGCCTGCCGCGCCGTCATCGTCCTGTGCAGCAAGCATTCGATGGCCTCGCGCTGGTGTTTCATGGAGATCACCCACGCCCGCGCCCTGGGCAAACACCTCTTCCCCGTCAAGATCGACGATTGCGACGTAGACGGCGTGCTGACCGACCGGCAGGTGATCGACCTGACGAAGAACAAGGAAGAAGCGCTTGGGCGGCTCTGGAACGGGATTCTGGCGTCGGGGCTGGATCCGGCGGATGCTTTCGACTGGGACGGCAGCCGCCCGCCCTATCCGGGGCTATTGGCGTTTCAGGAGGAAGACGCCGCGATCTTTTTTGGGCGCGATGACGAGATTGGCGAGGCGCTCGACGTGGTCAATAAGGCGCGACGGCTGGGGCAGGCGGGGTTGGTGATGGTCCTGGGCGCCTCGGGCACGGGCAAGTCGTCGTTGGTGCGGGCGGGCGTGTTGCCGCGTTTGCGCCGGGACACCGAACGCTGGCTGGTGGTCGATCCGTTTCGACCGCGTGACGATCCGGCGCAGGCGTTGGCGACGGTCTTGAGCCGGGCCTTCGACCGGATGGGGCGGGCGTTGCCGTGGCAGCGGATCTATGCGCAGCTTAACGAGGCCATGGCGCGTGTGCAAACCGAGGCCGAGCCGCCGGACGCCGCCCAGGAGCAGGCCGCGCAGGAGGAGCACGCGCAATTTTTGGAGGAAGTCGCCAGGCTGGAGGCGCTCTTGCCCAAGGATGCCGGGGTGCAGGCGGCCCGGTACCTGCGCCTCCTGCGGGCGTCGATGGACGCGAGCAAAGCCGGCCCTGGAGGCGCCGCCCGGCCCGGCGAAGACGTCCTGGGCACGCTGGCCGACGACCTGCGCCGCCGCAGCGGGCGCGACGAAGCCCGCGTCTTGCTCGTCATCGACCAGTTCGAAGAACTCCTCGGCCATCCCGCCGATCATCCCACCAGCCTTTTCCTGCGCCTTCTCCGAAACAGCCTCGACCGGCCCGGCAGCCCGCTGCTGGTCCTCGGCACGATGCGCTCGGATTTCCTCGGCCAGTTCCAGAAAAGCCCGGCGCTGCTCGACGTGCGCTACGAGAGCCTCTCGCTGGGGCCGATGTCTCCGGAGGATGTGGCGCAGGTCATCGAAAAACCGGCGCAACTGGCGGCCATCGATCTGGAGCCGGGGCTGGTGCCGTTGTTGGTTCACGACGCCGAGACCGAAGATGCCCTACCGCTGCTGGCTTTCACGCTCCGCGAACTCAACGAACGCTACGGCCAGGACGGCCTGCTGGAGGTGCACGAGTATCAAGACCGGCTGGGCGGTTTGCAGGGCGCCGTGGCGAAGGCTGCCGAAGACCTCATTGCCTCGGAGCATCTAACCGAAGACGAGGAGGCGCAGCTTCGGGCGGCGTTTCTGGCGATGGTGCGCATGACCGAAGACGGCACGTTCGCCCGCCGCCCGGCGCCATGGGACGATCTGCCGGCGGCGATGCATCCGCTGTTGGAAAAGTTTGTGCAGGAGCGGCTCTTGGTGGCCGGCAGCGACGCGCAAGGACGGACCCTGGAGGTGGCGCACGAGGCGCTGTTTCGGTCGTGGGACCGGCTCGTGCGATGGCTCGACGATAGCGCCGAAGCACTCCGCCTGCAGCGGGAGATCCAGCACGCCTCGGCCAGTTGGGTTCGCGGTGGCCGGGCTGAGGAGGATCTCTGGCGAGGTGGCCGGCTGGCGCGCGCCCGCGAACTCATCGCCGAGGGAAGCCTGCCGCTGGCGGCGTTGGATCGCGAATTCATTGAAGCCTCAGATCAGGCCGAGCGGGCGTTGATTCTGGCAGAGGAGGCGCGGCGGCGGCGCGAACTGCGGCGCACGCGGATCTTCGCGGCAGTCGTCGGGGTGGCTTTTCTGATCGCCGTGGCGCTGGGCATCCTGGCCTACTTCAAGCAACAGGAGGCTGTGGAGGCGCAAGAGGCTGAGCAAGAGCAGAGAACGCTGGCCGATTCAAGGGCGGCAGAAGCGTTGAGCAACGCCCGGGCTGCTGCGAAAAGCGATAGTACGGCGAAAGAAGAAGCCAAAAGAGCCATCGCCCAGAGCCAGCGGGCCGACTCAAACGCCCAGATCGCTGACTATGAGCGCTTCCTTGCCGAAAAAGCACAGCAGGCCGCCGAGGACAGCGCCGAGGTGGCCAGGCAGAAGCGCGCCGAGGCTGATTCGAGCGCCAGGGTGGCCGAGCAGCGGCGCGGCGAGGCCGAATCGAGCGCTGCGGAGGCGTTACGCGCGCGCCGCGAGACCCTCGGCATCGGGCTGGCCAGCAAGGCCAAACGCCAGGCCGAAGACGGCGCCCCCGAACTCGGCGCGTTGCTGGCCCGCGAGGCCTTCCTCTTCAACGAACGCGGCGACGGCGAATTCATCAACGAAGTCTACGATGCCCTTCAAGAAACCGTCGATGCCCTCCAGGGCGATACCGCCACGTCCAAAGCGCTGACACCGTCCAACGCCGACTGGGTGCGGTCTGTGGCGCATAGCCGCGACTGGATTGCCGCCGCCGGCAACGACGGCAGCCTCTACCTCTGGCCGCCGGGCGCTTCCTCGACCGATGCCGTCGTGTTGCCTGCGCCAGCCGACGCCGAACGCCCCGACGGACATACCATTTATCATCTGGTCTTCAGCCCCGACGGCGCCACGCTCGCCACGCTCAGCGAAGACCAGTCCCTGCGTCTCTGGCACAACCTCGGCCCGGTGGCCCAATCGACCATCCTGGGTGTCCACCAGGATCTCGTCTGGGCTCTGGCCTTCAGCCCCGATGGCCGGCACATCGCTTCGGCCAGTTCGGGAGACGGCATCCAGGTCTGGGATGTGATCCGGGGTACGCGTGAGTCTACACTGCCGCTGTCCGGGTTCGAGGTCCGCGCGCTGGCATTCAGCGCGGATGGGCGGCGGCTGGCCGGGGGCGACAACGAGGGCAAGATCAGGTTCTGGTCGATGGACGATTACACCCTTCAATCCACCACCCTCGACGAGCACGAAGGTCCTGTCCAGGCTCTCTCCTTCAGCCCCGACGGCGCGTTGCTGGCCTCCGGAGGCCGCGACCGGACCGTGCGCATTTGGGATGCCGCCAGCGGTGCCTCGCAGAGCGTCTTGCGCGGGCACGAAGGTCCCATTAACGTCGTCGCTTTCCATTTCGATGACCCCGACGGCCTTCGGCTTGCTTCGGGCAGTTCGGATCATACGGTGCGGCTGTGGCAGGTAGACCGGCCCGGTGTCGGTCCTATCATCCTCGAAGGACACACCGGCTGGGTGCAGTCGCTCGCCTTCAGCCCCGACGGCAAAACCCTCGTTTCGGGCAGCGCCGACCGCTCGGTGCGCACCTGGAAGATCAACGCCAGAGAACTGGCCGACGCCATCTGCGAGGCCGTCCAACGGCGCATCACGCCGGAGGAGTGGCAGGAATTTGTGGGCCATGATATTTCCTACGATGACTATCAGCCGTGCTCCTCAGGGACCCGGTAACCAAATGAAAATGCCACAATCTTTTTTCATACGCCTCCTGGCACTCATGCTCCTCGGCGGCGTGCTACCGGCGACGGCGCAGGCGCAAGCAGAAACCGCCTGCGACGAAATACTCCTCGACGAGGCGAACAGACTCTACGACCTGGGGCGCTTCGAAGAAACCGTCGGGACGCTCAAGCCCTGCCTGCCCGGCGACTTCCGGCTCCGAGAGCAACACTTCCGCCGGAGATCGCAGACCTCGCAGGCGCTGCGGCTCATGGCGCTGTCTTCGTATGCCCTGCGCCAGCCCTCGGATTCGACCCGGCAATGGGTCCGGAAACTGGTCAAATTTGATCGCAGATACCGGGTTGATCCGGAAGAAGACCCGCTCTTTTTTCAGTATCTCGTCGATGATTTGAGACCGCCCCGGTGGTACCAGCGGCGGTGGGTGCAGATCGGTGGGGCGCTTGTCGTAGGCGGGGTGGCGAGCTACCTGATCTTCAAACCCGAGCCAGACCCGCTGCCGCATCCCGGAGAGACGTTCCGTCCGCCTCCCGGTAATTAACGCGCTTGCCGGCGAGGCGAGATCATCCTTAAAGAAAAGACCATGATTTGCAAGAGTTTACTTTTCGGGTTGTTTTGCCTGCTGGGCGCGGCGGTGGCCGGCGCGCAGGGCCTGGTTGAGGATTTCCAAAAGCTCAGTAATGCAGAGGGTCGATTGATACGGATCCTCGATGAGAAAGACGAATTCGGCACTTCGGTGGCGCACCTGGGCGATCTCGACGGCGACGGCGTGAGCGATCTGGCCGTCGGCACGCCCCTCGACGACGACCGCGAAGACGACAGCGGGGCCGTCTGGATTCTGTTCTTGAATCAGGATGGCACCGTCAAAAGTCATCAAAAAATCAGCAATACCGACGGCGGCTTCACGGGCGAACTCGGTAGAGAAGATAACTTCGGCGTCGCCGTAATCAATCTGGGCGATTTCGACGGCGACGGCGTCGTCGAAATCGCCGTCGGGGCTTTTCTCGACGACGAAGCGCGCGGGGCCGTCTGGATTCTGTTCCTGAATCGGGACGGCACGGTCAAACGCCATCAAAAAATCAGCGCTACCGACGGCGGCTTTCTCGGCAGTCTGGATAAGGACGACCGCTTCGGCGCTTCGCTAACCAACCTGGGCGATCTCGACGGGGACGGCGTCGTCGATCTCGCCGTCGGCGCTTCCCGAGACGACGACGGGGACTCCGACCGAGGCGCTGTCTGGATGCTGTTCCTGAATCGGGACGGCACGGTCAAGCGCCATCAAAAAATCAGCGACATCGAAGGCAACTTTGACGGCACCCTCGATAATACCGACCACTTCGGCACGTCGGTAGCCGGCCTGGACGATCTCGACAAGGACGGCGTCGTCGATCTTGCCGTCGGGGCGGTGGGCGACGACGACGGCGGCGAGGACCGGGGGGCGATCTGGATGCTGTTCCTGAATCAGGACGGCACGGTGAAGGCGCATCAGAAAATCAGCACCACCGAAGGCGCTTTTACCGGCTCGATCGATACGGGCGGTGTCTTTGGCGTCTCTGTTTCTCGGCTGGATGACCTCGACGGCGACGGCGTCGTCGAAATCGCCGTTGGGGCTTTTCTCGACGACGAAGCGCATGGGGCGGTCTGGATGCTGTTCCTCAATCAAGACGGCACGGTGAAGACGCATCAGGAAATCAGCGACGACGAAGGCGGCTTCACGGGCACCCTGGATACGGACGATCGCTTCGGCACGTCGATAACCTGGCTGGGCGATCTCGACGGGGACGGCGTCGCCGAGGTGGCCGCCGGGGCCGTGAGGGACGACGATGCGGGCAATGACCGAGGGGCGGTCTGGATTCTGTTTTCGAATCGAGACGGCACGGTCAAGCGCCATCAGAAAATCAGTGCCACCGAGGGCAGCCTCTTCCGCAGCATACCCGAAGACGGAGACCGCTTCGGCACCGCGATAGCCAGGCTGGCTGATCTCGACGGCGACGCCGTCGACGAAATCGCCATCGGGGCGGCCATCGATGGGGAAAGCAACACCGGGGCCGTCTGGATCTTATTTCCCAACAGCGACGGCACGGTCAAGCGCCATCAGAAGATCAGCACCACCGAAGGCGCTTTTACCGGCGTCCTCGACAGGTCCGACCTCTTCGGCGCCGCCGTAACCAACCTGGGCGATCTCGACGGCGACGGCGTCGACGATCTCGCCGTCGGGGCTTTTCTCGACGATGACGGGCAAGACAACAGCGGAGCGGTCTGGATCTTGTTTTTGAATCGAGACGGCACGGTCAAGGGTCATCAGAAGATCAGCACCACCGAAGGCGCTTTTACCGGCGGTCTGGACGATGGCGACCGTTTCGGTAACGCCGTCGCGGCTCTGGGAGATCTCGATGGCGATGCCATTGCTGACCTCGCCGTCGGCGCCTTCCGAGACGACGACAACGATGGAAGCCTGGCGTCGCAGCCGGATCGGGGGGCGGTCTGGATTCTCTTTCTCAACGACGACGGCACGGTCAAAAGTCATCAGAAAATCAGCGAAACGCAGGGCGGCTTTTCCGGCGCGCTTACCGACGAGGTTCTGTTTGGCGCGTCGGTAGCCAACCTGGGCGATCTCGACAGGGACGGCGTCCCCGACCTGGCTGTCGGCGCGTTTCTTGATGATGATGGAGGCACGGATCGGGGCGCTGTCTGGATCTTATCACTCAACAGGAACGGCACCGTCAAAAGCCATCAAAAAATCAGCACGCTCGATGGCGGCTTCGCAGGCAAGCTCGATAACGCGGATAACTTCGGCGCTGCGCTGACCAGCCTCGGAGATATCGACACCGACGCAGAGACCGTCGCCACGCTCGCCGTCGGGGCAGTGGGAGACGACGACGGGGTAGAGGTAGGCGGCGGCGATGACCGGGGCGCGGTGTGGCTGCTGTTTTTGAAGCCGGACGGCACCGTCAAGGGCCATCAAAAGATCAGCAGCACCGAAGGCAATTTTGGAGGGAAACTCGATGATAAAGATACCTTCGGCAACGCCGTGGCGAACCTGGACGACCTCAACGGCGACGGCGTCACCGACCTGGCCGTCGGCGCTTCCTTTGACGATGATGGGGGGACGGATCGGGGCGCCGTGTGGACGTTGTTTTTGTCGGACAATCAGGCCCCTTTCGTACGAGAGGTGATCTCCGACACCGCGCTCGTCCTCCTGGTTTCGAATTATAGAAAGAATCTGAACGAAATATTTAGCGATCCCGATAACGACCCGTTAACGTTTCAGGCCGAGACGTCCGATCCCTCCACAGCCGTCGCCTTTCTTTTGGCTGATAGCCTCCTCGTTGTGGATCTGACCACGGCAGAGGTTGATTCCACGGCGCGCATTTCGGTGACGGCACAGGATGTGTTGGGCAGCACGGCGTCCACCTCGTTTATCGTCACCGCCGACACGTTGCCCGATATCGGCACGGTCGTCGTCAATCCGCGCGAGCCGAAGGTCGGCGAGGCCTTGACGCTTCAGGCCAAAATCACCGACAACAGCGGGTTCATCAAAGCCCTTCTTCTCTATAAACGGGGCGGAGAAGATGCCTTTTCGTACAGCGAAATGACGCTGGCCGATTCGTCGATTTATACCGTCACGGTCCCTTCCGATTTCATGACAGATCGCGGGCTGGAATACTCGATCGTTGCGGTCGACAATCGCTGTTTCCCGGCGTTCACGCCGAGGGGCATGCCAACGGCGTTCGTGCCCATTGCGTCGGAAGGCATAACCAGCCCTGCGCCGCAACCCTCCAACGCCTATCGATTGGTCTCCGCGCCGCTGGATCTGCAAGCCAAAAGCCCCGCAGCCGTGCTCGAAGATGACCTCGGCAACTACGACAATACCCGATGGCGTTTCTTTGAAGTCAATCATCAGCTCGATGACGATGCCTTTACCTTCAAAGAGTTTCACGATCTGATCGATGAGGATCGCAACATGTTGCCGGGGAAAGCCTTTTTGCTCATCATCGAAGAAGACGGTAAAACCTTCGACACCGGGCCGGGCGTTTCTATTTCGACGATTTATGATTTTCCGATTGACCTCTTTCCAGGGTGGAATTTTATTGGAAACCCGTTCAACTACACCATTCCTGTCGGGAATCTACGCTTGCAGAGCAGCGGAGGCGAGCCGGCGCTGAAAACGTTCGAAAATGGGTGGATTGATGTTGATGAGATACGTCCCTTCCAGGGCTATGCCGTCCTCAACGGATCGAACGAGCCGGACATCCTGTTTATCGACCCCGGCCTCACGGTCATCGAGAGGGCGGATCTTGCTATTCTGGCAGAGGCGATAGGCTGCGATCCGGAGTTCCTCACGGTGCCTCAGAAAAGAGAGCTGGTGCGCCGGGAGCCGGAGGCGTGGTCCATCCGCATCCTGGCCCAGAGCCGGCAGGCCCGCGACGTCGATACGCGGGTGGCTGTTGCCGCGAGCGCCTCGGCGGCCTGGGATCCCCTCGACCGGCCCGAGCCGCCCGGCTTCGGCGATCACGTCTCGGTCTATTTTTCGCACCCGGAGTGGCAGCGCAATACCGCCCGCTACAGCGCCGACGTCCGCCCCGAACCCACCGACGGCGCAGTCTGGCCCCTTACCGTCACCTCGACGCTGCGCGACGACGTCCACCTCACCTTCGAAGGTCTCGACGACGTTCCCGCCGCCTACGACGTCTGGCTCGTCGATGAACTTCTCGACATCGTCCGGAATCTCCGGGAAACGAATACCTACACGGTAGCCGGTGCCGCCGGGCCGAGGTCGCTGAAACTGGTGGTGGGCAAACGCGGATTTCTGGAGGATAAGGGTTTTGGCGGCGAGGCCCTCCCGGAGCGCTTCGAACTCTTCGCCAACTTCCCCAACCCGTTCAACCCGGCCACGACGCTTCGCTACGGGCTACCCGAAGCTGCCCACGTCTCGCTCGTCGTCTACAACATCCTCGGCGAGCGTGTGGCGATGCTGGAGGGCGGCGCTGAGAAACAGGCCGGGTATCACGCCGTGGTCTGGGACGGGCGCAGCGACGCCGGCACGCCGGTAGCCAGCGGCGTCTACTTCGCGCGGATGCAGGCCGGGCGTTTCGCGCAGACGCAGAAGATGATCCTAGTCAAATAGGGTTATGTCAAACTCGCGCACGGATCAGGCTTGCCTGAACAAGCGTATCAAACACAGCGTTTCAAAATATGCCGCATCCCGTGCAGACGCCATCCGCCATGAACCACACCATTTCCCACGACCGCAAGGAAGAAAGCATCGAGGCAAAAACCCGGTGGTTTCGAGGGCTCCCGCTTGAAGATCGGATGGAACTGCTCTGCGCCTTTACGGACCTGGCGCTTACCGTGAATCCTGACCTGCCGGACCGGAAAGATGCTCCACCGACTGACCGACGTATTCAGGTCGTTACAAAACCATGAGGTCCGATACGTCGTCATTGGAGGCATCGCCGCGGTGCTCTACGGGGTTCCTCGTGCCACCTTCGACCTCGATATCCTCATCGACGCCACGCCGGAGAATGCACAGCGCTTGCTCGACGCGCTCTTAGCAGCAGGCCTGGGAAGCGCTGCGCTCACGGATGTGCAGCATCTGCTCGACAACGAGATCACCATTTTCAAAGACCGCGTTCGCATCGACGTGCAGACATCCACGCCGGGGTTGGATTTCCAGAAAGCATGGGATCGATGTGTCACGATGACCTATCAGGAACAGAATTTCTACGTGGTCTCCAAGGCAGACCTTATTGTCGCCAAGAAAGCCGCCGGCCGTGCGGTAGACCTCGAAGACGTGCGGCTCCTGGAACTCCCCGAGGACGAACGTGACTCCTGACGGGAGGGCGTCTTGACACCTTAAAACATCGCCTACCGCACTCGCACCACCCGTTGTGTTTCAACGAAAGTGCCGGCGCTCAGGCGAAGGGTGTAGACTCCCGGCGGCAGGTGTTCTGCCTCGAACGTGGCGCGGTGCGTGCCTGCGCTCTCGAAGCCGTCGACCAGCGTTTTTATCCGGCGGCCTAGCGTGTCGAAGACGTCGAGGCGGACGGCGGTGGCGCGCGGCAGCGTGTAGGCCAGCGTGGCGCGGTGGCGGACGGGGTTGGGATAGGCAGGCTCTAAGACGAGGGCCTCCGGCACGGCGGCGTCTTCGGTCGCACGGGCGATGGGGAAGCTGAAGCGGGCGAAGACCGGCAGGTGGTCTGAGGTGCTCAGGACGTAGTTGCTGAGGCCGGAGAGCAACTCGTCGAACCGGGCGGCAGAATCCGTTTCATAGAGCGAGGTGACTTCGTCTGTCACGAGGATGTGATCGATGGTGGAGCCGCCGGAGCACGCGGCGCTGTTGCCGCAAAACGTGCCGAATCCACCTTGTTCTATCGATAGGCTGGGGAAGAAATAGCGGGCGTCGTCCTGGAGGAAGTTATCGTAGGGCGAGGGTTGGCCGGTGCGGATAGACCCGGTCAGTTCATCATTAAAATCGCCCAGGATGATGATCGGGTCGTGGGGTCGGAGGATGTCGAGGTTGTTTTTGAGCCGCTGCGACGCCTCCACGCGGCGATTGTACGAAGAGGCGTCGCTACAACATTTCATGTGCAAGACGATGAACGTCAGGCGCCAGGTTTCGCTGATGAGGGTGACATCGGCCTCTAGTTGCAACGGCGCGCGGCCTGCAAACGGGTTGCCCGATCCCACCGCGAACGACGAAAGGATATGCCGGATGACGACGTTGCTGAACACGTCCGTCTTATACAAAAAGCCGATGCGCTGCGTGCCGCTCTCGGTAGCGAGCACGCCGTCGTAGCCGTCGCCGAGGGCGTCGAGCAGCGCGTTGAAATCGTTGGGATCGGCGATTTCCTGAAGCCCCCAGAGGTCGATGCCGGCCTGCTCAATCACCGCTCGAACGTTGGCGATCTGCCGGTCGTCGTCGCCAGGCCCATTCGAATCGTTGCCGAACCATTCGATATTCCACGTCGCCACATCCAACGTAATGTCCATTCCCACCGCCGGAATCTGCTGCGCTTTTGCAATTTGCGGGGCAAATTGCAAAAAATGGATCGTCAAAATGACGATGAGGCCCTGCCACCCATATCGCATCGAGACACCCCCAAAACCTTATAGATTTTTCGCCAGAAAAATCTATTATTCGAAGTCCGTGTTGAGCCGGAAGCGGGAGATGCGGTTGTTGCCCGTGTCGGCCACGTAGACGATGCGGCGGAAGTAGGCGACGCCCTGCGGGTTGTTGAACTGAAGCGCGCCGTCGCCCGAGCCGCCGAAGGAGACGACCACCGGCGTCGTGGCGGAGGCGCCGGGCGGAGGCGCCACGCCTTCGACGCCGCGCGAGGTGAAGGCGAAGAGGCTGTCTTTGCCGGCGTCGAGCACGAAGATGTAGTTCGTCCCATCGGCGGCGAAGGCGAGGTCGGAGGGGTTCTGGAACTTGAACTCGTCATAGAGAAAGCCGTCGCCGAGTTCGGGCGAGCCGGTGACGCCGATCTTGTCGGTATCGGGCCGGTATTCGATGCCGTCGGGTGTGACGACGGCCCGGATCGAGAGCACGCTGAAGCGCAGCGACTCGCCGGCATCGGGCGTCTGCGCGATGATGAAGTGCTTCTCGTCGGGGAAGCTCGGACGCTGCGGCGGCTGCACAAACGTGATCACGTCCGACGGATTGATGGCGCTGCGCAGGCTCGGCAAGGCCGGGTTGAGCGCGACGATGGCCTGCGTATTGACACCCTCCGTATTGAACTCCAGCACCGTGTTGTGCGGCAGGATGATCGAAGCCCGCGAGTTGACCGGCCCCCGCCGCGACACGTAGATGCTGTTGCCCGGCAAGACCGTCACGCCCGTAAACTCGACCTCCTCGTCGGTATCGATAGGATCGGGCCGGTTGAATTTGCGCGAGTCGTCGTCGAAGGGATGCCAGATGATATTGACGAGTTGGGGCGCGCCCTGTGTGAGGCCGGCGTAATGGAGCACCACGGGCAGGTTCCAGGTCTGGCCGTTGAGCAGCGTGTCGCGCCGGGCCGTCACATACACGTCAAATTTGCGATCCTGCACGACCGAGGTGGCGCCGCCGTCGATGGGGATGAAAGCGGCAGCGCGACCTGCGAGGTCGAGCACGTGCAGCCCGCGCACGTCGGCCACGTAGATGAACTCGTCGTAGCCCACGTAGATGTCCATCGGGTCTTGCAGCGTCGCGCCGTCGCCGGATTGGCTGAAGAAGGGGAAGAGCGCCACGTACTCCACCTCGTTGAACTGCCCCGGCTCCATACGCCCGGCTTCGAAGATCTCGTCCGCCGTCGTGTCGCTCTTCGAGCCCAGCAGGTCGTCGCAGGCTGCGGTGAGACTTGCGGCCAGGGCCAGGACAAGGAAAAGGATAAATCGAAGCCGCATAAATCGGTGTCGCGGTTATTTGGTCATGAGTCATGGGTCATGAGTCATGGGCCAAGGGCTTTTCTCTCATGACCCATGACCCATGACATCTCACAATCCCAGGTTAAACCCAACCCGATGGACCGTGCCGAGGCGTTCGAGTTGGGTGAAGCCGTAGTCGAAACGAAGCTGGAAGGCGTCGGTGAAGGCCGGCAGCATCAGGCCGGCGCCGAAGCTGGGCAGGTCGAACTCTTCGATGCCGAAGCGGTAGCCGCCGCGCAGCGTCAAAAGCTCGTTCCAGGTATACTCGATGCCCACGTTGACGCTCTCGGCGTTGTCGTTGGGGTTGGTCAACTGGCCGGAGATCATCAGTTCGTTGCGCGGGTTGCTGCGCAGCAGGTTGTAGGTGAGCCCGAGCAGGAAGGTCGTCGGCGGCGCGATGCCTTCAAAATCGTTTTCGACGACGGAGCCGCCGTCGCCGATGATGGTGCGTTCGAGTTCGCCCGTGGGCGTCGCGTCGAGGCCGAAGTTGCGGATGGCCACGGCCATCTGCGCGCCGGTGTCGCCGATGCGGTAGAAGATGCCGAGGTCGAACATGGCGGTGCTCGTGGAGATACCGGCGACGTTCTCGCGCACGTACTTGGCCGTGACGCCGTAGCTGAAGAGATCCGTCAACGGCTGCGCCACCGTCAGGCCCACGGCGAAATCGACGAGGCGGAACGTCTCGCCGGTGCCGAAGGGTTCGAACTCGGTCGTCACGTCCATCTCGCCGGAGTTGAGCACCTGCACGCTGGCGCCGAGCATCAGCCCCAGCCGTTCCAGATGATAGAGCGCGCCGACGTAGTCCATCGTCACGTCGGCATAATAGGCGGTGTGGCTCAGCCCGATCTGCGACGTGGTTGTCTGCGCCGCCAGCGCCGGATTCCAGAACAGCGAACTGGCGTCGAAGGCGTTAGCCGCCACCGTCTCGCCCAGCGCCGCCGCCCGCGCATCGACAGGGATCTTCAGAAACTGAAAGCCGGACGTCCCCGCGCGGTCGCTGCCGAAGGAGGGGATGAGTTGGGCGGCTGCGGGCGCTGCGGTCAACACGAACAGCATCCCGAAAAGGCCTATCCATAGACACCGAGGGCGTCTATTTTGGATTTTGGATTTCGGATTTTGGATTGGGCTCTTCATGGAAAGCACCACACATCAAAATCGGTAAGAAAGCCCGAGCGTCACGTGGCGCTGGGGAAGGAACCGGGCCGGGTTGAAGGGGGGAAGCCCTTCCGTGTTCGGATCTTCGTAGCGTGGGTCGCGGGTGCCGATGGGCACGTCGTAGTCGGGGTTGTTGCGCAGCGCCACGAAGTCGGTCGTTTGCGAATCGACGTTGGGGTAGGCTTCGCCGGTGACCGGGTTGACAATGATGCTGTTGTACTGGTTGAACAGGTTGGTAATCTCCAGCGCGACGACCAGATCGTTGCCGAGGATCCCGATAGAACGCCGCAGGTTCAGGTCGAACCACCACCAGGGCTTGCCCAACTCGGAGAAGCGCTTGGCCGGATCCGCGTCGGTCTCGTAGATCGGGCGCCAGTCTTGCTCGCCCGTAATCGGGTTGATCTCGTTGCCCCGGAACAGCACGGGCGTGTAGCGCTGCCCACTGCGGAACGTGGTGGAGACGTAAAGCTGAAGCCGGTTCAGCCCCGGAATGCCGAAGATCGGGTTGTCGCGGTCGTGGGTGAAGATGACGTTGGCTTTCAGGTCGAGCGGGCGGTCCCAGGCCAGCGGCGTCTCGAAGGTGTTGTCGATGTCGCCGCGGGCCAGGAATTGAGACAGCGCCTCGTTGTTGGTCGAACTCAGCCCCGTCGCGCGCGAGAACGAGCCGGAGATCTGCCCCTGGAACCACGTCCCGATGCGTTTGAGATAGCTGGCCTCGATGCCGCGCACCCGCGCAAAGTCGCCGTTGATGCGGAAGGCCCGCGTCGTCTCGCGCCCCGTGGCATCCTCAATCCGGATGCTTTCGATGGTGATGAAATCGAATTTATCGCGCCAGAACGCCGTCACGTTGAGCACGTCGTTGCTGCTGAGCTGATAGCGCAGGCCGAGTTCGTAGGAGATATCCACCTCTGGATCGAGGTTGGGATTGCCGAGGTCGGCGAAGAAAGAGCGATCCTGGAAGAACGGATCGAGGCCGGTGTAGACGAACGTCGGGTGCGGTACTTTGGTGGAGTGGCCGTAGTTGAAAAAGAGCACCTGGTTCTCCTGAATCGGGAACGAGACGCGCAATTTCGGCAGCAGGCGGAACTTGTAGCGCAGGCCGAACAACTCGGTCGTCTCGTCTTTGTACGCCTCGCGGACGCCGTCGAGGATAGGCGCCAGCGGGTCGTCGATCAGGTCGTCCACATATTTGCCGGGCGCCCAGTATTCGAACCGCGCGCCGAGGTTGGCGATGAGGCCGCGGTAGCGGAACTGCGCCGTTGTAAAGAGCGCGCCGCGCCGGGGTTTGACGCGCCAGATATCCGAGCTTTCGCCGAGGCGGCCCGTGCCCTCGGCCTCCTCGCCCGACCCCACCGGCGCACCCACCCAGGGCCGGATCACATCGATCCACTGATAATCATTGAGCTTGATGTCGAAGCCGGCGTCGATGCGATTATTTTTGCTTTCCGAGAAGCGCGTGTAGGTGGCCCGCAACGTCAGTTCTTCCGCAAAATGATCATGGAAGCGCGTGGCGACGCCGCCGTTGTTGAACAGGCCGGGGCCGGGCAGCACGAAGAGCGCATTCGGATCCGTCGGCTGGCCCGTCTCATCCACGAACGGGCTGGCCGGATACGAGACGATGCTTTCGGGATCGAGTTCGGTATCGACGTTTTCGGGGCGCCACTTGCGTCCGTTGGCGTCGGCGCGGAGCTTGGTAAAGAGGCGGCTGGCCTGGATTTCGTAAAAAGAGCGCTCATTGAGCACGTGCGTCCACTTCAGATAATACATCATGTTGTCGTGGGCGTACGTGTTGGCGTTCTCCGGCTGGAGGACGAAGGCGTACTGGAAGCCGGGCGCGATCACCGATTCGTTGCCCGTCACCTGAAGCATGCGCGTGTTCTGGTTGACCGTCAGCGAGCGCTGGTAGGCGGTCTGGATGCGCATGCCCGGCGCTACGTTGAACGTCAGCTTGGCGAGGCCGCTCCAGCGGTTGCCCGTGCGCGGCATAAACATATCCGAACCGACCAGCGAAGACCGCACCGAATCGGGGTTGACGACGTGGCGCGTGAAGCCGTCGGAGAGTTGCGATTGCCCGGAGACGAAGAAGAAAAGCCTGCGTGGAATGATGGGGCCGCCCAGGTTGAACTCGTAAATATCCTCCTTGAAATTCTCGTCCCAGCCCTCGTTGAGGCCGCCGAAGTTGTCGCGTTTGTGGGTGAACGAGCCGCTGAAGGTGTCGCCGCCGTCTTGCGTGCGGACGGCCACCACGCCGGAAGTCACGTCGCCGAATTCCGCCCCGACGCCGCCGGTGGTCACCTCGACTTCCTGAAACGCATTCGAGCCGATGTCGAGCCCGAAGCCCGTGCCGGCCAGCGGATCTTTGGCCGAGACGCCATCGACGATCAGGCCCGTCTCGTCGGCACGCCCGCCTCGGATGTAGAGCCCCGTCGGATCGCGGACGACGCCGGCCTGGGTCGAGACCACATCCTGCACGTCCCGTAGCGGCGCCGCCTCGATTTCCTCCCGCGAGACCGAATACGCGCTCGTCGATTGCTCAACGTCCACGAGCGGCTTTTCGCCGATGACGACGATCTCCTCGCTGGTCGAAAGCACGGCGGCTTCGAGTTCGATGTCGAGCCGGGTCGTCTGCCCGTCGGTCACCCGGATGCCGGTGAAGAGCTTTGTCTCGAAGCCGATGTAGGAGACCTTAACCGTATACTCCCCGGCTTTCAGGTTGTCGATAGCATACGAGCCGTCGATGCCGGTGGCGGCGCCGCGCGAGGTGCCCACCACGAGCAGGTTAACGCCGATGAGATCTTCGCCCGTGCCGGTCTCGGTCACCTTGCCGGCAATCCGCCCCTGCCCGAAGGCTGGCAGAGCCCACAGTGCCGTCATCATCAACAACAAGCAAAAGCGCCAGCGATGAAGGAGAGCAGCGTGCATGGTCTGTATGTTCGAGTGTTTCAGGAAAGAAGCATTTTTGTTTTCGTGCAGGCACGAAAACAAAAGAACGCTATCGTTTCGGAAATCCCAGGCTTTCCAACATCAACTGCACCGTGCGGGCGGCGGCGTCGGGGTCGCCGTCGGCGCCGGAGAGCAGCGGCACGCCCGATATCTCGTTGACCAGCGGCAGGCCGAAGAGCCCGATGCGCCGGTCTGCGCTGATCGAAGCGATGGTGCGCGGGCTGTCCCAGGAGCCGCGATTGCCGAACCGGGTGAGGTAGACGTAGTCGGCTTCATAGAGCGGGAGGGTGTTGGCCCCCGTCGCAAAGTAGGGCAGCTCGTTGATGTAAAAATTGTCGGACACCAGATCGGGCAGCGGCTCGGCCACGCCGGGCAGCGACCCCACTGCCGTGACTGCCGCGCCGCGTCCCAACTCCATGCGCTGCAACGAGTCGGGGCGGATGAACAACTCGCTCAGCGGCAACAGCAAGATCGCCGGGTTGCCCAGGTTGTCTTCGGGGTTGCGCGGCTGCGTCACGGGCGTATGCACCATCATCTTACCGCCCTGGTCGAAGAACGCGTCGAGCGTGCCGGCCATGAAGGGCAGGTTGTTGCCCCCGACGGCATTGACCGTGTTGGTCGAGATCCAGTAGATATACTCCCACGACGCCATTTGCCGGCGGATCGTCGGGTCGGCGTTGGGCGGCAGCGCCGAAGAGCGCGGCACGTTGCCGACGTTGCCCGTGACGAACGGCTCGGTAATGGTCCACACGTCAACGTCGATCTCCGGCGGCAGGAAGTCGCGCAGGATCCGCATGTGATAGTTCTGCACCGTCAGCGACGAAGCCTTCCGGTGATCGTTGACAAAGAGCACGTTGCTCTTCGATTTCTTGACGTGCCACGAGAAATCCTGCCGCGTGCTCGTCGTGTCGGTGGCATCGACGGCGCGGAGGTAGAAGATGTTGTCGGCGTCGAGGCGCAGGCCCGGCACCGTGATATTGGCCCGTTGGAGCGCGCGCCCGATGAAGACCTCGGCGTCGGTTGTCGTCTGGCCGGGGTTGTTTCGGTCGATGTCGCCGATGAACGTGACGAACTCGGCGTCGGCGGGCAAAGCGGTGAACGTGGTGCTGTCGTTAAAGCTGACCTCGATGCGGTCGAGGTTGGTCGGGCCTTCCGGATCGTCGGCGATCCAGGCAAACGAGAAGATGTGGAACGTCGTATCCGGCGGCAGATCGAAACTGCTGAAGCGGATCGTCGGCGGGGCGTTTTGAATGGGGAAGACCGTCCGGGCCGGCTGCGGATCTTTGGCGTCTTCGTTGTCGATGGCGCGGACTTCAAAAATCACGTTGGCGTCGCGGTCGCCGCGCGGGATGGGCAAGAGCACGAGCGTATCGTTGCGCGTGGTGCGCGTCCAGCCGTCCTCCGGCGCCGGCGAGAAGCCCTCGTTGAAAAAGCGCATCTCGAAGGCCGCGACGAAGCCATCGGGATCGCTACCCGTCCACGAGACGAAGACCGTGCTGGAGAGTCGCTCGGCGTTGGTCAGGTTATCGACGAGCGACGTGTCGCGCACGCTCAACTGGGTGTCGGGCGGCTGATTCTCGAAGGCTTCGCCGGAGATGTCGGTGTCGCACCCGGTAGCGAGGGCCAGGAGTCCGGCTCCAAACAGGAGAGCGCACATCAGACGCGCGAAGATCGCTCGTTCCATCTGGGTTTGGGGGTATGGGGATATGGGAGTATGGGGGTATGGGAGAAGAAAATCCTCCCACACCCCCACATTCCCACAAAACAACATTTTAAATAATCAGTCCCGCTGATTATTTAAGCAGCATCATCTTCTTGACCTGCACCTGCGAGCCGGCGGTCAGGCGATACAGGTAGAGGCCGCTGGCCAGGTGCGAGGCGTCGAACTGCACCGTGTGCGTGCCGGCGGCCTGCTGGCCATCGACCAACATCGCCACGCTGCGTCCGAGGACGTCGAAGACTTCGAGCGTGATGCGGCTCGTGGCCGGGACCGTGTATTCGATCTGCGTGGCCGGGTTGAACGGGTTGGGATAGTTCTGCCGCAGCGCGAACGAGCCGGGCAGTTCCGTCTCTTCGGTGGCTACGTTGGTCACCGAGCCGATGTCGGCCTGTTCTTCGGGCCAGATCCGGAAGTTGTTGAAGGCATAGGCCAGCGGACCCTGGATGAACTCCAGCCGCTCGCCGTCGCTGGTGCCGCCGCCGCCGCCGATGGCCGGTGAGGCGTCGTCGGCGCGGGCATTGGCCTGCAACGAGCCGTCGCCGTTGACCGAGGCGAAAAGCCATTCGCCGAAGCCCGCGCTGCTGTTGGTAACGACCACGTCGTCGTACCGCAACAACATGCCTTCGTGGGCCTTAGCCACCATCGGATCCGCCAGCAGGTCGGTGGTCACGGCCTTGTAGCCGTAGATGGCATTGCCCTCCGAGAGCACTTCGAGCGTGACGTTCGAGAGGATCGACTCGTTGGGGAAGCCGAAGAGCACCGTCCGGTCGATCGTGGCGTTGGTGATGCGGATCTCGTCGCCTCGGCTGAGGGTGCTGTCGGTGCTGAGGAAGATGCCGGACCAGGGGTCGAGGTCCGCGTTATCCTGAATCGAGACGATGCCCGAGCTATCGGGGTTGCTGTGGACGATGGCCGTGATGTCCATGTCCGTCGTGATGCCCCGGAACGGCGTATTGCCCGGCCCGCCGTCGATGGTCGTCTGGATGTCTGAGATCTCGTTGATGCCGTCGGCGAGCACGCGATACTGCCCTGGGTCGGAGATGGAGACGGCGTCGGTGTTATCCATCGCAATAACGCTGTAGGAGACGAACGCGCCGTCGGCTTGTGCCGGGATTTGCCCGGCGTAGCTGTCGCCACCAGTGTTTGCCATGCCGACGTTGGTCGTATCGGTCCCGACGACGAATTGGAGCGCCGTCAACGTGAGCGTGCGCTCCGGGTCGGCGACGATGTCTGCCGTGATCGTCACGTCGTCGGTCTCACCGGGCACAAAGTCCGGCTTCGACACGTTCGTGATCAGCGGCGGGGTCTCGGAGACTTCGAGGTCACCGTCCTCGAAGGGCGCGATGCTCAAGAGCGCGCCCTGCGGCACGGCCCGACCAAACGGGTCGTCGCCCTGGAAGACGAGGAAGCCCTGGATGTTGACCAGCGAACCCGGCGGCGGCGGCTCGAAGTCGTCGTCCGAGACGTTGAACTCGCCTTCGTTATAGCCGCCGTCGCGGTCGTTGCGATAGCGCAGCGACATATCATAGAAGTTGATGACCGTTGTGCCGCCGTCGGTGGTGATGAGCCAGTTGGGCCGGTCGCTGCTGATATCACGCACCTGGATCGTGGCGCCTTCGATGCGGATGTACTGGCCGTTGAGCGAATTCAGGTTCGACCAGTTGGTCTGCACC
This sequence comes from Rhodothermales bacterium, assembly GCA_028278205.1. Taxonomy (GTDB): domain Bacteria; phylum Bacteroidota; class Rhodothermia; order Rhodothermales; family Bin80; genus JANQES01. Next base: position 76,622 of record JANQES010000125.1, read on the forward strand.
TCGCCGCTGGCCCCAACGCTCATGTTGACGTCGCCGGTTTCAGCCACGTCTACCGGATCGAGGATCGAGTCGGGCAGGCCGAAGTCGGTGTACGGCCCCAGCAGTTCGACCGTCTCGGGTTCAAACTGCATCGAGGCGCCGCCCGAGCCCGTGAAGGCGTCGGGCACGCCCACCACCGTGATCACGTCGCCGACGGCCGCGTTAAGCAGGCCGGTAGTCTGATAAGCACCGTCGACGAGTTGGATGCCCATGCCTTCGTTGCCCATCTGGACCGCCGAGGTATCGCGCACGTAGACGTGGATGCGGCTGGGGAAGCCGTCGGAGTCGGGGTTGCCCAGGCCGGAGGTGCGGGGGTTGCTCAGCACCACGGCGGTGATGCGGAACGACTGATTAGCCAGTTCGGGCACCAACAATTCCGCCAGGCGTCCGGGGTCCACGCCTGCACCGGCAGCGTTCAACTCATCGATGGTTGCTTGGGGATAGGCATTGATCTCTCGGATGGTGATGTCCGTCTGCGCCAGGGCCGGAGTAGCCATCAAGATGGCCAGCAGCAAGCCGAGGAGCATGGTAGCGTGTCGTTTCATGGGGTAATCAGGTTTTCGTGATAGGATAGCCAGGGTCGGGATTTTGATTCGATTCCAGGCGGAACGAACCGGGTTTATTTGATGATGACGAATTTACCGCGCTGGATCCTTCCCGAATCCAGGTTTTTGACGGTGAAAAGGTAGAGCCCGCCGGCCAGGTTGAGATTGTTCTCCGAGAGGACATCCCAGGAATGTTCTCCACCCGGCTGAAAGCGGTTTTCTGCGCTGAAGTTGTCGTACCAGCGGATGTCGCCGGTGTAGGTGTCGGCCTCGTGTTCGAGCGTGGTGACGATCTCGCCGGCGAGGGTGTAAATGCGGATTTCGGCCCGGGGCGGCAGGTTGTAGAAATTCAACTTGCGCGTGCGGTTGGTGCCGCCGTCCCACGCTGCATTGATGCGGTACGGATTGGGATAGACGCCCACCTCCAGATCGTCGCTGTCGGCGGGAGGTGTGCCGGGGAAGATCCGCGAGGCGTTGGCCGTCCGCGACGATTCGAACGACTGAAGCCCGGCATCGGGATCGCCCTCGTCGAAGGCCGTGACGGTGAACAGATATTGCCAGCCGGCCAGCAACTCACCCGTTTCGAAGCGATACCAGTACTGCGTGGTGTCTTCAGGAAACGTCACCGGCTGCGCCAGGCGCACCTCGTTGAATCCATTGTTGAATCCGGTCCGGTTGCCGGGTTCGTCGAACTGGGCGATGAGCGAAGCCCGGTCGAGGATGTTGCCGCCGCGGTCGTCGCCGGGGTTGGTGCGGTAGATCCGATAGCCTTCAAAATCTCGCTCGCCCGTGACCGGATCGACCGACTCTTCGGCGCTGCGATCCCAGTAAAGCAGCACCTTGCTTTCCGGGCGCCCGGTCGTGGCATTGGTACTTCGCTCGAAATCGACGCGCACCCTGGGCGCAGCGGGCGGTTCGGGGATGAGGTACCGATCCAACACGCCGTTGCCGTTGACGTCCTCGCCGAGGTCGAGCGTGCCGTTGAAATTGTTGTCTTCGCCCGAATAGGTGCGCTGTGCCCATAAGATGTTGTTGCGCAGGAAAACCTGGGTTTCCTCGGTGTCGAGGGGTTGGCCCGCCGGTCCCTGAAATTCTTCCGGTTTGAGCGCGCCGACGAAGGCAAACGTCACCGTCACCGTATCGCCCGGCTCGACGCGGGGGAACGGCCCGATGGGCGTCAGGCCGATGTAGTTGCCCGCCGAGCTTTGCCCGTCGGTGCGCAGCCGCTCGCGCCAGGCGTTCTCGGCTTCCAGAAACTCCGCTTCCGTCTCGAAGGTGGTCGGATCGGGCCAGGGCATCGACATGCGGAGGTACTTGTCGATGTCGGCAGCGGGGCGGGCGAGTTCTTCGGAGCCGCCGCTGAAGATCCACCAGCGCGGGTTGACTTCCGGCGGCGCGTAGCCGTCGGCGAGGTAGGCGTCGGCCAGGTTGGGGTGGAAGAAACGTTTTTGGCCGGTGCGCGGGTCGCGCCATTCGCCGCCGAGCACCACCACCGCGCCGTAGGTGTTGATGGTCTCTTCCGAGCCGCCGGCATTGAAGGCGTAGGAGGCAAAGAGGCTATCGAGAAAGCCGATGCCGTTTTTGTTGAAAAACGCGCTGCCGGCCTCGTTGGTCGTGTTGACGTTGCGCACGACCAGATCGTGATACAGCCCCACGAAGACATCCTCCCAGGCCGCATTGCTGACGTTGACGATGTCGAAATTGAGCAGGGCGAAGTATTCGGTAAACGGGAAGTTCCACGCGTAGCTGGTCTGGATAACCTCGGCGCCGAGTTGGCCCTGCGGATCGGGCATGGGGATCGACGTGCCGGGCAGGACGCTGTTAGTGTCGGTATAGGCGGTGATGAGATCCTGATGGCTGACCGCCCGCCGCGTAAAGACGTCAGATTCGAGCAGCGACGAGCGCCGCGTGAACGGCGCCAGCGGCGCCATCTCGTAGCCGGTAGCGCCGGGCGTATACCCCGCCGACGCCGTGACGGCCCCTGAGCGCACCGTGATCGTCCCGTCGCTCCGCACCGCGCCGATCCACAGACCCGCCTCGAAGAGATGCTCGACGCCTGAGTTCAGCGGGTATTCAAACGACGGCGGCCCGGTGGGATTGTTGCGGACGTTGGCTCTTCCGATGAAGCCGGTATTGGTTATCGTCAGCCCAAGGTTGCCCACCTCGACCACGGCGTCCTCGAAGGCCGCCTGCCCAGAAGCCTGCCGGGGAAGCAGAAACCCGGCAAGCAGCGCCAGCAGAAAAACAGGAGCGAAACGCGTCACAATCCTACCTACCATTAAAAAACGAGCGCGAGGGGCGATGGAAAAGCGATTTCGAAAGTAGTGTACGGATCAGAAAGCGGAAAGTCTAGACCAAAGAGTGGGATTAGAGTTTGGGATAATTTAACCTTAATCCGAAATCCACAATCCACAATCCACAATAAAAAAGGCCCCGCCGCACACGCAGCGAGGCCTTTTCCCAAACATCCCATTTTCTAAAAATCCACCAGGATTTTTAGAACGTTAGTACGTGACGCTGAAGCCCAGCGTAAACGTCCTCGGCAGGCCTAAGAAGACTTCGGCGTCGTCGGCGTCGTGGTCGCCGTCGAAGCCGTTGAAGGGCGAGTTATCGAGGGCGTCCTGGATGTAGACGCTGTCGAAGACGTTGAAGACGTTGGCGAAGATGCGCAGATCTACCGGCAGCGTTTGCAGCGGCAGGTCGTAGCCGGCGTGCAGGTCGAAGACCGTGTAGCCGGGCGCCTTCCAACTCTGCGTCCGGTCAGCCGAGTCGGTGCGGCCGAGCGGGTCGAAGTTGGAGTAGTGGTTGGCGAATGTCTTGCCGACGGCCTGCACGAAGAGGCCCTCGGTGGGCATGACCGCCACGGCGTAGGAGAACTGCGTTTGCGGTGCATCGCCCACTTTGAGATCCTTCACGAAGAAGTTGTACGTCTCCACTTCAGACGAGCGATCATCCGGGCGGAAGGTGCCCGTCACGTCGTTGGTATATTTCCAGTTGGCTATCGAGCCGGCAGCGTCAAACCGGAGCAGATCGATGGGCTGGTAGGTCACCTCGGCTTCGATGCCCTGGTGTTGGGCATCCAGGCCGGTCAGGTTGATGAGCCCGTCACTGCCATCGCCCAGGATGATGCTGCGCGTGACGGTGCGGTCGTTCCACTGGGTAAAGTAGACGTTGAGCTTGGCGTTGAGGCGCCGATCCCGCGAGCGGAACCCGGCCCCGGCTTCAACCGACAGGAACGACTCGTTGTGCGGGTCGTCGTTGACGTTGCCGCCCACGTCGTCGATGACGCCGTCGAAGATCGGCACTTTCGAGACGTAGCCGGCGTTGCCGAAGATCGCCACCTGATCGTTGACGTTGTAGAGGCCGCCGCCTTTGACCTGAAAGCCGATGATGTTATCGGTCTCGGCATACAATTCGTTGCCCGTGCCGTCGTCGCGGAAGTGGTTGGTGTAGGTATACTTGATCGACGAGATGCCGCCCATCGCATAGGCCGACACCGGCCCCCGCGTATACTCGCCCTGCACGAACGAGCCGACCCAATCGACCGTGTTCGTGAAGTCGTAGGCGATCTTATCGCCAAGGCGTCGGCGCGTCTGGGCATCGGTGAAGAAGTCGCTGCTGGTGTTGATGAAGAAGTCGCCGCCGAGCAGGTCGCGCACTTCGCGATAGTGCTCGATCTCCGCCGTGCGCCAGTCCACACCGACCTCCAGGTCGAACGGCTCGGCCACGTCGATTTGCAGCTTGGCGATGGCGCCGAACGTGTACTGGTTGTTGCGGCTGTTGCGCAAGATGCCCATCGCCTGCCCGGCTTCCTTCGGGTTGCCTTTGCGGTCTTCCGTGCCCCGGTTGATGGCGACGTTGCCGTCCCAATCAGCGATACGCGAAGGGCCGGAGTAGTCCCAGAGGATGTCGCCGTAGGTGCCGGTGCCGCCGCCGGTGCCGCCGGAGTAATACAACACGGTCGAGAGCAAGAGCTTATCGGTGAACTGCGAATACCAGTTCAGGTTGACCTGCGGTTTGTGGAAGAAGTTCTCGCGCTCGTTGAGGAAGCCGCTGTCGTGCCGGTCGAAGAGTTTATCTTCGACGGCCTGCTGGCCCGTGTACGAAGGCGAGACGGTGTTGAAGTTTTCGTTGTACTCGCGCCCGTCGGCGGCTTCGGGGAATTTCTCCAGCGCCGCCGGATCGTAGTCGTCGAGGTCGCGGGCGAACGAGTGGCTCAGCGCGCCGATGTTCTGGCGATAGAGGTTCTGCCCGTGGCGCTGCGGCGCGCCCATGGCGTAGAGGTCGATGCGATTTTTGGTGTTGATCTGATAGCTGGCTGCGCCGTAGTAGGCCCAGGCGTCGGTCCAGGTGCCCCGGATGAGGCCGTCGCCGCGCTTGCGCACGCCGAGTACCATCGCGCTGAACTTGTTATTGATCAGCCCGGAGGAGGCCACCGCCGTCGTCTTCAAGAAGCCGTCGTTGCCGAACTCCTGCTTGAGCGAGAGCCCTTGCCGCATCGACGCCGGGTCGGTGAGGATGTTAAACGACCCGCCAATCGACGGCGTCGAGAGGTGGTCGGCGCTCAGGCCGCGTTGCAACTGAAGCGACGAGGTCGCATCGCCCACGCCGTCCCAGTTCGACCAGTAGACCCAGCCGTTTTCCATGTCGTTGACCGGCACGCCGTTGATCATCACCGAGACGTTGCGCTGGTCGAAGCCGCGCACGTTGATGCGGGCATCGCCGGCGCCGCCGCCCTGCGCCGTGGCATAGACGCTCGGCGTCGTGTTGAGGATCAGCGGGATGTCGCGCGAGCCCAACTGTTGCCGCATCTGGACCTTATCGATGTTGCTGTAAGCCACCGGCGTCTTGCGGTCGATGGCGCGCGATGCGAAGACTTCCAGGGCTTGCAAGGCCTGGTTGGCGCCTACCAGCGCAAAGTCCAGCGTCACCGATCCCGAGCCGACGCTCACGCTCTGCGATTGGGATTCAAAGCCGATGAAGGAGGCCATCACGGCATACGATCCGGGCGCCACGTTGGTGATGACGTAGACGCCGTCGGTGTCGGTAGCCGCGCCAATCGTAGTGCCTTCGAGCACGACGCTGGCCCCGATCAAAGTTTCACCCGTTTCCGCATCGGTCACGGTGCCGGTGATGGTTCCCTGCGCATAGGCCGAGAACCCCGCGCCTAGCCCCAGCGCGAGCGCGCAGAGAAGGGCCGTGAGGCGCGTGGAGGGTAGTAACCGCTTGTTCATAGGGGTATGGGGATTTTGTGGATAAGGGGAGACTGTCTGTCTGAGGGGATATTGCCCCAGGCAAGGGGCCGACAGATCTGGTTCAAAGATACGGATTGCGGGCCGAAGATAAGCCGTTCACAAGTGTAATAAATGAAATGCCCTTAAAGGTTCGATTACGAAATGATGATGTCACAACGGGCGATATTCCTTAGGAAGCAGATCGGCCAGGCGTTCGAAAGACATGTAGCCAAAATAGATGACGCCGTAGGGGTTGAGCACGCTGCCGTGGGCATCGAAAACGACGGAACTGTCGGCCAGGTGGATCCATGAACGCTGGTGCTCGCGGGCGCGGTCGAGGCCTTGCCATTTCAGATAAGAGAGGTGCTCGCGCTCGCCGGTATAGATCACTTCGAGGTATTCGGTGAAGGCCAGGACGTGCTCCCGCCGGGTAGCCCCCGCCGTGACGTAATCATGGGGATTGACGATAAAATGCGGTTCGCGGGTCCTGTTCGATGGCGAGAAGGTAGACACGTGATAGGCCACAAAGCCGGCCTGCGTCGAGGTGTTGTCGAGCAACGTCAACAAAAAATGCCGGGGCGAGCCGCGAAACGCCGTCCGGCGGTTTTTCTCCCAGCGCGCGGCCTCGGCCTCGTTTTCTGGGATGAGCGGTTCAAAAAGGCATTCGCCGTCCTGCCACGTGCGGTCTCCTTCGGCTACGAAGCGATGCAAGAAATACTGAAGCCGGTATCCGAGCGCCCGGTTTTCGAGGGTCAGCGGCACCATGGCCGTCGCGGTAAACCGGCCTTGTTGGGTGTCAAAGTCGAGCACTTCGGGGTTGAGGATCTCGACGTGTTTGGCATTGGGCGTCTCGCCCACCAGCAGCCGCATGAATTTCTTGAGGTCGCGCCGCCAGCGCCGGTTATGCATCGCCGTGACCGTCACCTCGCCCACTTCGATGACATCGGGACGAAGCTGAAACTGAATCGGCGCCACCACCGCCGCCCGGAGCAGCACGTCGTGCGTCTCTGACAGATACCCGACCATCGACAGCACCAGCCGGTGCGCGCCGAGCGGCACGTTTTCCAGGCGGAAAGCACCCTTGCGATCCGTGGTGGTGCCGATCATCGAGGTGGCGATGAAGACGTGGACGCCGGCCAGCGGCGCCTCGGTCTCTGCATCGACGATGGTGCCGGTGAGCGTGGCCTGTTCGCCCGCCTGGGCCGCAAGCCCCGCCGGCAGCAGCCCGCCCCACATCGCCATCACGACGACGAGGAGCGATGAAGATGAGAGACGCCGTTTCATCGAATAACACCAGGGCAAGGCATCTTTCATGAAAAGTACGGCGCCCGGCGGTCAATTAGTAGGCCGGAAACAATTCCAGGGGCGAATAGCGAGTGGCGAATGGCGAGTGATGCGAATCAAGGGGTGGACAATTGGGGGCATACCTTCCAGGTTTCTAAAACCTGGAAGGTATGGTTTTCGCCGTTTTCAGCGTGTTTTCAATGGCTTTCTGGTTCAACCCTTAATTCACATCAAGGGCGAGTGGTTAAAGAAGAAAGTCCATTCCCTACTCGCCACTTGCCATTCCCTACTCGCCATTCGCCATTCGCTATTCGCCACTCCCTGCCTGCAACCGCTGCGCTACGGCTTCGGCTTCGTCGAGCACGCGGAGGGCGTTGCCGCCGAGGATCTTGTAGATCTCCTCTTCGGTGTAGCCGCGTTTGAGCAGGCCGTAGGTGATCCAGGGCAGCCGCGTCACGTCTTGCAGGCCGTCGGGCAGGTCGAAGACGCCGTCGAAGTCCGAGCCCAGGCCTACGTGGTCGATGCCGGCGACCTTCGCGGCGTGGTCGAGGTGGTCGAGCACGTCGTCGAGCGTGGCGCCGGGCAGGCCGCGGGCGCTTTTGATGGCGTAGAGTTCATTCCACATCATCGTCAGCTTCGGGCCGGGCATGCGGCGGCGTAGCTCGGCCATCACATCGTCGTCAAGGTGCGGGTTGACCATCGCGTCGAAGAAATTGATCATGACGACGCCGCCGTTCCGGGCCACCGCGCGCAGCATCGCATCGTCCACATTGCGCACACTCGGCACGAGCGCCCGGACCGACGAATGCGACACCAGCACCGGCGCCTGCGAGGCTGCCAGCGCGTCATAAAACGTCGAATCGGAGACGTGAGCGAGGTCGAGGATCATCCCCAGCCGGTTCATCTCGGCGACGAGGCTGCGGCCCAGGTCGTTGAGGCCGTTCCAGCGCGGGGCCGCCTGCGAGGCATCGGCCCAGGCATTGGTATTGATGTGCGTGAGGGTGACGTAGCGGATGCCTTCGTCGTAGAGCGCGCGCAGCACCTCCGGCGAGGCGGCCAGCGCATGCCCGCCTTCGAGGCCCATCAAGACGACTTTTTTGCCCTTGTGCGTCAGGCGCCGGACCTCGCCGGCAGAGGTTGCCAGCACCACGCTGTCGGCGTGCGCCGCCACCTGCTTTCGCACTTCGGCCATCATCGCGCGGGCGCGTTCGGTGGCGCGTTGGCCCTCGCCGTAGAACGGCGCGACGTAGATCGAGAAGAAGGCCGCGTCGAGCCCGCCGTCGAACATGCGCGGCAGGTCTACGTGGCTTTCGTGGGTGCGATGCCGCGCGCCGAAGCGGTAGCCCTTGTCGAGCATCAACAGCGGCGTGTCGATGTGCCCGTCAAAGACGATGGCGTTGTAGTGGATGCGCAGCGCCTCGGCCCAGAGCGAGTCTTTGCGCAGCAGGAGGTGTTGCTGTGCGCCCGGCATCACCACGGCGCCGCTATCGGTCATCACCGGGACGACGGCCACGCTGTCGGCGTCGTCGGGAGCCGCGCGCTCTTGCGCCCGGCATGCCGGGATGACGAGCAGCGCAAAGCTGCAATAGATGAGCAATCGACGCATGGACGCGGTGCAGGTTGAGGCGTGTGGATCCTCAAAACGCACAAAGACACCGTTGCGATCCGTCTTCGCAGGAGGTTCGGATTTTGGATTTTAGATTTTGGATTTTGGATTGGGACATTTCCGATCCCCTTTTATCAACCGAAAAAGCCACAGCGGTCCCGACTGTCGCGGCTTTTTCGATTGCGATGAGGTTGATGGATCAGGCAATCCAAAATCCAAAATCTAAAATCCAAAATCGTCTTCGACTTACAAACGCACCACATCGCCCACCCGGATGACGCCTTCGTCCAAAATCCGAGCCCGCAGGCCGCCGCGTTTGATCAGCCCCGGCAGCACGCCTGGTTCGCCGGAGATGCGCGCCAGATACTTACACGGCTGGCACAGGCGGATGCCTTCCAGACGCACCGCGCCGACGGTGAACGTTTTTTTGATCAGATCGTTCAGCGGCACGCCGCGCACCAGCACGTTGCGGCGGCTGGCTTCGGGGGCTAACGTCGTGCCCGTCTCGCGCGCCATCTCGGCCAGCGCCTCTTCGGCGATCAGCGTCACGTCGCGGTGCGGGCCGGGCCAGCGCGAGAACGAGCCGCGCGCCTCGAAGTACCGGTCGCCTTCGAGGCCGCGCCCCGGCACGGCGCGCGCCGCCTCGACCGCCTGCATCGGCGCACCCGCCTCCGGCGCGATGAAAATGCCCACGACCACGCCGGCCCACTTTTGTTTTTCGTTCTTTTGTTTTTCGTTATCCATAATCGTACGCCCCGGTTTTCTCACGCGTGGCCTTTCTGAAAAGAGAGCGGTGGAGTCTAAGAACGAAAAACAAAAAAGAAAAAGGCCGGCTCGACCGAGGGGTGGTCGAGCCGGCCTGAGGGGGCTTTGCTGAGCAGGTGGTCTTTCTTCTATCGTTCCGGCGCGCGGACCATCACGTGGCCGTTGGGAAGCTGCTCGATGGTGGCGCCTACGGTGCGGGTTTGCGCGCCGCCAGCCGTCAAGACGATTTCCAGGCTGCCGTTCGGCCCGGAAACGGTGATCTTGATCGCCTCCAGCGTCGGGAAGCCGCCTTCGTCGATGCGCAGGTCTTCGACGGCGCGGAACGTGAACTGCGTGATGCCCGGCCCGGTAAAGGCTCTGTAGGAAGAAGGCAGACCCTGGTTGTCAAGCTCGATGAAGCCGGTGTCGCCGAGGTCCACGTCGGTGTTGCCGACGGCCTTGACCTTCGTGCCCTGCGCCACCACGCTGATGTTGGTGCCCGGCGCCAGCGGGTTGCCCAGATGATCCGTCACCGTCAGGGCGTACGTCTGACCCAGCCGCGCCGTTGCCGGACTGACGCCAATCGTGATGAACCCGGAGAAAAGGACCGGGAAGAACGACGCCACCCGTTGTTCACCGTTGTCGTTCGGATCGAAGTTGCCGGCAGATGAGGCATGCACGATGGCGATGCCGGTCTGGCTCGGTAAGGGGTTGCCGGAGATCAGGTCGATGGTGCCTCGGCCCTCGGCGTCGGTCCGGAGCGATCCTTCGATGACGCCGTGCGTCGTGTTGAAGTAGACCGCCGTGCCGGTCCGCACCGGGTTGGACCACTTGTCGCCGACGACGACGCTGATCGGGAGTTTAGTGGCGAGTATCCCGGCCAAGCCGGGAAAGTTAAACTGCGACGGGCCCACTGTGAAGTGGGTTTGATCCGGTAGGCCGCCGTGGATCGTCACCGCCACCGGCTTAGACCGGATGATCGTGCCGTCTTTGGTGGTCGTCTCGGCGATGACCTGCACGACGCCGGCCCTGGTGCCACTCGACAGGTTGACCGTCACTAGGCCGTTGTTGTCGGTGGGCGCCTCCGTCGGGGCGATAAATTCGCCGCCGCCGGGCTGCTGGCCCAACCTGAAGGTCACGAAGGCCTGGTCGTCTAGATTGACGGCCTGCCCGGCAGAGTCGGCCACCTGGAAGGTGATGTTGGTGACTTCATCCGAGCCGCTCTCGATGACGCCGATGACCAGATTGGTCGCGCCGACCAGCAGGATGTTCGAGGGTGTGCCCGACTCGATCTCTTCGGCGATGATGCGCCGGAGCCGGATCGTAGGCACTTCGATCTCCCGATCTGCGATGGCGAGCACCGTCCGCCGGTCGGTATCGTACGCGTCTTCGGTGGCTACAATCGTCAGATCGACGGTGAAATCGATTTTAATATCGATGGCCCAGTGGCCGGTGCTGTCGGTTTCGACGAGGCGGTCCTGGTCCGGATCTTTGTCGAAGGCGTCGTTCGCCAAAATGCGGACGAAGGCGCCGACGACGGGTTCATTGGTTTCGGCATCGAGCACCTGACCCACGAGGGTCACAGTGCCACTTTCTTCATCAGCCGAATCGCAACTGATGCTAAACAGGCCCAGCAGGCCCAACATCAGCAGCAGCAGGGGGGGGTAACGTCTCATCTGGCTGCTCCTTGACGGTCTTTGGGTTTGCGAGACAACGGGCTCGATTTTTCCACAAAAGCATTACGAGCACGAATACTACCGCAGGTATCGGACAGGCAGGTGGGTTCTTAATGGGGAATAGCGAATGGGGAGTGGGAAATAGGGGAATACCTGCCGTATTCATAGCCATTAATTATTAATAATCAAATATTTAAACCAAAGAAATAAACACCCTTTGGAGATTGTTCTCTCTGCGCACCCAATTACTTCGTCAGTCGCTCCGCTCGTGTCAAAATCTAAAATCCAAAATCCAAAATCAGAATCCCAACTGCGTCCAGACCCACCAGAGCGTGCGGGCGCCGAGGCCGGCGCAGACCACCGTCACCAGCACGCCGATGCCGACGTACCAGCGCGGCAGCGTCACGGCGTGTTGCCGGGCGGTGATGTAGAGCACAAAACCGGCGATGAACGGCAGCAACAGACCGTTGGCCGCCTGCGCCGCAATGATGATTTCGAGCGGATTGCGCCCCAGCAGGCCGAAGACGAGGCCGGTGAGCAGCACCGAGAGCCACACCGCCCGATAGCGCCAGTGACGCGGATCGTCCGGCCAGTCGAAGATTTCGCGGATGCCGGCAGCGGCGGCCAGCGGCGCCGTCACCGCCGAGGTGACGCCGGCAGCCAGCAGCCCCAGCCCGAACAACGCGCGGGCGGCGCTCCCGGCCACCGGTTCGAGCAACGGCGCCAGTTCAGCGACGGCGCTCACCTCGGCGCCCGTTCGCGAGAGCGTAGCGCCCGCCATCACGATAGCCAGCGAGATGACGCCGCCGGCGGGCAGAAACACGGCCATGCCCGTCAACTCGCGGCGCCAGGCGCGTTCGGGTTTTTCGCCGGCCCAGTAGCGTTTGGCGGCGCTGGCGTGCAGAAAAAGATTATACGTCACCACCGTCGTGCCGATCAGGGCGATCACTTTCACCAGGCTCCCGGCGGGCAGCGACGGCGTCAGCAGGCCACGCGCGGCTGCCCCCCAGTCTACCGGCGCCAGCAGCATCGTTGCTATAAACAGCACGCTCATCAGCGCCACCAGCCCTGCCAGCACCTGCGTCAGCACGCGCAGATTGAGCAAGAGCACCAGCCCCGCCACCAGCGCCAGCCCTCCGATCACCCACCCGCGCCCGATCCGGCCCTCAAAGACTGTTTCTATCCCCGCCGCCGCACCCACCAGATTGCCCGTCTCAAACGCCGCCGTCCCGATCCACAAACCCAGCACCACCAGCCCGTAGACCACCATGCGCCCGGCAGGCCGGTGGGTGGCCTCGCGCATCGCCTCGCCCAGCCCTTTGCCCGCCAGAATGCCCGTGCCCGCCGTAAACGACTGCAACACGAACGTCGCCGCCGTGGCAAACAACAGCACCCACGCCAGGCTATAGCCGAAGTCGACGCCCGCCGTGGCGCACGTCAGCACCGTGCCCGGCCCCACAAAGGCCGCCACGACGAGGGAAGAGGTGCCAAATTTCATTCCGCTGCCGGGTTGTTGAGAGAAGGCAGGCGCAATGTACGGGAATTGTGTGGACCTATGGAAGAGCCGGGATTTATATTATGCGCCCGCTATAAAAAAGGCGGCTCCGTCATCGCGAGGCCGCCTTTTCGGAAGCATGGGATTTATCGGGTGAGTTTGGAGAATAGCTTCACGATGAGGTTGCCGCAATGTGAATATCCTCCGCCGCCACAACATCAATGGCGTACTGAAGGCACGCGCGGATATCTTCAGCGTCGAGATCCGGATAGTAGTCCTGAATGATGGTCTCGAAGGAAAGACCCTCTCTCACGAGTTCGAGGACGCTTTGCACAAGAATTCTCGTGCCGGCCACGCACGGTTTTCCGAAGTGGATCTGAGGGTTGACGGCAATTCTCTCTTTCATGGTTCTGCTACGCTACGTAATCTCCCACGTGTCGCCGCTGCGGAGGAGGGCTTCGAGGTTGCCCTTGCCGCGTTTGTCGGTCACGTGTTTGATCTGCATGTGGAGCATGTCTTCGTACGAGTTGCGTTCTTCGCGGTAGAAGACGCCGAAGGGCCGCGGCAGGTCGTCGTGCCAGAACATGCGCCCGGCGATGCCGGCCAGCTCCATGCTCGTCTCGTCGTAGACGATGCAGTCATCGGCAGACCAGTGGCCGTCGGTCAGGTCGATGGAGACGGGGCGGAAGCCGTCGAGGCGGATGCCCTTGGTGCCGTTGTCGTAGATCATCGGCTTATCGTGCTCGATGAAGACAGCGCGGTGCGGCTTGGTGGCTTTCTCGGTGAAGTCGAAGAAGGCCCCGTCGTTGAAAATGTTGCAGTTTTGATAGATCTCGACGAAGGAGGCGCCGTTGTGTTCGTGGGCGCGTTTGAGGACGTAGGCCATGTGTTTGGCGTCGCGGTCCATGGTGCGAGCCACGAACGAAGCCGTCGCGCCGAGGGCCAGCGTGACGGGGTTGAAGGGATAGACGATAGAGCCGTAAGGCGTGCTCTTGGTGATCTTGCCCAGTTCCGACGTCGGGCTGTATTGCCCTTTTGTGAGGCCGTAGATCTGGTTGTTGAAGAGCAAGATCTGCACATCGATGTTGCGGCGCAGCACGTGGATGAGGTGGTTGCCGCCGATCGAGAGCGCGTCGCCATCGCCGGTGATGATCCAGACGTCGAGTTCGGGGCGGGCGGCTTTGAGGCCGGTAGCCAGCGTCGGGGCGCGTCCGTGGATGGAATGCACGCCGTAGGTTTGCATGTAATACGGAAAGCGGCTCGAACAGCCGATGCCGCTGATGAAGACGAGGTTCTCGCGCGGCACGCCGAGGTCGGGCAGGAGCCGCTGGACGCCGGCCAGGATGGCATAGTCGCCGCAGCCGGGGCACCAGCGCACGTCCTGGTCCGAGGCGAAGTCTTTGCGTTTGAGCTTCGTGGGCGCGCCGTCGCCGCCGGCCATGCCGGGCGGCAACGACGGTTTCTTGCCGGCAGGCCTGGCGCCGGGCGGCAGCGTGGGTTTCTTGGCCGTCCGCTCCATGCCGGGGGGCAGCTTCGCCTTTTTGGCTTTGGGCTCCATGCCGGGGGGCAGCTTCACCTTTTTGGCTTTGGGTTCGAAGCCCGGCGGCAGTTTCGGCTTTTTGCCTTGCGGCTTGTCGGTGCCGTCGTTCGGTTGGGTATGCTCGTCAGCCATATCTCAAAAGGTTTATTTCAGCAGCAGGTCCCGTCCAACACACTTTTATTTTTTCTCGACCAGAGAAAAAATAAAATCTTCGATCTCGCTGGCTTTGAAGGGTTGGCCCTGGATCTTGTTAAGCGGGATGAAGGGCAGCAGGAAGCGGTCGCGCAGCAGGCGCACGAGCTGGCCGTTGTTCAATTCGGGCACGAGCAGGTGCTCGAACCGGCCAAAGATCTCGCCCAGATCCGGCGGCATCGGGTTGACGAAGTGCAGGTGGATGCTGCTGACGGCAAGGCCTTTTTCGCGAAGACGGTCTACAGCAGCCTCGATAGCGCCCCGCGTCGATCCCCAGCCGACGATCAGCACGTCGCCCTCGGCGTCGCCGTGGATGTCTGTCGGGGGGATCTCCTGCGTGACGCGCTCGACCTTTTCCGCGCGCAGCTTGGTCATAAACTGGTGGTTGTCCGGGTCGTACGAGACGTTGCCGGTTTCGTGCTGTTTTTCCAGGCCGCCGATGCGGTGTTCCAGGCCCGGCGTCCCCGGCTTCACCCAGGGCCGCGCCAGCGTCTGTTCGTCGCGCACGTACGGCAGGAGAACGTCTTCGCCGTCGATGGTGCGGTTGGGCTTGTCCGTGAACGAGACGTCGATGGGCGTCAGTTCGTCGACACTGGGGATGCGCCAGGGCTCCGAGCCGTTGACGAGGTAGCCGTCGGCCAGCAAGATGACCGGCGTCATGTATTTGACGGCGATGCGGCAGGCTTCGTAGGCGGCAAAGAAACAATTGCCCGGCGTAGACGCAGCGATGATCGGCAACGGCGCCTCGCCGTTACGCCCGTACATCGATTGCAGCAGGTCGCTCTGTTCGGTCTTGGTGGGCAGGCCGGTGGAGGGGCCGCCGCGCTGGACGTTGATGACCACCATCGGCAGTTCGGTCATCACCGCCAGGCCGATGGCTTCGGCCTTGAGGGCCAGGCCGGGGCCGCTCGTGGCACAGATGCCCAGCACGCCGCCGAAGCTGGCGCCGATAGCCGCGCCGACGGCGGCAATCTCGTCTTCGGCCTGGAACGTCATCACGCCGAAGTTTTTGTACCGGCTCAGTTCGTGCAGCAGGTCCGAAGCCGGCGTGATGGGGTAGCTGCCGTAAAACAGCGGCAACCCGCTTTGCTCGCTGGCCGCTACCAGGCCCAGCGCGATAGCCTCGGCGCCCCGGACGGCCCGGTAGAGCCCCGGCTCCAACTGCGCCGGGCGCACCTCGTACCGGACAATGAAATCCTCGGTGGTCTCGCCGTAGTGATAGCCCTTTTTGAGCAGGTGAATATTGGCGTCCCGGATCTCCGGTTTCTTGGCGAATTTCCCCTTGAGCCACTCCTCCGCCGGCTCGATCGGACGCGAATAGAGCCACAGGGCCAGCCCCAGCGCAAACATATTCTTGCTACGGTCGATCAGGTTTTTGTCGAGGCCGCTGTCTTTGAGCGCCTCCTGGGTCATCTTGGTCAGTTCGACCTGGAAGACCCGAAAGTCTTTGAGCGAATGGTCTTCGAGGGGATTGACCCCGTCGTAGCCGGCCAGCTTGAGGTTTTTCGGGGTGAACGCGTTGACGTTGACCATGATGGCACCGCCGCGCCGGACGCGATGCAGGTTCACCTGCAACGCCGCCGGGTTCATGGCCACGAGCAGGTCCACCTCATCGCCGGGCGTGCGGATGTTGACCGAGCCGAAGTGGAGTTGATAGCCACTGACGCCGTAGGTGGTACCGGCGGGGGCGCGGATCTCGGCGGGAAAGTCAGGGAGCGTGGCCAGGTCGTTCTGGGCAAAGGCCGTAGCCAGCGTGAACTGCGACCCCGTCAACTGCATCCCGTCGCCGGAGTCTCCGGCGAAGAGAATAGTGGCCTCGGAAAGCGGTTGGACCGCTTTTTTGGTGCCCAGCGATGACTCGTCAGAAGTCGGAAGGCTCATACGTACGTCGGTCCGAAGACCGGTGGATTATGGGGGACACTCGCTTCAAATAAGCTACAACCCTCATCGTGTGTAATGGTTGCACGTTCGAATTTCGCCACGGCGAAATCCGAAATTGGAACAGCGTAATTTAATCGCTGGTTAATCGTAAGCAGGCAGGAAAACGTATTGCGATATGATGCCTCGTAGCGTTTTAACCTGACGGAGGCGTCGGTCACTGGTCACTGGTTTGATAAGAGACACCAGTGACCAATGACCGGCGACCGACGCCAACCGATGTGCGAAGTGAACCTTTGAGAACTACCTCGGTACGTATTCCTGTCTTCCCGCTCCTCTCGCCACAACGCTTTGCTTCGTCATGCCTATCTCGTTTGCAGCGCTCTTTGACAAGCCGAAGCCGGTCATCGCCATGATTCACACCGGGCCGACGCCGGGCGTGCCCGGCTTCATCTGCATACAGAGCGCCGTAGAACGCGCCGTGGCCGAGACCGAGGTTTACCTCGCCGCCGATGTCGACGGCATTCTCATCGAGAATATGTTCGACTTTCCGTGCGTCCACGAGCGCGAGATGGGGCCGGAGGTGGCGGCGTCGATGACCCGGGTGGCCTATGCCGTCAAGCGCCGGGCGCGCTATACGCCGGTGGGGCTGCACGTGCTGTTTCAGGGGAACAAGACGGCGCTGGCCGTGGCGCAGGCTGCCGGCTGCGATTTCATCCGCGCCGAAGGCTGGACCCACGCTCACGTCTCGGACAAAGGCATGGCCGAGGCGTCGGCGGGCGCGGTGTTGCGCTACCGGCAACACATCGGCGCCAACAGCATCCCGGTCTTTGCTGATGTCAAGAAAAAACACGCCGCCCATGCCCTGACTGCCGACCTCAGCATCGCCGACATCGCGCGCGGCATGGCCTTGCACCAGGCCGACGCCGTCGTCGTCACCGGAGATCATACCGGCGAGCCGCCCGGCCACGACGACCTCGTCGCCGCGCGGGCCGCCACCGACCTGCCCGTGCTCGTCGGCAGCGGCGCCTCCGCCGATAACTACGGCGACCTCTACTCCCTGGCCGACGGTTTCATCATCGGCAGTTCGCTCAAGGAAGGCGGGCGGTGGGATGCGCCCGTCTGCGAAAAACGCGTCGGCAAGCTCATGGCCGTCGCCGAGCAACTACGCGCAGCGCATCAGGCGGCGCTTATGAAAAACTGACGTTCGAAATCCTAAACGGATTTCGAAAATTCGAATCCGAATTTTCGAAGAATGATCCCCTACATCGCCACGACCGAAGACATCACCGTGACGGTACGGCCCGTCTACCTCGATAGCCAGTCCGACTTTTTCGAGAAACGCTTTGTCTTCGGCTATTTCATCCGGATCGAGAACCACAGTCTCGTCGAGGTGCAACTCTTGCGCCGGTACTGGCGCATCGAGGAATACGGGGGACGGGTGCAGGAGGTCGAGGGCGAAGGCGTCATCGGCAAGCAGCCGTTGATTGCGCCGGGCGCCGAGCACACCTACAGCAGCTACAGCATCCTCAACACGTTCGAAGGCGCCATGGAAGGCTATTATACCATGGAACGCCCCGACGGCGAACGCTTCCGCGTCGTCATCCCCCGTTTCAACCTCCGCGCCCTGGCCAATTAGATTTTTCGGGCGAAAAATCTAAATCATTTCGACTGTGATCAGATAGGCGTCGGTGTCGAGTTCGATGGCGCGGTTTCCGTCGGTGAGGCGATAGGCGTTGATGGCGTCGGGCAGCAATTCTTTGGGGGTGTTCATCTGGAAGAGCGTGTCGGCCACGACGTTCCAATCTTCGAAGGTCAGGTAGACGGTGGCTTTGCCGTCTGCGGCCACAAAGGGCGCGTAGTTGAGCACCTTGTTGAGATGGTTGATGCCTTGTTTCTGGTGAAGGTTGGCGTCCATATTTTTTGTAGATTAGGCTCACGGTGTTCGCGTCATGAGTCATGGGTCATGAGTCATGGGTTTTGGTGAGATACTCATGACCCATGACCAGTGACCCATGACTCCCCGAAAACGATCCTCGACACGCCGTCGTTCCGGTATTGCCGTTTCCTCATCCCACCAGCACCCCGTATGCGTCCCTATCTCGATCTTCTGCAATACGTTCTCGACTACGGCCTTCGCAAAGAAGACCGCACCGGCACCGGCACGCTCAGCGTCTTCGGCCATCAGATGCGGTTCGATCTGCAAGACGGCTTCCCGCTGGCGACCACCAAGCGCGTCTGGTTTCGCGGGTTGGCCCAGGAGATGCTCTGGTTCCTCGCCGGCTCGACCAACATCAAAATCCTGGTCGATAACCGCATCTCGATCTGGACCGACTGGCCGCTCAAGCATTATCTCGAAGCCATCGGCCACGCCGTCCCGTCTTCTGATTCGGAAGAATGGACCCTCCTGAAGAAGGATTTCGAGGCCAAGATCCGCGAAGACGACGCCTTCGCCGCGCAATACGGCGAACTCGGCCCGGTCTATGGCAAACAATGGCGCGACTTCGGCGGCGTCGATCAGATCGCCCGTGTCATCGAGTCGATCAAGACGAAGCCCGACAGCCGCCGCCACATCGTCAACGCCTGGAACGCCGCCGAGATCGACGCGATGGCGCTGCCGCCGTGTCATATGTTTTTTCAATTCTGGGTAGGCGCCGGCAGGCTCTCGTGCCATCTCTACGTGCGTTCCAACGACCTCTTCCTCGGCGCCCCGTTCAACATCGCCCAGTACGCGCTGCTCACCCACATGATGGCCCAACAATGCGACCTCGAACCCGGCGAACTCGTCTACAGCATTGGTGACTGTCACATATACATGAATCATGTTGATCAAGTGAGGGAGCAGCTTTCGCGGGAGCCGTATCCGTTGCCTACATTGCGCATCAAGCGCAAACCAGCTAGCATCTTCGACTATGAATATGAGGATTTTGAGGTGGGGGACTACGTGCATCATCCGGCTATTAAAGCGCCGGTGGCGGTGTAGTTCAGTGTTTTGGTGTTATAGTGTTTTGGTGTTTTAGTGGAAAGAACTCAAACACTATAACACTTTAACACCAAAACACCCTCCCCGTCTGTGGGAGCACAACTTTTCTGTTGAAAATCGGACCGATTGAAATTGAACCACGCACCAAGATCAACGCCGTGCGGAACGAGAAGGGCGGGTTTGTTATTGAAGGGTTAAAATGTGCCGATACCGCGCAAGAAAGGATTTCTCTTGCGTTATTTATACTAAATGAATTTTGACAGGGAAATCCGTTGAAGGTTTTTGGCCTTCAGGATACCGAGGTCGGTGTGCCGAAGGCGAGCGTCAAAATTCATGTCCGGTCTAGGACGAAGTACACCCACCGGAAGGATGAAACTAGAAACACCAGGGACCCGGAGCAAACGGAAGGATATTCTCAGGGGTGTCTATGAAGACAACCTGAGGATGTCCAGCCGCGAGGTTGAGGGCTTGGAGCAGCCGTCGTCGCGCTGGTTGTTGTGGGGAGGACGCGTGGCGCTGGCGGTGACCGTGCTGCTGGTTATGCTGGGCGGGTTTCAGGTCTATCAAGAGATCCAGGCCAAAACAGCCGGCGACGAGGCCGCCACGAGCAGCACCGCCGCCATCTCGCCCGTCGAACAAATCGAGCAGGCCTTCGGCAGTCCCGACGACCCCGGCCTGCGCCGCGACGCAAACCGCGAGGTGCCGCTGGCAAGCCTCTACGGTCTGGAGGTCAAAACCATCGTCATCGATCCGGGCCACGGCGGGCGCGATCCGGGCGCTATCGGCCCGACGGACCTGCCCGAAAAAGTCATCACGCTCGACGTAGCCCGGCGCCTGCAACGACGGCTCTTAGACTATGGCTATCGCATCCTGATGACCCGCGAGGACGACCGCAAGATCTACCTGCGCGACCGCGTGGCCTTCGCCAAAAAAAACGCCGCCGACCTGTTCATCTCCATCCACGTCAACGCCCTGCCCGTCGATACCGTAACCACCATCGAGACGTATTATTTCAGCCCGCGCAGCAATGCCAAGATCCAACGGCTGGCTGCCCTGGAGAACCAGAATTCCGGCTATTCGATGGCCGAATGGCGCAATGAGGTCGAAAAGATTGGTAATACGATGAAATTTCAGGAATCAAAACAGCTTGCCACCTCGATTCAGAAGACACTTTATCGTAATATCCACCGGGTGAACAGCGACGTGAACGATTGGGGCGTCCGATCCGGGCCGTTTATGGTGCTCTGGGGCGTGGAAGTCCCTGCTGTGCTGGCGGAGATCTCGGTCATCAGCAACCCGGCCGAAGAAGCCAAGCTCTACACCGACGAATACCGGGAACAGTTGGCGATGTCGCTTGAAGCCGGCATCCTCGACTATCTCCAGGGGCTCCCGGAGACGCGCGAACCAACCGACTAAGCAACATGGCCGCAAAAAAGACAACATCGGCGAAGAAACCCACGGACATCCTCTACATCGGCATCGACCTGGGCACCTCGCGCAGCGCCGTCGCTTCGAGCAGCGGCAAGCGTAAGTGGGTCCAGAGCTACGTCGGATGGCCCAAGGATTTCATCGCCCGGAAGCTGTTGAAGCAAGACGTGCTCTTTGGCGAAGACGCCATCAGCAACCGCCTCTCGGTCGATCTCGTGAGACCGCTCGAATTCGGCGTCATCCGCGACGGCACGCACCGCGACGAAGAGGCCGTCCGCGAACTCATCCATCACCTCATCGAGCTGGTGCAGCCGGCTGCCGGCCAGAAGATCTATGCCGCCGTGGGGGTGCCTGCCGAAGCGCTCAAAGTCAACAAACTGGCTATCCGCGAGGCCGTCCGCGAATATGCCGACACGCTGATGGTGGTCTCCGAGCCGTTCGCCGTGGCCTACAGCCTCGGCGCGCTCAACAACGCCCTGATCATCGACATCGGCGCGGGCACCGTCGATTTTTGTGTGATGCACGGCACGATGCCGGGCGAAGAAGACCAGCGCTCGCTCCGCACCGCCGGCGACTACGTGGATCGGCAACTCTACGATCTGCTGACCGAGAAATACCCGCAGGCGCGGTTCAGCGAGACGCTCGTGCGCGAGTTTAAGGAAGAATACGGCTTCGTCGGCAAGACCAATGGCCGGGTGAAGGTGAGCGTGCCCGTCGGCGGCAAGTTTACCCAGCACGACATCACCAACGAGGTCAAGCAAGCCTGCGAGAGCATGGTGCCGGCTATCGCCGAGACGGTGATCGATCTGGTGGCGCGCTACGAGCCGGACTTCCAGGAGCGCGTCCGCAAGAACATCTACCTCGCCGGGGGCGGAAGCCAGACCAAAGGCATGGCCGAAGCGCTGGCCGGCGCGCTGAGTGAATACGGCACATTCAAGATCGTGCCCGTAGACGACCCGCTCTACGCCGGCGCCGAAGGTGCCCTCGCCCTGGCGCAAGACATGCCGGAAGAGTATTGGGAGGATATGTAGTTCCAAATCCCTGGCGGGATTTGGAAAAGGGGGAAAGAAGAGGGCTTCTCAGTGAAACGTAAGGGTGCCTGCTACCACGGTTGGGCAGGCACCCTTACTTTTACGTTGTGATGTAACAGGGCTCTTGATAAAACGGTCAGAAACCACCAAAAAACCACAATCTTGTCATCCTGAGATCCCGACGCAGCCTTTGGCCGCGATCCTGTTGAAAGGACAACGGTGTTTTGTCCTTGGCAGCGCAGCCCGACGAAGGAGGGCGAAGCCGAAGGATCTTTCTAAAACGCGCCGTCGAGATAACCTGGAAGCGCATCAATAAATGACAGATCCTTCGGCTGCGGCTCCGGGGGAGCCTTCGCTCAGGATGACAAGCAGAAGAGGTTTTTCTAGGTGATCAGGGCCTTTTATCAGCATCCCTGGTACATCACGCTTTTACGGTTAATCGTGATCAACATTCCTTTATTGCCTCGAAGCGTTTTATGCCGGACCCTTCCACCCATTTTTCGAATTTTGCCCCGCAAAATTCGAAAGAGCAAAATTTGAAACCGGAGCTTGTCATTATTGCGGCGGTGGCTGAGAAAGATCGGCTCATCGGGAAGGGGCTCGATTTGCCGTGGCGCATTTCCGAAGACCTCAAGCGCTTCAAACGCCTGACGATGGGCCATCCCCTCATCATGGGCCGGCGGACGTTCGACTCGCTCGTTCATCAGTTCGGCGGGCCGTTGCCGGGGCGGCGTATCGTCTTGCTCACCTCGCGGGGCGCCTACCCCGGCTATCCGGAGATCGAAACCTATCCCTCCATCGACGCGGCGCTCGACGCGCTGGCTGATGTCGAAAGGATCTTCATCGGCGGCGGCGCGGCGGTCTATGAACAGTTTCTCCCTCTGGCCGACCGCCTCGAACTGACTCTCGTCGAAGGCGACTACGAGGGCGACGTCTTCTTCCCGCCCTTCGAACATCTCATCGACACCGACTTCGACGTGGCCGAAGAAGACCGGCGCGACGGCTTTCGGTTTGTGACGTACATGCGTAAAACGAAGAGCCGGAGAGCCGGAAAGCCGGAGAGCCGGTGAGAAAAAGATTCTTTTCTCCGACTCCTCGACTCTCCGACTCCCCGACTCAGTCAACTTTGTTCACGCTTCCACACGTCCGGAACTGGCGCGAAGCGAACAGAGCGCTTACTTCGACAGGATCATCCGCCCGGTGTGCGTCAGCGTTTGGGCGCCGGTCAGCGCGGTGACGCGGTAGAGGTAGATGCCCGAAGCCAGCGCTGAGGCGTTGACGCTGAACGTGTGGCCCACGCCCGCTTCGAAACGACGAGCCGGCTGCGAGAGCACCGTCCGGCCCAGCACGTCGATGACGTCAAGGCGCACCTGCGCCGGTTCGGCCAGGTTGAAGCGGATCGACGTGGAGGGGTTGAACGGGTTGGGATAGTTGCCGTCTACGGCCAGAACCTTCGTGCCTTCGGTGTCGAACTCCAGCGTGCGGGGAGTCGGCGTGGGCGTGCCTTCTAGCTTATTGCCGTCGCCGTCGAAGGCGAGGAGCGTGAAGGTGCTGTCGTTGATGGGGCTGGCCACCACGGTGATGGCTTTGTCTTTAAAGCCCGTCACGTCAAAGCCGAGCCTCAACAGCGGCGTGCTGCCGTCGGCCGTGAGGACCCCGAAGTAGTTCAAGCGCGGCTCCAACTGCCAGTAGCCTTCAACTTCGCCGAAAGTCCAGTTGTTGGTCAGCAGGAAACACGTCGCCGGTTCCACAGGATCGCATTCGCCGTTTTCATCGAGCAGCAGGACGTCCACTTCGGCGCCCGGAACGCCATGGACGAGGAGGTATTCGACCTTGCCCGGCGCTTTGGATTCGGTGCGCATATAGTCTATTGCCAGCACCTCGAAGACCGCCTGGCTAAGCACGCCCACGGCCACCGCCCCGTAGTACACGTCGGCGTCGAGGATGGCGTCGGCGGTGAAGACAGGGTTGCTGTTATCCGGATCGTCACCAGGCACGACGTCGATCGTGGCCTTGCAGGTGTTCGGACACAGCAACGGTGCGAACGCGGTGGCGTTCTGGAACGCCAGGTTGTCGACCGTCAGTACGTCGTTGACGTAGACATCGACGGGGCCTGCGTCGGGCACGTTGTGGATGAATTGGGCAAAAGCGAAGAGGCCGGGCGTTGCGTCTTGTGCCTTCGCCGGGGCGGCCAGAAGCCCCATCAGCACGAGGGTTGTCAGCAGGGCGGAGAGGGACGCTCTGTAGCGAATCATAGCATGTACCGGTTGTTTGATGAGTATGGCCGACCGCTGCAAGGCAAGACGGGGGCAATAGGCCATCCTGCAACGGATTCGATTCGTATGGTTCTACTTAAGAATTTCTATCTATTAATGCTACCCTTTTTTGCATAGGAATACCGGGCTTTACCCGGAGTTTGCATTTTTTTCGCACCTGTTTCTCACCGCGCCAGCACCATCCGCCCCGTCCGAACGCGTGTGCCGGTGGTCGTTTGCGCCACGACACGGTAGAGATACAGCCCCGCCGCCATCCCCTCGGCCTCGATCCGCAGCGCGCGTTCAGGGCCGGCGTCGAGGTGTTGCGCCGCCGTCGTCAGCACCGTCCGCCCCAGCACATCGACCACTTCGAGGTGGACGCGGGCCGGCTCGGGCAGGTCGAACGTGATGGCCGTGGTGGGATGGAACGGATTGGGGTGGTTGCCCCGGAGCCGGAAGGCCTCCGGCACAGCGGCCTCGTCCGTCGTGTTAAGGGGCATCGATTCGACGAAATTACCCTCGGCATCATAGCCGATGATGGGGGAGAGATAGCTGTCCAGGCCGGTGATCAAAAGAACGAGTGTCTTTCCGCCGAAGTCTTCGAGGTTGAGGCCGAAGATGTCAAATTGGGCGAGGTTGTCGGCGCTCGTGATCTCGAAGAAAAACCAGGCCGGCGGGCCCTGGTAATAGGGGCCGGTCTCGCCGAAGGCAATGTTGTTGGCCGGCAGGCCGATAACCTGATTGTTCTCTCGATTGAGCAGGCGAAGATCGAGAACTTCTGCCGTGGGCGCGGCATGGACGGCGAAAAATTCGACGTCGTCGGAGGTGGCTTCCAGGCGGACGTTGGCCTGAATCACCACGTCGAGGCCGGGCTCTCCGGCAGGCGGATCAAGGTGGCCTATGGCGATGACGGCGTAGGGCGAAGAGGATAGAAACGAGTAGTCACGCGTCCAGAGCGGCTGCGCGTTATCGGCATCGGCGCCGGCGACGATATCGATCTTGTGCCGGCCTTTCGGAAGAGGCAGAAACGGCGTGGCCGTCTGGAAGGCGAAATCGTCGAGCAGGCGTTGATCGTCGAGGTAGACATCCACGTCGCCTACGTCCAGCATGTTGTGGATGAACTGCGCGCTGGGCGCATCCCGGCCCGTGGTGGTCAACGGCACGTCGGAGACGAGACGCCCTTCGGCATCATAGCCGATGATGGTGAACGACCCGTCGTCGAAGCGTCCGGTAAGCAGAAAGACGAGTGTTTTGCCGCCGAACGCCCCCAGATCGAACCGAAAACGAATAAGCTCGGCGGTGTTGTCGGGGGTGGTGAGTTGGAAGTCGTGCGGCCTCGGCGCCAGGCGGCGATAAGTGCTCATGTCGCCGTATCGAGCGTTGTTCAAGACCACATCTTCGAGTTGATTGGGCACACGCGGATCGAGCAGGGTGAGGTCGAAGACCGGGGCGTCGGGCGCGTCGTGGACGAAGAAGAACTCGGCATCGTCGTATTCGGCTACGCGGCGCGCGTCGTTTTGCGCCAGCACCGCGAGGCCGTTGGGACGATCCACCGCCACGAGAGCGTGGTTCGAATTCGATTCCAGCAAGAACGCGCTCGTCCAGAGCGGCTGTGCGTTATCGGCATCGGCGCCGGCCACGAAGTCGATGGTGCGGCGGCCTGCCGGAACGAGCACGTACGGCGTGGCCGACGGGAAGACCACATCGTCGAGCAGCCGCCGGCCGTCGACGTAGACATCCATAGCGCCGGTGTGCTTTGCGTTGTTGATGACTTGCACGCTGGCAATCGGTGGATCGCCCTGTGCTTTTGCTGCCTGCGCCAGCCCCCCTGCCGCCATCAGCACGATCAACATCGCGAACAGGAGGGATCGCCACAGAAAAGAGGTCTGGGCTGCCGGGTTCTCTAGCTTTTTGCTTGCGTGAGCGTCGCGTGACACACCCCGCCCCTCCTTCGTCGGGGCACCCCTCTCTAGAGGGGACTTTTGGGTGTTGCACGCCGCCAACGTAGAAAATTCCCCTCTTGAGAGGGGTGCCGAACCCTCGCGAAGGTGGGGGGAGGCGGGGTATGTTCGCCAGCCGTTGGGCAGGCGATATCGTGAGAATGGGGCAGTACCGGGTGAAAAAGAGGGTGAGGTCATCGGCGTACTCCCGTTATTCTGAATACTACTAATGCGAATTAAGGGTTGGGGAATTTGGGGCATACCTGCCAGGTTTTGAAAACCTGGCAGGTATGGTTTTCGCCGTTTTCAGCTTGTTTTCAACGGCTT
>JANQES010000134.1 GCA_028278205.1 Rhodothermales bacterium
TCCGGAGCCTGCCCCGGACAGAGCCTGCCCCGGACCACGATCCGGGGATCCGGGGGATCAAGCCAAAAGGACAACAACAAAGAAGAATACCACCACGCCGAGATCATCGGGGCTTCTTTTTTGGCCTTTTTAACCACGCCGCGAAAAAAAGAAAAACGGATGAGCCAATTTGCGCGGAAGTGTTGTGTAGACAGATGAAGGCCCTGCGCAGACCCCTTCATCGCTCACTCACCACCCACCTAACGAGGATGAAACCATGAAAGCCAAGACCAATGTCAAGGCCGGGTTCGTAACCGCCGAGTCCACCTGATCTCGAACAAACGAAGACCCCACATTAACACTCCTAACCCAACCAGGAAGAAACCATGAAAGCCAAGACCAACGTCAAGGCCGGGTTCGTGACCGCCGAGTCCACCTGAGCCGGGTAACATCCTACCCTTCAGCTTCCTTCGAGGAAGCTGCGCAAGCCCCGCCCTCCCCCCAGGGTCGGGGCTTGTGGTTTTTGGGAATTAAGCCGCCGGCGTGTGAGCCAATCCGGGCTGAAGTGTTGTGTCTATCCATGAATCGCTCGCTGATTCATCATCCAGAAAGCAGCATAAAAGATGTCCCCAAGGTTGCGACTTTGGGGACATCTTAGTTGTTTGGGGGGTCGAAAAGGCTGTTAATGCCTACCTTTGTCATCGATCAACGCAAAAATGGCGGAAGAGGCCCCCGTATTGCGTATTGGTTACTGCGTGATCGTAAGAGCCTGTTAAGCAGAAAAGCCCGTTTATGCCCGCACCTTTTTCACAGACGATGCGCGCCCTGCACGCGGCGCGCCCTTCCTGGACGGGGCTGGTGTTGATCGTGGTGCTCCTGATCGGGTGGGCGATCTGGTTTTTTGGATCGCGCGTCTCGGTCTTCTCCGTCAGCCACGCCGCGCGCCTGGAGATCGAACAAGCCGACCACCCGGTGGTCTCGCCGGTCGATGGGCAGGTGGTCGAGACGTACATGATGCTCGGCGCCGACGTGGCCGCCGAGGCGTTGCTCTTCGAACTCGACGCGGTGCCGCTGTCGTTGCAACGCGAAGAAGAGCAGGCGCGCGGCGTCGGGTTAGAAGCCCAGCTTGCCGCCTTGCGCCGGGAGATCGCCGCCGAAGAGCAGGCCCTGGCCGACGAGCGCGAGGTGGCTCGGTCGGCCTATGCCGAGGCCCTGGCGCGGCACGCCGAAACCCTGGCCGCGCAACAACTGGCCGATCAGCAAAAAGAGCGGATGAAGGCCCTGCACGAACGCGGCCACATCTCCGACGCCGAGTATCAGAAGGCAGAGAGCGAAGCCGAGCAACGGCGGCTGGCTGCCGAAGCCCAGAGCCGCACCGTAGACCGCCTGGAGGCCGAGCAACGCAGCCTGGAGAGCAGCCGGCAGGCTACGCTGGCCCGCCTGAGCCAGGAAGCCGCCGTGCTCGAACGCCAACGCGCCACCACCGAAGTCCAGGTCAAACAACTCGATCACGAAGTCTCCCGGCATCAGGTGCAGGCGCCGGTGGGCGGGCGGCTGGCCCAGATGCGCCCGCTGCGCAAAGGCTCGGTCGTGCGCGCCGGCGACACCCTCGGCGTGGTCATCCAGCCAGGCGCGTTGCGGGCCGTGGCGTATTTTCGCCCGTCGGACGCCTTCGGGCGCGTCCAGCCGGGCCAGACGGCCATCCTGCGGCTCCACGGCTTTCCATGGACCCAGTACGGCAGCGTCGGCGCCATGGTCGAGCGCGTGGCGAGCGAGGCCCTCTCGGAGGGCGTGCGCGTCGAATTCAGCATTCAGGCCGACGACAACACCCGCATCCCACTCCAGCACGGCCTGCCCGGCAGCGTCGAAGTAGAAGTCGAGCGGATGTCTCCGGCGATGCTGGTGCTCCAGGCTGCGGGGCGACGCATCAGCGGAAGAGGGTGAATGATTTTGGATTTTAGATTTTGGATTTTGGATTGTTTACTTCCACCCAATCCAATAACCAGAAAAGCCGTGCCCTTCGAACCGCCTCGGCTTTTTCCTTTTGGCAAGACGTGCCAGTCTGAAACAATCCAAAATCCAAAATCCAAAATCTAAAATCCGATACTCTCGCCCGAAGTAACTGCCTACACCGAAGTCCATGAGCAAGCCCTCTAAAAGCAACCACCGTCTGTTCGCCCCCGAAGTGGTGCAGACCTCGGCGATGGACTGCGGTCCGGCGTCGTTGAAGGCGTTGCTCGAAGGTTTCGGTATTAAGGTGAGCTACGGGCGATTGCGCGAAGCCTGCCAGACCGACGTAGACGGCACCTCGATAGACACGCTCGAAGAGACGGCGGTGCAACTCGGCCTCGACGCCGAGCAGATCATGATCCCCGTCGATCATCTGCTGATCTCTGAAGCCCAGGCCCTGCCCGCGCTCGTGGTGATCCGCCAACCCAACGGCGTGACGCACTTCGTGGTGGCCTGGCGCCGCATGGGCCGGTTCATCCAGTTGATGGATCCGGGCACCGGCCGGCAATGGACGACGACGCGGCGCTTCCTCGACAACCTCTACGTCCACCAGCACCTCGTCTCGGCGGCGGCGTGGCGGGAGTGGGCCGGCACCGACGATTTCACGAAGGTGCTCCGGCAACGCCAGCGTATGCTCAAGATAGCGGCCTCGGCCTGCCAGGTTCTCCTCGACGAAGCCCTGGCCAACGCCGGCTGGCACACGCTGGCCGCTCTCGACGCCGCCACGCGCATGGTCACGGCCCTCGTCGAGGCCGACGGCATCCGCCGGGGCCGCGAAGCCCAACGGATCTTGCAATCGATCTTCCGAGAAGCGCTTACCGAAACGCCCGGCGAGAGCGCTCTCATCCCCAAGGAGTACTGGTCGGTGCATCCGGGGCCTGACGACGAGGACGACGAGGCACAGCTCTGGTTGCGCGGGGCCGTGCTCATCCGGGTCAAGGGCCGCCGCCCGGCAGAGGCCCAGACAGACGGCGCCTCCACCCTCTCGCCCGAACTCGTGGCGGCGCTTAAAGAACCGCCGAGCCGTCCGGGCCGCGACCTGCTTCGCCTGCTGCAGGACGACGGCGTCTTCGGCCTGACGATGCTGATGATGGCGCTGGCGCTGGCTGCCGGCGGCATCGTCATCGAAGCCCTGCTCTTTCGCGGCCTTATCGACATCAGCGCCCAGTTGGGGCTGGCGATGCAACGCATCGGCGCGATGGTGGCGTTGTTGCTATTTGCCATCGCGCTGCTGGGCCTCGAAGTGCCCATCGCCTCCGGCCTGCTGCGCCGGGGGCGACACCTCGAAAACCGCCTGCGCGTGGCGTTTCTCCGCAAAATCCCCCGCCTGGGCGACCGCTATTTCCAGAGCCGCCTTAGCTCCGACATGGCCGAGCGCAGCCACAGCGTCCAGCGCCTCCGCCAGTTGACCAGCCTCGGCGGGCGGGGGCTGCGCTCGGTCTTCGAACTGATCTTGACCACCGCCGGCATCATCTGGCTCGATCCGTCGGGCTGGTGGCTGGCGCTGCTGGCGGCGGCAATCATCACGGCGCTGCCGGTGCTGATGCAGCCTATCCTGGCTGAGCGCGACCTCCGGGTGCGCACCCACTCCGGCGCCTTGGGCCGCTTCTACCTCGATGCCTTGCTGGGCCTGACGGCCATCCGTGCTCACGGCGCCGAGCAGGCCGTCCGGCGCGAGCACGAGGGTTTGCTGGTCGAATGGGCGCGGGCCGGGCTGAATTTGCAGTGGACCGTCGTGATCGTCGAGGGGCTTCAGGTGCTGGCGGGGTACGGGCTCGCCGTAGCGTTGTTGCTGAGCTACCTGGGCCGCTACGGCGCCTCGGGCAGCGTGCTGCTGCTCGTCTACTGGGCGCTTCGGCTGCCGGCCCTCGGCGAAGAGATCGCGCTCGTGCTGCGGCTTTATCCCGTCCAGCGCAACACCGCGTTGCGCCTGATGGAACCGCTGGGCGCTCCGGAAGAAGACGATCCTATCGGCGCCGCCGCCCTGGCGCGCAATGGCCAGAAAACCGACGACACCCCGGCACAGACCGGCGTCTCGATCACGCTCGAAAACGTGACTGTCCGCGCCGCCGGCCACCTCATCCTCGACGACATCAGCCTCGACATCGAAGCCGGAAGCCACGTGGCCGTGGTCGGGTCGTCGGGGGCGGGTAAGTCGAGCATGGTGGGGCTGCTGCTGGGCTGGCACCGCGCCGCCGAAGGCCAGGTGCTCATCGACGGAGTGCCAATGACGGCTTCGACGCTGGCCTGGCTACGCTGCAACACCGCCTGGGTCGATCCGGCGGTCCACATCTGGAACCGCTCGTTGCTCGAAAACCTGCGCTACGGCACCGCCGATAAACCCCTCGACGGGCTGGGCCTAACCCTCGAAACCGCTGACCTGCACAAAGTGCTGCAACGCATGCCCGACGGCCTTCAGACGGCGCTCGGCGAGGGCGGTTCGTTCGTCTCCGGCGGCGAGGGCCAACGCGTGCGCTACGGGCGTTCGTTGCTGCGCCCCGACGCCCGGCTGGTCATCCTCGACGAGCCGTTTCGCGGGCTCGACCGGGGCCAACGCCGCCGCCTGATGGCCCGCGCCCGGCGTCACTGGCCCCACGCCACGCTCCTCTGCATCACGCACGACCTGCAACAGACCCTGGGCTTCAACCGCGTCCTGGTCGTCGAGCACGGTCGCATCGTCGAAGACGGCTCCCCGCCGCTGCTGATGAGCCAGGCGGAATCCCGCTATCGCACCTTGCTCGAAGCCGACGAGGTGCTGCGCAAAAACTACTGGGCCTCGGAAGAATGGCGCACACTCTTCCTGGAAAAAGGCCGCGTCCTGGAAAACGTTCGGGAGGAAACGGGATGACGATTTTGGATTTTGGATTTTGGATTTTGGATTGGTCTGATTCGACCCGTTCCCTCAATCGAAAAAGTCGCAACGATCTCTATCGTCGTGACCTTTGCGGTTGTTGGATTGGATGCCAGACCGAGACAATCCAAAATCCAAAATCCAAAATCCAAAATCAGACACCTACCAACTAAAAGGCTGAACGTCACGCACTCATGCAAGGCTCGATCCAATCCCAAACCTGGCCCCCTTCGGCGTTGCCGGAGGCCTTTGATGCGCTGGCTACCCGCAGCGGGCTGGCGAAGGGAGAAGACCGCGCCGCGTCTGAGGCTGCGCCTTTGCCCGGCCACGACGCCGAGGCCATGGATCCGTGGATTGCCGCCTACGCCCGCCGCATCGACCTGGAGACCGAACAGATCGACGCGCCGTATCCGGAAGCCGAGGCGTTGATCCGGCAGGCCGGCCCGGCGCTTTTCCTCGTGCCCGGCGACGACGGCCTGCGCCTGCTGGCCGTGCAGGGCACCCGGCGCGGCGCCGTCATGGTGCTCGGCCCCGATCTCAAAATCCATCGACATCCCCTCGAAGCAGTCCGGGCGTTGTTGTGCGAGAGCCTCGAAGCGCCCCTGATTCCAGAGATCGACCAGATGCTCACCGAGACGCAGGTGCCGCCGGGCCGCCACCCGCGCGCGCGCAAAGCCTTGCTGCGCGAACGGCTGCGCAATCGGCGGGTGGGCCTGGGCTGGGTGCTGCGTCCGGGGCCGGGCATGGACTTCCGCCGCCAGGCCCGCTGGTCCGGCCTGACGCGGCGGCTGCAAGGGCTCCTGGGCTGGTATACGCTCCATTACGTGCTGTTTCTGGCATCCTGGTGGATGATCGGCCAGGGCGCGTTGCAGGGCCGGCTGGAGACCGGCTGGATCATCGCCTGGATGCTGATCCTGTTCACCCTCGTGCCCATCCGGTCGCTGGTGACGTGGCTGCAGGGGTCGTTTTCTATCCACGCGGGGAAGCTCTTGAAGTGGCGGCTGCTCTACGGCGCGCTGCGCCTCGACCCGGACGAGACGCGCCGGCAGGGCGCCGGGCGGCATTTCAGCCGGGTCATCGAGTCGGAAGCGCTCGAATCGCTGGCGCTCAGCGGCGGCAGCCTCGCGCTGGTTTCGTGCATCGAGATGCTGCTGGCGGCGGGCGTGCTGGGCCTGGGCGCCGGAGGCTGGCTCCACGCCCTGCTGCTCCTGCTCTGGTTCGCCGGGACGCTGGCGCTGGGCTATCACTACTTCCTCCAACGACGCCACTGGACCGAGACGCGCCTGCACCTGACGCACGACCTCGTCGAACGTATGGTGGGACACCGCACGCGGCTGGCGCAAGAAGCCCCCGACCGCTGGCATCAGGACGAAGACCAGGGCGTGGCGCGCTATCTGGAGGTCTCGATGCAGATGGACCGGGCCGCCGTGTGGCTCGATGCGCTCGTGCCGCGCGGATGGCTGATGGTGGGCCTGGCCGGGCTGGCGCCGGCCTTCATCTTCGGCGCAGGCACGCAGGCCGGCGTGGCCGTCAGCCTCGGCGGCATCCTGCTGGCGTTCATGGCATTTCGGAAATTTGCGTCGGGCCTGCTCTCGCTGGCCGATGCCGCCATCGCTTGGACGCAGGTCAAGCCGCTCTTCGACGCCGCCAACGAGCCTATCCAGAGCGGCCTGCCCGGCGTCCTCGATACCGCCTCCGGCGGAGACGGCGCACCGTCCGATAAAACCGTGCTCGAAGGGCACGATCTGGTCTTCCGCTACCACGATCGGGGCGCGGCGGTGCTCCAGGGCTGCGGCGTCAAGATCCGCGCCGGAGACCGCGTGCTGCTCGAAGGCGCTTCGGGCAGCGGCAAATCGACGCTGGCGGCGCTCCTGACGGGGTTGCGCACGCCCGAATCCGGCCTGCTCCTGCTCCACGGCCTCGACCGCCAGACCCTCGGCGACGAAGCCTGGCGCAGCCGCGTTGCCGCCGCGCCGCAGTTCCACGAAAACCACGTCATGACCGAGACATTTGCGTTCAACCTGCTGATGGGCCGCCGCTGGCCGCCCTACCCCAGCGATCAGGAAGAAGCCCTGGAGATCTGCCACGAACTGGGGCTGGGGCCGCTGCTCTCCCGGATGCCGGGCGGGCTCCAGCAGATGGTCGGCGAGACCGGCTGGCAACTCTCCCATGGCGAACGCAGCCGCCTCTTCATCGCCCGCGCCCTGTTGCAAAAAGCCGACGTGATCGTCCTCGACGAGAGCTTCGCCGCACTCGACCCGGAAAACCTTCAACTCGCCATGCGCTGCGTCCTCAACCGCGCCCCGGCCCTCGTCGTCATCGCACACCCTTGACGATTTTGGATTTTAGATTTTGGATTGGTAAGTTGTCGATCCCCATTCAACAACCGAAAAAGACGCGCCCGATCCAACCGGCGCGGCTTTTTCGATTATTCAAAACGGATCGGGAGCCACCCAATCCAAAATCCAAAATCTAAAATCCAAAATTCACATCGGAGCCGGATAAGTGTAGAACGCGCCAAGGCCCAGCGGGATGCCTACGATCCAGTAGAGCACCAGGAAGATCGTCCAGATCACCAGGAAGACGGCGCTGTAGGGAATCATGATGGAGGTTAAGGTGCCGATGCCGGTTTTCTTAAAGTAGCGCTGGCAGTAAACCACCACGAGCGGGAAGTACGGCATCAGCGGCGTGATGATGTTCGACGACGAGTCGCCCACGCGATAGGCGGCCTGTGTCAGTTCGGGCGAGATGCCCACCTGCATCAGCATCGGCACGAAGATGGGCGCCAGCAGCGCCCACTTGGCCGAGGCCGAGCCGACGAACAGGTTCACGAACGCCGTCAGGAAAACGATGCCGATGATTGTCACCGGGCCGGGCAGCGCCAGCGCTTTCAAGAGCGTCGCCCCCTTGACGGCCAGGAGCGCGCCGATGTTAGACTGGCCGAAGGCGTAGACGAACAGCGCACAAAAGAACGCCATGACGATGTAATACGCCATGTCGCGCATGGCTTTGCTCATCGCATCGACCATGTCTTTCGATTTGCGGAAGACGCCCGCCACGTACCCGTAGACCACGCCGGGGAGCAGAAACAGCAAGAAGATCAACGGCACGATGGATTGCATGATGGGCGCCTGAAACGAGTTCAACGACCCGCTCGGATCGCGGAACGGCGACTCTGCCGGCAGCAGCGAGACGAAGAGCACGACGAGCCCGATCCCCATCACCCCGGTGGCCCACCAGAACGCCTTGCGCTCCTTCGGATCGATGGTGCTCATCTCCGGGGCCTCCTCGGCATCATCGTCTACCGGCGTGTTCCGGTTCAAGCGCGGCTCTACCAGACGATCTGTGACGAACCAGCCCAGGCCGATGATGAGCACGCTGGAGATCGCCGTAAAAAAGTAGTTGCACAACGGGTTGACCAGCACCGACGGATCGATAAGCTGGGCGGCGGGCTGGGTGAAACCCTGCAAGAGCGGATCGAGCGCCGAGGGCAACGGGTTGGCGCTGAAGCCACCTGAGACGCCTGCGAACGCGGCGGCGATGCCCGCCACGGGATGCCGTCCGGCAGCGTAAAAGATGATGCCGCCCAGCGGGATCACCAGCACGTAGCCGGCGTCGATGGCGCTGTGGCTCAGCAAACCCACCAGGATCACCATCGGCGTGAGCAGGCTCTTGGCCGTCCGGTTGAGCAACAGCTTGATGCTCGTGTTGAAGTAACCGGCTTCATCGGCCACGCCCACGCCGAGCATGGCTACGAGCACTACGCCCAGCGGGGCAAAGCCCGTGAAAATGCTCACCATGTTCGCCAGGAACGTCGTAAACGCCGCGCCTGTGAGCAGGTTGTTGACCTCAATCGGCGAACCGGTGCGCGGATCGATGTCTGCGAACGAGATCGGAGACAGCAACGCCGAGAGAATCCAGACGATGAAAAGCGAGAAGAGAAACAGCATCGCCGGGTCCGGCAGCTTGTTGCCGATGACCTCGATGCTGCTGAGCATCCGGTTGATGAGACCGGGTTGGGTGCGTCCTTCGGCGCTGGGGGCTTCCATAAAACCTCCTGCTTACATGGTACAGAAATCCGACGTGCGCAAAGGTAAGACTTTTGCTATAAACATGATGTCCTGAATTACAGCCCAAAAAATATAACGCGGCGTGTTCCAATCCCGCCCGGCCGTGCGCATCTCTATATGAACGCGGTTAAGACCCCGACCAACCTACGCAGAGGTGATCACGATGAAAACTAAAACCAACGTTAAGGCCGGCGTCATCAGCGCCTCGCTTTCCTGGGCTACAGTAGACTGATTTTTGATCACATCGTCCAGTAAAATCTGCACGTCAAAACCGCTGCTCGTTCCAATCCTCCAGACAATTCTTATGAATTTTGACACACCGGGGCCATCAAGCCGGCAGGTATGAAAATTGCTCATACCTCAGCGGATTCGACAGTCAAAATTCACGGAGGCTCAGATGAAAATTGCTTCTACCGCCAGCAAAACCAGAATACCAAGATTGGCCGGCTGGGCGCTCGTGCCCGCCTTGCTCCTGATCCTCTTTTTTCAACCCCAGGCCCCGGCGGCCTCGCCCCCCACCCTCGAAACCGCCCAGACGCCCTCCGACACTGTCGACGTCAGCAAGATCTATGGAAAAATCCAATTCGTCGAGCACTTCCCCGACTACAAAGTCCAGGTCGTCGAGCATTTCCCCGATCTAAGAGTCCAACTCGTCGAACATTTTCCGGATGCGCCGGGCAAATGGAAGATCGTCGAACATTTCCCCGACTACAAAATCCAGATCGTCGAGCATTTCCCCGATTTTAAGATCAAGTACGTCGAGCATTTTCCCGGCGTCGAGTAGCGCTCTGTCAACAAAGAAAAAGGGCGTTCTCATTGCGAGCCCCCGCAGGAGGCGCGGCCATCTCGCGCGATTTTTAGAGACCTTTTAGAAAACCGCCTTACCGAAAGGCCAGCGACTACGTATCCCTTCCAAGGAGCAGGGCAGGCGGACCGGCCCTTCAGGTGAATAACTTCCTCGAAGACGACCTTCTTGTTTTAATCCCTTTCCTCAGGCAGGGCTAGCGGAGACAATCGGTTTCGTCCCCCTTAACGGCGAGGATGAGGCGTTTTAATCCCTTCCAACCAGCAGGGCTATTTGGACATTGCGCTCTTGGAGAAAGCGGCGAGCGCGGCACTGAGTTTTAATCCCTTCCAACCATCAGGGCTATTCGGACCTCGACGTGATGCGCGACGTGGCGAACAACCTCTCTTATTGGTTTTAATCCCTTCCAACCATCAGGGCTATTCGGACAGGCGTGAAGGACTGGCCATGGGGGAGCACCATTGCGTTTTAATCCCTTCCAACCATCAGGGCTATTCGGACCGCCGGCGCTATCGACCTCCTTGGGTGACAGGCGAAAGTTTTAATCCCTTCCAACCATCAGGGCTATTCGGACATGCTTTTCTCTCATCAAATGAAGCGAGGTAAGACCAGTTTTAATCCCTTCCAACCATCAGGGCTATTCGGACAGCGTGGCCTTGATGTCGTCGAAGATACTACCCCGATCATGTTTTAATCCCTTCCAACCATCAGGGCTATTCGGACCTGGGTGCTGGACGACAACGGCAGGGGCAGGATCATCTTGTTTTAATCCCTTCCAACCATCAGGGCTATTCGGACTCGCAGTCTTCACGATTGCGGTAGCAGTCACCTTCGGAACGTTTTAATCCCTTCCAACCATCAGGGCTATTCGGACCTTCGTAAGCAGTTGGAACAGTCGACGGCGACCTAGTTTTAATCCCTTCCAACCATCAGGGCTATTCGGACTCACCCGCTGGGAGCCCTTGCAGCGCAACGACTTACGGCGATTTTTGCAAGGACATATACCCTCACATATGACATGAACTTGTCAATTATGCCTTTTCGTAGCCTCATCGCCCAACCCGGTCGTTGCAGCGCAAGGACTTACCCCATTTACATGATTGACTCACTTTAAGCGAAAACCGTAACTACTTGCAGCACAATCGGTTATCGCCAAAATAAGCCCCGGCTGCCACGCGCCGGAATTCCACCGCGCAAAACAGGAGTCCGAAGGGTTTATCCACGACGTCAAAGAACACAAGTTCCGAGGCAAGGCGTCAACGGCCTCCGGCGGGAATGCCACGGGGGTCACTGCCGGGCGCGACACAAACGAGCCCTAACCTAAATACGAAACGGCCCGGCGCTTCGCTTCCACAGATCTCCTCTTCTCTTGCACAAATCTCCTGTTTACCCCTTTTCAGTCCCAGGAAAGCGCTCTCATGTACCGTATCCCCCACCACCCTGCGTCAGGCGCCGAAACCGGCGGACGGCGACAATCCATCCTTTCTCATCGCGAACAGGGTCGTCGTCGGGATCGGTGCCGGGAATCAGAATATCGGGCCGCCCCCGGACGGCTTCGGCAGCGATCGACGAGACGATGTAATACTGACCGGGCTGCGGATCCGGCAACCCGGCGACCTCGGCAAAAGGTGGGGCGACGACGACTTCAACCTGTTCGTTTTCGACTTCTAGAGCATCTACCTGAACGTCCGGCGTCACGGCGCGGGCCACGGTGCCCGAAGGCGGAAACGACACGCGCCGCCCGGAGGGAAGCAGCAAGACGATGGTGTGGGGCGTGAGGTTGACGAAAGTGGGCTTCATGGCAGATAGTCCGGTTCAGGCAGATGTTTGAAAGGCCACCGGGGTTTCAGTTTCTTGTTGTGTCTGATGAGCCGAAGGCCGGGGAGCGACCGGCGCCAGTAGTACGCGCGCGCGGCCTCCGTGTTGGACGCAGAGATGTCAACAGAGTCCACCTCCAGATGCGTTTGGGCAAAGCGCGTTTGGGCGATGTGTTTATTAAGCTGGGACATGCTTCTGCTGACGCCATCCTTCGGCCTGTCCCCCACTTCGCGGCTGTAGGTCCATCGTTTCAGCCTCTCGGGGCCTTTGATTCGGTACGCTTCATTAACCCACTGTCGCTGATCATGCACATCATCCTGGAGCAGGCGTTGGCGCGTGGTCTGTTGTTGCCCGCCTTTGGTGTATTCGGCCAGCACCAGAAAAGTAGCCAGCTTCCCGGCTGATAGCGTACACTGGTCATCGATCACTTCGTTGAAGCGATTCAGAAACACGAGCCGAGCCGCCACGTCGCCCTCGCCCATATGGACTTCCAACCGGGCCGGCACCTGATCTTGCACGTCATAAGGATCCAGGGTTTGCAGCAAATGATGAAACGGTTTGTCGTCATACGGTAGTTCA
The DNA here is from genome assembly GCA_028278205.1 of Rhodothermales bacterium. GTDB lineage: Bacteria > Bacteroidota > Rhodothermia > Rhodothermales > Bin80 > JANQES01. Next base: position 12,113 of record JANQES010000134.1, read on the forward strand.
TCCATCAAATCTTTCAGGACCACGTACAACCGCGGAAAGGGGACGTTCACCAGATCGATGTCGTACGGCTTTTGGGGCGTCCAGTAAAAAAAGTCGCGGTCTTGTTCAGCCCGTTCATCGACCAGGACGTGGACCAGGCGGTCTTCGGCGCGTCCATGCACAGACAGCGATGTCATCAAGTGGGCGCTCATGGTCTTTCGTCCCCCGGCAATCGAGGCAATCAGGGGTGGTTTTCCGGGACGGGTCAGGTCGTAGACCAATCGATAGCAGCGGTTGGCAAAGCGTTTATCGTCGTCTCCGTGGCGGATGTCGTCGACCTTCACGCCATGGTCTCGCACGGGGACCTCGAACTGGGGCTGGACCGGGCTCTTTCGCAGCACTTTTTTGACGAAGGGGCGCCATCGATCCTTCGTGTTGGGAATGGGACGGTTGTGACGATCACGCAGGCCTTTGACGCCGTGCAACTGCGCTTGCAAATACGCTTCTCCGTCTGACGTTGTGAGAACGTGGATGCTGGCCGGAAACCAGGTCGGCCGTTCGCCGGCTAAGGCCCAGATGGTCTCGGTGAGGATCTGAGGCGTCCGACCAATGGCAACGACGAGGTTATACGGGCGTACAGATTCGACAGGGCGTTCCATAAGTCTAGTAAATTAATAAGGTTGAAGAGGGCATATCGTCAGGTCTACGATTTCAGCATCCGTTCGACTTCTTTCGTGGAATTCCACGAATCTACCTTGCATTCCACGTATCCTTTCTCAGGCGATTGCACGGCGTATTACGGCCTGCTCAAATCCTTGAGCCCAGGGCCTTCGGGCTCTGGTATTACGAACCTGATACTGGTGATTCAACGATGAAAACGCTTGAACTCAAGAGCCCGGCAACGGGCCGTTCATTCACTAAAGAACACGTCCGGAACGCGCATAGCAAGGGAGCGATGGCGCCGCCGCTCTACGAGAGCTGGGGGGATCTTCCACACGAAGACGGGCCGGTTCTGAAGACCGAACCCTGCATCCCCTGCTGTACGATCCTCTAACCTGGGTGAACATCCCGGCGGGGTAGCCAGAAGGTAGGGCTACCCCGCCCTTTTCACAAACGAAGGATATTGATCACAAAACGATGCACTACGATGACACAAGATCATAAAACACACACCGGCAAGCGCTACGCCGTCAGTCCTCGCTACCAGACCGCCTTCGTCGATCCGGATACCGTATTCATGATCGATGAGCACGGCTACATGGCTTTGCAAGGCAAGGATGTCGTGGCCGTCCTCCGGTGTTTGCAGCAAGCGCCCTGCACGGTCGAAGCGGTTGCTGAGCAGGTGGCGGACGTGCTCTCGGCTGATGCAGCGCGTGCCTTCCTGGCGAAGCTCATCGAGGACGGATACGTGCTGGAGCACCATGACGACATCGATAACCAGGAGTCGGCTTACTGGCATGCTCAGGGGATCGATCCCCGGCAGGCTGCCGACCGGCTCCGGCAGGCGCGGGTGGCCCTTCAGGTCTTCGGCCCTATCGATGGGAGCCCGCTCGCGCGACGGCTTCATCAGATGAACATAGAGGTAATCAACCCTGAAACAGAGAACACGCCGGCTGACCTGACGCTCGTCTGCACGGACGACTATCTGCGCGACGCAGTGCAGATCTTCAACCGGCAGGCCTGGGCGACTGGGCACCGCTGGATGCTTTGTAAACCGGTCGGCGCGACGCCCTGGCTGGGTCCGCTCATCGTGCCGGGCCGGACGGCCTGCGCCGCGTGCATGGCAGCGCAACTCCAGGCCAACCGGCGCGCGGAGGCCTTTTTACGCCAGACGCAGGGCCGCACCAGGCCCATCGTTGCGTCGGTGGCGCAGTTGCCCGGCACGGTAGCGCTGGCGTTCGACCTGGCCGCGCTCGAAGTGGCCCAGGGGCTCGCGCGCGAGGCCTATGATCGGCTGGGAAACACCATCCTGACTCTTGACCTTCCTGAATTCAACCTTGAAAAACATCATGTTAGACGTTTATCTCGATGCCCCGTGTGTGGGCTCCAAGAAACCGGAAGCCTTTCGGCTTCGATCCCGAATGAAGATCGTCACCGCCGACGGCGAGCACCGCACGCTGGCGCCGGACGCCGCGTTTGATCGATTCAAACATCTCATCGATCGGTACACCGGCGTGTTGCGCCACCTGCAGCGACTGCCGACGCCGCCGGGCGGGCTCTTGCATACCTATCAGGTCCAGCATTCGCTCGTGTCGGTCTTCGACGCGCTCGACAAGCTGCGGGCGAACGAGCAGGCCGGCAGCGCCGGTAAAGGGATGACCGATATCCAGGCAAAAATGAGCGCTGTAGGCGAGGGACTCGAACGCTACAGTGCCGTCTGGCAGGGGTATGAGTACGTGGTCTGGGCCTCGTACAACGAGTTGAAGGACGAAGCCCTCCACCCCGCTTCGTTGCTCGGCTTCAGCGCGCGTCAGTATGCGACGCGGGCGGCCTGGAACACGGCCTGCCCCAGCCCGATGCTACACGTCCCCGAGCCGTTCGACGACGGTGAAGTCATCGCCTGGGTGCCGGTCTGGTCGCTGACCCAGCAGCGGTACCGATATATCCCGGCCCGCTACGGTTTCTTCGGCTATCCCGACGACGGCACGCTCTTCTGCCGGGCCGACTCGAACGGCACCGCCGCCGCTGTTACGCTGGAGGAAGCCATCCTCCAGGGTCTCTACGAACTCATCGAACGCGACGCCGTCTCGATCTGGTTCTACAACCACCTGCGCCGTCCGGGTGTGGACTTGGCGCGCTTCGACACGCCGTACTTCACCGACCTGAAGCAGTACTATGCCGGGGTGCTGCACCGGGACCTGCACGTCCTGGACGTCACCTCGGACCTGGGCATCCCCTGTTTCGTCGCGGTCTCACGGCGTACGGACCGGAAGCCGGAGGATATCATCAAAGGCTACGGCTGTCACCACGACCCGGTCATCGCCATCGGCAGGGCGTTGACGGAACTCAACCAGGTGCTAAACAACGTGCTGGAAGAGACCGCCGACGGCGCTACGCGCTATCGCATCCGGGATCCGCTGGGCCTGGGATGGCTGCGGACAGCGACGATGGCGGAGCATCCCTACCTGACGCCGGATCCGGAGCAGTCGCTGAAGAGGCGCGATGACTATCCGGCGCCAGCCACAGACGACATCCTAGACGACGTCTGGGCGTGTGTCCGGCGGGCGCAGGCGGAGAACATCGAAGTCTACGTGCTCAACCTGACGCGCGCGGAGATCGGGATGCCGGTGGTGAAAGTGATAGCCCCAGGCCTGGTACACTTCTGGCGCCGCCTCGGCTTCCGCCGCCTCTACGACGTACCCGTGAAAATGGGATGGCGCCAGACCGCAAGCCGGGAAGAGGACTTGAATCCGTGGTCTATCGTGGACTGAGTTTGTGGGGATGCGGGAGCCTTATGGCAGGGCTGTTAAACGCTTGGTGTGAATTAAAATGTAAAAGAGCATAAGGGAGGAGAATCTTTGATCTCATCAACACATCCAAGAGCACCACCGGATTTTTTTACTATCTGCCACCTGCTATCCGCCATCATTCCTTCGGTCGCGCGCATTTTGTAACATATACACATTCTACAACGAACGTCCCAGGTTCATGCTCAGGATTCTACGCATCTTTCTGTGCGGCTTGATGGGGCTTCTGATCGGCGCGGCGGGGCTCCGGGCTCAGCCGTCCCCAGGGCTCTCTTTTGATCGCCTCACGGCGCAGGACGGCCTTCCGTCTGCCGCCGTGACGAGCCTGGGGCAGGGGCGCGATGGGTTCCTGTGGGTGGGCACGCTCGATGGGATGGGGCGCTACGACGGGTACGACATCAAGGCGTTTCGTCATGATGCGGGGGATTCGACGACCCTTTCGGACAACTACCTCAACATCCGCGCGCTCTATGAAGATCAGACCGGGCGGCGCTGGATCGGCACGCGGCTGGGGCTGAACGGCTTCGATCCCGCCACCGAACAGATGCGACGGTACCGGCACGATCCGGCGGACGACCGCAGCCTGAGCCACGACAACGTCCTGGCTATCCATCAAACCCGGCGCGGCGTGCTGTGGATCGGCACGGAGGAAGGACTCAACCAGTTCGATCCGGCCACCGATGGGTTTGCGCGCTATCGCCATGATCCCCAGGATCCTGCCTCTCTGAGCGCGGACGGCGTGACGGCTCTGGCAGAAGATCAGGCCGGGCGGCTCTGGGTGGGCACGCGGCATGGGCTCAACCGATATGATCCGGACGAGGGCCGGTTCACACGGTATTACCGTGACACAGATATGCTGCCGGGGCTCACCGACGACGACGTGTTCGCCTTACACGTAGACCGGGCGGGCTTCCTCTGGGTGGGCACCTGGGGCGGCGGCCTCTTCCGGATAAACCTGACGACGGAGCACGTCACCGCGTATCCGCACGTTCCGGACGATCCCCGCTCGCTGCCGCACAACATCGTCACGGTCATTACAGAGGATCGGCGCGGCGCGATCTGGGTGGGCACCTGGGGCGGCGGCCTCGCCCGGCTCGCCCCCCAGACAGGAGCCTTCGAACGGTATGCGTACGATCTCGACGACGAGCGGGGCCTGGCCGACAACCGGGTCACGGCTATCCTGGAAGATCGAACGGGGGTGCTCTGGGTAGGGACCTACGACGGGCTCAACCGCAGCCTCGTCCATCGTCCTTTTCACACCTACACCTATCAACCCTACCATCAGGCCGGCCTGAGCCATCCGAAAGCCAGCCAGGTTTACGCCGGCCAGGATGGCGCGTTGTGGATCGGGACGCTCGGCGGCGGCTTGAACCGGGTAGACCGGGCCACCGGCGCGGTGACGGTCTACCGCCACGATCCCCGCGATCCCAACAGCCTGAGCCACGACGAGGTGACGGCCCTCTGGGAAGACGACGACGGCGCGCTCTGGGCGGCAACCCTCGGCGGCGGCCTCAACCGGCTGAACCCGGTCACCGGCGCCTTCACCCACTATCAGCACGATCCCACCGATCCTGCAAACCGGGGTCGGGATCGCATCTACGCCGCTTACCAGGATACCGACGACAGGGTGTGGATCGCCACGGTCTTTCAGGGCCTGGCCGCCTTCGATCCGGCGACGGAGCGCTACCAGTACTACACACACGATCCCGCGGACCCACAGAGCCTGAGCGCCGACATGGTCTGGCCGCTGTTTGAGGACGCCGACGGGGCGCTCTGGATCGGCACCATCGGCGGCGGCCTCAACCGGCTGGACCGGGCCACCGGCGTCTTCACCCGCTATCAGCACGATCCCGAGGACCCCCATAGCCTCAGCGGAGACCGCGTCGTGACCATCACGGAGGATGCCGGCGGCGCGCTCTGGATCGGCACGATGGGCGAGGGCGTCAACCAGTTCGACCGGGCTACCGGGCGCTTTCGGGCCTACACGATGGCAGACGGCCTGCCCCACAACGACGTCGCCTGCATCCTGCCCGACCATCGCGGGCACCTCTGGATCGGCACCGTCGGCGGCCTGGCCCGGTTCGATCCACACCTGGAGCAGTTCACGCGGTTCGGAACGGCAGACGGGTTGCCGGATGCCGACTTTTATTTCAACGCCTGCGACCGGACGCCCCGGGGAGAACTGGTCTTCGGCACCATGCAGGGAGCGGTGCTTTTTCATCCCGACAGCCTGCAAGGGGTCTTCCATCCACCCGCCGTAGCCCTTACCGGCTTCGACGTGTTCAACCAGCCCGCCCGGCTCGACTCCGCCATCACCCACGCGCGCCTGATCGAACGGCCCCACGACCAGCATTTCGTGGCCTTCCACTATGCCGCGCTCGACTTCCGCGCGCCGTCGCAGCATCAGTATACCTACAAACTGGAAGGGCTCGACACCGACTGGGTGGTGTCGGGCGCGCGGCGCTATGCCAGCTATCCCAACCTCGCGCCGGGGCGCTACGTCTTCCGCGTCCGCACCCTGGACAACCAGGGCAATCGGGGAGCGCCGGAGGCCTCGGTGCGGTTGGTCATCTTGCCGGCGTGGTGGCAGACCGGCTGGGCCTACCTGCTCTACGCCCTGGGCTTTGTGTTGCTCGTGGTGGGCTTCATCCGGTGGCGCGCAGGCCGCCTCCGACGGCAACATCTGGAAGAACATGCGCGCCGCATGGCAGCCCTCGATAAAGCGAAATCGCGCTTCTTTTCCAACATCAGCCACGAATTCCGAACCCCGCTGACGCTGATTCTCGGACCGATCAAGAGCGCTCTGGCCGACGAGTACGGCCCGTTATCCGAACCGCTGCGCGCCCAGCATGCGATGATGCTGCGCAACGGCGAGCGCCTGCGACGGCTGATCAACCAGATCCTGGATCTGGCCCGGCTTGAGGCCGAGCAAACCCACCTGGCCGCTCGCCGGCAAGACCTGGCGCACTTCGTCGAAAAGACAACCCTCGCCTTCGTGCCGCTGGCCGAACGCTATCACCTCAAGCTGACCTGCGACGCCGAGGGGCCGTGCTGGATTTACTTCGACGCCGACGCGTTGGAAAAGGTGCTCACGAATCTGCTCTCCAACGCGTTGAAATTCACCCCGGCAGCGGGGCAGGTGCAGGTGAGCGTTCAGGAGCATGAAGACGAGGCGGAGATCGCTGTGACCGACACCGGATGCGGCATCGCACCGGACAAGCTGCCGCGCCTCTTTGACCGGTTCTACCAGGCCGACGAGACGGCCACACGACGCCAGGAAGGCACCGGGATCGGCCTGGCGCTGGCTAAAGAACTGGTCGCCTTGCACGGCGGCACGATGGGCGTGACCAGCACCGTGGGCCGGGGCAGCACCTTGACCGTCCGCCTGCGCAAAGGCCGGCGCCATCTGGCGCCCGATCAGCTTGTGGATGAGCATGAAGCGGCAGCCCCTCCCCCGCTGCCGCGCGCTACCAACGGCCAACCTGCCGTGCCTGCGCCTCCTCCCCCGGCGCGCGAGGACTCCCTGCCGGAGACGGCGACGTCTGAGGACGCCGACGACCAGACCACCATCCTCGTCGTGGACGACAACGCAGACATCCGGCGCTACGTGCGGTCTATGCTGGAATCGACCTACCGCGTGCTGGAGGCCGACGACGGCAAGCAGGCCCTGGACCGCGCCCGAAAAGCCCTGCCCGACCTGATCGTAGCGGACGTGATGATGCCTGAAATGGGCGGCTTTGCGCTGTGCCGGCATCTGGGCGAAGATCCGCAGACCGACTGTATCCCCGTCGTGTTTCTGACGGCCCGCGCCACGCTGGAGGACGAACTCGAAGGGCTCGGCGCCGGAGCCGTCGATTATATCACCAAGCCGTTCGAGGCCGACGTGTTGCGGGCGCGCGTGCGGAGCTTGCTGGCACTGCAACACCGCCTGCGCGACCGGTTTGCCGCCTCGTCCGGCGAGGCGACGCAGGAGGCGCTACCGCCCTCGGCCTTCGCGCGCCGCGTGCGCCAGGTGATCGAAGAACATCTGCACGAGGAGGCGTTTACGGTGCCGATGCTGGCCGAAGCTGTGGGCCTCAGCTACTCGCGGCTGCACGCCAGGGTCACGGAAGAGTGCGAGATGTCGCCGTCCCACCTCATCCGCACGATCCGGCTCGAACGCGCCGCCGGCCTGCTCCGCAACCGCGAAGGTAATATTTCTGAGATTGCCTATGCCGTGGGATTTAACAGCCTCTCATATTTCAACCGTCGCTTCCGTGAACATTTCGGGATGACGCCGTCGGCGTACGTTGAACAGGCGTTGAAAGGAGATCTGTGATAATAAACAGGAGATGTGTGCTGGCGCAGCACGTTGCGCGATGGGATCTTGTCTTCGCAGACCACCATCATGACACGCAACGATGCCTCAGGACAAACAACAGCCCCCCCCTGTGCCCCGGTCTTCCGATGAGCCGCCGCCCCTTTCCGATCACCTCGCGGCGGAATTAGGAAGTCTGGATGCCTTGCTGGCCGCCCGCGCCGCCTCTGACGTTCCCGACGATCCGAAGCCTCCCCCGCCGGAATCCGACAAGGCGACTGATTAATCTTCAGGTCAAGTAGGCCAGAGATGGCATGAAAGCGTTCATCCTCCTTCTTTGAGCTTTTTCAACATCGCCTTCGCGTTGTCATTGTTCGGATCGAGGTCCAGCGATTTTTGATAGTACCGCTCGGCCAGATCCTCGTCGCCGGCTTTCATGTGGGCTTCGGCCAGGCTCTCCCATCTGAAAAAAATTTATGCAGCGTGACCCATTCGGGTCAGTTTTTACGCTTTATATAGTAGAAGGGCAGCAAAAAAAATGCAGTTATTCAGCAATTAGAAAGGCAGACATCGTAAAAATCAAAAAATAAACAACAACGCCGGGTCATTATTTGATTGTTATAAACCATACTGAACCCGCCCGGCTAATTTTTACATAAGATGAAAGAATTAAACAGGGCGAACGGCCTCATGCTCCGGCGTGAGGCCTTTCGTTTATTGCTCGATGAGCAGATCGCCGTAGGAGACCAGACCGCCCCGGCTATCGACGATGAAAAGGCGGATGAGCCCCGTCACGCCGAGCAAGGTCGGATTGAACTGGAAAATATACGCGCCCGGATCCCTGGCGTCGCGGATTTCGTCGAGGCGGCGCGGGATGCCGTTGGCGTCGTTACTGACCAGTTCCAGCCCGCCCTGCACCGAGTTGAACTCCCGCACCTGAACCGGAATCGTGACGAACTGGCCGGGCTGGACGGGATTGGGAAAGGCGGGATCCACCAGCACCCGGGTGCTGTAGACCGGCGCGGTGCGCCAATCGTCCTGATCATCGGTGACGATCTCGCCGTTTTCATCGGTACGGGTAAACCCTGACGGAGGAGAAAAGGCCTGATCTTCGAACTCGTTTTGTTGCTCCGCCGTATCGCATCCGGCCCAGGCCAGCCCTGCCGAGACGACGAACAAACTCAAAAGCAGCAATCGTTTCATCGATAAAAACACGGGACACGGGGGAGGAATGTGGCAAGAGGTGGGTCTGTTGTGATTAAATGCCCGCCCTGTGTTAGATTGTTCCTCTTTTCAAAAACTCGGAAGCTCGCTTCCGAGTTTTTGAAAAATATTTAGCATGGCAATCCTATCGTTCCACCAATCTCTCCTGGCCTCGTGCCTTTGATCAGGGCTCATCAGTTGCGCGTGGCGCTCGACGGGACGACGATCCTGCACGACCTGGACTTCGCGGTCGAAGCCGGCACGTGGGTGGGGTTGATCGGCCCCAACGGAAGCGGCAAGACGACGCTGCTGCGCGCGCTCAGCGGCCTGCTGCCCTACGCGGGGACGCTGGCGCTGGCCGAGCGCGCTATCCATGCGTGGAAAGCGCCGGAACTGGCACGCCAGATGGCCTTCGTCCGCCAGACGACGCCGTTGTCGTTCGATTTCAGGGTTGAGGAGTTGGTGTTGCTGGGCCGGTCGCCGCACAAAGGCTGGCTCGAACGCTACACCCGCGAAGACCAGCAACGCGTGGAGCACGCCCTGGCGCGGGTAGACATGAAAGGCTTTGCCCGGCGGCCCGTCCTCTCGCTCAGCGGCGGCGAACGCCAGCGTGTCTTGCTGGCCCAGGCCCTCGTCCAGGAATCCGACCTGTTGCTGCTCGACGAGCCGACGAACCACCTCGACGTACATCATCAGTTCGAGTTTCTCAACCTCGTCCACGACCTCGTCGAGGCAGGCCGCACCGTCATCGCCGTCTTTCACGACATCGAACTGGCTGCTCGCTATGCCGATCATCTGCTGGTGCTCGACCGGGGCCGTCTGGCTGCCGCCGGCCCGCCCCACGCCGTCCTGACCGAAGCGCTGATGGCTTCGGTCTTCCGCATGCAAGCCCGCCTCGAAACCACCGACGACGGGCTGCTGCGTATCTTCTACCTGACGCCGGTTTCCTGATGAATTTTGACGGTCGCATTCTATGACGCACGCGTCATGCCTGCGTGTTTCGCCTTAATCAGCATCGGTGTGTCAAAATTCATAATGGTCGCTGATTACGCAAGCGAGACCCGATTTTTGAATTTTGACAGGGAAATTCTTTAGATGTGGATTGCGTTTCAAGAAAGCGATATCGCTTTAACAAACCTGAATGTCAAAATTCAACAGGAACCGCGCCGCCCCACTTCGTCGTAAGGATAGCCCGCTGAAAATGAACGACCACAGACTATGAAGATCTACACCCGCACAGGCGATAACGGCACCACGGCGCTTTTCGGAGGAGACCGGGTGGATAAACACCACCCTCGCATCGACGCCTACGGCACCGTGGATGAGACGAACGCGTACCTGGGCCTGACGCGGGCGTTGATGAAAGATCAACCCGGCGCCGGACGCCTGGACCCGTTGCTGGCCAGTATTCAGGAAACGCTCTTCGTGCTCGGCGCCGACCTCGCCACACCGCCCACCTCGCGCGCCGCTGTGCCGCGCATCGAAGAGACCCTCGTGCAAGACCTCGAAGATGCCATCGATGCCTTCGAGGAAGACCTGCCGGCGTTGCAGCATTTCATCTTGCCGGGCGGGACGCCGGCTGCCGGGACGCTGCACGTGGCCCGCACCGTCTGCCGCCGGGCCGAGCGGCTTACCACCGCCGCCGCCGCGCAGGAAACCATCAGCATGCACACCGCCATTTACCTCAACCGCCTCTCCGACCTGCTCTTCGTCCTGGCCCGCTGGGTCAACCACCAGGCCGGCGTAGACGAAGCCCAGTGGCGACCGGGCGGGTGAGCGTATATCAATTTTGGATTTTAGATTTTGGATTCTGGATTGGGTGGGATCCGATCCGAATCAAATAATCGAAAAAGCCGCGACGGTTGGAATTGCTGTGGCTCTTTCGATTGCGATGACGGTGCCTAATCAGACCAATCCAAAATCTAAAATCCAAAATCAGAATCTCCCAACCATTCATCCAAACCGCCATCCTTCAGGAAAAGCCTGTTTCTTTTTTATCAGCGATGATTATATTCAACCATACCCCCACACCGTAAGCAACACGTTAACTCGTCGTGGCTAACTTGTTCTCCCTCAAGGAAAAAGCCAAACTCACCTCGCGTCTTCTTTTGTGCGTGTGCGTGGTCTTGATGCTGCTCTTTCCGCATGCCAACATAAGCGATGCCCCCCCGGACGACGAACCGGAAACCGCGTTGGACGCCTATGGCATCGACTGGAAGAACTACGAAATCGCGGAACAATCCATTCAGCGCAACCAGACGTTCTCAAGCATTCTGGCGGCGCATAGCGTCCCCGCGCGTGTCATTAACCGGGTGATCGAGAAAGCCCGACCCGTCTTCAACCTGCGTCATTTGCAGGCCGGCAAACCGTTGCGCATCTACCAGGATGCCGTCGCGCAAACGGCGCGGCTGGTGGTCTATCAGCCCAATCCGGAAAAGTATATCGTCTTCGACCTGCGCGACTCGCTCAGCGTCTACGAAGGACGCCATCCGGTCACGGTGACGCGACGCGCCGCCAGCGGTGTCATCACCTCCTCGCCCTACCAGACGCTGGAGCAGCAGGGCGCCAACCCGGCGCTGGCCGTCCATCTCTCGAAAGTCTTCGCCTGGCAAATCGACTTCTACCGCATCCAGCGCGGCGACCGGTTCACCATCATCTACGACGAACGGGAGGTGGCCGGCAAATCCGTCGGCGTAGACATTATCGCGACGCGCTTCGAACATGCCGGCAAAGATTTTTACGCCTTCCACTTCGACGCAGGCGACGACAAGGGCTACTACGACGAGCAAGGCAAAACCCTCCGCCGGGCGTTTCTGAAGGCGCCCCTCGAATACTCCCGCATCAGTTCTCGCTACTCGAAACGGCGCTTTCACCCCGTCCAAAAGCGCTATAAACCGCATCTGGGCACCGACTACGCCGCGCCGACGGGCACGCCCATCCGCGCCACCGCCAACGGCGTCGTGACGGCAGCTTCTTATACCAGAGGCAACGGTCGCTACGTCAAGATCCGGCATAACCAGACCTACACGACGGGCTACCTCCATATGTCGCGCATCGCCGCCGGAATACGCAAAGGCACCCGCGTGCAACAGGGCGACGTGATCGGCTACGTCGGCAGTACGGGGCTGGCTACGGGGCCGCACCTCTGCTATCGTTTCTGGATGAACGACAAGCAGGTCGATCCGCTAAAGCTGGACCTGCCCACCTCCGAACCCATCGACGCCCGGCACCTCGCCGCCTTCGCCGGTGTTCGCAACGAATACATGCCTCTGCTCCAGTTCTCAGACGAGCCGCCGCTGCACGCCGTCGACCTGACCGTGGTCCAGGAGACACTTCCAACGCAGAATCCCGCGACGGCGCCGTAGGGGATTGCGAGTAGCGAATGGCGAGTGGCCAATGGGGAATAGCATGATGCGAATTCAGCGTTGAAATAGAAAGCCGTTGAAAACAAGCTAAAAACGGCGAAAACCATACCTGCCAGGTTTCCAAAACCTGGCAGGTATGCCAATTTCCCAACCCTTAATTCGCATCAATGGGAAATAAGCCACCCCATTCGCCACTCACCATTCCCTATTCGCCTCCCATCACACCGACGGCGCTGGTTCGACGCTCGTCTTTGAGAGGCGGCGGAGGCCGAAGTATTGGAGCACGGCAAACAGGCCCACGGCGTCGGCAATCAGGAGGATGATCCACCGGCCTGCCGCCGTGAAGGGTACGGCGAGGCCCCACAGCACCACGGCGCTGCCGATCACCCAGAGCACATCCATCACGATGAAATAGTAGACACGGCTGCGGGGGAGGTGCTTGCCCAGGGCCGTCCGCGCGAGGTCGGCGGCATAGAACAGCAAGATGACGCCGGCGATAATCAGTTCGGTAGCGCCGACAGCGCCGATCAGGCCGGCCAGGGAGCCGGAAGCGAGCACGAGACCCAGACCGCACACCGTCGTAAAGACAGCATTAGCCAGCAAGCTTTTGCGCAAGAGCGAATCGCTTTTCGTCGAGAGCATAAGGCAAAGCAGGTTGAGGGTGGATAGAAAACGGCGTTATCGCCCCGGTTTTGAAACGCAAACGTAGTTCACTCTATTAAGTTACATCATTCACTACATTTTTTTAAAGTAATCAATCTTTTTTTTCTTTTGCGCGTTAACAAAACCACCCTAAAGCAACCCTCCATCCGCGCAAAAGAAAAAAGCGCAAAAGAAAAATGTCGAAACGAAGCTACGGCCAGTACTGCGGCCTCGCGCATGCCCTCGACCTCATCGGCGAACGCTGGAGCCTGCTGGTGATTCGCGAATTGATGACCGGCCCGAAACGCTACAAAGACCTGCTCAAGCGGCTGCCCGGCATCGGCACCAACCTGCTGGCGCAACGCCTGAAATTCATGGAAGAACGCGGCCTGTTGGAACGGCGACGCCTCCCCCCTCCCGCCTCTACCGACGCCTACGACCTGACCGACCTGGGCCGCGCGCTAGAGCCGGTTTTGATCGGCCTCGTCCAGTGGGGATATCGCACGATCCCCCGCCCGCAACCCGAAACGGCGCACTTCCCCGGCTGGTCGGTGCTGGCCATGAAAGCGGTGTTCCGGGCCGATCTGGCCGAAGACGTGGAAGACGAATACGAATACCGCGTCGATGACGAGGTCTTCCACGCGCGGGTGAAAAAAGGAGTGTTGACGACGGGCCAGGGGCCTGCGTTGGATCCGAATTTCGTGCTGGAGACCGATGGCAAGACGTTTCTGGCCGTCGTCTCAGGAGAGATGCCGATGGACGAAGCCCTGCGCCAGGGCCGGATGCGCGTCGCGGGCGATGAAGACGCCTTTGCGCGCAGCACGGCGTTGTTCGACCTCTCGCCCCTGCACGAGCGGGACGACGAGACCTTTCCGACTATCGACCTCACGGGCCGTCCGGCGCCGGGCGCGCATAGGCTTCGATGACGTCGGCGCCGAGGTAGGTGCTGTCGGCGTTGGTGTACCACCGGCGCGTCCTGGGCAAGCGTAATCCTTCGTGGACGACCTCTTCCTCGAAGACGATGTACTCGCCGTCGTTCTTGCTTTCGTCGTGGTAGAAGCGGCAGCCCACGAGCGCGTACGAGGCCGGATCGACGTAGAAATACCAGATGTCTTCGCCGACCTCGGCGTCGTAAGTCACCCTGAGCACCAGCACGTCACGCTCTTGAAACGTGGTCTTTGCGACGGCTTCGTCCAGGCGGGTGCCGGGGTCGGTGAGTTTGAGCGGCAGGCCGTAGAGATAGCCGTAGTAGCTGTGCCACCAGCGGAGGCCGTCGCACGAGAGGCGGTAACGCTCTTTGAGATCATCCGGCACGTCTGCCGAGCCGTCTATCGTCGCCGAGCACTCCTCGCCCGCGACGCGCGCTTCGACGAGGCGGCCTTCGCGTTCGGAGCGCACGGCAAAGCCCCCTCCCACTTCGAGGTCGATCACCGTGGCGCGGTCGCTGCCGTTGGGGCGTATTTCTTTGAGCGTGAGGCGATGATGCTGCCCGTACCACGCCGCCATGCCGTGATAGGCGATGCTTTTTTGCAAGACTTCGGCGGCGGAAGGCGCCTGAGCCTGTGCCGGTAAAACGATGACGGCAAGCAGGACAAAGGCGAGGGTGAGCTTGCGCATATCCTTCTTTTCGAGTTAAAGCCGAGTCAGCATCGGCATGAGTTTGTACTTGCGCCGATGTTTGTCTTGAAGCTCGGCGTGATAGGCTTGCCATTCGCCCTCACGCCCGGAGGCGCGGTAGGCGTCGCGCACTTTACGAAGCCAATCCACAGCGCTTTCATAATGCTGCGACCAGCCGTCGCCAATGATGCGCTCAGCCTGCTCACGCGCCGTGGCAATAACCCATTCCGGACGTGCCTCGACGGCGGCGGCAACCACCTGCCGGACTAATGCATGCCCGGCAAAGTTTTCCCGCACTGCAATGATGGCGTCGTCGATGAGCCCTTCGTGCAAAAAGATGTCGATCCCAAACTGCGGCGCAGAAATCCAGTTTTTTTGGCGGAGTTGCTTCAGAATACCTGCCGCATAACGGGGCCAGCGGTCACCGGCCAGCTCCTGGGCTCTCACGTAGGCATGCACGGTAGGTATCAACCGGACGACGATGAGAGCAGCACGCAGGGCCAATTCCGGCTTGCCCATCCGCGCGGCCCGGTCGCGCAGCCACTCGGCCAGTTCGGCTTTTTCGTAATCTCTACTCAGCTTCAGGCCGTGTTCAGCTACATCCAGGGCCTGTTTGGCGGCTCCTTGCTGATACAACGCGAGTGTAAGCGCGAGCGCTTCGGCAGCCGTCGCGAAGTGTTGCCGCCCGGCTTCGGCGGCTTCCTGAAATCGGCCCAATTGCGCCAGCATGAGGGTGTAACGCCCGTATTGTCCGGCTGCCTCGGAGAGTCGTAAGAACGCATCGTACTCTTTCTTGCGCGCCAGGATGTTGAGCCGGGCGTCGATCAACGCGGCGTCGCCGAGGTTGTCGTCCCACTCCTCTTCGAGAGCGCCCTGAGCCGACCAGAAGACATCTTCGAGCCCGTATTCGCTCAGTTCGTCTTGCCATTGGTCAATTTGCCCGGCCCAGTGCTCGCGTTCGCCGGGCGTCAGGTCAGCATCGAGCAGAGCCTCGGTCCAGGCCTGCTCCAGGTCGTGGAAAAAACCGTGGGGGTAGCCGTCCGAGTCGTCGAGCCACGTCCATTCCTTGATGTATTCGTCGGTGAGCGCTTCGAGCAAGACGAGGGCGTTTTTCCCATCCCCCTGCCCCACGAACGCGCTGATGTCGCCGAGCACCCGGCGCACGCCATCGACGACCTCGCCCACGTGCCAGTAGGCTTCCGAACGCCGCATATGATCGAGCGAATGGATCAGGCTGTGAACCTGCCGCCGGATGGGTTCAGGATTGACTGAAACGCCCGACGCGCCGTCGCCCTCGCCTGTCCGGTGTAGTGCAAACCAGCTTTCCACATCCTCGACAAGGCCGGGATGACGTCGGACGAGGTAGGTCATGAGCGCCGGAAACTGCTCAGGATCGAGACCTTCGAGAAGCGCGTTGAGCGTCGGGTGTTCCTGGACGTCTTTCGGCTCGCGTAGTGCGGCCAGCAGCACTGCCACGATGTGCTTGCACCATCCGCCCCAATCATACGGGCAATCACAGAAAGCGCTCTCTACGAGGTCGCCGTCGAACTTAATCCGCACCCGGTACGGCTCGTACTGGCTCCCCTCGACTTCGGCCAACAATTCATCGCCTCGCCGTTTCAGCGACATCACGGCGTGCTGGCGATAATAATCCAGCCCCCGCTGAAACACCTGCGGCGTCGTGTGTGCGCGGATGAAGGATTCGGTGTAGGCAGGCTCGTCCATGATGTTCGATGACAATGATACAGGCTACTTGCGCCTTTTCCGGTTCTTCTTCCGCGAAGCTTTGGCTGCCTTGCGCGACTTTTTCTTCTTGGCTCTGGTCTTTTTGGAACCGGTGGTCTTGGGTAATCCCAGAAGAAATCCCGGCAAGCCGGGCGCGTCCAGCGAGGATTCTGCGATGCCGGCATTGTACTGCATCATAAACGCATCCAGGTCCTTCTCATCCGTCATATCAAATCCTGCATCCTGACCCATCATAAAGAAGGATTTAGCTATGCCAAAGCGCGACGAGTCGTTCATGATGCTTTTGAAGTCAGGTTCGATCTGACGGAGAAAGCGCAAAACAGCGTCGGCATGGCGCAACTTGTATTCGCGTTTCAAGAATTGCCAGAAGGCGGTCAATTCGGGGATGGCGTCGTCGGCGTCCTTTGGAGAGAGGAGAGATATTTTTCGAGGAAACACCTCCGTGATGATTTCATCGGCGACGGCCCGCGTCGTCTGGGGGAGCGTGTACCCGATGTACGCATAGCCATAGTACATGAACTGTGTAGCCCAGAAGCCCATGTCCGGATATTCTGCCATGTGAGCCTCTGCTTCGGGCGATTCAAGAAACAGGTTGAGCAGGGCGTCTTGATAGGCATCAAACGTCTCTTCGTCGTAATCTTCGAGCTTATCGAGTTGGCGAATGTCAAAGGGCATGATGGGCCTCCTGTCGTTTCCCATTACAGATCTCGTTCATGGTGACGGTGATAAGTTCGCCCGTCTTGGGATTGAGATAGGCCGTACTCTCGTTGCTGGGCACGTCCATCTCGAAGACGACATCGCGTAAGGAAACTACGGCCGGCATGGTAGGATCCTCCATTCTTCTCACAGAAACTACTTACCGCCCTCCCCCTCCGGCCTCATCCCCGGCCCCGCCCCACCCCGCCCCCGGCGCGGTTCTTCGACGGCCAGCGTCTCGGTGACGGTCTCACCGCCCAGGGTGATTTCGACGGCGTAGTCGCCCGGAATCAGGTAGAAAACCTCGTTGTCGGCGGCTTCGAAGACGGCGGCGGCTTCGTCTTCTTTTGTCAATGTTTTGTTGAACCGCTCGGCGCGGGCGGGTTCGGCGGAGAGGTCGTAGGCGGCGTAGTTGAGGCCGCGCTCGGCAGCGTCGGTGAACTCCTTGAGCAACGTGCCATCTTCGGCCAGGATGCGGATGCGCGCCTCGCCTGCCGATCCGGCAAAGTAGGGAATCGTGATGTCGGGGACGGCCGGCTCGACCCAGATGAAGTTGCTGTTACCCCAGTTCGAGCGGTGCGTCACCGATTCGAGGGCGAAGGCGTAGAGCGGTTCGGCCAAGAAATCGGGCGTGAGCTGCTGGATATGCTGGATGTCGGCCCGGTAGATCGACCGACCGTGGGTGCCTACGACGAGGTCTTTGACGCGGGCCTGGATTTTGAGGTCGTGGACGGGCGCGTAGGGCAGCCCGCCGCCCATCGCCATGAACAACGTGCCGCCGTCGAGCGAGACGTAGAGGCCGTTGTCGGTGCCCAGGTACAGCAGGTTTTCGTTCTCCGGATCTTCGACGATGACGTTGACAGGTTCGGGCGGCAGATCTTCGCCGAGGCGGTTCCAGGTGCGCCCGTAATCGTCCGAGCGATAGACGTAGGCTTCGAAGTTATCCCAGCGGTAGCCGTTGAGCGTGACGTAGACGCGGCCCAGATGATGATGCGACGCCTCGACCCGGCTGACCCAGAGATCCTGCGGCAGGTTGTCCGAGATGCGATCCCAGGTGTAGCCGCCGTCGCGCGAGACGTGGACGAGGCCGTCGTCGGAGCCGGTATAAATCAGCCCGAACCGCAAGGGCGACTCGTCGAGGGTGGCGAGTGTGCCGAAGGGGACGTCGCCTTTGCGCCCGCCGTGGGTCAGGTCGTTCGAGAGCGTTTCCCAGTCGTCGCCCCGGTTGAACGAGCGGTGGAGTTTGTTCGAGCCGTAGTAGAGCACGTCCTGGTTGTGGCGCGAGAGGTGGATGGGCGTCTGCCAGTTGAAGCGCAGCGGACGCTGGCCCAGTTCGTGGCGAGGCCGGACGCGCGCCCGCTCGCCGGTGGCCTTGTTGATGCGCACGTAATTGCCAAACTGCGACCCCGTGTAGACGATCTCGTTCGCGCGGGTATCGACTTCGACCTGCATGCCGTCGCCGCCGAGGAGGCGGTCGTAGGCATAGCTGCCGCTGGCGTACCAGTTATAGGTGTGCTCGTAGGTATGCGGCCCGTCCCAGACGCCGTTGTCTTGCAGGCCGCCGTAGACGTGGTAGGGCTCGGCGTCGTCCACGCCGATGGCGTAGAACTGCCCGACCGACGGCGTGTTGGCCTTGAACCACGTGGCGCCGTCGTCATAGCTGATGTTGAGGCCGCCGTCGTTGCCGTTGATGAGATGACCGGGCCGGTTCGGGTTGAGCCACAACGCATGATGATCGACGTGGACGTTCGCTTCGTTGATGGAAGCCCACGTCTTGCCGCCGTCGTCCGAGCGCAGGATGGGCACGCCCATGATGTAGATCCGATCCGAATCGTGCGGCGCCACACGGATTTCGCCGAAATAATAGCCATACGAAAAATAGACGCCGTTGAGGTGATCGTCGTGCGTCTTGCGCCACGTCTTGCCACCGTCGTCCGAGCGATAGACCTCCGCGCCGATGACCGGCGTGTCGAAGAGTTCGCGGTTGGCGTCTTCGACGAACCAGACCAGCGCGATGGGTTCGATTTCGCCCGCGCGGATCTTCTCCAGAATCACGTCGGCGGTGTATTCCGAGGGAAAGTTGTTGTCGCGGAGGTACGTGGTGAGCGCCTCTTTATCGACAGCCAACAGGTCCTCTTTCGACATCGTCCGAAGCGCGTCGCGGGTCAGAGCCGGTTCTTCGTCGTCGTCCTCCGGCGGACGGCGGTTCTGGTTGTCGAGCAGGGCGTAAACGATGTTGGGATTCCCCGGAAACACCGCCAGGCCGATGCGCCCGACGCCTTCATCCATCGGAAAACCGCCCGTAAGCTGCGTCCAGCTTTCGCCGCCGTCCGTCGTTTTATAGATGCCGGAATCCTTGCCGCTTTCGACGAAATTCCAGGCGCGGCGCTCGCGATGCCACATGGCGGCATAGAGCACGTCGGGGTTGTTGGGATCGATCACGAGGTCGATGGCGCCGGCATTTTCGCCCGCAAAGAGCGTTTTGCGCCAGGTCTGGCCGCCGTCGGTGGTTTTGTAGATGCCGCGATGGGGGCTGGGCGAATAGAGCGGTCCGAGCGCAGCCACCCAGACGGTGTTGGGATCGCGGGGATGCAGGATGATACGACCGATGCGGTGCGTCTCGGCCAGGCCGCGGTGTTGCCACGTCGCGCCGCCGTCGGTCGAGGTGTAGATGCCGGTGCCGGCGTAGGACGAGCGGCTGGAGTTGTTCTCGCCCGTGCCCACCCAGATAGTCTCGCCGCGCGCCCAATCGACGGCGATGTCGCCGAGGGTCATCGAGGCTTGATCGTCGAAGAGCGGCTCGAACGAGAGGCCGTTGTTGGTGGTCTTCCACAACCCGCCCGAGGCATAGGCGGCGTAGATGTGGGTGGGATCGGCGGGGTTGGCGTCTACGTCTACGATGCGCCCGCTCATCACCGTCGGGCCGATGTTGACCAGCGGCACGTTGGTGACGAGCGATTGCGCTTCGAGGCGTTTCTTTTGTTCGAACCCTTTCAGGCGCGCGTCGGCAGGCGTTGCCGGCACGATGGACCCCATCTCCGGCTGATCGGCAGCCGATGGGTTGGCGGTTGGCGCCTGAGCGTAAACGGCCCCAGGCAACAACAAAACGATCACGAAAAACAAAGACCGGACGGACATGGCAGTTTCCCAGGATTGATCATTACACGGGCGGACTCCATGATAGAACGTTTTTACGTCGCACACAACCTGTTGATCGGATAGCCGATTGCCGGATGGCTGATTGCGGATTGAATGAGCCCTTCCCCTCTCCCATCCAATATCCGCCATCTAAATTTTTTTGAAAGCCATTGTCGGGTTTGAAGGGCTTTTTTCGCATACCTAAGAGCATACTAAAGTATATTTGTTCTTACGAAGCGCCCTGACGACGATTTTCAGCCATATAAGTATGCTGCCGCGCTTCGGAGGATTTGTGAAGAAGCGATGTCCTGATAAACTTGTCTAACAAAGGAGGATCGGAATCATGTTGACGATGAAATGGCTCAATTTCCCCCATGTCTTTTTGCTGGGCCTCTTGCTCTGCTTGCTTGGGACCGCAACACCGGCAGCAGCACAAACAGATGCGGTAGTGGTGCCAGACACCCTCTACCCTCCGCTGCTGCAAAGAGACCTGCGCCTCAGCGTGCTCGGTGGGATTTGTTTCGACTCGGAACATCCCGAAGCGCGTTGCTGGATCCTCATGACCAAGCTCCAGCTATACCGCAGGCCGCGCATCCGGAGCGGGAGAGAATTTTCTTCCTTCGGGCAGAGCGCCTTCTGGGGATCCAGCGGGCCGCTGTCCGTTGCGAATGGTGGAAGTGGTACGGCGTTAAGCGGTGAAATAGGCGTGACGATGCAACAAACCGACATGTGGCCGCCGCCGGATGATCCTATTCAACAGGCCACCCCGGTACAGAGCGCAAAGGCCGGCCTCGTTGAAGAAGTCGCTCAAGAGGCCGTGCCAGAGGTCGATCATCTGACCGTAGCGTCAACGCTCGACTTCGTTCTACCTCTCCAGATAGAGCCTCGGTTCTTGCTCGAGTTAATTGCAGGAGGTGGGGCAGCCCGCATCTTCGAAAGAAAGCAAACAGGAGGGAATTTTGTGCTGCGAAACGATTGGATGCCGGTATTTACCTATGGCATCGGCATCACAGCCCACGGTAAAGGCTCGCTGAAGAATATAGATTTCCTCGTTCAATACAGAACGATAATATATTTGCCTAACACGCTGAAATATAAAGGCCCCGACAACACGCGCATTACGATGCACAACATCAGCACCGTCGATACGTCGAACCTGTTCATCGGCGTGTCCATTGGGCTATGATCCGGAGTCCGGCTCACTACTATGGAAAAACGCAGGCTGGAGCCTGTGACTACATCGCTTGCCATAACGGACGTAGCCGCAGACGATAGCCTGCGTTTTTCCATACCGGCTACGCCGAAGGAGCTAACCGTGTCAGCAAGGTTCGATAAGACTCGGCCTTGTCCGGTTTTTGCCATGCCTCATATAAGGCCACGAGTCGTTGCAATGCTTCGCGCTGCACGTCTTGTGGCGGCTCCGGTGTCGTCTCCACGATCTGGTAGGCCGCCTTCAAGACCTGCTCCGCTTCTTCAAAACGCCCGCGCTGCGTCAGAATGGCGCCGCGCAAGATGTTGCCCAAAACCATCGTCATGTTTGTCTCGGGCAACCGGGACGCCTTGCCAGCCGATAACCCTTCCTCAATCACCGCACCGGCTTCGTCGATCTCGTTCTGCCCGATGAGCAGCATGCCCAATCGAATCAGGGGATAGGGCCGCCAGGAGTGATAGCCCGTCTTTTCATAAATGTCGATGGCCTCGCGATAGTGCGTTTTGGCCCGTTCGACATCTCCGCGTTCCTGATAAAGTATCGCCAGCGAATAGTTGCTCGTCGCGATAGTCGGATGTTCATGGCCATAATTTTTCTTGTAGATTGCCAGCGCCTCGTGATGATAGGTTTCCGCCTCTTCGAATACCCCTCTCTCTCTCAAACAGTTGGCCAGATCGTGCAGCGTGTTGGCTACCTTCGGATGCTCTTCTTCGCCCAGCCAGGTGCGCCGGATCGCTAAGGCGCGGCGGAACAGCCGTTCGGCTTCGTCGAGCGCCCCCTGTTCACGCAGCGCGCGGGCCAGTCCATTCAAGCTCTCTGCGGTGTTCACACGCAACGTCGTCGTATCGGCGTCGGTCGTCTCTAGCTGAACGGACACGTCCAACGCATCTCGATACCACGTCTCGGCCTTGCTCCATTGGCGATTCCACAACTGGATGTAGGCGATGAAATTCAAATTCTCATGGACGAGTTGGTGTACCTCTCCGAGCGTCTTGCGCCGGATCTCCAGCGCCCGGCGAGACAAGGAGTCAGCCAGGGGACGTTTCGAGAGGTTTAACAGCGCAACAGCGCGCCCCTGTAGGCTGATGGCCACCTCGGAATGTTCTGGCCCTAACACATCCGTTTTAGCAGCGAGGGAACGGCTGAAGAGGGAATCGGCGATGTCAAAAGCACCATAGGAGGTGTAGGCATTGGCCATACCTTCCCAGACGACAGCCTTGTCGAGTGGATCGCTGAGTTCGTCTATCCGGGCCAGGTTCGCTTCGATGAGTTCTCGCTTGGTGAACGTGTCGTCGAGCACGGCGCGCGGGTCCGGCACGGCTTCGGGATCAGCCAGGGCGAATGTCCCCACCATAAAGTCACGGGTGGCAATAGCCCGGGTGGCTTCCTGTTCGGCGAGATTGCGTTGGTGAGCAAGTTGCACCGTATAGAACGTCACCAACGCCGTGATGAGCAGCACCATCGCTGCGGTGATGCCTACACCGGCCGTATGACGCTGGACAAACTTGGCCGTTCGGTAGGCTACCGAGTCGTGCTGGGCCACCACGGGGCGGTTGTCCAGATAGCGTTCGATGTCGTCGAGAAATTCGGCAGCCGAGGCGTAGCGGCGTTCGGATTCTTTGCGCAGCGCCATCATGGTGATGGCGTCGAGGTCGCCCGCGAGTTGGCGGCGGAGCATCTTGGGCGAGACGGCCCGATGCCGGCTGACGTCCTCCGGCGTGGTTTCGGCGGCGCCGTCGCCGCTGCTGCGCAGCGGGCGCACCACGACGGTGCTGGGCCGGTCCGGCATGCGCAGGCAAATCACCGATTCGATGCTGGTGACGGAACGATCTTCGAAATAATACGGACGGCGCCCGGTGAGCAGCCGGTAGAGGATCACGCCGAGGGCGTAGACGTCGGTGGCCGGGGTGGTGTGCTGGCCGCGCACCTGTTCGGGGGCGGCATAGCCCGGCGTCAGCCGCAGCGCGCCGGCCTGCGTCATCGGAACGGTGTGGAGCGAGGCATCTTCTTCGAGCAGCTTGGCGATGCCGAAGTCGAGCAGTTTCACCAGCGGCTGCCCGGCCTCGCCTTCGCTGACGAGGATGTTGCCGGGCTTGAGGTCTCGGTGTACGACGAGGTTGCGATGGGCATACCGGACGGCCTCGCAGACGGTTTTAAACAAGGCCAGCCGCTCGGCTATCGAGAGGTGGTTGTCGTCGCAGTAGGCTTCGAGCGTCTTGCCCTCGACGTACTCCATGGCAAAGTACGGACGCCCGTCTTCGGTGACGCCGCCGCCGTACAACTGCGCGATGTTGGGATGATTGAGCCGCGCCAGGATCTCGCGTTCGTAGCGAAACCGTTGGAGGATCTCGTTGGTGTCCATCCCCCGTTTGACCACCTTGAGCGCCACGCGCATGTGCGGGTCGGCGCGTTCGGCCAGATAGACCTCGCCCATCCCGCCATGGCCTAAATGCTCGACGATGGTGTAAGGGCCGATTGAGGTGCCCACGCTGAGGTCTTCGACGCGCGGCTCGGCCAGGACGGATCCGAGCAGATCCTGGGCGGCCAGATGCGGCGGCGCTTCGAGAAACGACTCGGCCTGCACCTGATCACAAAAACCCATCATCTCTTCGACCTCGCTGCGCAAGGCCGCATCGCCGCGGCAGAGGCGACTTATCCGGGCGGCACGCTCCTCGGTAGCCAGAGGCATTACTTCATCGAGGATGTTTTCGATTTGCTGCCAGCGTTCGGGCGTCATGGTACCGATCCAGGCCAATGAGGTGATCAGGTCGTTTTTTACATTCAATACGACCTGGAAAAAGCCCCACGCAATCATTCAACACAAGCGAATACCCTTCTTCCTTCTAAGCTTACATAAATAGGCGAAAAAAATATTCAAAAACCGACATGATGATGTAACAATGAAAACGCCGATTAACTCTCCCCGCCCGATGACCCATGCATCTGCCGGAAGAGCCACCCGCGCGCCTTGACCCAATCGCGCTCGACGGTACGCACAGACAGGCCCATGATGTCGGCGGTCTCGTCCATGGTCAAACCGCCGAAATACCGGCATACGACGACCTTGCTGAGCCGTTCGTTGAGGCGTTCGAGCCGGAGGAGAGCTTCGTCGAGGGCCAGCAGTTCGTCGGCGCGTTCGTCGGCGCGGTAGAGGCGTTCGTCGAAGGCGAGGTCGGCCTGGCCGCCGCCGCGTTTTTGGGCTTTATGGCGCCGGGCGTAATCGACCAGGATCTGCCGCATCGCCCGCGCCGCCACCGACTGGAAATGCACCCGGTCTCGGACGTGGATTTTGTCTTGATCGACCAGGCGGAGATAGGCTTCGTGGACGAGCGCCGTCGTCGAGAGGGTATGATCGCTGCGTTCGCTGATCAGTTGCGCGTGTGCGATGCGGCGCAACTCATCGTACATCATCGTCCAGAGTTGCTTTTTAGCAGCTTCATCGCCTGCCGTAGCCGCATGCAGGATCAGCGTGAATTCTTGTTTCAACGGCGGCATTGCGTAAGCTCTGACCGGTCGAGGTCGTTGTAAGGTACGCATGGTTTGGCAAAGTAGGGTTCATGACCAATTCTCTCAACCATGGCACGTTAAGCATTTTAACGGAGCCGTACCATCACGTAGCTACGCCATCTTTGCAGCGAGGTATGGAAATAACCGCGTTTTGAACACGCGCTAAGCTAAAAAACCGTTGCTGTTGCGAGAAGTCTTCCGCTGTAAATTCCTCATCGCACTTATGTAGCAGGAGACCGTACTTTGCTCAAAAATCCAGCGAAATTTGCCCGGCTGGATGCCCAATATGGATGACAGAACCATCCATGCCGCGAAATTGCCCATCCAATCTAAGGAAATCATCATCAAAGGAGTCAATGATATTGACCCCGGCATGATAGGCTGAAGATAGGTGATTGGCATCGTACGCTCGCAAGTGCCTGTGTCGCCACATTAGTTCTCTGGCGTATTCGGAAACGCTTCTGTCAAGCACTACCGGCACAATGAAATCATACTCGAAAAAGTCTCGAAGTTCTTCTTCCATGTCCTCCGTCAATCGCTCCCTGTGTCGTATGTGGACGACCTCCGAAAATGCCAGTGTGGAGGTTATGATGCGCACGTTGCCAGCAATGGCAGCATCTATAACAGCCTGACACAAGTCAACGCGTCCCTCCTCTTCTCTAAAGAAGGCTATAAATGTAGAGGAGTCCCAATATCTGTCTTGTCTGCTCATTGAGCACGCTTGAATATGCCTCTAATCTGGTCAATTGGCGGCAATTCGTCCTGTGCTTTGAAGACACGAATTCGACTGACACGAACACTGATAGGAGTGCCGTCCTTTCGGTAGCGAACGGTTCCAAAAACTGTCACTCTCTTGCGAAATGCCTGTAGTGCTTGCATCAATATCTCCTCATCACTAAAGAAGCAGTTGACGCTTTTGTCTTTCAAACTGTCGTACACAACAACCCTGAATCCGTCACGATCAGAAACGGTTTGGAGGTTGCCTTCTATGGAACCGATTGCGACATGTTCTTTTCCTCGAATCCGATTTACGCTAGCGGCGGCTTCGGCGCTAATAGGGATACCACTTCCTTCAACGCGAAACTCGACTTTGTCAAGCCCTTTCGCCTTGGCACTCTCGGCAAGGGTGGCAAGATCCTTTGCAAACTTCAGGGTTTCATCCGTGAAATACCGTGGTTGCTCGGAAGTCCCCTTTGCTAACTCATTCATGCCCCCGTTTATAGATTCAATCGTTCGCATCACATCCTCCGATGTCGTTTTACCTACAGGCATACCATCAGCGACGATCAAGTTACTCCCCTCTTTTACTGAGATCGCCCACCGGATGCCACCCGTTTCGCCCGTAACGCTCTTTGAGACTGATCGAAGGATGCCAAAAAAGTCCTTCACCCCACGTAAAAACTGCGCAGGCGTAACCGTGCCATCCATGTTAAAGATGACATTCTGATGCTTTATTCCCGACGAAGCCATCACGTACCGTGGTATCCGTTGCACATATGCGTTACATTAGTTATAAGGATAGTATCGGCTAAAGATTCAGCGTCGAAACCAAAAGTGCCCGACGCATGTAACACATTTGTAGCAAATGTACAAACTTTCAATCACAAGGGAAAATGGAGCCCTCGTCATCGAAAAAAGGAGCCTCATCGGACCCGCTTCCGTATCCTGATTCTGGTTTATTGCCAGGACTCCAAAGAACAATCCGCGACAAGATAGAACGAGGGGAGATTGATGAGGTGGACGCAGACGTTTTTCATGGAATGATGGGGCAAATATCAAGTGAAAAAGAAGACGAAAAATAGCTACAGAAAACGTAGTAATATATGACATATCGGTGTCACACCCTGTCCTTATCCTACTGTTAGTCAAGGACATAAACGGTGCTACCGATGGAAGCAATAACGTTCACCCTGCACGACTTCTTACGGGACTTCTACACACCGGCACAATGTCTTGAATACCTGCGCAAACTTCGTTGGCCTGATGGCATTCACTGCCGCAAATGCGACCGTGTAACGAAGCATCATCTCCGCCCTGAGAAGAAAGCGTACTCCTGTCAGTATTGCGGAACGCTCGTCCGACCAACGAAGGGCACCATCTTCTTCGGATCGAAGGTAGCATTACCCAACTGGTTCTGGATCATCTTTCAGTTTGCCAAGACGCGAACGGGCATCACCGCGAAACAGATTGAACGCGAGTTGGGCATCACCTACAAGACCGCGCTTCGGATGTGCAACGCCGTTCGCTCTTGCCTTGAAGAAGATCACACCCTGAGCGGGCAGTGTGAACTAGACGAGACGTACCTTGGGAACTCACGCCGCTACTTTGGACGCAAGCGCAAACGCGGTCGTGGTGCTGATAAGCGTCCGTGCTTTGGAGCCGTTCAAAGAGGCGGCGCTGTCGTCGCCAAAGTCGTCCCGAACACGAAGCGCGAAACGCTCTATCCTATCATTGAAGAGCACGTAGAGAAGGGCAGCGAGGTCTTTACCGATGAGTACAAGGTCTATGCCTCTTTGGAGAAGATGGACCCCAACCTGAGTTGGACGTATCGCCACGATACGGTCAATCACTCCCAAGGGCAGTACGTCAAGTATCGCCGCGACGGCACCGAGGTTCACACGAACGAGATAGAGGGCTTTTGGTCGTATCCGAAGAACGCGATCAAAGGCGTACATCGGGGCGTGTCGGATCGGCACCTGCAAGGCTATGTGAATGAATACGCCTTCAGACAGTCTCACCGGAAGGATGAGCAGCCTTTGTTCTTCACGATGCTACGTCATATCGTGCCCGTGGAACGGCTTGCGGCTTGAATGGGTACGGGCTAGTGCTACCTAAGTGCGTTCCTCATTTATTACAACGCTGTCGTTTTGAAGAAACCAATCCTAAGTTGCGCCGTTGCGAGGATACCTCAGTGTCATGCCAGCCGTCTATCCCTTCTTGCCTCGTGTCGATTTAAAGCACCTTTTTTTCAGGAATGATCCCTTCTGAACGTAACATGCGGAGCGTAGTCGCAGGGTCGTTTGCGGCCCTCTTGATGGCAGCCTTGCTGCTCGGCGGCTGCGACACCGACTTCGACCCGATTCAGGAAAGCGACCTCCATTTTTCGGTTTTCGGCTTTCTCGACGCCGCTGCCGATTCGCAGTTCATCCGTATCACCCCCGTGCGCGATTCCATCGCCCTGACGCCTGGCCGCCCCATCGACGCCGCCGTCATGCTCGAAGACCTGAATACGGGCCGCGCAACCACTTTTCGCGATTCGCTCTTCACGTTTCTGGATGACGACGAAGAGCGCATCGCGTACAACTTCTGGTCGCCCGAACCCATTGAGCACGAGGCGGTGTATCGCCTGACGATGGCGCGCTCAGACGGCGCCACGAGCGCAGCGACGATCACGCTGCCGCCGGCCTATCCCGACCCCGAACTGCTCTTGCCCGAACAGCGCGACACGCCTGTCCCCTCTTTTACCGCCGCCATCCGGATTAACGGCGTAGAGCGGCTGGCCGACTTGCGCCTCGTCTTTACGTTTCGCCTGCCGGGCGAAGCCCCCGAAAACGCCCAGACGCTCACGGTCTCTTACCTCGACCGCGTCGCCGTGCTGAGCAACAGTCTCGGCCTGCAATTCAGACCCTACAACGAATTCTTTGGCCGCGCCCGTGGGTGCCCCATCGTAGACGACGTGCAGGTGCTCATCGCTGCCGGCGGCCCGGATTGGCCCGATTTTTTGAATATCGACGATGAGACGCTGGCCCTGGCCGACGCCGTGACGAACGTGGAAAACGGCGTCGGTTTTATCGGCGGCGTCAGCCGTAAAAAGCTGTCCTGGAACGCGCTGCGCAATTTCCTGGCCAGCACCCAGCCCAACTGCGTGCAATGCACCTCGTTCTTCCGCAATCCTGATCTCTGTTTTCGGAACAATCCTTGATTCTTTCAAGCCGCAACAGTCCTGATGAAACCCTACAAAACCCGGCCATCTGTCATGATTCCGCTCCTGTTTGTCTGCCTGCTTTTTACTGCCTGCGAGACCCAGGCCGCCCCGGCTGCCATCGGGCCGGAAAGCCGCGCGGGCAACGTCGAGCCGGCCTCAAACTACGAGGCGGCGCTGACGGCAATCCTGCAAAAAGTGGTCACAGACGAAGGCCGCGTCCGCTATGATCTCTTGCGCGGCGCCTTGAATGAGGACTTCCGCCGCGTGCTCAAAGCCGTCGAAGATTTCGATGCGACGACGCTCGACACCGATGCACAGAAGCTGGCTTTCTGGATGAATGCGTACAACGTCCAGATGCTGCAAAACATCATCGAGACGCCAAAAGTGAACAATATTATAGACGATGGCTTCGCCGATGCGTTTTTCGATAAACCCTTCCTTACTGCCAGCACCGGCATCACGCTCAACCAGATCGAAAACGTGATCCTCCGCCGCCAGGCTGGGCGGGCGGACCTGCAAGCGTTTCAAGTAGACCGGCTGGACTTGCGCCTGCACGTGGGGCTCAACTGTGCGGCGGTCTCGTGCCCGCGCCTGCGCCGCCGGGCCTTCACCACCGCCACCCTCGACGCCGAACTCGACGCCGCCCTGCGCGACTTCGCCGGCAGCCCGGCCCATTTCCGCATCGACGGCAATCGCCTCGTCGTCTCTTCCCTGCTCGACTGGTACGGCCCCGACTTCGACCAGCCCGGCCTTCCGGCAGGCGACCTCCTCGTCCAACACATGCCGCCGTCGCGCCCCGGCTACGCGGCGCTGAAAACGGCGCTGTCAGGCCGCACCGCCGCCCAGATCAAAGCCCTCGCCAACGTGCAGTTCGAGTATCTATGGGAGGTGAACCGGGTACGCTAAAATCGCTTTTTACTGGTTCGCGGGTCAATGATCAAACTTTTTTTTTGTGACGTTGTACATTGTAACTGTTCAACATACTGGCAAAGACCCTCGTGAAAACTTGTTACCTCTCTGCTCAAGTATGAGGAAGCACTGGCGCAAGAGTTTCATACAACAGACGACTTGATGGTGTACGCTCAAAAATAAGAGAGGAAAGCAAATGAGCAACGTTGACCTCATCGCCTTCTCTGACCACGATCAGCCCAAAAATGCTGTGCGTGAGAAGATCATGGGCTTTGCGGATTTACCAGATGGCTGGGAACACGGTGTCGGTGTGCCTGCTGCAGAGAAGGTGATACGCAAGGCTTTACGCATTCTTGACGGCGGCCAAACACTTGGCTTAAAGGCTGATGCTTTTGTTGGCGCTGACGGTTCGATTGCTGTGGTATTTTACCTTGGATCCTTAAGTCTGGAGACGACTGTCCATACAGACAATTCACTCGATATAAGCCTGGAAGATGGCATTGGACTCGACTTCAACGAAGTTGCTCACGTCGAGAATGCTTCGTTTCAGGACGTTGTGAATGCCATCTTGGACCTTGCCAGCATAGAAAAAGATAAAGAAACAAAAAGCGAAGAGGCATTAAGCGAGATTGGACCTAAAGCGTCGGAGGAACGACGCATCAAGCTTTTCTTAGCCTCTTCCAGTGGGATGAAGGAGGAAAGAGAACGGGTTGAATTATTGATCGCCAAAGAAAATCGCAGACTCTGTGACCGGAATATTTTCCTCAATCTGGTAATCTGGGAGGATTTGAAACAGAGCTTCCAGGGAGACCGGATCCAAGATTATATCAACGAGGTGTTGTTGGAATACGACGTGGTGATCTTCACATTTTGGAATAAAGTCGGCGATTTCACAAAGGAAGAATTCGACGTAGCGTATCAGCGTTTCAAAGAAGGTAAAAAGCCTCGGTACCTGTACGTGCTCTTCAAGTCAACAAAAGTGGATGTTGATGAGATCGATGAGGAGATCCTCAAAATCAAAAAACTGAAAAAAGAAATCGAAGGCGCCGAGCAAATCTACAAGAGTTTTCAATCCAACGAAGATCTGGTCTCGCAGCTAAAGGATCAGTTGGCGTTGATCATTAAGGAGATGACAGCGTAACATTCCTCGTTTCAGGATGTCTTGAAAGCCACCTTGGACCTTGCCGGAGTTGACACATGGAATTGGCGCGGATCCTCCATCCCCGGCATTACGATAAGAACAGAAAGAGATTCCAAAGTACGTGTTTCAGGAACTACGGGGACAGCATCTCTCTTATTGACATCGACTGCGTAAGAGAACGCGTTGGAGAATCTGGTCTTTGCGCATACATAAGCGAATATTATGAGAAGGCCTCCGGGGAACCGGTCGCCTATTGGGTACTCGATCAAAAACACCTGAAACAGCAATTCGGAGCTTCTTTTCAACGATCCGTGAGCACCTCAGGTGATCCTTGTCACGTTGATCTCCGGGGATTATCGAACAGGCAGGCTCAGAGATTCTACAAGGAGACGTGGACCTCTTCTGAGATTTACGTGTGCATCGATAATCGACCGACTCTAGCTGATAGCGATCAACTCTTCGAACTAATGGGTAATTCTACGCAATGATGTCGATTTTCCGGCAAGAAGGGACCTTCCCCTCTTTAATCTCTGGAACAAACCACATCGCCTGCGAGAGTTGAATTGATTCTGCATCGTCGGACTTTCGCAAGCAGGCATGTATCAGCGGATCGTCGTCAAGCTGGGCACGAGCGTGTTGACCGGGGGCACGCCGAATCTGGACCGGGCACACATGGTGGAACTCGTGCGCCAGTGTGCCGCGCTGCACAAGGCAGGCCGCGACGTGATTATCTGCACCTCCGGCGCGATTTCGGCAGGCCGCGAACGGCTGGGCTGGACCGAAGCGCCGGCTACGCTGGCCGATAAACAGATGCTCGCCGCCGTCGGGCAGAGCCGCCTGATGCTGATCTGGGAAAGCCTTTTTTTTGACATCTACGGCATCCACGTCGGGCAGATGTTGCTCACGCGCGCCGACGTCGAAGACCGGCGGCGGTTCCTCAACGCCCGCGACATGCTGCAAGCCCTGCTCGATCACCGCATCGTGCCGGTCATCAACGAAAACGACGCCGTGGCCACTGCCGAGATTAAGGTGGGCGACAACGACAACCTCTCGGCGCTGGCCGTGTTGCTGGCCGAAGCGGACTTGCTGATGCTCCTGACGGACCAGCCCGGCCTGTTCACCGCCGACCCACGTACGGATCCCGACGCCCAGCTTATCCCGGAAGTCCGCGCTATCGACGACACGTTGCGTAAGCTGGCCGGCGGCAGTGTCAGCGGGCTGGGCGTGGGCGGCATGGCCACCAAGCTGCAAGCCGCCGACGTAGCCCGCCGCGCCGGGGCCGACGTCATGATCGCCTCGGGCCACGCGCCCGATGTCGTCAGCCGCCTGGCTGCCGGCGAGGCCGTCGGCACGCGTTTTCCGGCGCTGGAGTCGCCCCTGGAAAATCGCAAACGTTGGATCTTCGCCGGGCCGACGCCCAACGGGCATCTGGTGATCGATGACGGAGCGGCGCGTGCCTTGCGCGAGAAGGGAAGCAGCCTGCTGCCCGCCGGCATTCAGACCGTCGAAGGCGCCTTCGGACGCGGCGACACGGTGTCGATCCTGGACGCCCGGCGCGAAGAACTCGCCCGCGGCATCGCCCGGTATGACAGCGACGAGATGAACCGCATCCGGGGCTGTCAGTCCAGGGAAATTGCCGAACGTCTCGGCTATGCCTACGGCCCCGTCGCCGTGCATCGTAACGATCTGATTTTAGCGTGAAACGTTTCACGCATCATCTGAAAAATAAAAAAGATGATGGAAACAGCAACGACCGATCTGACCGCAATGGGAAAGGACGCCAAAGCCGCGAGCCGGCGTCTGGGCGTGCTTTCGACCGAAGAGAAAAATGCCGCGTTGCACGCTATTGCCGACGCCCTGGAAGCGCAGGCCGAGGCGGTGCTTGCCCAGAACGCCCTCGACCTGGCCGGCGCCGAAGCCAAAGGCCTCAGCCCGGCGCTGCTCGACCGGCTGCGCCTGACCCCGGCGCGCATCGCGGCCCTGGCTGCCGACACCCGCCGCGTCGCCGACCTGCCTGATCCCGTCGGGACCGTCATCGACAGCCGTGTTCTGGAGAACGGCATACGCCTGAGCCGGCGGCGCACGCCCATCGGGGTGCTCGGAGTGATTTACGAAGCCCGACCCAACGTTACCATCGACATTGCTACGCTCTGCCTGAAAACCGGCAACGCCGTCATCTTGCGCGGCGGCAGCGAGACCTTGCGCAGCAACCTCGCCCTGGTCGGCGTCATTCAGACCGCGCTGGCACAGGCGGGGCTGCCCCAGGCCGCCGTCCAGTACATCGACAACCCGGACCGGGCGCTTGTGACGCACCTGCTGCGGCTCGACGCCTACGTAGACATGATCGTGCCGCGCGGCGGGGCGGGGCTGCACCGGCTGTGCAAAGAACAAAGCACCATCCCCGTCATCACCGGCGGCATCGGCATCTGCCACGTCTTCGTCGATGAAAGCGCCGACCTCGACCGCGCCGTGGACATCGTCGAAAACGCCAAGGTGCAACGGCCCAGCGTCTGCAACGCCCTCGATACGCTGCTGGTGCATCGCGCCGTGGCCGAGGCATTCTTGCCGCAGGTGGCTACCCGCCTGGCACAGCACGGCGTGGAGCTACGCGCCACCGACGACGCCCTCGCCCTGCTCCACGCCCACGGCTTCGACACCCTGACGACGCCCGCCGGACCGGACGACTTCGACCAGGAATGGCTGGCGCTCATCCTGGGCGTCAGGCTCGTCGATGGGCTCGACGAAGCCATCGATCACATCCAACAACACAGCACCGAACACTCCGACAGCATCCTCACCCGCAACAACGCCCACGCTGAGCGTTTCGTGGATTCGGTAAACTCGGCGGCGGTCTACGTCAATGCCAGCACGCGGTTCACCGACGGCGGGCAATTCGGCCTGGGCGCCGAGGTGGCCGTGAGCACCCAAAAGCTCCACGCCCGCGGCCCGATGGGGCTGGAAGAGTTGACCACCTACAAATGGATCGGCATCGGCGACGGGCACGTGCGGGAGTAGTGTTTGAGTGTTATGGTGTTTTAGTTGTTTGATTCAAAAGAACTTAAACACTAAAACACTCGAACACTAAAACACAACTTGACCGTTCGCTTTCAATACCGATGCCGGTTTTTATTTGCCGAAGAACTGGCCCAGCATCCCGCCGATGTTGGCAACGTCGTCGGAGATGTCGCCGTCGTCGTCCATGTCGAGCATGCTGAGCAGGCCGCCTTCTTTCATGCCGGGGGTCTGGCGTTCGACGCGGGTGCGTTCCTGGTTGAGCATCGAAGCGAGGCCGCCGGCGTCGAGGTTTTGTTGCTGTTTGGCACGTCCGAGCGCGCCCATCACGAGCGGCGCCAACATCGGCAGGAGCTTGGAGACCGCGCCGGCGTCGAGGCCGCTGGAGCGGGCTACGCCTTGCTCGACGGCGCCACGCTTGTTGCCGAGGATGTGGCTGAGGATACCGTCGCCGTCGGTGGTTTTGCTGGCCGGTGCGCCGCCGCCCAGGAGCCCGCCGAGCAAGTCGCCGAGGCCCCCGCCGCCGCCACTGCTACCACCGCCGCCAAGCAACGCGTCGAGGCCCCCACCGCCGAGCAAATCGCTGAGGCCGCCGCCACTGCTGCTGCCGCCGCCGAGCAAGCCCGCGAGGCCGTCTAGCAGGCTGCCGTCGTGATCTCTGTCGAGGGCATTAGCCAGCGACTGAGCGCCCTCCGGAGACTGAGCGTTGCGCGCCAGCCTGCCGACGAGCATCGGCAGCGCTGCCGAAAGTGCTTTCTGTGTGCTCTCGGGGTCGGCGCCAATCTGGCTGCTCATCTGCTGAACGGCCGGGCCGCTCAACTGCTGGTTCAACAAATCTAGCAGCCTGTCGGACTTTCCGGTCAGGATTTGTTAAACTGCACCTGTAATGTAAGGCCAACCTATCCGCAAAATCGATGGCTAGCCCTTTTGTCC
>JANQES010000016.1 GCA_028278205.1 Rhodothermales bacterium
CACGGCGCTCTCGGACTTCAACCCGTTGTTCATCGACGAGTCTGAGCCTCGGCGCGTGATCCGGGGTGGTTCGTGGGCGTCGGATGCGTTTTACATCGGAGTGGGAGTTCGGGATGCGCAGGCGGCGGACGAGGCGTCTCCGTACGTGGGCTTCCGATGCGTCAAGGACGTCACCGAGGCAGACACGCCCTGAACTGGGGAATGGCCAATGGGAGGTGGCCAGTGGGGATTTTGGGGAAAGGGGGAGAGGGAGAAAGGGAAAAAGAAAAAAAGCCGACCTTAGCCGGTGGGCTGCCCGGAACGGAGCGCAGGCACGCGATAAAGAAAATTTGCTGTCTGAGCGTAGCGCAGCGAAGCGCGTTTCAACGTTGAGCGCGTGCCGTAGAGACGTTACATGTAACGTCTCTACACGGCCCAGCGGGTAAAGTCTTGATCTTTTGGTCCGGAGCCTGCCCCGGACCCCGATCCGGGGGATCAAGCCAAAAGGACAAACAACCGGGATCATGCCACCACGCCGGGATCAAAAGAGCACGACCCCGAAAGCACAACCAAATCCTCAGAACTGACAACCTCCAAAGCACTCACCTAACGCATCAAAACACCATGACGGCGGCTCATCAGTCAACCCGGATCTTGCGGCTCAACGGCATCCTGGGGTTCTTCATCGGTATTTTCGGAGCGATGGCTATCCTGGGTGTCTTTTTCAAGATCCTTAAACTGCCGCACTTCGAAATCTTTATGGTGATCGGGTTTGTGGGCGAGGCGGCAGCCTTCGTCATCATGGGGGTGTTTTCGCTCGTCGGATCGTTCTCGGCGAAGAAATACGATAATCTGGTTGCGCCGCTGGCTCCGGCGCCCCTCCCGCAACCTCAACAAGAGACCCCCGAGGCCGAAGTGCGCGCCTCCTTTCGCGCCCTGCTCGAACAGCAAGTCAGCGACGATGTCAACAAGATGATGGAGACGCTGGCGCAAGAAATCGGCCACCTCGGTTCCGAAATCCAGCAAGTCGGCGGCGAGTTGGAACGGGCGCGGCATTCGATCCACACGATGCGTCAGGAACTCGACCGGGTTGCCAGCGGCGACCTCGCCGGCGATGCCGAACGGCTGGGCCGGGGGATGCAGGTGCTCGGCACCGAGATGAGCCAGGCCGGCGACACCGTCGAGCGCATGCGCGCCGACCTCGAAGACATGGCGCACCGCTTTCGCCACTTCAACGAACCGCCCACCCGCGACGTGGCCGAGGGCAAAATCAAAAAGATGCCATGGAGTTAAAGGAACTGCGTTACAATATCATGCTGGCGCTCTATTTTCCGATTCTCCTCTATGCGTTCAGCACGTTCGATCTGAGCGAAGACGTCTATGCCGTCGAAGACCTCAAGCCCGTGGTGGTGGGCGAGCAGACCGTCGTGTTGGGTCAGTCGTTCGAAGCGCGGGCGTTCCTGGCCGTCGGCGGCGGGCAGGGGCAGCAACTCGTCGGCGAGGGTGCCCTGGTGGCGCTGGGCGATTCGCTCTTCCAGATGCCCACGGCCTTGCTGCTGGCCGACGACGAGGACGAAAAGACGATTCCCTACACAGGCCGTTTTCAACTCCAACAACTCGGCGGGGCGCTCTCCGAGATTCCGGTGGCGGATAGCTTCGTGGTGCGGCGCCCGGAGATCATTGCCACCAGCGAGGCCACGCAGACGCTCTACCGCCGCTGCCTCAATACCATTCGCATCGACGTGCCGGGCCTGGAAAACCGCACGTTGCGCCTGCGTAGCGGCGGCGCCGGCACGGTGGGGCGTACGCTGGCGCTGAGCCCCGGCGGCGAGGGCGCCCGCATCGACGTTTTTCTGGTCGAAAACGACAGCACGGAGGTTTTTCTCGGCAGCAAAAGCTTTGCCGTGATGGAGCCGCCGCGTCCGGAGTTGCGCGTGCGTAATGCTGAGCGGGAGGTGCGCAACGGAGACAACCTGCCCAAACGACGCGCCCTGCTCGAATTCGATCTCGTCCCCGACGCGGAGTTTCGCCGTCGCTACCCGCGCGACGCTCGGTACAGTATTGCCAGCGCTACGGTGTATTTGCGGAAAGGGCTCACCGCCAGCCAGGCCATGGGCACCTTCGCCCTCGAAGGAGGCCGCCGCCTCGTCCTGACGCGGGTGCTGCGCGAAGCCCAACCCGGCGACCGCCTGCTTATCCGGCTCAACGGGGTGGTGCGGATCAATCATGGCGGTGCAGCCGTTCCTGTTGCGCTGAGCGAGACGAGTCGCACCTTCGGGTTTATTATTTCTTAGTATGACGTGGTTATTTCAGGGGAAGGCCGTTTGTTGGGTCGCCGGAGTGCTGTGTGTACTCCTCGCTGGGACGACCCTTCAGCCCGGCGACGCGTGGGCGCAATCCCGCTGGGTGCAGAACGTCGAGTTCATCACGCCGGTCAAAGACGAGTACGTCACCCGTGCGTTGCTCGATACCCTCTTTAATGTCATCCAGAACGAGCAGGTCGTCCTCAAACGCACGCCCGAAGACGCCGATACGCTGGCGTACTATGACCTGGAAAACATCCTGTTGAGCGCCGGCCTCGACTTCACGAGCGCCTCGCATCTCTTCATCGGCTATCGCCTGGAAGCCGACCAGCGCCGGTTCCAATCGCATATCACCCACTTTTTTTTCATCTACCGCCCCGAAGAAATCGACGCCTTTGATATTCCCATTTTCTATCTGGATGCGGAGCAGCCTGCCATCCGCAGAGTAATACAATACAGCGGCACGCCGCTGCCCTTTAATGAAGCCGGCCTTCAACCGTTCAGCGAACAACTGGTCTTTCATAAACTTCCTGAGAGCACTATCGTACGCGTCAGCGGTCGGGTGATCCGCGACCCGGCCAAGGCCGAAGCCGAAATGGAACGCCTGTTGACCACGATCCGCCGCTTCGTGTTTAATTGAGCTATGCTGGATAAACCGCGAATAACGCCGAAGCACGAGGGGCCCGGCCAGCCGGTACCGGAAGAGCCGGGCGATCCGGACTGGACGATGCCTCCGCCGCCTGAGTTCGGAGCGCGGGTGTGGTTCATCGTGATTTTAGAGCGGTTCGGCTTCTGGATAGCTTGCGGGCTGACGCTCGTGGCGATAGCCTACCTGTACATCAACGCAGATCGCGTGTCGTCCAAAGAGCCGGCGCCGGGTCCGATTGTTGCCGGAGAGCAACAGGCGCCTGCCCCGGATCCGGGAAGGAGCCCCGATGCGTTGACCATGGCTGCCGGAGAACCCGATGCGCCCGCCGCCGGCGTGCCGGTCTCCGTCACCACCGATCCCGCCGGCGCCGCCATTTTTGTCAACGGCGCCTACATGGGCGCTTCGCCCTTGCAAGACGTGGCGCTGGCCGAAGGCCGCTACCTGATTTCCGTCCTGAAGCCGGACTATGCGCAACTCGATACCGTCGTTACGCTCAGCGACGCCTCGGCGTTAATCCAACTTACCTTGCAAAAGGCCGGCGAAGGTCTCGTGGCGGACGCCGCCGAAATGATCCCGCCGGAGACTCCGGCAACCCCGGACGAAGCCGCCCGCGAAGAACCGCCTGCCACCCCGGCCTCCGCCTCGCCGGAGCCTGTCTCGCCATCCGACGCAGCGCAGGCCACCCGGGAATCGACGCCCCCGCCGGGCGATGCCGCCGAAACACCCCCCGCAGACGAGCCGCCCGCTGATGCGGAGGAACCGCCCGCTGAGGCAAAAGAACAACCCGCCATACAGGCGGGCGAATTACAGGTCAACTCGGAGCCGTCGGGCGCTTCGGTGTTGGTGGCTGGTCAGGAGGTAGGCGTCACGCCTGTACTGCTTACCGGCATCGAGGCCGGCGCACAGCCGGTCCTGCTGCGGCGGGAGGGCTATGAGGATTTTAGCACGATCGTCGATGTCGTAGCCGGGCAGCGTAACACCGTCAACGGCCAACTCAAACAACGCCTCGGCACGCTCAAGATTCTCGTCAAACCCTGGGGTAATATTTATATCGACGGGGCGCTGAAAAAAGAAGAATCGACCATCTGGTACGTGACCCAACTGCCGCCGGGCAACCACCGCGTGCGGGTCGAGCATCCTGCGCTGGGCAAGTGGGAGCAGGTGGTCGTAGTCGCTGCCGGCGAAGAAAACGCCATCACGATAGACTATAACAAGATCAAGTCAGACTCGCAGTGATCGAAAGGGAGAGAGGGTGAAAGGGGGCTTTTGAATGTCGAATTTCGAGTGGCGAGTAGAGAACCGACTCATTTTCCTTCGGACAGTCGGTTTGCTTGTGTGGCACTCGCCCTTCGATGTTATACCAACGCCCGGCTCGGTGCCGCGGTATTTCGCCTTTGGTATCAGGGGTGTTTGCGTGCCGGGATAGTGCGGAGATCGCTAAAGAAAGAGCGTCGATGATCGGAAGCCGGGTAAAAAGTCGAATAATATATAAGAAAGAACCGTCTTTTCGCGTTACCTTATGGTATGTTTTTGCCGGGGTTGCTGATGAGGCGCCGGATGTTGAGGCTGTTTGTTGTTAAAAAATTAATAGCGCTGATCAACTTGCCTGTTGTTATTGATGAGTTGAGCGCTTAACAATAATCATAGAGATAGTTAAGGCCGGGATTGTTTCGGCATGGGTATGCTGCTGCACGATTACATAGGTAAACTTGATCTGTGAGGGCTCCCATGAAGCAGCTCCATATTTCGCTTTTTGGCAAGCTTTGCATTCAGTACGGGGGAAGTAGTTTTGCCGGTTGTGAAGCCAGAAAAGTGCAAGAACTGTTGTGCTATTTGCTCCTTCGTCGAGACCGGCCTCAGGCTCGCGAAATGTTAGCCAGCATGTTATGGGGTGATCATTGCACGACATCCCAGTCGAAAAAATATCTGCGCGATGCGCTCTGGCGTCTCCAATCGGCCTTAAAAAGCCAGCCGGGCTTTGCCGCTACCGCCTTGCTCCACGCCGAGGCAGATTGGATCGAACTCCGGAGCATCGCCGAACTCTGGCTCGATGTGGCCATCTTTGAAGAGGCCTATGCCGCCGCCAAAGATATCCCCGGCGCGAACCTGGACGACGGCATCGCCACGCTGCTTCAAAGCGCGGTCAAACTCCACAAGGATTTCCTGCTGGCCAACTGGTATCAGGATTGGTGCCTCTGTGAACGGGAACGCCTGCATCAGATTTATCTCATCATGATTGATAAGCTGATGGGCTACTGCGAGGCGCATCACGATTTCGAAGCCGGCCTGGCCTACGGACGCCGCATTTTACAATACGACCGGGCGCGGGAGCACACCCATCAACAAATGATGCGTCTCTATTATCTGACAGGATACCGCGCCGGCGCCCTCCGCCAGTATGAGCGCTGTGTGGCCGCCCTCAAAGAAGAACTCGATGTGGGGCCGGCGCGAAGCACCCGCATGCTCTACGAACTGATCCGGGATGACCGGCTCAACCAGTGGCCGGCCAGACCGGGGGCGCCGGGCGAGACCGCGGCTGCCCGCGACGTGCTGACCTGCTTGCGCCGGCTTCAAGACGACCTCTCGACGATGCAACGACGGCTCGAACGCGCCACGAATGCGGCCAAATGCGCGCTGGAAGGCCCGCTGGCCGCAAAACGTCTCGGCGAACCCGACGAAGACGGCCTCGTAGGGTAACGGCTCTCGTTTTGCAAGGTCGTGCCATGAGTCATCCTGTATTTTAGCCCCGTAGGGGCGTCCTGTTTGTAGCACGTCGCGTTTTTTCTAGAAAAGCTCCGTAGGAGCGGCCTGTTCAAAAGAATCCGCTGCATCCGCTTTGAACAGGTCGCCCCTACGGGGCTCATTTTTAGGGAAGGTTTGCTTGCTACAAACAGGACGCCCCTACGGGGCTCTGAAATTTGGGATGACTCATGTTTTTGTTGAAACGCTTTGCTCAAAACTGATCGGAGGCGCTTACGGCGCGATTCGGGGCATG
Source organism: Rhodothermales bacterium (assembly GCA_028278205.1). Classification (GTDB taxonomy): domain Bacteria; phylum Bacteroidota; class Rhodothermia; order Rhodothermales; family Bin80; genus JANQES01. The sequence continues at coordinate 5,927 of JANQES010000016.1, forward strand.
TGCATCTAATGTGCAGGCCCCGTTTTCTTTTAAAAAAGATGCGCGAACAGACGCCCAGGAGGTGCCGCCGCGTACGCCGCGCTCGTTTTCATGGGAGTGAGGTTGCGTGGGGGAGAAGGAAGTTTACCGCCCGTTCGGTCTTTTTAGCGTGGGGAGCATGAATTCACTGGAGACCAACACGCATGCGTTTGTCATCAGGATCTGGCTTGAAGAGGCGGAGGGCGGCGAGGCTGCCTGGCGGGGACACATCACCCATGTGCTCAGCGGAGAGCGAAGCTACCTCAAAGATCTGGAATACATCCTCAAATTCATCGCCTCTTATCTGGACGTCACGGGCGGGCGGCAAGCCACACCGCCTCGCGATCCTTAACGAGAAGTAGCAATGTTCACAGCCCTGAGCGCGACCAGCCGGACGCTGGCAGAGCACCTGCGTCCCCAGCTTGAGGCCGACATCGAGTTCTTCAGAGACGGCACGATGGTCGTCTCGCTGAACAATCCGCAGGAGATGGAAGGTCCGCAGGGGTCGGACGGGCTGTCGCTGTGGCTCTATCGCGTCGTGCGCGACGAACAGCGGCTCAATGCGCCCCGCCGGCGGCTGGGCACCGCTGAATTTGAACGCGTGCCGCTGCCGGTACGGCTGCATTATCTGGCCACGCCCATCGTCAACCCGCAGAGCATAGACCCGGAGAGCCCCCTGCTGGAGCAGACCATTCTGGGCAGGGTGTTGCAGGCGTTTCACGATAACCCTGTGCTGCGAGGCTCTGTTTTAGCCGGCGATTTTGCCGGGACCGACCTGGAACTCCACGTGCGCCTGGAAACGATGAGCCTCGAAGAGATCACCCGCGTCTGGGATGCCCTCGAACGGTCCTATCAGCTCTCGGTCTCTTACGAGGTAAGCATCGTCTACATCTGTTCGCAACACGAGCCGGAAAGGGTCGAGCCCGTCGCGGTACCCCTGCCCGAATACGGGGTGATTACCGCCTCCGAACCGGTCTGAGCAGGCCGAAACAACCACGCGCTATGCTACGCATTATCGAAGCCAACAGACGACGCCACACCCTCGCGATGGACGACGCGGTGCCGGCGGTAGAGCGGCTCTGGGGGCTCGTGCGGGCGCGCGTAGTGGACGAACTCACCGGCCTTTCGCCCCAGAACATTCGCATCGAAACCCCGACGCACGGCTTTACACCCCGCGTCACCGCCGACGGTATCGCCGGGTTGATGGCGCGGCCCGCGCATGTTTTCCCCAGGCTGGCCGAGCAGGCTTATCCCGTCAGCTTCACGCTCCATGTCGATGACTACCTCCCGCATGAAATCCATCATACTTTTCAGGCGAACCCCGCCTTTCCGGTCCGCACGCTTCGGGCCAACGCGCTCATGCTGGACCGGGTCGATGGCTTCGTAGCGGGTACCAACTTCACGTTAAATCCGGGCGGCCCCAACGAAGAGGATCGCGTGATTGCCGGTGTCGATCCCGGCAACCGTCAAATCCTCTTCACCTTGCCGTTTGCCAACCCGCACGCGGTTGGCGAGATCGCGCGTCTGGTTCATCAGGTCGGAATGGGGGGCGTCGCGGCGAATTCCCATCAGATTCCGATGAATTCAACGGTTGGTTTTTTAGCGGGCGATGTGCTCATCGTGGAGCCCGGCAGTGCCCGGCAGGAGACGGTGACCGTGGCGCAAGGGGGCATCGCTCCGAATGCTATCACCACCGTCGATTCCTTGATACATGGTCACGCTGCCGGCATCGAGGTCATCCACGAGCGCGTCATCACGTCTGTCGGCACCGGCATCGGGGCGCCCATGCTTTTCCTGGAGTCGGTCGACGGCATCTTCGCGACCGATACGTTGTATGTGGGGCGGCCCGGCGTTGTGCAGGAGGCCGTCACGGTTCAGTTCGTCGTGGGGGCGGAGGCCCGGCTGGAGGTGGCGCCGCAGCTTTCGAGGCGCCATGCCGGCGGGGCGCCGGTCGTCGTAGCGCGGCTGACGCCCTTCGACCCCGCCTCCATCGTGGACGACCGCACCGTCGGACTGCATCGCCCGCCGACGGTGATCGAGGGCCAAACCTTCCGGCGTCACAACGGCGGTGCCGAGCCGGTGCCCGCGCTGGTCGAGGTGACGGGCCTGTGGCGGCATCTGGTTCCTGCCGCGCAAGAGGGGCCGCCCGATCAGCCCTTTGTGGTGTCGTTAACGCCGCCGCTGTACTTCGCCCGAACACAGGGTATCGCCCAACTCCAACCTGTGACCGTGCTGGACGTTCTGGGCGACGACAAAGCGTTGCTGGATTGGACTCATGCCGGCGAGGACCAGCTGAGGCTCTCCAACACGCTCAATCTTCACCTGGGCACCACCCTGCTGATCGACACAGATCCGGAGCGACAAGAGTACGTCACGATCGCGGAGGTGCCTCCGGGGGCGAGCGTGGCGTCAACGGTTACGCTCACCCACCCGCTGGCGCACACCCACCGGCCTGAGACGCGTGTGCGCCCGGTGCTACTCCTGCCGCCGGGACCGCCCCGGACCTTCGATGACGACGCCATCGCCGGGGATACGTGCGTGTTTCTGGATGATACGGCGGGTCTAGAGGCCCCCAATCTCGTCGTGGAAGTAGTGGGCGGCGCCGCTCCGGACGGCACGCCGCTGCCCAACGAATTGCACTGGCTGGGCTTTTTCAGGACCACCAGCGATGCCGAAGGCCGCTACCGGCTGCCTCCGCTGAGCCGCGTGGCCCAGTTGCAACTGCGCGCCACGGCGGCCCTGGCCTTCGATCACGACGTGGGGGATCCCGTTGTGACGACCCGCCGGCTTCTCAGCGATCCTACGCCCAATTTAGATACCACCATCACGCTGGATTCGCTCGCCTTGATTAATCCCGGAGACCTGCTGATCGTCGGGATGCCGGGTGCGCAAGAAGTGAGGGAGGTTGCTCCGGGCGGCGTCAATGCGCTGGCTGATGAGGTGACCTTCACCGAGCCCCTGGGCATCGATCACGAGCCGGATGATCTCGTCGTGCTGGCCCGCAGGCTTGTCAGCGACCCGGTTGTGGGCGCCAGCACCATCACGCTGGATTCGCTCGCCTTGATTAATCCCGGAGACCTGCTGATCGTCGGGATGCCGGGCGCGCAAGAAGTGAGGGAGGTTGCTCCGGGCGGCGTCAATGCCGGGGCCGGCGCGGTCACGTTCACGGCGCCCCTTGGCAATAATCACGCGCCGGGGGCGCCCGTCGTGCCGGCGCGCAGGATCGCCGTGGAGCCGGCTGTGGGCGACAACGCCGTCACGCTCGATGACGCCAACGGCATTCTGGACGGGCATCGGCTGATCGTCGGGCGGCCCGGCAGGCAAGAAGTGATGGAGGTGGTCAACAACCCCGTCAACGACGTCGTCACGTTCACTGCCGGAGACGACGTCACCTTCATCCCCAACTATCCGGCCCAGGTCAGTCACCTGGACATCGAATTTTGACTCGGTTCATTCATTAGCTACGCGAGGTCTGTTATGCCTGAATATCTCTCACCCGGCGTATACGTCGAGGAGATCGACACGGGGCCCCGACCTATCGAGGGCGTAAGCACCAGCACCGCAGGCATGGTCGGCGTGACCGAGCGCGGCCCGGTCGGTGTTCCGGTGCTTGTGACCAGTTACGGCGCCTACCAACGCCACTACGGCGGCCATCTCGATGGCAGTTTCGGCGACCATCGGCTGTTTCCGCATGCCGTCGAGGGCTTTTTCCAGAACGGCGGCCAGCGGGCCTACATCGTCCGCGCGCTCGACACCGACAACGCGCTGCATGCCCGCCGGGATCTTTTTGACCGGGGCGAAGGCGGCGGCGCAGAGACGGTGCTGCTCCGCGCGGCAGGCGAAAGCACCGGCACCGGGGCCAACCTCCCGCTGCTCTACGTGCTCGACGCCGCCGGAGCAGGCCAGGGCAACTTCGTCCGCATCGGCGACGGCAGCATCGCCGAATACCGGCAGATCGAGGCCGACCCGACTGACGATTCCCACGTGACGCTGAACTTCCCGCTGGCTCATGCCCACGATGCCGGCGCCGCCCTGGAACAGTTCGCCCGCGCGACCCACCGGGACTTTACGCTGGCCCTGGCCGATCCCGGAGACGAATTTGCCGCCGAAGCCGGAGACGACGACGTCGTGCTCGACGGCGCACAGGCAGATCTGGATTTTCTGCGAGACAACCCCGGCGAGTTGCTCGAAATTGGAGGCCCCCTGGGGGAATATCACTTCCTCGGGGCGATGATCCGGCGTCTTTCGAATACACAGGCTCAGTTCGAGTTGGGCGGGCGCCTGGCGCAGACCTACGCCGCAGGAACGGCGGCGGCGACCATCGACCTCAGCGGCGCGTCGGAAGCTACGGCGAATCTGGACCAGGATGCCAACGCGGGAGACCTGATTGTCTTCATCGACAATCTGGCCGATTTCGACAACAGGAATCACATTGTCGTCTTTGAGGCAGCGGGCGCGGAGACTCGGGAAGCCCGGCGCATCGGCGCCTTACGCATCCTGGAACTCGCAGACAGGGCCTTCGACGACTACCCCGCCGGCACGTTCGTCGATGTCGTGCAGATGAACAATGACAGCTATCCGATTGCCAATACGATCACGCTGAATGCAGCCGCCGACGGTTTCGTCGCCGGGCTAAATCTCTTTATAGATCCGAATGGTCCCAACGAGCAAGTGGAGGTCGCCGCCTACGATCCGGCCACCGCGCGGGTCGCCTTCACCACGATGTTCGACAACCAACACGCCGTCGGCGACACCGTGCGCCTGGTGCAAACCCTCGGCCCAGGAGGCGCTGCCTTGAATGACACCGTGATTCCCATGGACGATACCAGGGGATTTGCAGATGGGGACAATATCATCGTAGACCCTGGTGGCGTTGGTCACCTCAATCTTAGTACGACGGTGGTCGCGGGCAGTATCACGGAGGATTCCATAACAATAGCGAACCCTTTACCGGCTATTCTCGCTGCAGGAAGTGAGGTCCACCTGGAGCGCACCATTGCCGCCTTCGGGGTCGTCGGGGGCGAGACCATGATCTTTCTGGACTCGGTAGAGGATATGGTTTCCGGGCAGGTAGTCATTGTCGGTGACGGGGGGAACGCTGAGCAGGCGACGGTGCAAAACGTGGATGCGGCTACCAACGGCGTGACGTTCGTCGGGGCGTTGGCGAATAACCACAACTCCGGAGACCCGGTCCAACTCACCATTACCGCGCTGAGCGCTGATGTCGAGGCTGGAACACAGTCGATTACACTGGACAGCCGGTTGGTGCTCAACGATGACGACTGGCTGCGCATCGGCGAGGCGCCCAATGCCGAGTTTGCCCAGATCGCTTCGATTCCCAGCCAGACCAACGTCGCGCCGGATGCCGGTCTCGTGGCGCTGACGCATCCGCTCCGGCACGATCATGCGGCAGGCACCCCGGTCGTGCGGCAGGGCGACCCGGCAGACAACACGCGGGCGGTGACCGTCCTTGTGAATGCTGTTACCGACACGATCACCCTGGATTCAGCCGAGGGGATTATCGGTGGGCAGACCGTGGTCGTGGGGGTTCCGGGCAATGAAGAGGTGAGGGTCGTAGATAACGTCCAAAACAATCAGGTCACGTTCACCACCAATCTTGATGTCAATGCGAATCATGATATCGGCGATCCAGTGATCGTTAGCGAGCGCGCTTACCTCTTGCACGAGGCTGCCGTGAACAGCCACGAATTCGTCGTCACCGATGGCAACGGGTTTACGGAGGGCAGCGTCGTCCTCGTCACGTTGAGCAATGGGGATGAATTTTTTCATACCCTCGCGGACGACCCGGAGGAACCGGCGCCCCGACTCGTCGAGGTGACTACCGCGTTGGGAGAGGCGCACGCCGCCGCCAGCGCTTTCTTCGAGCGCCAGAGCCTGCTCACGATACAGGCGCTCGATGCCGGTCGGTGGGGCAACCGGCTGCGTGTTTCCGTCGAGGATGAGCCGACGGGGCTGGTTGCCAACACGACGCTGCGCGCCGTCGTCGATCCGACGCACATCCGGCTGGCCTCTGCCGCCGGGGTCGAGCCCGGCACGATTCTGCACTTCCCCGACCCGAATACGGGAAACTTTCAGGATCCCAACACCGGCGATGACCTCGGCGATTTCGTCAAGGTGAACGGGATCGACCGGAACGACTTTACGCTTACGCTGGCCGGGCCGCTGCCCGGCAACCAGCAGGTCGTCGGGCGGGCGGTGCGGTCGCGCGAGTTTCGCCTGACGGTCTTTCTGCTGCGCCATCCCGACCCGGCCCAGCCGTCGCTCGACAACACGGTCATCGATTCGGAGACCTTCCGCTATCTCTCGATGGACCACCGGCACAGCCGTTACGTGGTCGATGTCATCGGCGCTATCGACGGAGAACTGCGGCAGTGGGACCGGCGCCCGGAGGGGACCTCCCTGTACATCCGCGTGCGCGACGTGGCCCAGACCAACCCCGGCACACGGCCTCCGCAGCTCGACCATGCGGTGTCCACGTCCATCCGCCTCGGCCCGGAACCGCTGAGGGATATCTTGCCCACCGGGCAGACGCGCCCGGCGCGGCATCCCCTGGCGCTCGGCGACGATGCCATCGCCACGATCCAGGACGACCACTACATCGGCAACGATTCCGCCGATCCGGATGAACGCACCGGCCTGCACAGCTTGCGCAACATCGACCCGGTGAGCATCGTGGCGGCGCCGGGGCAGGTGAGCCTCGAAATCCAGAATGCGCTCATCAACCACTGCGAGCAGGATCGGTATCGCTTTGCCGTGCTCGACGGCCCCGTTCCGCCCGATGATACCCTGACCGACGTACAGACGCAGCGCCAGAGCTTCGACACGCTCTATGCTGCCCTGTACTATCCCTGGCTGTTCATCCCCGAACCCTTCCCGACGCGGCTCGACGACATCCCCGACCTGGCGATCCCGCCCAGCGGACACGTCATCGGCATTTATGCCCGGACGGACAACAACCGGGGGGTGCATAAAGCCCCGGCCAACGAGGTGGTGCGCGGCATCCGAGGGCTCACCCGCACGCTCAGCAAGGGCGAGCACGACATCCTCAACCCCTCGCCGGTCAACATCAATGTCATCCGCGACTTCCGCCCGGACTTTCGGAGCATTCGGGTCTGGGGCGCGCGCTGCATCACCAGCGACACGAACTACAAGTACGTGCCCGTGCGCCGGCTGCTGATCTTCATCGAAGAGTCGCTCGACGAGGGGTTGCAGTGGGTGGTCTTCGAACCCAACGCCGAGCCGCTGTGGGCGCGGGTGCGACGCACCATTTCGGACTTCCTGCGCGTGGTCTGGCGCAACGGCGCCCTCGAAGGCACCTCCGAAGAGCAGGCCTTCTTCGTCCGGTGCGACCGCACCACGATGACCCAGGCCGACATCGACAATGGCCGCCTGATCTGTGTCATTGGCGTGGCTCCGGTCAAGCCAGCCGAGTTTGTGATCATTCGGATCGGCCTAAAAACTGTGGAATCAGAAAGTTAAATGGAGGATTGAGCCATGCCAACCGGCCAACGAGTAGATCCCTTTCGCGGCTATAATTTTCGTGTGGAGATCGATGGCACGACCATCGCCAGCTTCAGCGAATGCACCGGGCTTTCGGGCGAAGGTGAGGCCGTAGACTATCGAGAGGGCACCGACATCCTGCAATCGGTACGCAAGCTCCCGGCCTTGCGCACCTACAGCAACATCACGTTGAAACGCGGCATCACGCAGACGGACGAACTGTTCCGGTGGTATGCCAACATCGCCAACGGCATCGACGACCGGCGCAACGCCACCATCATCCTGATGAATGAGGCGCGCAGCGACGTCATGCGGTGGAATGTGGAGAACGCCTTCGTCAACAAGTACGAAGGGCCGAGCCTGAATGCCACCAGCAATGACGTCGCCGTCGAGACGGTCGAACTGGTTCATGAACATCTGACGATGGAGGTGGCCTAGTGGCTACGGTGCGGTACGATACCCCGCGCGTGTACTACGAGCGCCTCGACGCGAGCGCCCCGGCGATCTCTGCCGTCCGGACGGACGTGGCGGGGTTCGTCGGTATCGCGGAGCGCGGCCCGCTCGACGTGCCGGTGCCCGTCGAGTCGTGGCGGCAGTTTGAAGCGCATTTCGGCGGCTTCACAGGAGCGGGGTTTCTGGCGTACACGGTCCGGGCCTTTTTCGAGAACGGCGGGCGGCGATGCTGGGTCGTCCGGGTGGCGTCGAAGCAGGAAGCCGGCGGCGCGCGCGCGGCGTCGGTGCTGGTGCCTTTGCCGCATCCGGATCCGGACGAGACGGGTGCCTGGTGCATTGCGGCTTCGAGCCCCGGCATCTGGGGCGATGCCCTCTCGGTGGAACTGCGCGAGACGCATCAGGGACAGACGCTGTCTGTGCCGGGCGGCAGTACGCCGGAGGAGGCGAGGCGGCGGACAGCAGTGCAGACCACGAGCGGGTTTGCGCGCTACACCCTGGTTCGCCTGTCGCAAGAGGGCGTGCTGGCGGTGTTCAAGGTCGTCTCTGCGGTGGATGCGCGCCGGGGGCTTTTGTACTGGATCAATCCCGATCATCGCGCGCGGCTGCCCTACGAGAGCCCTCTGACGGGTTTCAACCCGGCCCGGCCCATCCTGCTCGAAAGTGTGGAATACACGCTGCTGGTGCGAGAGGCGGGGCGGCTCGTGGGGCGGTATGCGGGGCTTTCGCTCGTGCCCGAGCATGCCCGGTACGGCCCCCGCGTGCTGGCGCCGCTGGCACAACGCCTCCAGGGGCAGGCCGGTCAGAAGGCGGACGAGGCACAAAACCGGGCGCCGCTGGAGCAACGCCTCCGGCGGAAGACCGATCATCAGGAGAGCGGGGCGCCGGTGAACCTCTTCAGCAGCCTGGCGCAGCGGGGCGAATTGCCGCCGACGCCGGAGCGCATCGTGATCAAAGAGTTGCGCAATATCAAAGCGTTGCGTGCTCAGAAGTCGAATTTCCAGCCGCTTGCGCTCGGAACCGGCTCCCTCGCCCTCGAAGGCGGCGCCGACGGCCTGCGTTTTTTGCGCCACACCGACTTCATGGGCGAGCCGGTCGATCCGCGAGACAGCGATCTGGTGAAGCGCCGCAAACAGCGCGGTTTTCGAGTGCTCGACCTCGTCGATGAGGTGGCCGTCGTGGCGGTGCCGGACATCCACATCCAGCCGGTGCCGGCAAAGCCCAGGCGGCCGCGCGTGGTGTGTGTGCCCGACCCGTGTTTTCCGGAAGACGCTGTGCCGGTACCGGCCCCGCCGCGACGACCCCGGCGCACCGAAAACCCGCCCCGGTTCAACCTGGAGCAAATCTTCGAGGTGCAGCAGTCGCTGGTGCAGCATTGCGAGCTACGCCGCGACCTCGCCCGCATCGCGCTGCTCGATCCGCCGGTAGAGGCCGCGCTCGACGAGCAGGGCGGCGTCAGCAACCTGATGGCCTGGCGCAGGCGGTTCGATTCGACGTTTGCGGCGCTCTTTTGGCCGTGGCTGCGCATCGCCAATCCCCTGGCGGGCCGCGCCGGATCGAGCCGGCAGATCACCCGCGACGTGCCGCCCAGCGGGCACATAGCCGGGCAGATCGCGCGCAGTGATCTGGACATCGGCGTGCACAAGGCGCCGGCCAATGCGGCGCTGGGCTGGGTGCAAGACGTGACGCTCTTCGCCGACGATGCCCTCCACGGGCTGCTCAACACCGAGGGCGTCAACGTCATCCGGTCGTTGCCGGGCCGGGGCATCCGCATCATGGGCGCGCGCACCGTCAGCAGCGACACGCAGTGGCGGTTCCTCAACGTGCGCCGGCTGATGCTGATGATTGCCCGGGCCATCGATCTCTCGACGCAGTGGGCGGTGTTCGAGCCCAACGACGAGTTCACCCGCGCCAAGCTGCGGCTGGCCCTCTACAGCTTCTTGTTTTCGCTCTGGCAGCGCGGGGCGCTCGTCGGCGGGACGGCGGAGGCGGCGTTCTCGATCAAGTGTGACGAGGAGAACAATCCGCCCTTCGAACGAGACCGGGGGCACCTGTTCGCCGACGTGGGCGTGGCGCCGTCGCAGCCCTACGAATTCGTCGTGTTGCGGGTGGGCCGGACGGACAATGAATTCGAGATCTCAGAATCGATCAGCAATATGCGAGGTGCATGATGGCTCAACTCGGAAACGTGGGGGTGCGCTCCGACCCCGTGCTCAGCTACAACTTCCTCATCAGCCTGTTCGTGTCTCCCTCGATGGTGGCCCTGGTCCAACCGGCCAACTTGCAGCCCATCATCGAGGCTGCCGTGGGGGGCTTCAACGAATGTTCGGGGCTGGAGATGAGCCTGGACATCGAAGAATACCAGGAAGGCGGTCGCAACGGCTACGTGCATCGGTTTCCGACACGGACGACCTGGACCAACATCGTCTTGAAGAAAGGCATCCGCAAAGATGCTGACCTCTGGCACTGGCAATACGCCTTCACCCAGGGAGTGGTGATGCGCCGCGACGGCATAATCTCTTTGCTCAATGAGCGCCGGGAGCCGCACACGATCTGGTATTTCCGCCGGGGCCTGCCCGTGAAATACACCGCACCCTCGCTCAACGCCCAGCAAAATCAGGTAGCCATCGAATCCCTCGAAATCGCCCACGAGGGGATTATTCAAATGCCATTCTGAGAGGCGCTATGGACGTGATCATTAACGAAATCAGCAGCACCGTCAGCGCGGTAGACAGCGATACGTTGCTGTCTCCGGAGACCACCAAGAAGATCGTCCGCATTGTCCTGGAAGCGGTAGAGGCGCGTGAAGCGCACCGGGCGCGGCGGCAGATCGAGCAAGCAGTCACCCACGGGGTGCGCCGGCACTAAAGCACCTACGCGAGCGAAGCCATGACGGGATTGAAAAAAGCGAAAATACTGGCCCGCTGGCCCAGTGGCAAGAAGGAAGAGTTCGAGGTTCAGTTTAACCCGACGGAGTTCTCCCTGGATAAAAGCGTGCAACTGGCCGAGATCGCCATACCCGGTATCGACACGCCGATTTTGCAGTTTGTGCGCGGGCAGAACGAGAAGATGAGCCTGGAACTGTTCTTCGACAGCACCGAAGACGGCATGGGCAAAAACGCCCTCAGTGTTACCAAAAAAACCGACAAGCTCTATCAACTCGTCAAGCTCGACCCCAAGAGCCACGCGCCGCCGATCTGCACCTTTAACTGGAATGACAAATTCCCCGGCGACAACGTCTCCGCCGTGCTGGGCAACCAGAAACGCAACGCCTTCGAGTTCATCGTCGAGAGTGTCAGCCAGAAGTTTACGCTCTTCAGCCCGGAAGGCGTGCCTCTGCGCGCGACGGTGACGCTGAGCCTGCGCGAATACAAGACGCTCGACACTCAGCTTGATCAACTCAATCTCAGCTCGCCGGACCGCACGCACGGCCACGTGGTCCAGCAGGGCGAGACCCTCACGGCCATTGCCGGCCAGTTCTACCAGCGGCCCGGCGCCTGGCGCGCTATCGCCACCGAAAACGGCCTGGACGACCCGCGCCGCCTGACGCCCGGCACCTTCCTCGTCATTCCTCCTATCTCCTGAAATCGCCATGTCGGTCGTTACACTCAAACAGGCTTCGCAGGATCTCGGCGGTTTTTACGTGCCGCTGTTCGAGGTGCGTATCCAGGGCGCCGGGCTGCCGCGCGACGTCCTGCGCGACGTCACGGAGATCACCTTTAAAGACAACATCAAGGAAATCGACAGCTTCGAGTTGACGGTCAACAACTGGGATCCGACGACCAATGATTTTAAATACGTCGGCGCTGAGACGGCTGCTGATCTCAAAGGGGGCGGCAAAGACACCAAACGCTACCGGCTCTTCGAACCCGGCGGCCAGGACGTGCAGATCTTCATGGGCTATCTGGGCACGCTCACGCTCATGATGCGGGGGCAGTTTACCACCATGGAACCCAACTTCCCCAGCAGCGGTGCGCCCACGCTTACCGTCCGTGGTCTCAACGTGCTGCACAAGCTGCGTCGTAAGCAAAACACCAGAGAGTGGAAAGACAAAACCGACAGCGAGATCGCAAAGAGCGTCGGCAAAAAATTTCCCTTGCCTGTTGAGATCGATAAGGACGCTGCGGCCAAAGAGGAAGCGATCAAGTCCGTGGCGCAGAAAAACAAGTACGACATCGATTTCTTGCTTGAGCGCGCCCGGACGCGCGGCTACGTGGTCTACGTCAAAGATGAAGGCGACGACCGCAGCCTCTATTTCGGCCCCTCGAATGCGCCCGATCCTGTGACCTATGAACTGGCCTGGAACCAGTCGCTCGTCGCTTTCCAGCCGACGCTCACCACGGCCAATCAGGTCCACGCGGTGACGGTCAACGGGTGGAATCGGCGCACCAAGGAGCGCATCAGTGAACGGGTCACGCTGGACGACTTGCGGCACAAACGCAACGAAGATCTCCACCCGTTGCTCACGAGTAAATCCGGTGGAAAACGCGAAGAGAAGGTTGTCAAGGAGCCGGTTTTTACCAAGAAACAGGCCAGGGAGCGGGCGCTGGCTATCCTCGACGATCAACAAAAAGTGATGGTCACGGCCAGCGGCACGACGGTGGGGTTGCCGGAGCTGCGGGCGGGTCGCCAGGTGAAGATCAAAGGGATGGGCTCGCGCTTCAGCGGCACCTATTTCATCACCGAAACCACGCACACCATCAACGACAGCGGCTATATCACCAAGTTCAAAGCCCGGCGCGAGGACGACGGGCGGGGGCAAACGTCATGAAGAGGATCCCCGGCGTCGTCATCGGTATCGTGCAGGATTTGGAAGATCCCGAAGGCGAGGGGCGCATCAAGCTCACGTTTCCCTGGTTCACCGAAGAGCCCAAGAGCGCCTGGGCCACGCTGGCCGTTCCGCTGGCCGGCCCGGACCGGGGCGCCTACATCATGCCCGAAATAGACGACGAGGCGCTCGTGGCGTTCGACCAGGGCGACTTCGACCATCCCTTCATCCTGGGTTTTCTGTGGAACGGCAAAGACAAACCGCCCAACCAGGACATCAACCCCAGCGTCCGCCGCTTGCGCACCGTCAGCGGGCACGTGCTCGAATTCGATGATAACAGCGGTGAAGAGCGCATTTTGCTCACCACGCAGGGCGAACACGAGATCGAACTGAAAGACTCGCCCACGGCGTCGGTGACGATCAAAACCAGCGGCGGGCACGAGATCGTCATGGACGATGCGCCGCCCGCCTCGGTGACGGTCAAAACGAGCGGCGGGCAGGAGATTGCGCTCAACGACCTGCCGGCGAGCATCTCGGTGAAGACCACCGCCGGCAACAAGGTCGAGATCAGCGATGTGCCGCCGGGCATCACCATCTCGGCGCAGACCGGGATGGTGACGGTGCAGTGCCTGCAGGCGAGCATTAACGCCTCGGCTTTGATGAGCGTCACCGCGCCGCTGGCGCAGTTTGCGGGCGTGGTGCAGGCGACGACCATCATGGGCGCGGCCTACGTCCCGGCGCCGGGCAACACGTTTGGATTATAAAGGAGGCCGGTATGTTGACGATTCCCACACCCAGCCTGACGTTCGAGGGCGCCGGACCCAACCTGGCGATCCTGGAAAAGCCGATCCAGGTGAAATGCGGTCCGGTGGCCTTGCCGGATGGGACGCCCTTCACCCTGGAGCACGTGGGCGCCGCCGGTTTGCTGGCCTATCGCCGGCAGTCGGCCTCGGCCCTCGACGTCTGGAGCGATGAGACGAAGGAGTGGGTAGCGGCAGCCTCGGTCGATCCGGCCACCTTGAAGCCGTTGCCGTTTTTCTTCAAAGAAGACGACCCGGCCTTTCCGTGGCAGGGCCTCGTGATGGCGGCGGGCCAGGCGGATAAAGACGGTAACGACCAGTTCGAAAAAGCCGGCGGGCTGTTTCCAAGCTATGCCTTCCGCGCCTTTTTCGTCGAGAAGGAGGGAGGCAGCGGCGCTTCGGGCCTGAGCACGACGACGCCGGACCTCCAGTTCACCAGTTTCCTCGATATCCTGCGTGCCGGCATCCGGGTGCCCGATGGCGAAACGCCGGAAAACGCGACCGAAATACACTTTTTCCTGCGCAATACCGCCCTCCAACCCATCGGGTCGGTGGCGCTCTACAATAAGGGCGAAAGGGCGGAGATCGAGATCAAGAAAGACGCCGTCCCCGGCACGCCCGGCGCGATCCTTCGCATGAAAGAGGACGGGGAGATGGAGATCCTGGGGCCGGAGATTGCCCCCGGCCAACGCGCCCAGGTGCGTCTTCGAACCTCCGGCGATCTGGAGATTCAATCGGCGCCGGGCCGCACTGTCCGCATCAACAACGCGATGGCCATCACGGCCAACGGCGCCCTCCAGGCCACGGGCGACCTGGAGTTGCAAACCGCGCCCGGCGCTGCCGTCCGCATCAACAACGCGCTGGACATCACGACCAACGGCCCCGACGTGACGCTCCAGTGTGCCGGAGCGCTGACGCTCAACGCCAACACCTTTGCGGTCAATACGCCCGGCCAGGTTTTTACTGTGCCCTGATCGCACCCCAAAAAGGAAGGCCCGATGAGACGCGAATTTCTTGGCAACGGCTGGAAGTTTCCGCTCCAGGTGACTCCGAGCGGCAAGATCGCCCAGGCGCATTCCGAGCGGCGGATCGAAGAATCGATCTACTTGATTTTGAGCACCGCGCCCGGCGAGCGGGTGATGCTGCCCGACTTCGGTTGCGGCATCCACGATCTGGTTTTTGCGCCCAACGACACGGTCACGCGCAGCCAGGTGGTTCAGCAGGTGCGGCAGGCCCTCGTGGCCTTCGAAGCCCGCATCGACGTGCTGGAGGTCGAGGCGGAGACGGCTCCGGAGACGCCCAATCTGTTGTTGATTCGCATCAACTATCGCATCCGCGAGAATAACGCGCTGGGCAATCTGGTCTTTCCATTCTATATCAACGAAGGCGCTTAAGGCCATGCCACTGAAGCCTCCCGTCATAGACAACCGGACGTTCGACGACATCGTCGACGAGGCCCGCACGCGCATCCCGCGCTATACGCCGGAGTGGACCTGGACGGACCTCAACGACAACGATCCGGGCATCGCGCTGCTTCAGGTCTTCGCCTGGATGACGGAGATGCTGATCTTTCGGATGGCCCAGGTGCCGAGACTTAACTATGTAAAATTCCTACAGTTGATAGGGATAGAACTGAAGCCGGCGGTGCCGGCCCGCGCCGAGGTCACGTTTCCCGTAACCAACAACAATCCCAACCCTTACGTCGATGTGCCCTTGCGCGCGCAGGTGGCCGCCGAGTCGGACGAGGGGGATCTGGTCATCTTCGAGACCGAACGTGCGCTCGTGGCGCTGACGGCGAGGCTGGCGGCGGTGCAGACCTTCGGCGGCGCCAACAATTTTACCTCGTGGACCCAGGCTAACGAGGATGTTGAGAATCCCTTCTTCCCGTTGGGCGAGGCCGTCAATCACGGCAACGCGTTGCTGCTGGGCTTCGACTACGACGACGATTTCCCTCCCGACATCGAACTCAACCTGAGCTTTTTTATGCCGGAGGAGGCCATCATCGCCGAGGGGGTTGTCTGCGGCCGGTCGGCGCCGCGCACGTCTATCCGGCTGGTCTGGGAATACTGGGCCGGCACCGAGTGGCGCGCGATGACCCTGCTCAACGACGAGACGCGCGCCCTGACGCGCTCCGGGCACGTCTATCTGAGAACGCCGCCCAGAAGGACGATGCAGCGGCGGGTGTTCGGGCAGGAGGCTGCGTCGCTCTACTGGATTCAGGCCCGGTTCGAAAGCGGCGCCTACGAGCGGGCGCCCAGGGTGCTGGCGATCCGGACCAACACGGTCGAAGTGATTCAGGCCGAGACGATTGAAAACGAGGTGCTCGGAGGCACCTCCGGCGAAATCAACCAGACATTTCAACTGGAGAATTTTCCGGTGCTCCAGGATACGCTGGTTCTTGAGATCGACGAAGGCCTCAGTGAGAACGGCGACGACGAAGGAGGCCAAACCTGGAAGGCGGTCGAAGATTTTTTGGACTCCGGGCCTGAGGACCGTCATTACGTGCTCAACCGCACCACCGGCAAAATCCGCTTCGGCGACGGCAAGAAAGGGCGTATTCCCTTGCCCAACGTCAATAATCCGAGCGCCAACGTCGTCGCCGTCGAATATCGGGTGGGCGGGGGCAGGGCCGGCAACGTCGTCGCCGGCAGCCTGACGACGCTCGTCACCTCGATCCAGGGCATCGATGAGAATAATGTGACCAACCTGCGTCCGGCTTTTGGCGGGGGCGAAGAAGAGACCCAGAAAGAGGCTGAGGAACGCGCCCGCCTCCTCCTCAAGGGCCGCGACCGCGCCGTCACCCCCGAAGACTTCGAGGCCCTCGCCCGGCAGATAGCCAGCGTCAAACGCGCCAAAGCGCTGCCGCTGCATCATCCCAAATTTCCCGGCGTGCAGGTCCCCGGCGTGGTGACGGTGATCGTCGTGCCCGACTCCGACAGCGACAACCCCACGCCCAACGAAGACACCCTGAGTGCGGTGTGCGAATGCCTGAACCAACGCCGCCTGCTTACGACCGAAGTGCACGTCGTCAGGCCCACGTATCGGCGCGTCGAGGTGCAGGGCGTGGTCATCGCCGAGAACGACGCCGATCTGGCCACCGTCCGGGTGGCACTCAACGACGCCCTGCTCACCTATTTCCACCCGCTCACGGGGGGCGAAGACGGGCAAGGGTGGCCTTTCGGCGGCGACATCTTCTTCTCTCGTGTCTATCAGCGGGTCTTTGCGGTGTCCGGCGTCCGGCGCATCGAACGGCTCGTCTTTCTGGTGGAGGGAGAAGAAATGCCGGAGTGCAAAGACATAGAAATTCCTGAAGGCGTCCTGCTGTATTCCACCGAGCATAATGTGGAAGTTAACTACGCTTTCGATTCCTGAGGCCCCGCACTGCCATGAACACCAACGGCCAGACAAAGAGCCTGCTTCCGCCGATCCCGAAGCCACCCCACGATCCTACGTGGCAGCTTCTGGACGGGCGTGTGGGGTGGCACGAGGCCCGGCTGGAGCATCTGGAGCAACGCCCCGGCTCGCAGGCGCTGGTGCTGGCGCGGTGGCCCGGAAGCTTGCGTGTGCTGACCGAGCCGGGCGGGCGCTTCGGCGGGCTGACGCTGCCTACCCACGCCGCCCTGGCCGCCGATGGAAGCCTTTACCTGCTCGACCGCACCACGACCCGGCTCAAACGCTTCGATCCGTGCGCGTGCGCCTTCGACGTGGTGCTTCGTTTTGGCGGGGTGGGTTCCGGCGCGCGGCAGCTACGAGATCCCCACGGCATCGGCATACATCGGGGCAACCTCTACGTCTGCGACACCGGCAACCACCGCCTGAGCGTCTTTGCCCTGCCGGAGCTGGTGCTGCGCGCCAACACGTGGAGGCCGCCTCCCCCGGAGCAGCCCAGCCCGTGGGCGCCCTACGCCGTGGCGTTCGACCGGCGCGGTCGTGTTTTTGTTACGGATCGGGCCAATAACTGTGTGCATCGGTTCAGCCCGTCCGGGCGTTGGGAGGCCGGTTTTGCGGTCCCCGGCCCCGCCAGGCATCTGGCTATCGATTGCCGGGATTACCTCTACGTCGTCTACACCGGGGCCGAGAATCAGGAAGCCGTGCATGTGATGGATACCGGCGGGCGGGCGATAGAAAACCCGGTCACGCGCTCCGATTTGTTGCGGGAGCACTTCCCGTGTTTGCCTTTCGAGGTGGATGCGCAAGGCCGGTTTAACCTGCGCGATCTCTGCCTCAACGAGCCGGAGCAGGAACCGGAGCCGCCGCAGGAATGGGGTGTTTTTGACGAAAACGGCAATGGGCCGGTGGCTCGCGAGGAGCCGAGAAGCCGCCAACGCTTCGGGCAAACGGGCACCTACATCACCCAGGCGCTCGACAGCAGGCTCTACCGGTGTCAGTGGCACCGCGTCGTGCTCAGCGGCGAACTGCCCGACTGGACGTCGCTGACGGTTTATACCTTCACCGCCGATGCCGAACTGCCCGACGAACACATTCTCGCCCTGCCCGATACCGTCTGGGACGGCAACCTCACCGCGCGTCGCCTCGACAAAAAGGGCGAATGGGACGGCCTCATCCGCAGCGGGCCGGGGCGATACCTCTGGTTGCGGATCGACTTCCGGGGCGGCGGCGAAACCACGCCCACGCTTGACCACATCAGGGTCGAATTTCCCCGGATCAGCCTCCGGCGTTTTCTGCCGGCGGTCTTTGGCGAAGATCCGGTCAGCACCGACTTTACGGACCGCTTTCTCAGCCTCTTCGACACCATCTTTCGCGGCATCGAGCACGAGATCGATACGCAAGCCCGCCTCTTCGATCCGCTTTCGACGCCGAGCGACGACAAAGACCCGACCCGCGATTTCCTTACGTGGCTGGCTTCGTGGATCGGCGTGTCGTTAGACCGGCAGTGGCCGGAGGAGAAGCGGCGGCGGTTCCTCAAACGCGCCGGGCGTCTTTTTGCCGACCGGGGCACGCGCCAGGGCTTGTGGCAGACGCTGCTCTTTTATCTGGGCATCCAACAGGAAGACGTCTGCTGTCTCGATAGCGGGCCGAGGACGCGCTGCCAGCCGCCGCGCATCGGCTGCGCCGCTCGTGAGGAGCCTCCGTGCGGATGGCTGCCGCCGCCGCTGATCCTCGAACATTACAAGGTGCGCCGGTGGCTCTTCGTGGGCGCGGGCCGCCTCGGCGATCAGGCCGTTTTGTGGGGCCGGCGCGTCGTCAACCGCAGCCAGTTGGGCGAAAACGCGCAGGTAGGCGGCACCCAGTTGAAGGCCACCCAGGATCCGTTCCGCGATCCGTTCCACGTCTACGCGCACCAGTTCTCCGTCTTCGTGCCGGCCTCCTGCGGGCGCTCGTCCCGGCAACGGCGGATGCTGGAAAAGCTGATTCAATCCGAAAAACCCGCGCATACCCTGCCGCACCTCGTCTTCGTCGAGCCGCGCTTTCGCATCGGGTTTCAGTCGATGATCGGGCTGGACGCCGTCATCGGGCGCTATCCGGAGGGCGTGACGCTCAACCAGGGTGCGGGGCCGCCGGAGCCGGCGCGGTTGGGCCGCGACACCGTGCTCAGCGGCGAATCGCAGCAGGCGCCGTCGTTGCGGGTGGGGGCGCAGGCGCACATCGGTACAACGACCCTTTTAGACTAGCCATAAGCCGGAAACCAGAGGCACGATATGTCTACCAACAAACCCAACACCGCGCCGGTCTGTCCCGACTGCGACACCGGGCCGTTCACGCGCAATCATTATTTCACCGGCAAGCTGCTCGTCGAACGCGATTTTACCGATGAGCAACGCTACTATATCAACAAGCTGCGCCATCACCATCAGCGGTTGCATGGCTGGGGCGTTGTCTGCGGGCTGAAGGTCGTCCCGCACGAGAAGTGCCCGGAGCGCTACGTCTGGATCGAACCGGGCACCGCCATCGACTGCTGCGGGCGGGAGCTGATCATCCCTGGCCCGGATCACCATCTCGTCGATCTGCACGCGTTCGAGGACGTCCAGAACATCATCCGGAAAGACAAGGACGGCGAACAGGGTGCTTACCGGCTTGAGATCTGCCTGTCGTACCGGGAGTGCGGCACCGAGAACATCCCCGTTCTCTACGACGAATGCGGCTGCGACGATACCCAGTGTGCGCCCAACCGGATTCTGGAGAGTTATGCTGTCGAGGTGTGCAGCATCCCCGAAAACGGTCCCCGGCTCGATCCGTTCGATGTAGATCTCAATCAGGTGCATACGCTGGATGAGGCCCAGGCCCACCGCGTCGCGCTGAACCGGAATCGCAACCGGGTTTACGTCCTTACCGATACCGATCCGGCGACGCTGAGAGCCTTTAGCACCAGCGATTACACCATACTCGACACGGTGATGATCGACGAGGTGGTGACCGATCTGGCTGTTGACGCTGACCGCGACCGCGTCTACGTGGCGCGCAACGTGGGCGGCCCGCAACCCTTCCAGATCCGCGTCTTCGACGGAGACCTCACGCACCTTGTGGATCAGATCGTGCCGGGCGACAACGCCAACGGCGAACTCCGCCTTGCCGTGATGCCCACCGGACGGCTCTATGCGCTGCATACCGATGCGGAGGAAGTCTATGCCTGGAACAACCCCGACGTGCCGGCCGATCCCGATGGGCCGATAGCCGCCGGCACGACGCCGGTAGACATCGTTGCCGGGCCGAGAAACCAGCGGGTTTTCGTCGCCAACGCCGGCAGTTCAGACGTCACCATCATCGATACAACGAACCCGGCGGCGCCGCCTGTGAACGTCTCGGTAGGCGCTGGCACGACGCCTCATGCCCTGGCCGCAGCAGATACCACCGACGGCGTTCGTCTCTTCGTTGCCGACCAGCAGCATCGCCAGATCCATCTTTTCAGTGTGCAGCCCGGTATCGATCCGCCGTTAGCGTTGCGGGGATCCGCTACGTTGACTGATGAGGCCCCGCTGAATCTGGTCGTTACGCCTGCCGGGCGATGGATCTACGTGCTGGCAAGGGCCGATGACGGCACCGGTCGGATTGTGCCTGTCGATGCCAACCGGCTAAACGGATCCGGTGCGGGGGCGGTAAGGCCGGGGTTTACCATCGGCCTCGATCCGCGCGATCTCGACGGCACGCGCGATACGCTCTACGCCGCCTTCCACGGCGATCCGAACGACCCGCAAGCCGGCGGGGTGGAGGTCATCGCCGTAACCGAAGAACTGTGCGATAAGCTCTTCGAGAGCGCCCTCGACGGCTGCCCTGCCTGCGACGAGGCCGGCTGCGGCAAGACCGGCTGCGTCGTGCTGGCGACGATTGAGAACTACCGCCCCAATCAGCCCATCAGAGACGACCAGATCGACAATACAGCCCGGCGCCTGTTGCCCAGCACCAGCGACATCACCGAGGTGGTGCGATGCCTGCTGCGGCGCGGCGCCGGCCTGCCGGGCGAGCAGGGACCCCCCGGTCCTGCCGGTCCGAGTGGCGCCGACGGCCAGGACGGCGCCGACGGCCAGGACGGCGCCGATGGTCAAGACGGCGCTGACGGCCAGGACGGCGCTGACGGCCAGGACGGTGCTCCCGGTCAAGATGGCGCTGATGGTCAAGACGGTGCTCCCGGTCAAGACGGCGCAGACGGCCTCGGCCTCAATCCGGATCTGCCCAAGATCCTCGACATCGAATGGCAACACAACGGCACGCATACCACACGCGCGTTTCGGGAGACCTCGATCTATGAGGACAACCCGAACGAGGTGCAAAACCGTGACGAGCCGCCGCTGCTGACGGTCTATTTCAACCAGACGATGCGAGGGATCGACCGCGAGACGTTCAAGGTCAGCGTGAAAAACCCGGAAGTAGAACGGCTTGGGGATAATCGGTTCAACATACAGCCCACCGGGCTGGTGGAGCGCCGGGAGCTTCACGGGCATCTCGTCAGGCTTGGCCCCGGCGCGCAAACGCCCCATACCCTGGAGCCCTATGCCGATTCGTGGTCGTTCGTACCGGACCGGAATCTCTGGCGAAATGTGCTTTTCCTCTTCGGCACGCTGGCGCTCTTTTTCGGATTGGGAGGCCTCCGGGCGCCCCTGGAACCGGTCGTCGAAGTGCTCTTGAAAGGGGATTTCATCACGTCGCTAGACACCCTCCTGTTCGAAGACGGCATCCTCGACGGCGACAACATCGGCGGCATGGTGGGCATCAACCGAATTCGGGGCGGCGACGTCCAGGGCGGTAATAATCCGTCCGGCAACCTCACCCAGGGCGGCGCCTTCGAAAGCTGGTTTACCCTCGACTCGACCGGGGTGGCAGACCCGACCGTCTTCGGCGATTTAAGCGACGTCGTCATCACACCTTTCGGCACGATTTTCATGAATCCCGGCTTGACGAGGGGTGGGGCGTTGGTGCCCTCAGACAGCGGCCTGCACCTCATCAATCCTCGCAACCTTACAGCCGTTGGAGGAAGCTTCCGGGGCGAAAGGGTCTACGTCGTGGATGACAACCTGGATCTTCGGGAGGTGCCGCCGTTCAGCCTCGTGCTCGTTCAGGAGCGGGGGATCGGCACGTTCGTGCCCGGGCCCGGGCCCGGACCGCTCGTCAGTCTCAACACAGCCACCGGCCTTGAGTTGCGGGGCGTCGACGGCATCGGAATCGCCACCGTAGAGGCCATTATAACCGCGCGGGAAGAGCGAGCATTTACCAGCATGGACGACTTCCGCGAGCGGCTAGGCATTACTGATCTGAACTGGAATCGCATGCGTAACCAGATCACCCTATAACCTGTGGAGACGTGATATGTCAATCACAAGTCAATCAACCTCGGCGCGCGGCAGAACGGGCGAGGCGATGCCGGTGTGCCCGGCCTGCGGGCGGTTGCAGTGTCTGTGCCGGCCTCGCTTCTTTGCCGGCCAACTCCTGACCGACGAGGACCTCAACCGCCTCGACCGGTACATCCGGGAGAAGAGCAAGCTCCACAACCGCTACCTCCACGGTTGGGGTGTCGTCTGTGGTCTCGAAGCCTCCTGCGACGATTGCAACAGCAAGCTCGTCCGCGTCAAGCCCGGCTACGCGCTCAGCCCCTGCGGCGAAGACGTGGTCGTCTGTGAAGACTATGCCGTGGACATGTGCAACCTCATCCGGCAATGCCGGGAGCCGGATCCGCAAGACTGCGATCCGTACCGGCCCCGCAGGCGCGACGACTGCGACGAGGAGACGGAAGAGTGGATTCTGGCGATCTGTTACCAGGAAAAACCCAGCCGGGGTGTTACCGCCTTGCGCAACACCGGCAGCACCTGCTCGTGCGGGTGCAGCGGCGACGGCGCCTGTGGCTGTAACAGCCAGAAGACCTCCCGCCGCGAGGCGCAGAGGCCTTCCAGCAGCCTCCCCCGCATCGCTGCGCAGTGCGAGGAGACGGTGATCTGCGAGGGCTATTGCTTCACCGCCTACCGCGCCCCTGATCCCGCCGTCACCGATCCGATCGGAAGGCCGCAGGATCCCAGGGGCGGAGGGTTGCCGCGAATCCTGACCGAACCCTTGCCGGGGATGCTGGGCGAGCGTCTCTTTGCCTGCCTCGAACCCTACACGCGATTGTTAGAGGATCTCATCGCGCTCCGCGACGACGAAAGGTTGCCCAACGACGTGCGAATGCAACGTATTCGCGCCATCCAACAGCGTTTGCTCGAAGTGATCTCGGCGCGAGGGCTTAAAGATTGCACGCTGGTGAACCGGCTCAAGAACCTGACCTGCGAAGATACAACCGTGGTGCGGCTCCCTGAGCAGCGGTTCCGAGACTGCCTCATCCAACTGGCGCTGATCTGGTGGGAGGGCGTGATAGCATGTCTGTGCAACGCCCTGTTGCCGCCCTGCCCGGCCCCCGTCGAAAACGACTGCATTCCCCTGGCCGCGGTCACCGTGCGCAAAGACGACTGCCGCGTGCTAAAGGTCTGCAACTGGACCGTCCACCGCAAATTTGCCACGACGTGGCCCGGCCTTCAGTACTGGCTCTCGCCGCTGCCCATCGTGAGCACCCTGCGCAAATACATCGAGGATCTGTGCTGCAACCTGGACCTCTTCGGACGCAAACCCAGCAGGCCGGGAACCATCATGGTCGAGACCACGGCACCGGCGAACGTCATCGCTCGTTCGGGCGTGATCCTGAGAAGCCAGGATGGGGCCGAACGCAACGGGACGTTGTCGGCGGCGGGCAACTTCGTTTTTGACAATGTGCCTGCCGGCACCTACACCGTCGAAGTGGACCCCCGGGACCCGCCGCCCGGCCGCCAAGGCTTCAAGCGGTCCGTTACCTCCGTGACCCTGCCGGACGGCGGCAATGAGAGCGTGAGGTTGGTGATGCAGGATTTACATGATAATCCTGGCACAATCGTCACCGGAACAGCCGTTGACGCTGCCGAACAACCAGGTTCAGAGCTTTTGGCCGGCGTCAGGGTGGTCATTGAAGGAACGAACATACGCCGTGAGACCAATCACGAAGGCGATTTTGAAATGAGAGACGTCCCAACCGGCACGCATACGATCAGCGCGTCGTTCACGGGCTATCAGGACTTCAGCGTGACGACGAGGCTGGACGCCAACGATCAGGTTTACGTGAACGTGTTGTTGCATTCGGTAGTGACAGACAGGGTGCAACCGCGGTTTAGCATGAAGGATCAGACCCTCTTGAAACTCGCCGTCGAGGCATTCCAGGGAAGCGCTACGACACTCGATCCGCAGAGCATCTTCCTGCGGGCCGGCGGCTTTGAAGTCAGCCGGTCGCAGCAGGATCTCTCGCTTTCGAGCACCGAACGCGCGCATTTTCCGCAATACCTCTTGCTCAATCAGCTCGTTAAGCCGTTCGTAGACGGGCTTGTTTCTTTTGCCGGCTCAGGGGTGCTATCAAACTTCAGCGCAGCGCGCCCGCGCCCGGCTGCCGAAGCGGTGGGTGCAGCGGCAGAGGGAGAAACAAGGACAGCGTCGGTAGCGGAGAGAATGGCGGGAGCGACCCTGTCGGAAGCAGAACAGATAGAGATCTTGCAACAGAAGCTCCAGACATTTGAAGAAGAGTTGGTCAACTTGAGAGAACGGGTAGCAGGCAGAGACGATTTCGACGAAGATGATTCCGATGAAGCCGATTACGATGACGATAGACCGGAGGCATAAGCATGGCGACCGATCAAGCACAACGACCACGGTTCTTCGAGGGGCAA
The DNA here is from genome assembly GCA_028278205.1 of Rhodothermales bacterium. Lineage (GTDB taxonomy): Bacteria > Bacteroidota > Rhodothermia > Rhodothermales > Bin80 > JANQES01. The sequence goes on from JANQES010000016.1 coordinate 30,652, forward strand.
TTTCTGGGTGCCGACGACCTGGCCGCTACGGTAGATTATGCCCGGTTTCAGCAGGCTCGGCATCGCCTCGGAGGGCATACCTGGGGCATTGCCGTGGGGCTGCACCTCCGCGAAACCGAAAACCTCAGCGGCGGCATCGACGTGACGCTCGAACCCGGCTACGCCGTCGATGGCTTCGGACGCGCCCTCTTCGTGACGACGAGGCAGTTCATCGACCCCGCTCGTATTGCCACGCTCAACGAGGTGACCTCCGGCACGCAGGGCACCGTGCAGGTCCCCGTCTGGCTTCGCTATCGGGAAGACCGAACGCAGGGGCCGGCTGAAGGCTTCGCCGTCTGTGAGAACGGCGATCAGCGAGCCCGCTTCATTGAGAATTTCGAGATCCTCTATGGCCGGCAGCCCATCCAGAAGGACGACCTGAACATCGCCGGGGCGCCGGTAGCGGCGGTGGAGGGCCTGCGCACCGTCAAGACGGACGGGCCGCTGCTCTGCGATGAGTCGGTGCCGTTTCAGGTGTTTCCGGACAATGATAATGTGGCGCGCTGGCTGATCCCATTGGGCGTCGTACACTGGGATGTCGGCACGCGGGCCTTGATCAAATCGGACGAAGCGGCGCTACGAGCCACGCGGCACACCCGGCGGTATATCGGCGTCGTGGCCGAGACCGTCAACGCTACCGACGGCATCATCCGTCTGCGCAACCGCACCACGCCGCCGGGCGGCAGCACGTCGCTGAGCCAACCCTGCGACGATCAGGGCATCCAGCAAACCGGCAACCGCGACCTTACCGTTGCCTCCGGCGTCCTCTCGGCGGTCGATCTCGTCTGGGTGGAAGGCAACCTGCGTGTGGTGGGCGACGGCAAACTCTTCGGCGGCAAGCTTTCCTTTCACGATGCCGGGGGCGATTTCGGCAACGCGCCCATGGAGGTCCGCCGCGTCGAGACCAATTCCTTCGCAGGCGGTGACTTGCAGGTGTTGATCGGCAAGGCCCCCGATGCGGCAAAGCCGAATCGTCTCGTGATCGGATCGCTCGATCCTCCCGATCCAACCGGCGCCATCACCGAGCACGTCATGATGTATGATGACGGCAAGGTCGGCATCGGCACGTTTAACCCGACCAACAAGCCAGACAGGCCCCTCACCATTCGCGGGCTGGGCGGCGATGGCGAACTGATCAGCTTCGAAGACAACGGGGGCGTTGTCCGGTGGCACATCAACCAGATGGCCGATGTGGCGGGTCTGAACATCATTGAGACCGTCCCCGACACGTCGCGGTTATTCCTCAAAGCCGGCGGCAACGTCGGCATCGGCGCGACCGATCCCCTCTGGCCGCTTACGGTTCGCGCTGCAGACCTAAATGAAGAGTTGATGGCCTTCGAAGTGCCGGACGGCTCTTCCGTGAAGTGGCATATCAACCAAAACCTGGGAGGCAATGCCGACGGTCTCAACTTTGCGGAGACGGGCGTAGCGAACGGGCGGCTCTTCCTGAAAGCCGGCGGCAACGTCGGCATCGGCACGACGGCGCCGCTGGATGCGCTCCACGTAGCCAAACCCGGTCATCTCAACGCCATCTTCGATCGGAGTGATCTGAGCGAACATATGACGCTGGTCGTAGGCAGCGCCGTGAGTGGCCTGCGCTTTTCTGATACCAACGAGTTCATCATTTCCTCCCAACCCTTCGCCAACCGCAACGACGGGTCTTTTGGCAACGAGCACCTTCGGGTCAGAGCCAACGGGGATGTCGGCATTGGCACGCCGGCGCCGCTAAACAGGCTTCACGTAGCTAAAGCGGGTCATCTCAATGCCATCTTTGACCACACCGCCTCCTCTGAACATTTGACCCTGGTCGTAGGCGGTGCAGGGAGCGGCCTGCGTTTTTCGAGTTCCAATGAGTTTTTCATTGCCTCGCAATCCTATGCTGCGCGCAACACGAGCGGCTTTGGCAACGAGCACCTTCGGATCAAAGCCAATGGGGATGTCGGCATCGGCACGTCGGCGCCGGAACATCGCCTGCAAATAGGCGATGCCAGCTCGCCGGTCTCAATGAGCCTCCGAGGGCCAGATCTGAACACACAGTCTAGCGAACTGGCTTTCGAGGACAACAACGGCATGAACGGGCGATGGTTCAAGCTGGTTCACGATACCGACAACAACCGCCTGACGATTCGCTCTTTTGACGTGGATCCGATCATGACCTTCGAGCGGGTCACCGGCAACGTCGGCGTCGGCACGCCGGCGCCGGTTGCCCGGCTGCACGTGCAGGACAGCCTCAATGAGGACGCCAGTTCGCTTTCTGCGCACGTGGCGGTCATCGAAAACACGTCGACGGGTGGGGATGCAGACGTGCTGGCGCTGAAAGTGGGGACTGCCACCCCGGGCGGTGCCAATAATTTCATTACGTTCTTTAGAGGGAACACACCTACCGGGGCGATCGAGGGTGCCGGCGCAGCGGTGGTTTATAAGACGAGCGGAGCCGACTACGCCGAGGCGCTGCCTCGATTGCGCGAGGATGAACACATCGAGGCGGGGGATCTCGTGGGTGTGCATGCCGGCAGGATCACGCGGGCCACCGACGGCGCGCACCACGTGATGGCTATCACAAGCAGCCCGGCGGTTGTAGGCAACAGGCCCCCCGAAGCCGAGGCCCATCGCTATGAGAAGGTTGCTTTTCTGGGACAGGTGCCCGTGAAGGTGCGCGGCCCGGTACGCGCGGGCGACTTCATCGTGCCCTCGGGTCTGAACGATGGCGTCGGGAGGGCCGTCGCACCAGACGACATAACCGGCGTACCGGATGCGCTGATCGTCGGAAGGGCCTGGGAGTCGTCGCAAGATCCGGATATCAAACTGATCAATGCGGCGATTGGGCTCGATGGGTCCCACACGCAACTTCTGACCGTTGTAACTCGGCAGGAAAAAGAGATCGAGGCGTTACGCAGCGAGCTGGATCAACTCAAAGCCACGATTCTCGCGCGCAATGGTCTTTCACGGGACTGATGGACACCGCCGTCGATACCAGCCGCCTGCTCGTCGAGCGCTTTCGCGCCGCGTACACGGTCTCAAAGACGCATCCGGCGCCGTTGCGCGTCCGGCAAAAGCTGGACGAAGCGGTGGAAAAGCGTCTTCCGGACGTGTTGCGCGCGGCCCTGTCGCCCTGGTTCAGCCGGCACGCCAATGAGGTCTGGCTGATTCGCCGGTTGAACATCAACCTGGAGGTTAACGCGGCCTGGAAACCGGACCGGCTGGCGAAGGCCTATGCTCTGGCTATCACGCGGTCGCTGGCCCAGATCCTGCAAAGCGACGGCGACGCGGGCGTCATCCACTTCCCGAACCGCCCGGCCTATCTGGCGCATTTCCTCGTAGATCTGGCGGCGGGGCATGCCTGGGGCAAATGGTATTACGAGCGTTTTCGCGGCCTGCACATGCTGCCGGTTTCGGCGGCGGTGCGCACGGCGGTGTGCGAGGAGCCTGCCGAAGGGCTGGCGGCGTTGCTGCATTTGTCTGAGAAGCCGAGGGCGCGTGTCCTTCAAACCCTCAGCACGCAGGATGCGCGTCGTGTGCTGGAACGCCTGTCTGCCGGTAGCGCGGCGGGCTCGGTGGCGCAGACCGTCGAGGCCGTCTGGCAGGCGTGGAATGCCATCCCGTTGCCAGCGCTCCATCCGGGCCGCGAGCCGGTGGAGGTCTTGCGGCTCTACCTTCAGGTGTGCGGCAGGCAGCGGGAGCGGGCCGGGCCGGTGCTCCGGGCAGCCACGCGGGCCTTTGTGCGCCTGGCGCGTCGTCTGGCGCAGGCGCCGGCTGCCCAGGGCGAGCGCCTGCTCACCGCGCTCGCAGCATCCGACCCGTCTACCCTCTTCCTCGTGGCCGGCGCCGCCGATGCCGGGGCGCTTGGTTCGCTTCGAGAAATCCCGTCCCGCCGGATGCTCGACATAGGCCGCACCCTGCTCGCTCAGTACACCGGGTCGGTCGATTATGCCGTTGAGGCCGGCGCCGGGGGCCTTCGTGGGATTCGCAGCAAAGACGACGCAGGGGTTTTTGATGAAAGAACGCCTTCAGCCCGTTCTTTGCCGGGGGAAAAGGCGATTTTTCAGGATTCTGTCCAGGAAGCGTCCATCTGCCGCGCGACGCCCTTCGGGGGGCTTTTTTTGCTTCTGCCGCTGCTTGATGCGCTTCCCGTAGACGCCCTCACCCACCACTGGCCCCGTGCCGGAGACACGCCGCCGGCAGCCGTGTTCCGCCTGCTCCTCCTGGTGAAATGCCTGGGCCGTCCTCGCGCGTACCGGGCGCTCATCGATCCCGTCCTGCGCGATCTATTGGGCATCGACGCCGGGCTTACGAAGGCGGACCTTGCGCGCTGGCAGGCCCGCCTCTCCAGGCGCAAGCACCTCGACGCGATGCTGGAAGGGCTGGCGGCGTGGCAGGCCGAGCGCGACGTCGTCCGGGGCGAGACGCTGGCGCTGATGCCGGTGTCGCTGCCGGGGGCGCCTGCCGGCGTGGTGGTAGATCTGGAACGCGGCGTGTGGCTCTACGCAGCGGGATACCGGCCCGCCCGCCCGCATCGGCTGGTCGAGCGGGTACGTGCGTGGCTTGCCGAAGGCGGCTATCAACCGGCGGTCTTTGTGAGCCCCGGTCTTTTTGCCGAATCCCTGAGGGCGGCCTTTCCCGAGGCGGCTGTTCATGCGCCCGAAAGCCCCTTCGTCGCCGAGATGGCGGCGCAGGATTCGGTGCGCAAAGGCTTGCTGGCGCGGCTCCCTCAGACCGCCGAGGGCTTCGACTATCTGGCCCTGCCCCGGTCGTTTCATCCATCGCGTCCAGCCGATCTTGCCCTGAGCGTGGCGGCCCAGGGCGTGCTCCGCGCTTTCGCGTGGCGGCTGCCCGGATTCGCGGCGTCCAGCCTGCCCTATCTGTTCAACAACTTCCTCGACGTCTCCGGCGCCCTGGAGGAAGAATCGGCTCGCCGGGTCGTCCGGCTCGGAAGGCCGCCGCTTCAGTTTGTGCTGGGCCTGACCGGCATGGCGCGCCAGCACTACCGCCTGCGCTGGCTCGACGCGCGCCCGTTCGTCCTGTTTCAAGAAGGAGAATGATCGATGTTCACCACGCCATTAGACCATCTGAACGCCGAATTAACGCGGCTAGACCTGCTGATTCACCGGCAGATGCTCCGCCTGCGGGCGGCTTATGACCTGTCGCTAGACGAATTTCGCGGCCTCTACGTCAGCGACGAGCATGTCGATGCGCTCGTCAACCAGGCGCTCGATCAACAGCAGGGCGGCCTCGACACGGCGGCGCTCACCGAACGCGCCGAGGCGTTGCGCCGGCATCATGCCGCCGAGATCGAAGAGGCGCTGCCCTGGACGCACCTCATCACCGCGTTTGCCCTGTCTCGCTTCGAGCAGGACGTGCTGCTGATGGCGCTGGCGCCGGAGATCGATCTCAAGTATGAGATGCTCTATGCCTATCTGAACAACAACGTCAACCGCAAGTGGCCCACGTTCGATCTGGCGCTGCGCATGATGGCCGATGAGGGGGGTGAAAAGAAGCCTCTGCGCCGCTTGCTGATGCCCGATGCGACGCTCCTCGGCAGCGGCATCCTGCGGCCCCTCAAGCCTGCGCAGGAGCGGCCCTCGTGGCTGGCGACGGGATTCGCCGCTGCGCCGTCTGTCGTGCGCTTTGTGCTGGGCTTTTCCGCCCACGAGACCGCTTATGCTTCGTTGTGGAGGCGCGAAAAACCTGCCGACGGGTGGGATGCGCTGCCCCAGGTCGGCGCGTTGGTAGATTCGCTGCGCCGCGCCGCCGAACTGTATCAGGCAGCAGCACAGGACCCGGTGGTGTTGGTGTTCGAAGGGCGAGCGGGGTCCGGGCGGGCGCAGGCTGCCGGGGCTGTATGCCGGGCGCTCGGCCTGTCGTTGCTGCGGGTCGATGGAGAGGCCCTGCACGCTGGTTCGGAGACGCTGCCCGAAGCGCTGCAAGCCCTGGCCCTGGGGCAGCGCCTGGAGCCGGCGGGCATATTCGTCGAGCGCGTCGAAGCGATGGTGGGCAACGACGGTCGTCCCTCGCCGGCAGCACGCCGGGCCGTAGCGCGGCTGGGGCAGATGCCGGGTCCGTTGATGCTGGCCTGCACGCCCGAAACGCCCTGGCGCGCGCTGCTCAACGACCGCCGCGTGCTGGTCTTTCGATTCGGTGAAGTCGGCTACGACGAGCGCCGTCGATTGTGGGAGACAGGCGTTGACCGTCACGGAGGCACGCTGCCCGCGCCGGTCTTCGACGCCCTGGCCGACCGGTTTGTGCTGAATCCGGGTCAGATCAACCGGGTGATCGCTGCTGCTCGTGATGCGCAGTATGTGCGGGGCGAGGAGGCGCTTTCTTCCGAAGCCCTCTTCGAGGCGGCGCGCGCCGAGTCGGGCCGGCGGTTGGGCAAGCTGGCGGCCAAGGTCAAGACCATCCACACCTGGACCGATCTGGTGCTGCCCCCGACGACGCTGCGGCAGGTCAAAGAGGTGGCTGCAGCGGTGCGGCACCGGCATCTGGTCTATGCGCAGTGGGGTTTCGAAAAGCGCATCGCGGCGGGCAAGGGCCTGAAGGTGCTCTTTGCCGGAACCCCCGGCACCGGCAAAACCATGACCGCCGGCATCATGGCCCGCGACCTCGGGCTCGATCTCTACAAAATCGACCTCTCCGGCGTTGTCAGTAAATACATCGGCGAGACGGAGAAGAACCTCGACCTGATCTTCCGCGCCGCCCACGCCAGCAACGCCATCCTCTTTTTCGACGAGGCCGACGCCCTTTTCGGCAAACGCTCCGAGGTCAAAGACGCCCACGACCGCTACGCCAACATCGAGATCTCCTATCTCTTGCAGAAGATGGAAGAGCACGAAGGCGCCGTCGTCCTGGCCACCAACCTGCGAAAAAACATCGACGAGGCCTTCTCCCGCCGGATGCATTACGTCGTCGAGTTTCCGATGCCGGACGTGCCGCACCGCGAGAAACTCTGGCGCGGCATGTTCCCCTCCAGCGTGCCCCTTGGCGAGAACGTAGACTTCCGCTTCCTCGCCCGCCAGTTCCCCCTCACCGGCGGCGACATCCAGAACGTAGCCCTCGATGCTGCCTTCCTCGCTGCGCAGAACGGCCGGATCGTGACCATGAAACAACTCATCAACGCCATGGCCCGGCAGTTGCGCAAACAAGGCCGCATGCTCTCGGCCAGCGATTTCAAACAATACCACGCGCTGATCACCCGCACTGCCTGAAACCAGATCCGGCACGATGACAGGGGCAAAGGCCAAATCATCAGAGAAACACACCCGGTCTGATGCCGAGAAAACGCATCAGGGCGGTTCCTCGTCTCGTGGGGTTGCGCCGCCGCAACCGGCCAACGGGCTGCTCGGGTTTCAGCAGGCCGCCGGCAACCTCGCCGTTCAACGCCTGATGCGTGATAGGACGATTCAAGCTCAAGCGTTATCCGGACCGATAACGCCGCCGGTTCAGCGACAGGTTGACGAAGAGGAGGAAGAGATCGTCCAGCGACAGGTCGGCGAGGAGGAGGAAGAAGAGGAAGCCGTGCAAAGGAAAGCCGCGCCGGTACAAGGCCAATTCTCCCACGGCTCAACGACGTCTCCGCGCCGGAGTGGTGGGGGGGAAGCAGGCAACCATACCGGTATGCCGAACCGGCTCAAGACGAGGCTCGAATCGCTTTCGGGGATGGATCTCTCGGGGGTGCGGGTGCAATACAACTCGCCCAAACCAGCCTCGATCAATGCGTTGGCCTATACGCAGGGGCAAGACATCCACGTAGGTCCGGGGCAAGAGAAGCATCTGCCGCATGAAGGATGGCATGTGGTGCAGCAGATGCAGGGGCGCGTGAAGCCGACGATTCAGGCGAAGGGGGTGTCGATTAATGATGATGAGGAGTTGGAGCGAGAAGCGGATGTGATGGGGGCGAAAGCCCTTCAGATGAAGCGGGCAGAACAAGCGATGACGACCTCAGGCCACCAGGGGGCGGCGTCGTTGCAGCGGAAGGTGGGGACGAAGGGCGAATCGGAGGTACAGACCAAGCCTCGATCTGGCAACAAGAGGCAGAGTAGACGCAAGCGTACTCCAAAACTGGATGATAAGACTTTTCATCTGATGCTCAGTAAAATTGCTAAGATATTGGCCTATGCTCCCAGTCCTCCCGCCTACGTTGACTTGCCTGGGACGGGACCAAAGCCCGATATGGCCGATGTACCGGACTATTTCCAACCTGCCTTATGGGATTTTTGGGAGGCTGCGAACGGCCATGCCAGGGCTGCTCCTTTTAAAAACATATCCGGGAAACTTCGAAGGGAGCGGGTTCGAAGAGGATGGCGTCGAATTCAAGTGCTTCTGAGATATGCGCGAAGCGATTGGGTTAAAGGTGAGCCACGTGACTGGGTTGAAAAATGGAATAAATGGTTTTTCGATAATGTCCATTTAAAAGTTATTCATATAGAGGTATTGGCTGGACGAGAGGAGGCGTACGAAGAGGCCCAATTACAAAAAAAGGCTGAATTAGAGAAGTCGATCCCTACGATTGGTGGATGGAAGCTCTTAGGCACAGAATCGTTTAAATGGGGATCGCAGAAGAAAGTCATACACTATTATGTCGGGACCGAAGAGCAATGGCGGGAAGTCTTGCAAAAGGCGGATGACAAGGATGTCTACTACACCTACGTCAATGGTTTTCTGCAGCTAGTCAACAATCCTGACATGGTCGGACGCACGCGAAAGCGGATGGCTACACAGTATAAAAATACAATCAAACGCGCCCCCACGCATCCTGAGATTATGGCCTTTATGCGGGCACTATATGGCCTAACCAATCTTAAGGTCAGACAGAGTTGGGGTGGCGGAGCCGTCCACCACAGTATTGTGACGCGTTCGATAATGGGTGTTGTCAATAAATACCAGGGTGATATTCTGAGGGAAATTAGCACCCAGGGTGATAAGAAGGGTAACAGGGTTATCAACGAGAAGGTGGTAAGGGCTGTTGCGCAGCAGGGGCGCGGCATGACTCGTGAGGCTATGATTGGGCGTGCTATTGTTTCCGCCAACGAAGCGGTCGCGCGGTTAGTTGTTGCAGAGGCAAAAGGCGATGAAGTTGGCAAGAGCAATATGTATCAATTGATCTCCAACGCCGGCTCACTCATCCGTCATACACTCGATGTGCATAAAGAAGAACTCAAGAAGAGAGAACAAATAAATACCATTGTGCTGGACTTGGTGTTAGACATTACAAAAATAGACAAAATCCCTGGGATAGAGACTATCGTGCGACGGATTCCTACTCTCAAAAAACTGTTAAAGAACAATGTCATCGATATGATGAAAGCAGGAGCAAAGAAGGGCAATCCAAATTGGCAGGCGTATAGAATATCAGCAAAATTCGAAGAGACAGTACTTAAACTCGGTCCGTCAGGGGATCTCACAAAGCTCGGAAAGCTCCTAAGCGCCAATTCCGAGAGCATCGCGATCAACAGATTCAAATCGGGCATGAGCGTCAAGTAGAATGTAGCCGGGACTAACAGGGCCGCTTGCTCTCGGCGAGCGATTTCAAACAATACCACGCGCTGATCACCCGCACCGCCTGAAACCTGATCCGGCACGATGACAAGGGCGAAAATTAAATCGTCGGAGAAACACAGCCCTTCCGGTGCGGAGAAAACGCATCAGGGCAGATCTTCGTCGCGCCCGGTTGCGTCGCCGCAGCCGGCCACCGGGCTGCTTGCGGTGCAGCAGGCCGCCGGCAACCTCGCCATCCAACGCCTGCTTCGCGCCGGGGCTATCCAACGAAAAGCAGCTTCATGCTCCTGCGGCGGCACGTGTCCGGAGTGTAATGGAGATACGTCCGTGCAGCGCAGGATGCAGCCGCAAGCGACGTCCGACACCACTTCGGATTCCTTGACTCATCCAGGATCAGGCCGGCCCCTCGATGGGGCTGTGCGGGCTTCCTTCGAGCCGCGCTTTGGTCAGGATTTCAGCCAGGTACGCGTCCATACCGATCCGAAGGCCTCGGGCGCAGCACGCCGGTTGGGGGCGCAGGCGTTTACTCAAGGTCAAGACATTTACTTTGGCGCGGGCCGCTATCGGCCGGGCACCTCGCAAGGGCAGCAGTTGCTGGGCCACGAACTGACGCACGTCGTGCAGCAGCGGCAGGGGCGTGTGCAGCCGACGGGGAAGACCGGGGGCGTGTTGATCAATGACGAGGCGGGGTTGGAGCGCGAAGCAGAGGGGATGGGCCGGAAAGCCTTACAGATGAAACGCCTCTCCGGCAGCGATCCGTCAAATCATCACGAGTCGCCGGCTTCACAAACCATACAAGCCGCAGGGGAAAAGCAACAAACAACGGCAGTCACGCCCGAACAACTCATCGATCAGTATACAAACTTTATTGGCGGCCTGGACGAAGAAGCATTGGGAAAAGATTTGCTCACCCGCCTGCCGGGTCAAAGCAGTCTGGTCAACGGCGTCTTGGATCAGCTTTCGGACAGCGATAGAGATGACGTTGCTTATGCGATGAGTAGTAGTTATACGCTCTCACAACTAGAAGCTATACCGGAGAGCTTGCGCCTGAGATTGATTCGTGAAATGGTATATGGTTTTGTCCCGCTTGAGGAGGAGACGGAAATTACCCGGCTCTGGTACAGCTTCGGCGATGCGGCCTTGCCTGGAGTTGCCGAAGCCAACAGAACGCTCTGGGTTAAATCGCTTTGGGAGAGCGGAGTGCTCGAACGGATGCTTGAAGATGAAAGAACGGCCTTCAAGCGGGATGTTATACGGTTAGCCCAAAAATATCTTTCAGAGAATGAGCAAACGCTCATCGCAGAAGCGCAACGGTTTGGCATAAACCTGGACAGCCCCGATGTAGCGGTTGAAGAGCAGCCTGACTATTTAAAGGCCGTACGAGAAGTAGTGCCCGATGTACTAAGACTTGTGAATAAATTAGATGATCTCCGTAAGGTCCACGTTGGTTACAATACCAAATTCACATGTGATGAGTTTGGTATATGCGAATCCTATGACGTTCCCGTCACCTTCGACCCCCGATCTAAACCACAAAAGCCTCTGGAAAAGGTGTATGAAGACGTCAAGGGAGCGTACAATCAGGTAAATGCTCACATTGCTTCATTCGGTACTCAGTTTCCCATCATCTATGTCTTAATTCAACAAGATAGACTTGAGGATGTAGACGAGGCGGCAGCGTCAAAAACGGCGCAGGATATCATTGGCGAAGCGCTCCGTGACGTAAAAGCAAAGATCGAAGGAGCGGATGAAAAACTGGTTACGGGAGATATCAGTTATTACGATTTGAAAGTTCTACACCCCCAACTTTTAAAGGCCACCTTTAAAACTTCTTTCCAGCCGTCTTATCCGTGGCATCAACCCTTCTATACGGATATTGCCAACGATGTACTCCTGGGACAGGAGGCTCGTGAAGACTGGGCGGACCTGGGCCTGACCCTTGTCTCGCTGGCTGCCTTGATAGCGACCCCCTTTACGGGAGGAGCCAGCTTAGCTTTCCTCATTGGCTTTCAGGCAGGGCTTGCTGCTGGGCAGGCTATCGCGAGCTGGGAAGAATATTTTGATCTCGCTACCCTGGCCGACGCCGAAGTAAAAGCAGAGTTGACTCTTATTACCGAAGAGCAAGTCGATGCAAAGCGGATAGAGGCCATCATACATACGGTGGATGCGCTTCTGGAAGGCGCTGATGTCGTAAAAGGCTTAAAAGGCGTAGGAAAAGCTAGAAAAATGCGCCCCGATGTCTCTGAGACAGCGGAAAAAGGCGCCAAAGAAGGATCGGAAAAAAGCGTCAAAGAAGGAGCGGAAAAAGGCGCCAAAGAAAGAGCCGAAGAAATCAAGCCGGACGTCCCACCCAAGAGCACGGAGGCCGACGATGTCATCAACGTAGCGCCGAAGACCAGTAATCCGGTCGTAGAACGGGGCGGAAAACTCGTACACCGAGAAAATGGTCGCGAGTTGATCGAGGAGAATGGCCTTATCCGGTACAAGACGAACGCCAAAGGTACAGGGAAAGGAGGAATTTGTTATGCCTGTAATCCAGACAAATACGAACTCAAGAATAATAGATGGCATAGTAAGTCTGGCGACAACGTGCCCGGCAAGAAGACCAAAGTTCCCGAATCGAAGCCTACCGCTAGCCCGGAATTGAAAAAAGAGCTGGTGGATGAACTGGAAAACATTCGTAAGGAATTAGGCAAGCCTAAGACGGGGAATGGTGGGGGAACAGCCGGTGTGGCCAAAACGGATCTTCCCGGGCTCGAAGAGCAATTATTTGTAGGGGCTTCGCCCAGAGCTTTGCAAGATGCTCCGACCGACGTAGCAAAAAAGGCCGGCCCTGTGAAAGATCCGACCATCAAGTCGCCTGCAAAACTTAAAAGAGGCCAGGGACATGCTGAAGAAGTGTTGGTGAACAAGATTGACAAAGCCATTACGAGCGCTAAATTAACGCCGGAACAGATGAAGGACAAGATGGTGTGGATGCACATTGAGCAAGTTGTGTGCGCCACGTGCAAGTCTGGTTTAGGCGATCCCAAGAAATCGACCGGTGTACTCAAAGCCATCAGCCAAAAGTATCCGGAGATCACTTTCGAAGCTACGGCCAAGGGTGAAAAGACCGTAGTACGCGTCAAAGGAGGCACTCGTATTCAATAACTACCAGAAAGGGATTCTACTGGTTATGACGACCATCACGCTCGAAAACATTGCTCGCCTTCCTATCCGCGCACGCGTCGGTCTGGCACTAGCCAGTGCTGAGCACGTGTTGCCGTTTCTGACAGGGGATCCCCAGATCTTCGAGGGAGCCAGGAGCGCGCTTGTGGATGGGTGGCGCTGGAGTAGAGACGAAACGATACCTGCCCAGGTGCTCTACGACCACATTTATCCACTAATGGAATTTGAGCACGAAATCGAGCCGCCCGATGTAGAACGAAAAGAGAATGCCTTGTTCTCTACAATTACGGCCATGTACTACGTGACGTGGCAGGCTGCGCGACGCGAAGAACAGGAAGAAGGTGTAGACCAGTATACTCCCCTGCCAAACGATATTGCAGAAATAGGGGAAGAAGATGTCATTGATTGTCTGGCCTATGCCGCTCAGGCAGCCAATCAACCCGACAGCGAAGTTCGTTGGCAACAACGAATCTTACATAATCTGTTGAACGATTTTGAAACGGATGATTCGGAAATCCTGGGCGAAGTCGTGCCCTCGCACTACTTCAGCGAGCAGTAAATCAACGAAGTTCAAGCCCTGACCAGGCTCATCGTCCACCTCAAACTAGGCCAGAATGCCCTTGACGACGTGGGCTTCTTCGACGCCGGTGAGTTTCTGGTCGAGGCCGCGGAATTTGAACGTCAGGCGCTCGTGGTCGATGCCGAGTTGGTGGAGAAGCGTGGCATTCAGGTCGCGGATGTGGACGGGGTTTTCGACGATGTTGTAGGAAAAATCGTCGGTCTTGCCATACTCGAAGCCGGCCTTGACGCCGCCGCCGGCCACCCAGAGCGTAAAGCAACGCCCGTGATGATCGCGGCCCGAACTGGGATGGCCGAGGGTGCCCTGGCTGTAGACCGTGCGCCCGAACTCGCCGCCCCAGATGACCAGCGTCTCTTCGAGCAACCCCCGCCGCTTTAGATCCTTGACCAGCGCCGCCGACGCCTGATCGACGTCGTTACACTGAAACGGCAGTTGCTTTTGCAGCGCGATGTGCTGGTCCCATCCCCGGTGAAAAAGCTGCACGAAGCGCACGCCGCGCTCGATCATGCGGCGCGCGAGCAGGCAGTTGGCCGCATAGCTGCCCGGCTTGCGCGACTCCGGCCCGTAAAGCTCAAACACTTCGTCCGACTCGTCCGAGAGGTCCATCAATTCGGGCACGGAGGTTTGCATGCGATAGGCCATCTCGTAGGCTTCGATGCGGGCCAGCGTTTCGGGATCGCCGACGGCTTCGGCCTGTCGCTGGTTCAGTGCGGCGAGGTCGTCGAGCATCTTGCGGCGCTGCGCCCGCGTGACGCCGGGCGGGTCGGCCAGGTAGAGCACCGGGTTGACGCCGGGCCGCAGCAGCACGCCTTGATGGCTCGACGGCAGGTAGCCGCTGCCCCAGAGGCGCGCGAAAATCGGCTGGCCGGGGTTCTTGCCCGTCCCTTGCGAGAGCAGCACCACGTAGGCCGGCAGGTTCTCGTTCTCGCTGCCGAGGCCGTAGCTGAGCCACGCGCCCAGGCTGGCATGCCCGATCTGCTGCGATCCGGTATTGATAAACGTGATGGCCGGGTCGTGGTTGATCGCCTCGGTATACATCGATTTGACGAGGCAGATCTCGTCGGCGATGGTCTGGATGTGCGGCAGCAGGTCGCTGATCCAGGTGCCGTGTTGGCCGCACCGGCGCATCGGCCACCAGGGAGCCACGACGGGATACGCGGTCTGATTCGCCGTCATGCCCGTCAGGCGTTGGGTGCCGCGTATCGAGCCGGGCAGCTCGGTGGCGTGCAGTTCCCGCTGGATGGGCTTGTAATCGAACAAATCCACGTGCGACGGCCCGCCGGACTGAAACAGGTAGATGATCCGTTTGGCTTTGGGCACAAAATGCGGCACGTCTTTTCGCTTCGGATCTCCAGCAACCGGCGAGCCGGCCTGCGCGCCCATCAAGCCGGGAAACAACAACGACGCCAGCCCCAGCCGCCCGATGCCCCGTGCAGCCCGGCCCAGAAACGTCCTGCGCGTGATGGTGCGTTCGTAATCGAGTAGAGGGTGCATGGGTTTCGGGATGCGGGATGTGGGTTTCGGGATGCGGGATGGGGAATGCGGTTTATTTGAGACTCTAGTGGGATTGACGAACTGTGTTGAGGAAGCGGTTTAGTTTACGTCCCAGCATGTCCAGGCGACTGTGGAGGTCTTCGAATAGAGGCTGATCTTTGAACGATTCCGTTTCAAACAAGGTCTCTAGATGATCGATGGTCTCATCCAGCGAGGCGTGTACGTAGACAAGAAATCGGATGAATTCATTTTTGTATTCACGCCTGCCGTATCCCTCGACGATATTCGATTTTACCGATTTTACAGACCTCCTGATCTGACTACCCTCTTCAAACATCTCAAACTTGGGCAGTTTCGTCAACGTCATCTTGTGAATATCGATGACCAACGTCCTCGACAGTTGCCAAATTTCCAGCTTCTTATAGCTCATGATCTCCTCCTTTCGTTTTAGCTGTTTTCCATCTCGTATCCCGCATCCCCCATCCCGCATCTCGCATCCCGCATCTCGCATCCCGCATCATCCTTTCGTAATCGTCTCGCTGAGGTTCAGGATCAGGGTGGCGATGGTAGTCCAGGCGGCGTGTTTGGCCAGGTCGAGGGTTTCATCGCGGCGGGATTCGCCGACGCCGAGGTAGGCAGTGGCGGCGTCCGGATCGGTCTGGTAAGTGGCGTGTTCTTCTTCGAAGCGTTGGCGGAGGCGTTGCACCGTCTGCCGGTCGGGCGTGCGGCTCGTCACCTCTTCGAAGGCAAACAGAATGCGGCTTTCGATGTCGTCTTCGGCTTCGCGGAGGATCCGCCCGGCCAGGGCGCGGCTGGCTTCTACAAACTGCGGGTCGTTCAGGAGGACCAGGGCTTGCAGCGGCGTGTTGGTCACCTCGCGCGTGACCGTGCAGACCTCCCGTGTCGGCGCGTCGAACGTGAGCATCGACGGCGGCGGGGCGGTGCGTTTCCAGTAGGTGTAGAGGCTGCGGCGGTAGAGCTTTTCGGCGTGGTCTTGCACGAAGACCTGGGCCGTCGCCGGGGTGCTGCCGTAGTGACTCACCTCTTTCCAGAGCCCGGCAGGCTGGTACGGACGCACGCTCGGCCCGCCCATCCGATCCACGAGCAAGCCGCCGGCCTTCAAGGCTGCGTCGCGGATGAACTCGGCCTGCAACCGGAACCTCGGCCCGCGCGCCAGCAATCGGTTCTGCGGGTCGATCTCCAACAGAGCGGGCGTCGTGGCAGACTGTTGCCGGTAGGTGGCGCTCATGACCATCGTTTTGAGCAGCGCCTTCACATCCCATCCGCCATCCACAAATTCCACAGCGAGCCAGTCGAGCAGGTCGGGATGGCTGGGCAGCGCTCCTTGCGCGCCGAAGTCGGCAGCCGTAGCGACGAGGCCGGTGCCGAAGAGCATCTGCCAGAAGCGATTCACCGCCACCCGCGCCGTCAGTGGATGATCGGTCTGCACGAGCCACCGGGCCAACCCCAGCCGGTTGGCGCCGGCTCCTTCAGGCAGCGGCGGCAAGACCGACGGCACGCCCGGCTCCACCCGTTCGGTGGGCTGATCGTACTGGCCCCGGTTGAGGGTGAACGTCTCGCGCGGCTCCGGGGCCTGATCCATGATCATCGTCGGGTGCGCTTCGGTGAGCACGCCGAGCCGCTCTTCGAGGTTGGCAATCTGATGGCGAAGCAGCGCCGTGGCCGGAGCCGTTTCCGCGAAATACGCTTGCACCCGATCGGCCTCTTCGGGCGCGCGTTCCGAGGGCTTGGTGAGCAGATCCTGGATGTCTGCGGGGATCGGCGTCCCGTCATCCGTGCCTGTGAGGGCGAAGACGCGGAAGTGCGCGGCGATCAGGTTGTCGCCCTGGCCGAAGCTGAGCATGACGGTGAAGTAGGGCGTCTGCTGCGGATCGACAGGCTCGTCAAACGTCAGGGTAAGGTGATGCCCCCGGCGGTTGTCCGGATGGGGCGACCACCCGTTGATCCGGCGCTCGTCGAGAGCGGCGCGGACGGGATAATCCGGATGTTCGGCGGTGGCTGTGATCCGGCGGATAGGCAGGATGCGGTAGAGATCGACCTGATCTGACGGCAACGCGCCGGCGCTGACGGTGATGCTCGTGAGGATGAACGAACCCTCCATCCCATCGCGGCGCCCATGGCCGATGCGCCCGCCCTGCGCCGCGCGGTGCGGGTAGAATTCAACCCGAAGCCCGGTCAGCGGCGCGGCGGTGTGGTCCGGGTCGATCTTTAGCGAGACGTTGTAGGCCGCCAGCCAGCCCGGCTCGCCGATGAAGACCGAGCTGTCGGGCATCGGCTCGCCGGTGTAGCCGGTGTTGGGCGTGGTCACTTTTTGCATGGCGAGCGGGTGCAACGCGAGATCGCGCCCCCGCGCTTCGAGGTGACGGCGCTGCTCGGCTTCCCAGGCTTGCTGGCCGGGGTGATCCTGCGCCAATTCGGCCCGCAAACGTTCCACCTCGGCCTTGATCTGTTCGACCTCTTCCTCGGTGTGCAACAGCGTCCTGGCCTCGACCGCCGGCACGGCGTTGATGCCCCGGTCGCCGTCCAGGCCCTTGTCGCTGATGGTGTTGAAGTAGGCGAAGAAGCGGTAGTAGTCGCGCTGGGTGATGGGGTCGAACTTGTGGTCGTGGCATTGCGCGCAGGCCATCGTCAATCCCAGAAAGACCTCGCCGGAGGTTTTGACCCGGTCCACCACGTAGTTGGTGAGGTTTTCCTCCGGAATCGTGCCGCCCTCGTGGGTGATCATGTGATTACGATGGAAGCCCGTGGCGATGCGTTGCGCCTCGGTCGGATCGGGCAGGAGGTCGCCCGCGAGTTGTTCGATCACGAACTGGTCGAACGGCTTATTCTCGTTGAAGGCGTGGATGACCCAGTCGCGCCAGAGCCACATATGCCGCCCGCCGTCGATGGAATAGCCGTTGGTGTCGGCGTAGCGGGCCAGGTCGAGCCAGTGCACGGCCATGCGCTCGCCGAAGTGGGGCGAGGCCAGGAGCCGGTCTACCAGCTTTTCGTAGGCATCCGGGCGCGCATCCTCGACAAAAGCTCGCACGTCTTCGGCGCTCGGCGGAAGCCCGGTGAGGTCGAAGGACAGTCGGCGGATCAACGCGCGCCGGTCGGCTTCGTCAGACGGGGTCAGGCCCTCGCGTTCCAGGCGGGCCAGGATGAACGCGTCGAGGTTGTTTCGGGGCCACTCGGCGCGTTGCACCGCCGGCGTGTCAGGGCGGGTAGGCGGGATGAAAGCCCAGTGGGGTTTCCACGAAGCGCCCTGATCAACCCACGTTTTGAGCACGGCGACGTCGTAGGCCGAGAGGTCCCGGTGCGACTCCGGCGGCGGCATCCGGTCCTTCGCAATCGGCGTGGTGATGCGGCGTATCAGCTCGCTCTTGCGGGGCTGGCCGGGCACGATGACGAACCGGGCCGTGTCGTCGCGGAGTGGCGCATACAATCCCTCGCGGGTGTGCAATTGCAAATCGGCTTTCCGGCTTTCTTCGTCGTGGCCGTGGCACTGGAAACAGTTCTGGGACAGGATGGGCTTGACGTGAAAGTTGAAATCGATCTGGCCGAGGGCCGCCACCCGGTCTTCGACAGAGGGCGCCCTCCGCGTTGAACAGGCGGCCAGGGCCAACAACGCCACCACGACGAGGACCGTGTGCGATTTAAGAAGCGACATGGAACCGGGGGCTGGGAAACGTACGATAGACCTCAATATAAGATAAGAATCGACCGGGCGTACGGGCGCATTGAAAAGCAACGAGACAGTTTGGTCAACCAACTCGCCGAATTAAAACGCTGCCGGTAGAGACATTGCCGGAAAAACAAACTTTCTCGCTTGACCAGCAGTACAATCCTCGCTAGCGTCTCCCTGTCTCAGCCGGGCGATCCCATGACCAAGCTCAATGTAAATGGAGCCAAAGAACGGCTGCCTGAACTCCTCGATGAGGTAGCCAAAGGGGAAGATGTACAGATCACGTCCGGCGATGGTAGCGTGACCTATCGCCTGGTCGTTATCGCGCGGGAAACCGCACATCAAGCCAAACGGATATCCGATCTACACCCGGATTTTTTCACCATGAGCGATGATTTCATGGACGAGTCGCCGGAGATTAATGCGATGTTCTACGGTGAATGATGCGCGTTCTTCTCGATACACATACGTTGATGTGGTGGGCTGGAAAATCGAAATTCCCGGCTTAGCCGGTAGCGTTGCTGTGGTGAGCGGGCTTGCCTGCCCGTTCGTCGCTCCGTACTTTGCTCGCGATTGTCCCCTCGCTTCGATACGGAGAAACGACCATGCCCAATCCTTGGACGGGGATCGGTAATCCCTATACACGCCAGGAAGTCCTCGACCGGCTGCATGCCACGCTCGATAGGGGAGAGCCCATCATAGCAGCGGGCGCTGGCACGGGGATCAGTGCCAAGTTCATCGAGCAGGGCGGCGCCGATCTGCTGATTATTTACAACTCAGGCCGTTTTCGGATGGCCGGGCACGGCTCTACTGCCGGCCTGATGGCCTACGGCGATGCCAACGCCGTGGCGATGGAAATCGGCGAGTTTGAGGTCTTGCCGGTCGTCAAGGAGATCCCGGTCATCTGCGGCGTCCACGCCTCGGACCCGCGCCGCCGGATGTGGCACTGGCTGCTGCAAGTCAAAGCCATGGGCTTTAGCGGCATTAACAACTTTCCCACCCATTCGATTGTGGACGGCCTGTTCCGGCAAGTGCTCGAAGAGACCGGGATGAGCGTCCAGCACGAGATCGACATGGTGGCGTTGGCGCAGAAAGAAGGGATTGAGCTTTTCTCTATCGTCTACGTCGCCTCGCCCGGCGAAGCGCAGGCGATGGCCGAGGCCGGCGCCGACGTCATCATCGCGCACGTAGGCTGTACCGTCGGCGGATCGATAGGGGTGACCGGGGCCGTCTGTACCATCGAGGAAGCCGCCGCGCGCACGCAGGTCATCATTGAGGCTGCCCGGAGCGTTCGGAACGATCTGCTGTTCCTGAGCCATGGCGGTCCCATCAGCACCCCGGATGATGCCGCCTACATCAACGAACATACGGACTGTGTCGGGTTTGTAGGCGCGTCGAGCCTGGAACGGATGGGGGTCGAGCAATCGCTGACGGACCTCACACGCACCTTCAAGCAAATCCCTTGTCCGGCTGCCAGGAAACGCTAAGAAACTGCTTATGCGCTACTTCTTCCCACAAGACACCTATCACCAGGAACCCGTCCAGCAAGGTCTGAACGAGTGGATCAATTGGCCGGAGGTAGACGCGGAGATCGGGGGGCTTTTCGCGGCGCGGGCGTCGATAGCGCCGGGGATGGGGCACGACTTCCACTATCATCCCGGACGCGAGGAAATCATCTATGTGCTGGAGGGCGCCATCGAGCAATGGGTGGGCGAAGACCGTCGGGTGCTCACGGCGGGCGATGCCGTGGTCATCCCTGCCGACCGCGTCCACGCCTCGTTTAACATTGGTGCGACTGAGGCCCGGATCTTTGTCGTGTTGACCCCTGCCGCCTCGGACCAGCCGCTGGCCGTCGATATGTCGGATGAGGCGCCGTGGAAAACGCTGCGCGCTGAAAATGATTTGTAGTGTTTTAGTGTTATGGTGTTCGAGTGTTTTAGGGCCATTGGCACCAAAACACCAAAACACTTTAACACCAAAACACCCCTAACCCGCGAGGACCGTGTTTATGCGTAAATGGACCGTTTCTCTCATCGTTACCCTGCTCCTGACCATCGGCTGTGCTACGAAAGCGCCGCTGCAGTATGAAACAGCGAGCAACGATGTCAACCAACTCACGCTTCAGAAACCCCTGACCCCCGATCAGACGCTGACGCGCCTCATTGTGCCGGATGGATTTGAAATCAGGGTTTTTGCTGCCGAGCCCGACATCGTCAATCCCATCGCGCTGGCCTGGGACGAACGCGGGCGGCTGTGGGTCGTCGAATCGACCAACTACCCGCACGACCACGTCGGCGAAGAGACGGGCACCGACCGCATCACCATCTGCGAAGACACCGACGGCGACGGCAGGGCGGATCGGTTCATCCGTTTTGCCGAAAACCAACCGCTGTCTACGGCGCTGGCGGTGGTCAAGGGCGGCGCGTTGGTGGGGCAGGCCCCGCACATCGTCTACCTGGAAGACACCGACGGCGACGATCAGTTCGATACCAAGACCATCGTCCTCGAAAACGCTTTTGGGACGTTTGATACCCACGCGGTGATGAGCAATCTGAAATATGGGATCGACAACCATATCTGGGGCGCCGTGGGGTATTCAGGGATGTTCAGGCCGGGGCAAGCCCCCGAACAGGAGGCGCGGATCCTGGCGCGCGGGGTCTTCAAGTTCTCGCGAGACGGTGCCCACCTGGAGCCGGTCGGTCAGTTCAACAACAACACCTGGGGCCTGGGCATCGGCGAAGACAACACCATCTTCGGCTCGACGGCCAACAACAACCACGCGGTGGTCGTGGGGATTCCCATGCGTTACGGCACCGAAGCCAACGTCGCCAACGTTCAGAGCCATTACCTCATCGAACACAGTTCCGAAACGCCGCTCCAACAGGTCGATTTTCGCGATGGGTATACCGCTGCGGCAGGCGCGTTTCCGTACGCCGGACGCCGGTATCCGCAAGCCTACTGGGGAGCGTTGATGGTGACCGAGCCCACGGGCCACGTGGTGCATGCCGCCTACATGGAGCCGCGCGGGGCTATCTATCAGGAAAAACAAGGCGCCATCGACAACCTGCTCGCCAGTTCAGACGACTGGGTGGCGCCGGTTTTTGCGGATCTTGGGCCGGATGAAAATATCTGGGTCGCCGATTGGTACAACCCGGTTATCCAGCACAACCCGGATCGACGTGGCATGCGCAATCAGGTCTGGAATGCCAACAGAGGCCCCGGCAACGCCCACCTCAACCCGCTGCGCGACATCCAGCATGGCCGGGTTTATGTGATCGATTATACCGGAGGCAAGACGGATGATTTGACCGCCCTGGCCGCGAACGATACCGACGGCTTAGTGCGCGGCCTGCAAAGCGCCAACCAGTTCTGGCGGTTGACGGCGCAACGCCTCATCGTCGAAAATCAGGTGGTTTCGCTGGTGCCGCAGTTGACGGCACTGGTGCAGGATCAGCGCGTCGATGAAACGGGGTTCAACGGCGGGGCGGTGCATGCCCTCTGGGCTTTGCATGGGCTGGGCCGGATCGACGAGGTCTTGGACGTGGTCGAGGGCGCCTTGAGCCATCCGTCTGCGGCGGTGCGCAAAGCGGCCATCCAGGTGCTGCCCCGGACGGCTGAGACCGGCGAGGCTCTGGTGGCGGCGAACGTCTTCACCGATCCCAACTTAAACACCCGCCTGTCTGCCGTCCTGGGCGTCATCGATCTCGGCGATGCCGCCTCGGCCTCGGTCAAAGCTGCCACGCAAGCCGCCCGCGACGGCGGCGACGAATGGCTGGAAGCCGCCCTCGACAAGCTCCACGGCGTCCCCGAACCCGTAGTCGCAACCACGGCGCCAGCGCCGCCCCCTGCGGATATCGACTACGACACGCTGCCCCACGCGCTGCTCACCCTCAATGCCGCCCCCGGTGCCGAGATGCGTTTCGAGCAGACGACGTTGCGGGCTTTTGCAAACCAGCCGATCACCCTGGTCTTTAACAACCTGCACACCGAGCTGCATAACGTGGTTTTGTTGAAACAGGATGTAGACGTAGCGCAGTTCGGCCAGGCGCTCAATGCCTACCTGACCGACCCCAAAGCCATCGATACCGACTATATCCCACCCGCCGAGTTGGATAAGGTGATTGCCTCCACCGCCGTGCTCGAACAAGACGGATCGCAGACCATCACCATCGAAGGCTTGCTGCCCGGCGAGTATACCTATCTCTGCACCGTGCCGGGGCACTGGGCTGTGATGCAGGGGGTCTTGCGGATCGAGGCAGCCCCGGCCCTGCCTCGCAACGACGCAGGCTGGACGTGGGCGGCCAGCGATCCCAATTCCGCAAAAAAGGTGGTGTACCTCGCCGGCAGTTCCAGCACTGGCAAACAATCGCACTACCACGCCCGCATCTTCGGCTTTGCCGATGGGCAGGTTCTTTATGCAGGCGGAGACCACGCCTACACCTACACCGAGACCGCCGATGCCGGCTTTGCGGAGGCCCTCGACGGGGCCGATCTCCTCGCCATGGCCAACAACAAGCCCGTGACCGATCCGGCAGCCCGGCAGGCCATCTTCGCGCACGTCGAAGCAGGCAAACCGCTGCTCTTGACGCATCCGGCTTCGTGGTACAACTGGAAAGACTGGCAAGCCTTCAACGACGAACTCGTCGGCGGCGGCTCGCGCAGCCACGAACGCCTTCAAACCTTCACCGTCGAAATCATCCAGCCCAACCATCCGCTCATGAAAAACGTCCCGGCTTCGTTTGAGGTGTTCGATGAACTCTACCGGGCCGAACTGAGGCCGGATGCCGAGGCGAGCGTGCTGGCCATCGGGCGTTCCCACGAAACCGGCGCGATCTATCCGGTGATCTGGGTCCGTCGCCGAGGGGCCGCCACGATTGTCGTCAACACCCTCGGCCACGACGACCGCGCGCACAACCTGGCGGCCTACAAGCAATTCCTTGCGAACACTAGCGTGTGGTTGCTCAACCGTCCGTAAGCCCATGGAGACAACAACCAATCACGTGGTCAAGTGGGTGCTCCGGATAGGGGTGGCGGGGACGTTCGCCGGGCATGGCCTCTACGCCCTGATGGCCCGACCCTCCTGGGTGCCCTATCTGATGACGCTGGGCTTCTCCTCGGAGATGGCCTTGAAAATAATGCCCGTTATCGGCGTCATCGACCTGTTGGTGGCGCTGATGGCGCTCTTTAAGCCGCTGCGGATCGTCTTTCTGTGGGCTGCCGTGTGGGCCTTCTTGGCGGCTACCATCCGCCCGCTGTCCGGCGAGTCGATTCTGGAATTCGTAGAACGGGCCGCATTATGGGCGGCACCCCTGGCGTATCTCTTCCTGGTCGGTTTCCCCCGAACGTTGTCTGATTTGTTCAAATCGTGATAACACCTCACGATCACGTTTCTTTATAGAAAAGACCGTTCAGCCTGTTCGCGCTGAATACCCCGCGTACTTTAGTGCGGGGCGGAAGTCGCCACGCAGCCAAGCAATGAAAAAGGGCCTGCCTCTGCCCCCGGTGGTGGGAAGCAAAGACACGCCCTCTGTGGCCTCTGTATGGTGTTGTTACCTACCTGTTTGTAGGTAGGTGAAAGGTATGGAATGAGGGGGAGAGAGGTAAACGTAAGAAGGGCAACCTCTTTGATGAGGTTGCCCTTTAACACGTCCTGGCAGCTAGCGCGACTAGTCGCTCCAGACGAATCCGCCCGCTTTGAGATGGGTCTTCGCTTTCATGATGACCTCCGTTTCGGTTGGTTAGTGGTGACGGTCTTCCCCTATAGTATCCACTTTCAGCCTGTGAAAATCAAGACTCGGCTTCGGGGCCTCCTCCCTATTCACCCCGTAGCCTTGAGATCCCGAAGCAGGCGTTCGAATGAGCGATGATAGGCGTCGTGGTCTTTCCAGGCACGGAAGTCTCCGATGTGGCGCGTTCGCCGAATAGAGGAGGCCCATCCGGTGTCGGATTCCATGACCGAGTCATCTAATCGGATGGGGAAGAGGATGGTAGAGCCCTCGGTATGTTCGCGGTCTAAAGCGCGTTCTACTTCGTCTTCTACCCACTGGCTGCGGACTGAATGTTCGGATAGGATGAGGAGAAGTTTGTCGTGCAGGCGAATGGCGTCGTGAATGGCGGGGCGGATCTTGGAGCCAATCTTTAAATCTTCAGGGGCGAACCAACATCGGACGCCTTTGCTTTGGAGGTCGGCATGGAGGCGTTGTGCGAAGTCGTCGTCTTGGCTAGAGTAGGAGATGAAGAGGCTGTAGAACTGGATAGCTTGACCCATGAGGCTGGGCAGGTACTCAATGAAGACGTCGTCGAGACCGCAGCCGCGCAGGAAAGAAAGAGGCAGGGGCCACGACTGGCGTAGCGTGCGCAGGTCGATGACTGAAGGGCCTATGTGATTACATTGATCAAGGCTCTTTGCCACGCTGAGATCAATGTTGTTAAATACAGTTTCGTGAAGAAAGGCGTTGTTGAATTCTGCCCCAGTGAGATTTGTCATGGAGAAGATCGTCCCGGTGAGCCTTGCTCCCGTGAGGTCTGCTCCTGTGAGGTCTGCTCCCGTGAGGTCCGTCCTGTAGAGTTCGGCCTCAGTGAAGTTCGCCCCAGTGAGATCCGCAGCGGGGAGTTCTGCCTGAATGAGGTCTGCTCCGGTGAGGTTTGCCCCGCTGAAGTCCATTCCGGAGAGGCTTACTCGACTAAGCTTCGCCTTAGAAAGATTCGCTCCGTTGAACCTCGGCACATTCAGGTCTGGCCTGACGAAGATCGAGTTTCTGAAATCTGCTTCTTTGAGGTTCACGTCGGTGAAGTCTGCTCCCCTCAAATCCATTCTGGTGAGGTTTGCTCCGCTCAAATCAGCCTCAACCACCCTATGCTCTGCACGCCACGCATTCCAGCGCTCAATGCCCTCTTTAAATATTGCTAGATGGTCGAGGTTGGGCATGGGACATTGGATATGATTATGCTTTTAGACGTTTGCTTTGCAACCTTTTCCAAAAGCTCATCTGCTTTCGTTTTGTCTCATACTCTGTGGCCCATGATGGTACTTTTTTCTTATTCACCTTGGCATGGTAAGACTTACCATTCGATAATAAAACTTCTGCTTTAAGCCTCTTCCAATCTTTAGCGTACTTCTCCATACCGTCTTGGTCCATCCGGAAAATTGCAGGTCGGTCACCTTCCCCTAGTTTTTCTCCACGCATTCCCTCCTTGAGTAGCAAGCCGCCTGCCTCATATCCTTTGGGAATCTTTACTAATACGTGAGTGATATAGACTGGGCGGCGACCTTCATTCGTCACAATAATAACACACCACTTTTTTTTCGAATCAGTAAGGGGATCACCTGCCATTATCCAATCCCAATGCAATTTCACCTTAATCTTAGAGCGATCCCGCAAATAGTTCATCACGCCCAACACAAAACCTGCTGTCCCCAAGATCATTCCTAGAATCGCTGCGATATCTGTAAGTGTGATTTGCATCCTTAATCACTCGTGGCTTGGTGATCCTCTTCTTCTCGGTCCGGTAGTCTGTCTTGAAGGCGTTCAACGTTGCTTGCCGACGGTGAAGCTGTGCTTTTCAGCAAGACAATCGAGCAGACGCTGTCCCATCACGAGCGGCGTTCGTGCTCCGGTCTCCCAATCTGAAACTGTTGCCTGTCGCACTCCTAACATCTCGGCAAACCTAATCTGAGACATTTCGAGGTGCTTTCGAAAGTCGCGTATCCTATCTGGTGTCCAATCCATCATCTTGGTGTGGTTTTCTCATTCTACGTAACGACATCAATGATTATCCGGTAGTCGTATATATTTCATATTTCCTTCACAAAATGAGGCAACAATATTATACGGTAGTCGTATAGAAAAATGGAACTAAAAACGACACTCCCAACTCTTTCCCCATAGAACGATGGTCCTCCCTAAAGCAAAATCCACCCGGTTCGATCCTTCGAACGAAGATCACCTGCGATACTACGCGGTCGAATACGAAGGCTTCACCATCACCCTCGAATACAACGAATCACTAGACGCCCTTCGCGTCGCGATCACTACCCCCGAAGGGCAGGAATTCACCCGCCCGAAGTTCTGGAACAAATGGTCTCCCTCCGAGGCCGTCGATCAAACCTTCCAAAACGAACTCCTCCCGATGATCGACTACCGCCGGGCACACCCCGAACGCTTCGACCCCGTGACGTTGAAGCAGGCAGCCTGAAACCCCCAAACACAGCGAGGCCCAAAGGTGCCATCAACACCCTTGAGCCTCTAAACCCCTAACCGCACGAACCGATTAGAGGCCTACCATGTCTACGTCCAAACCAACCAAAAGTACCCCCGCTACTCCCATCACCCTCCAACAAGCTACCCACTGGGCACGCAACTACATCGGCCTGCCCCCCGATGTCTACAAACGACCCCACGTCAAACTCGACCTCTTCACCCACCTCGACCCCGACGCGCAGGGCTACGTCACCCACTCCTGTGACCTGACCAACAGGCGCTTCCGCCTGCCCGCCGGCTGCCCGGTGCTCGTGTTGGCCTTCGACGTGCAGCACAACAGCATGGGGCTGTTCCACGAAGGCATCGAGTCGTTCACGGTGCATCCGCGTCTGGCCTGCAAGGGGCCGTCGGCGATCCGGTCGGCGCTGAAGGAGTACATCGCGGTGTTGCGTCGTCAGGCGGCGATCAAGTTGGGGGATGCGTTGCAGTTGGAGCAGGTGGCCGAGGAGGTGTTTGAGGTGGAGTGGCCGGGCTACTGGCAGGAGGAGCAGCCGTCGAAGCTCTACTATGTGAAGTAGCGCCGCAGCCGGGTCAAGGGGCCGTCTCATCCGTTTGGGATGGCCCCTGACGCGGGCTTGTCACCGGATATCGATCTTGGCCTTACTGATCTCGTGGTGACATCCGATGGAGAAAAGGCCGGTAACCCAAAGTTCTTGGAACGGGATCTCCGCAAATTGAGGAAGGCACAACGTCGCCTATCCCGCAAACAGAAAGGATCGAATCGATAGGAGTACGGGCCAAGCCCGGTTTAATGACACGAGCGAAGCGACTGACGAAGTAATTTTGATAGGGAAAGTCGTTGGTGGTTTTCGGCCTTCAGGAGACCGATGCCGTAGTACCGAATTCGAGCGTCAAAATTCATTAGAGCGGAGAGTGTCAATCCGGCCTCGATCTCCCGTCTTCCTTGATCTGTTCGAGCAACGCAGACAAAGCTTCGACCACGTCCGGATGGTCAGCCGCCACGTTACGTTGTTCGCCCCGGTCCTCTTCAAGGTGATAGAGTTGCGGGTTGGGATCGTTGCCCAGTTCGATGTCTGTGTTCTGGTTGTAGGCTCTCGCGTTGCTCGGCTCGATATATTTCCACGGACCCTTGATCAAGGACAGCGTGCCCGCGCTATTGTGTTCCACGAGATGCTCCCGTCCTTCCGAGGTATGGCCGAGCAGGGTGTGAATCTGGTCGAAGCTGTCGGGACCTTCATCCGCTGTGATTGTTACGCCGGTGAGCGAAGCCAGCGAGGCCAGCAAATCGACCTGAGAGACGAGGGCATCCGAGGTGGCACCCGGCGTTACGCTGCCCGGCCAGCGCAGGATAAAAGGAACGCGGGTGCCGGCTTCGAAGGCGCTGTATTTGCCACCCCGCAACCCGCCGGCCGGCTCGTGTTCACCCTGGAGTTCTACCGCTTGATCTTCGTAGCCGTCGTCCAGCACCGGGCCGTTGTCGCTCGTGAAGAGCACCAGCGTGTTGTCTGCCAGCCCCAGCCGGTCGAGCGTGCCCATGATTTCGCCCACGCACCAGTCTAGCTGTAGGATGACATCGCCGCGTGGGCCGAGGCCGCTCTGACCGGCAAACCGATCATGTGCCACGCGCGGCACGTGGATGTCGTGCGTCGAGAAAAAGAGGAAAAAGGGGCTGTCCTGATGCTGCTCGATGAACGCCGTCGCTTTAGCCGTAATCACGTCGGCCATGTCCTCGTCCACCCATCGTGCTGCCTGGCCGCCGCTCATGTAGCCGATGCGGCTGATGCCGTTGACGATGGTTCGGTCGTGACCATGGCTCGGATGCATCTTGAGTAACTCCGGATGATCCCGCCCGGTCGGTTCGTCGCCGACGGGTTCGTTGAAGCTGACGGTGATCGGATCTGCCGGATCGAGCCCGACGACCCGGTGGTTTTCCACATAAACCGTGGGCACACGATCGCCGGTGGCCGGGATGAGGAACGCCTCGTCGAATCCGATTTCGAGCGGGCCGGGTTTGATGTCGCCGTTCCAGTCGGGGCCGCCCTCGCCGCCGAGTCCCAGGTGCCATTTGCCCATCACGCCGGTCGTATACCCGGCTTTTTGTAGGACGGACGGCAACGTCGTCCGGCCTGGTTCAATAATGAGCGCAGCGTCGCCGCGCGCGATGCCGGTGCCTTTGCGTCGCCAGGCATACTCTCCCGTCAGCAAGGCGTACCGGGACGGCGTGCAGGTGGCCGAGGGCGCGTAGGCCCTGGTGAAGCGCAACCCCTCCGTAGCCAGCTGATCAATATGGGGCGTCTCGAAAGCGGTAGCCCCGTAGCTGCTGACATCGCCGTAGCCGAGGTCGTCGGTATAAATGAGCACGATGTTGGGCGGCGTCGCCGTTTCCGCCGTTTCCGGCTCCGGGGCCTCGCAGGACCCACAGAGCAACACCAGCATGAAGCCGAGCGCCAGCTTTCTCAGGGTTAGATTCATGGCGATTTTAGTTATGTGTGTGCGCTTGCAGGACTGTCATGAATCATGAGTGAGAATCCCATGATCCATGACTCGTGACCCATGACTAAATAATTAGAATCGGACGCGTAGCGTTTCCTCTTCGCCATCGGCAAGCGGGCGTACGTGCTCGAAAACCTGGATCCGGTCGGTATCGGGATCGCCCACGCTGACGGTGTAGGTGGCGCCGGCAGCGAAGACCTTGGGGCGGAACGTCTGACCTTCGATGCGAAGGGCATAGACGACGCGCCCGCTGTCTTCATTAACGAGCTTCACCACCGGATCGGTGAGGCCGCTTACCTCGATGGTGGGCAGGTAGGCGGCAGCTTCCCGGCCATAGTTGTCCATCTGGTTGATGACCACCGGCCAGCCTTCATATTGCTGCGCATCCGGCGCCGTCGGGTCCATGTAGCGGGGCCAGTTTTCCATGGTGATTTCCCGCGTAGCTTTGTTGAGACGGACGATGCCGTAGCCGGGCGCCCGGTCGTGCAGCGCCAGCGGTTCTACGCCCGTCGAGATGCCCGTGAAGCCCGGCGGATTGTACACGGCATGGACCGTCACGTAGTTTTTGAGCCCGTCGCGGTGTTCGCCCAGGATCGGCGGCGCGCCTGCCGGTCGGTTCTGCCCTTCCGCCTCCGGCGACCACGCCCTCGGATAAAAGTTGGCGATGGAGGGGACGGCAAAAGAAAAGCCCGCATCGTTATGTGCGTCGATGCCGTGGTGGACCACCGTGGAGAGATGCTGGTCGCCGGCGAGCATCATCGCAAAGCCGCGCCGGATGGCTGCCAGCGCTTTGCTGCGCCCCGTCTGCGGCCAGCCGTTGGAGTCCAGGTCTGCAATCAGCCGAAAGAGGTTGGAACCGTGGTGCGTAGCCATGTTGGCGAAGACCGTCTGCGAGAGCACCACTTTCATGTCTTCGCCTTTCCAATCCTGGCTCCAGGCGTCGAGGAAAGCCAGTTGCCGCTCGCCCAGCAGCGTCACACCGGGGATGTCGGCGCGGCGCGTGTCGTAGTCCGGGTTGTTGATATGGTCGGCGCGGCCCGAAGCGGCGCCGACGATCCGGCCGTTGGGGCCGGATTTAAACTTTCGATCTTCGATGACGGCCAGGCCGATGCGCCCGATTTTCAGGTTGGTAAAATAGACGCCGATGCCTTGCCCGATTGGTCTTGGATCGTACGGCGGGGGGAGGTTGCCGGTTTGCGTTTTTTCGACCATGCGGACGAAATCGGCGTCGTGTACGTAGCCGCCCTTGTCGTCTTTATCCGTCTTGCGCCCGCCTTCACCCCAGATGTTGCCTTGAAAGACATCGTGGTCGTCGGGGATGATGATGGTGGGGATATCCCTGGTCAGATCGCGGAAGGCCCAGCAGTAGAGATACCACTTGTAGAGATAGTCGAGCATGATGTGCTCGAAGTCGGGCCGCGTCGGGCTGGCGCCTTCATAGACCTGATCGCCGGAGAAAAAGAGCAGGTCGGGTTGTTGTTTGCGGACGTGATCGACGACTTCGTTGTGGGGAAACCAGAAATGATTGGCGTCGAAGCTGTAGGATCCCTCACCCTCCATGCCGCGCCGGGTATTGTGATTACCCGTGAACCCGGCAATCGTGAAGACATCCCGGTCGAGGGGATCGCGGCGGATGGTGCCGGCCCAGGTGTAGGTCTGTTCCGAGCCGTCGCGCTCGATCAAGTCGTAGACGACGCGATACGGATGGTCCTGGCTCGAATCCCAGTCGTACACCCGGAACACCGCCACGTAGGCCGGCGAGGCTACATCGTCGGAATCCGCGTCGATCCACTGCCCGTTGTGCCGGGTCTGGAGCCGGGCGATGCGGTTATCGTGCTCGCCGATGGGCATGAACTGGGCCGTCATCGTCAGAATGTTTTCCGAGAGGGTGTACTGGGTCGAAACGATGGGGCCGAGATGGCGGTCGTCGTGGGCTTGGAGCCGGGTGCCTTCCACCTGCCAGGGGCCGAAGGCCGCTGCGACCCGGTGGGCCACCAGCGCCAGGCTGCCGCTGAGCGACGGATCGGGGAGGGCGGCTTCGATGCGGCCTAGCTCGGCCTGGTCTGCCGGGCGCAGGGCGCGCAGCGTGAGCGTATGGTCGTCGCGCAGATCCAGGCTGAGCCGTACGGAACCATCGAAATCGACGGGGGCGCCGCGTTGCAGATCCTCCGGTTCGGGGGCCTGGTGGCTGCGGATGAACAACGCGCCGTGGCGGTCGATGCCTGCGTAGAGGCCGCCTTCGCTTCCGGTTTTATGATGCGTCAGGGCCGCCGCGCGGTAGTCCAGGTCCGAAGTGCCGGCGCCGATCAAGAACCCGGCGGAGGCATCGTCCGCCAGATCTTCGAGGGCGGGCATCTGCACGCTTACTTCCAGGTGCATCGTGCCGGCCTGTTGGCCCAGGCGCCGCGTAAGCATATGGACTGTGCGCATGGGCAGCGCGTCGTTAACACACACTAAATGGCCGTTTTCGAGCCGCCAGTCTTGGAGCCGGTTGGCCCAATACGCAGGCCCGGCCCAGACGCGATCTACCTGCGACCAGGCATGCGGGGGCGCATCCTGTCCGAGCGCCAACGCCGGCAACAGAAACAACACCCATCCAAAAAGCAAGCAACGGAAGTTCATACGATGCAGGAATTAGGGTTATTAAGAGGCTCGCCGTCTGTTCGACCCGTGTAAGGTAATAACGAGACAGCGAATATTTACCCTCCTTGATGATGAACGGACGTGTTGGCGATTCGGCCTTGTCTGTTCTATCCGGCGGCTGGACCGTATTTTCGAGCCACAGCATCCTTCCAGAACGGATAGAAGACGGCATGGAACCCTTATCTGGTACCGACCGAGGCACCGCCCGAAAACGATTCCTGATCCTGCTGCTCGTGGTCATTTCGCTGGTGTTCGTCGTGATGATCCGGCAGTTCGTGATGACTCTCCTGCTGGCGGCCATCGTCAGCGGGATGGCCTTTCCCCTCTACCGATGGCTCCTCCGCGTATTCCGAGACCGCAAGGCCCTGGCTTCCGCCACCACACTCGTGATGGTTTTCCTGGTCGTCGTCGTGCCGTTGACGTTTTTCCTGGGGATCGTCGTCTCCCAGGCCGTCTCGATCAGCCAGGCCGTGCAGCCCGAGGTCGAACGGTTGCTTGCTGAGCCTACGACGCTCGACGACTTAATCGACCAGATCCCCTATGTAGAGAAGGACTGGGTTATCACCAAGCTCGGTGAAGTGACCCAACGCGTCGGGCAGTTTTTGATTCAAAAGCTGGCGGCGGCCACGGCGGGCACGGCGTTGTTTTTGTTCAACCTCTTCATCATGCTCTATGCGATGTTCTTCTTTCTAATCTATGGCCGGCCCGTCCTCGACCGGATGCTGTATTACCTGCCGCTGTCGAACGACGACAAAGACCTGATGCTGGAAAAGTTTATCTCGGTCTCGCGGGCTACGGTCAAGGGCACGCTGGTGATCGGGATTGTGCAGGGCGGGCTGGCCGGGCTGGCCTTCGCCGTCGTCGGGATCAAGGGCGCGGTGTTCTGGGGCACCGTCATGGTGGTGCTGTCGATCATTCCGGCGGTCGGCGCGGCGCTGGTGTGGATCCCGGCGGTGGGGTATCTGCTGGCTACCGGACAGGTGGGTGCGGGCATCGGCCTGGCGGTGTGGTGCGGCGGCGTCGTGGGCACCGCCGACAACTTCCTCCGCCCGCGCCTGATTGGGCAGGATACAAAGATGCCCGACTTGCTGGTGCTGCTGGGCACGCTCGGCGGTCTGTCGCTCTTCGGCGCCGTGGGCGTCATCATCGGCCCCATCGTGGCCGCGTTATTCCTCGCCATCTGGGACCTCTACGGCACGGCCTATAAAGATGTCTTGACGGAGCCGCAAGCCGACGAGCCGGCGCCCGCGGCGGTCCCTGACCCACCTGTCGAAGCGCCGGAAGAAGAGCACGACCCTGAGCCGGATCCGTAGACTGTCATTAGGTCTTGATAAACTGCCCGTTGAAGTGTACCCTGATTCCTCCTTCACACCAGAAAAAGCCAGCATGTCCACAACGTCGCCTGTTTTGTTGCTTTTCATCCTGATGCTGCTCGGCGGTTGCGCCAGGGAGGAAGCGCGTCCTGAAGCGCGTACCGCATCCCCTGCACCGGCTCGCATCGTCTTTTTTGGAGATTCCATCACGGAAGCGGGCGTTCAACCCAGCGGGTACGTCACGCTCGTCGCAGACTCCTTGAAACGGAGCTATCCCGATCGTGCCGTCGAGGTGATCGGAGCCGGCATCAGCGGCAACAAAGTGCCCGACTTGCAAGCCCGTCTTGAGCGCGATGTCCTGGCCCACGAACCCACGCACGTGGTGATCTACATCGGCATCAACGACGTGTGGCATTTCTACGAGTTCGACCACGTTACCGGCACCGAGCGCGACGCCTTCGAACAGGGCTTACGCGATCTGGTTGCTGCGATGCAGGAAGCGGGGGCCGAGGTTTTGTTATGTACGCCCAGCGTGATCGGGGAAGATCCGGGCAGCGATACGCCGGTCAATCAACGCTTGATCGAATATGCAGAGATCTCCCGTGCCGTAGCAAACACCTCGGGAGCGCATCTGTGCGACTTGCGGGCGGCCTTCGAGCAGCACCTCCAGACCCATAATCCCGATAAAGCCTACGAGGGCATTCTGACGAGCGACGGCGTTCACCTCAACGAGGCGGGGAACCGCTTTGTCGCTCGTTTCATGGTGGATCATCTGAGTCCTTTGCTTACCCCATAACCGTTGACTGTGCCTACCCTGCTACGACTTATCCTGTTCGTAACCTTATCGCTGGCGCACGCGCGCGTTGCCGGCGCCCAGTGGGACTTTGTGCGCGTCGATGACGGGACGAAACCGGCTCTTGCCCTGGGGCCGGATTGCATCGCCGAGGTCAGTTATATGCTAGAGCGCAACGACGGCTACGTGCGTCATGCGCGCATCCCGCCGGGGGGCCTGCCGTCCATCGCTCCGGTGGCCGAGGGCTATTTTTACGGCCCCCTCGACGTGGCGACCTCGGCGTCCGGCGACGTCTACATCAACTATCACGATCACGACGTCGAGGATCAGATGGTGGCGGTTCGTTCGGATAATGCGTGGACGCTGCTCCGCGTTATGGATGCCGGACACGACGGGTGGGATAACAGCATTCTGGTAACAGACGACGACGTCATTCACACCAGCTCGGTCGATCCGTCGGGGTTTGGCGGGCGGGGCGTTGAGTATGCGCGGGGCAATGCGTCAGGGGTGTGGAACGTCGAGGCTGTGGGGTCGCCATCGATCATGTATGCCAACGCCACGTCCCTCGTTATCAAACCCGATGGCGAGCCGGCCATCGCGTACTTCAACGACATCGCCAGAGACCTTGAACTGGCCGAGCGGTCGGGCGGTCTCTGGAGCATAAGTGTGGTGGATAGCACCGGCAGCGTCGGGCGGTTTCCCTCGCTCGCCCTCGACGCCGCCGGCGATCTACACGTGGCCTACTACCAGGCCCTCAGCCCTGACGCAGGCGTTATACGATATGCGAAGCGAACCGGCAGCGCATGGGCGATAGCCGACGTGGATACGCTTAACGACGTACGGCTCGGCATGTCCGGCGCGCGGCGCAACGTGGCGCTAGAGATCGACCCTGACAACACCGCGCATCTCGTCTACGGCGACCGGTCTGTGGTGCGGTACGCGCATGGCACACCCGGCATGTGGACCTATCAAGCAGTCGTCGACGAGGCGGACAACCCGATCGTGCTCGGGCAACAGGTGGATATGGCACGGTGCCCGGACGACGGCTCGGTGCACATCGTGTATTACGAACTCGACGCGTCCGGTCTTAGCGGAACGATCTGGTATGCGCGGCCCGGCGCGCCGGTCGGAATCGAGGACGTGCCGATCACCTCCGCTTTTCGCGTAACAGTCTATCCGAACCCATCGCCCGGCGACGTAACGCTCCACGTTGCCGGTGAGATCACGAGCCGTGACGGCGCCTTCACCGTCACGGTCGTCGACGTCCTTGGCCGTAGCATCTTATCCCAAACCGTGCAGGCCTCGAACGTGTTGGACCTGCGCATACCTGTGAGCGGCCTGGCCTCCGGGGTATACATGGTGCAGGTGCAAACCGGCGACCGGAAGCATGCGTCGTCTTTTGTAGTGGCGCGCAGGTAGCTAAGTACGATGCCATTGAATTTGTTAGAATCCAGAATAGGGAATGGCCAGTGGGATGTGGCCAGTGGGGATTTTGGGGAAAGGGGGAGAGGGAGAATGGGGGAGAGGGAGAATGAGAAAAAGAAAAGCCGACCTTAGTCGGTGGGCCGTCTCGGAACGGAGCGCAGGCACGCGACAAGGAAAATTTGCTGTCTGAGCGACGAAGGAGCGAGTTTCAAATTTTCCCGCGTGCCGGAGCGTAGTTCAGGCCCAGCGGCTAGAGTCTTGATCTTTTG
>JANQES010000064.1 GCA_028278205.1 Rhodothermales bacterium
ACGACCTCTTTTCCTGAGTTTCAGACCCTTTCAGGGTCCTGTTGTCAAAGAATCCACCGCCTCAGGCGGTGGTAGTTCAGATTTTGGATTTTGGATTGGTCTAATTCATCACCGTCGTCTCAAACGAAAATGCCGCGCCGTCCGAGATGTCTTGATTTTTTCTGTTGAGCAAAACCTATCAGCCTAAGTCAATCCAAAATCCAAAATCTAAAATCCAAAATCGGCTATGCATTCGAAAAAGCAAGCACACCTGGAGGCGTTGCGCCGGCACGTTGAGCGACTGGAGCGTCGGGTGCGGCGGCTCGACGGGCTCAGCCGGCGGTATGGGTGGACGCGGCTGGGGATCGTGCTGGCCGGGGCGATGGTGGCTTTTGTGGGGTTTCAGGCCGGCGGCGCAGTCTGGGGGTGGGGCGTCGTCGTCGGGGTCGTGGGGGCGTTTGGGATCGCGGCGCATTGTCACCGGCGGGTCGAAGGCAGCATCCGGCGGCATCGTATCTGGCGGCGCATCAAGGCCGCACACATCGCCCGGATGACGCTCGATTGGCCCGGCATCCCCACCATCTCGTCGTTTGCGCCGGACCCTGCCCATCCCTTTGAAAGAGACCTCGACCTCGCCGGGCCGCGTTCGTTGCATCACCTGCTCGACACCGCCGTCTCGCGCGGCGGTAGCCGGCGGCTCTGGGCGTGGCTGCGCGAGCCGCTCCTCGACCCGGGCCGCCTTGCCGGCCGGCAGGTGCTCGTGCAAGAACTGGCGACGCTCTCGGTCTTTCGAGATCGCCTCGCGCTCAACGGCGCCCTCGCCCTGGACGATCCGGAGACGCCGTGGGACGGCGAGCGCCTGCACGCCTGGCTCGAAGACCACACGCCGGGCCGGTCGAGGCGACCTTTGCTCATGCTCCTGGGCAGCCTTGCCGTGCTCAACCCGGTCTTGCTCGTGCTCTACCTGACGACGCCGCTGCCGGCGCTCTGGGCCGTCTCGCTGGCGATCTACGTCGCCGTCTATGCTTTCGCCTACTTTGGCATCCGCCATCTTTTTGACCAGGCGTATCATCTGGAAAAAGCGCTCCGGGGGTTTCGAGCCGTCGCGGTTTTTCTGGAGACGTACCGATTTGGGCCGCATCGTCGGTTGGCGGCGTTGTGCGCGCCGTTTCGCGAGGCGGCGCGGCGTCCGTCGCGGCATCTGCGGCGGGCGTCTCTGATTGCGGCGGCGGCCAGCAGCCAGAAAAGCGAAGTCTTGTTCGTGCTTTTCAACCTTCTCGGCCCGTGGGATCTCTTCTTTGCTCACCGGCTCGATCGGCTCAAGGAGACGCTCCGGGCGCAGCTTCCGGTCTGGCTCGCAGCGTGGTACGACCTGGAGGCACTTGCCTCGCTGGCCGCCTTTGCCGATCTCAACCCCGGCTATACCTTTCCGACGGTGCAGCCGCCGTCGTTCTCAGGCCAGGATCCCGTCTTCACCGCTGAAGCCCTCGGCCATCCGTTACTCGACGATGCGCAGCGCGTGTGCAACGACTTCGCCATCGAACGCCTCGGCGACGTGACGCTCATCACGGGCTCGAATATGTCGGGCAAGAGTACGTTTTTGAGGACGCTGGGGATCAACCTGTGCCTGGCGCTGGCCGGCGGCCCGGTCTGCGCCGCGCGCTATCGCACACAGCCTCTCCGCCTCTTCACGTCGATCAACATCGTCGATTCGGTCAACGACGGCATCTCGCACTTTTACGCTGAGGTCAAGCGGCTCAAGCAGTTGCTCGAAGCGCTCGACGATGACGATCCGGCCCCGCTTTTTTTCCTGATCGACGAAATCTTCCGGGGCACCAACAACCGCGAACGTCTCCTGGGCAGCCGCGCCTACGCCCGCGCGCTGGCCGGACGCCGCGCCACCGGCCTGATCTCGACACATGATCTGGAACTGACGCGCCTGGCCGATGAGATCGACGGCGTCTACAACGCGCACTTCCGCGAAGAGGTGGCCGAGGGCCGTCTGGCCTTCGACTACCGCCTCCGTCCCGACCCCTGCCCAACGACCAATGCGCTCAAGATTATGCAGATGGAAGGCCTGCCCGTAGAACCGACGGTGTTTCCGTCCGTTGATTAGGGCGTAGAGGCATTCGTTGAAGGCGTGCCGGATAGTGCCGGTTGCGTTGGTCACTGGTCATTGGTCACTGGTCACTGGTTTTGAAAGAGACACCAGTGACTAATGACCAGTGACCAGTGACTTGCGCCGCCCCTGAACCAACGCGCCAACGCTTGCACAATACCACCACGCGTATTCACAACGAATCATGAAAACCGAACACATCGTCAAAGCCCTGGAGGAAGTGGTGCATCAGTTCGGCATGGAGGTGCGCTGGGAGAAGGGGCGCTTTCAGGGAGGCCGCTGCGTGGTCAACGGCGAAGACCTGATCATGCTCAACAAACATCACCCGCCGGAGGTGCATCTGGTGATTCTGGCCGAGAGCCTGCGCGACCTTCCGATGGACACCATCTTTTTGCGCCCCGCCGTGCGCGAGGCCGTCGAGACGATCTGGAAGCGGCATCCCCACACGCTGCGCGAGGCACTCCTTGAAGAAGAAGAGGCCGATGCCGAGTGACCCCGCCCGCATCCGCGTGACGCTCCTGGGCACCGGCACCTCGACGGGCGTGCCCGTGATCGGGTGTACGTGCCCGGTCTGCCAGTCGGCAGACCCGCGCGACCGGCGCACACGCTGTGCCTGCCACGTCGAAGCCGGCGGGCTGAGCCTGATCATCGACACCGGCCCCGACTTCCGGCGGCAGATGCTGCGCGAGCAGATCGAACGGGTCGATGCCGTGCTCTTTACGCATCATCACTTCGACCACGTCGTCGGGCTGGACGACCTGCGGCCCTATTTCTTCGGCAATCGCTCGCCGATGCCGTGCTATGCGCGCCCCAACACCGCCGCCGTGCTCCGCCGCATGTTTCAGTATATCTTCGACGGCGACGGCAGCTATCCCGGCATTCCGAAGCTCGAACTCCGCGAGATCGACGCGCCGTTTGAAATCCACAGCCGCTATGAGGCGCGCTCGCCGGTGCCGGTCATTCCCATCGAAGTGTATCACGGCGAGATGCCGATGTTCGGCTACCGCCTGGGCCGCTTTGCCTACCTGACCGACACCAACCGCATCCCAGAATCGAGCTTTGCCCTGCTCGAAGACCTCGACGTGCTCGTGCTCGATGCCCTCCGCCACACCGCCCATCCGACGCACTTTACCATCGAAGAAGCCATCGCGGCGGCCCGACGGATCGGCGCGCGGCAGACGTATCTCATCCACATGACCCACAACATCCTCCACGCCGAAGAAGACGCCCACCTCCCCGACGGCATCGCCCTGGGCTATGACGGCCTCTCGTTTAATGTCGATTGACGAGTGTCGAATGTCGAATGATTGATATGGCCCGTATATTGGCTCCAATTCGTCATTCGTCATTCGTCAATCGACCTTCGTGAACATTCTCATCCTCAACGGACCCAACCTCAACCTGCTCGGCACGCGGGAGCCGGAGACCTACGGACGCGCCACGCTGGCCGACCTCGAAGCCGATCTCCGCGCGGCGTTTCCGGGCGTGACGTTCGCGTTTTTTCAGAGCAACCACGAAGGCGCGCTCATCGACCGGCTGCACGAGGCGCACCGCGAGGGCGTCGGCGGCGTCGTCTTCAACCCCGGCGGTTTCACGCACACGTCGGTGGCGCTGCGCGATGCCGTGGCCGCCATCGATCCGCCTGTGGTGGAGGTGCATCTCTCGAACGTGCATGCGCGTGAAGCCTTCCGCCATCGCTCGCTGCTGGCGCCGGTCTGCGCCGGGCAGATCAGCGGCCTCGGCATGGCGGGGTATCATCTGGCGGTGCGGTATTTTGTAGAGGGTCGTGAGTCATGAGTCATGGGTCATGAGAGTCTTTCAAAAAACCCATGACTCATGGCCCGTGACCCATGACCGTGAGCAAAGCGAACCATTATGGCAAATTACCGGGGACATCTGGCGGGCGCGAGCGTGTTTTATGCCGTTTACCTGGGCGTGCTTGCGCTGGTCTATGCCGTAGACGCGGCCTATACGCAGTTTACGCTGGCCGAACTCATCGCCTATCCGGTGGTGCTCTTCGGGCTGTGCCTGATGTTTGGTCTCTGGCCCGACGTCGATACCAACTCGGTGGGGCAGGACATTTTTTACACGCTATTTTTCATCGTCGATGCGGTGTTGATCGGCACGCGGCACTTCGAAGAGGCGGCCTACCTGGGCCTGTTTGCCATCTTGCCCGTGCTGGGCAAACATCGCGGCTGGACGCACACGTGGTGGGCCATGCTGGTGATCCCGTCGCCGCTGTTGATTCTACCGTATATTTTTTTCCCGGAACGCCCGCTCTGGGGGCTGCCCTTTTACGGCGCCGCCGTGATCGGCTACTTCAGCCATTTGTTTATGGACGGCCTGGTGATCCCGTTCAAACGCAAACGTAAACGGCGATAGAATTTCCTGGCGGAAATTCTATAAGTGGATAATGGATTTTTCAACCCTCAGAGCCTGTTTGGTACGTAGGCCGGCAGGCGAGCACGAGGACTTTTTGCTCCCACGATGCACGACTTTTGAGATGCGTAGCGGCGCCACGGATCGACACGAGCCGAAGGCGACTGACGCCAGTAAAAAGCGGACATCGTGAGAGCAAAAAGGACCGTGCGCAGCCCCGGTATACGTACCAAACAGGCTCTCAGCCAACCTCAATTCTTGAAATCCTCCTACCCGCCCATACCCCCATACTCTCACACATCCATACATTACACCGTGTAACGTCCTCCGTCGGCGTCGGCGTTAGTCCCTCAGACCATCCGTCATTTCCATTCACCCTGCATGTCCGATACAGAAACCGCCGCCGAAGCCAAACCGCCGCGCCGAAGCTATGCCGGGACTGTGGCTGCGGGCATCTTGAGTAGCCGGATCTTCGGCCTGGTGCGTCAGGCTGTCGTGGTTAATTTCTTCGGCCTCAGCGCCCACACCGATGTCTTTCAGGCAGCTTTCCGGATGCCGAACCTGCTGCAGAATCTACTGGGCGAAGGGACGATGTCGGCGGCGTTTATCCCGGTGTATACCCGCATGCTGGAGGAAGGGCGCGCGCGCGAGGCGGGGCGGTTTGCCGGGGCCATCTTCGGCCTGCTCCTTGCCACGGCCACGACGCTGGTCTTGTTGGGCATGGTCCTGGCCCGGCCCCTCGTGGCTATCCTGGTGCCCGGCTTCCTGGAAGACGCAGCGGCGGTAGCCGACGGCACGATGCAAATCGACCGGTACGAGTTGGCGGTGCAGGCTGTTCGGATCGTCTTTCCGATGACGGGGGTGCTGGTGCTCTCGGCCTGGGCGCTGGGTGTGCTCAACAGTCACCGGCGTTTCTTTGTGCCCTACTTTGCGCCGGTGCTGTGGAACGTCTCCATCATCAGCGCCCTGTTCATCGGGGCTGCGCTGTTTACCACGCCCGAAGATGCGGGTGTTCTTTCGCTGGAAGGGCTCAACCGGCTGCTTTTTGCCGCCTTCGTCGGGGCGCTCGTCGGGGGCGTCCTCCAGTTTCTGGTGCAGGTCCCGCTGGTGATCCGCGTGCTGAAGGGCTTTCGGCTGTCGTTTTCGACGAAGGTCGAGGGGGTGCGCGAGGCGGTAGCGGCTTTCGGTCCGGCTGTCGCCGGGCGGGGCGTCTCGCAACTCTCCGGCTATCTCGACATCTTCCTGGCGTCGTTGCTGGCGACGGGCGCGCTGGCGTCGATGCCGCCGGCCATGGCGCTGTACCTGCTGCCGATAAGCCTTTTCGGTGTTTCGGTGGCGGCCTCCGAGTTGCCCGAACTCTCGCGCATGGGCACCGAGGAGACCGGGGCTTTTCTCCAGCGCCTGAGCGGGTCTATGCGCCAGAGCCTGTTTCTGAGCATTCCTACCGCGGTGGGCTACCTCGCCTTCGGCTTTTTGATCATGGGAGCGCTCTACCGGCGCGGCCCCTACTTCGGCCTGACCGATAACTGGCTCGTCTACGCGGTGCTGGCCGGCTACAGCCTCGGCGTGGTGGCGACGACCGTCTCGCGCCTGCTGCAAAACGGCTTCTGGGCCTTGCGAGACACCAAGACCCCGGCCAAAGTCGCCGTGCTGCGGGTGATCATCTCGACCCTCGTGGCGGTGCCGCTGATGTTTTTGTTGGATCGCCTTTCGGTGTCGGAGACGTTGGGGCTGGCGCCGGAAGACCAGCCGCTTTTCTTCGGCGCGGTGGGGCTGGGCATCGGGGCGTCGATAGCGGCGTGGATCGAGTTGTGGCGATTGCAGGTGTTGTTGCGGCGGCGGCTGGCATCGTTCGCCTTGCCCTGGCGCAGTGCGCTGAAGATGACCGGTCTGGCGGCAGCAGCGATGGGGCCGGCTTTTCTGCTGTGGTGGCTGCTGCCGGCGTGGCATGTCATCGTGGTAGCCGCGCTTGTCGTAGGCACCTACGGATTCGCCTACCTCGGCCTGGCGCGTCTTTTCCACTTCACCGAGATGCAAGCCTGGACGGGCCGCTTCTTCCGGCGGCGGTCGTGAGGATGTCACTGGTCACTGGTGGAGGACAAAAACACCAATGACCAGTGACAGCGAGCGAAGCGAGCGTAATGACTAATGGCCCAATGCCAGCCTCCAAAGGCGGCAAAACGGACAGGAATTTTGCCGGGTTATCCCTACAATTTCTCCATCGCCGACGGGTTCAGGTGTGCGTAGGGGCGACCGTTCCAGGTGTCGGCGTAGAGCAGGCCGGTGATGCGGTAGCGCGCGGGCAGACCGGGTTCGAGCGCGCGCCGTTCGGCCTCGTCGAGGGCCAGCACGTAGAGGTTGCGCTGATCGGTTTCGAGCATGACGACGGTGAAGGGCGTGTTGCCTCGCACCGAGATCTGCCCTTCGACGGTGATCACATCGACGGCGCGGGCTTGATCCGTCGGGGCGTTGGGGCCGGAACAGCCGAGCCAGCACAGGCTCAGAAGCAGCAGCAGTAACGATTTCATGATTTATCTCCGATAAGGCCTCTGCCGGTTGTGCCGGCCGGCAGGCACCCGTGTATCATCAAGACGACGCCCTGTGCTGCCGATACCCTTCGCAAAGGGCATGTCTAGAAACAATCTCCTGACCTTGCTCGCTCCCACGGTCCTCCGTGGGAGTGTAGAACCGCGACGCTCCTGCGTCGCCCTTCTGAGACGTTCTTGCCTCGATTCTCGGACGCGGGAGCGTCCAGTTCTGCATTCCCACGCAGGAGCGTGGGAACGAGAGATCAGGAAATAGTTTTTAGCGTGTCCTTAGCGCCGCTATGGCGAGGAGCGTAGCGGTTTCCGCGACAGCGCATGGGTGTCAAGGTAGCGTATCCTGAACCCGTTCGAAAGTCGTGCCAAAGGGGAAAAGCAAACACCTTGGGGAACGTCCCGTTTGCGCTCAAGTACCTTTCGCCTTATCTCCACAAACGAAGCCGCTTCGACGCTCGTCGCTGCTACGTTGCTGCCCACTACCCGACCGGAGGAGTACCGATTCCCATGAAATCTCTCTTTACCATCTTGACGCTGGCCCTGTGTGCCGGCGTGCCTCTCGTCGCAAAAGCCCAGACGGCCCGTCCGGTGCAGATGCAAGAAGCCTCGCAGGCCGGCCCCGACGGCTTGATCAAGCTTCACATCACCGACGAGATCAACAGCACGCCTGAGGCCAAAGCGGCGCTGGCCGACTTCCACCGCCGCAAGGCCGCCGGCTTGCTGCCCAACCCGCGCAAAACCACCGACGTCGTCGGCGATACGGTGACTTTCAGGGTCTTCAACAGCGTCACGAGAGATCTCGATAACATCGATTTCGAATTGGTGGCGGTCGATCCGGCAGAACCGTCGCGTTTTCAGATCTGGGTCGAACTGGCTGAATTGGATGACGGCACCGTCGATCAGGCGGTGATAGACTCCATCATGGTCGCCCTCGGCGAGCGCACGCCGGCGGGCTCGTTCAACCCCAACGCCGGCATCATCGAAAATGAGGAAATCATCTACGGCGACCCGCCCGACGTCGACGGCGACGGCATCACCGACGTGCTCCTGGTCGATCTTCGCGATGACTTCGACCCGGAAACTAATCCCGCTTTTCTGGCCGGCTTCGTCGTCGGGGGCGATTTGCGGCAGAACGGCGGCACCGGCAACTTCCGCGACATCCTCTACCTCGACACCGACCCGACGCTGGTGCGGCGCGGCATCGGAGAAGTGGCGCAGACAGCGGCCCACGAGTACCAGCACCTGATCCATTTCAACTGGGACACGAACGAAGACAGCTTCATCAACGAGGGCCTCTCGGAGCATGCCGAGGTGGTGATGGGCTACCAGGCCCGCCCCGTGAACTACCTCGCCGAGGCCGAACGTGTCAACGTCCCGCTGTTGCGATGGCTGGGCAACGACCAGTTCGACGACCGCCAGCGCGGCGCGATGTTTATCAACTACATCGCCGACCAGTTCGGCATAGTGCCTGATAACGACGGGCGCGGCGGCATCGGCAAGATCACCCGGAATGATGCCTCGGGCAGCGCCGGCCTCCGGGGCGCGCTCATCAACATGCAGATCACCCAGTCGCTCGAAGAGGTGATCTTTGACTTTCACACCGCCAACTATTTCAACGACACCAGCCTCGACCTGCGCTACGGCTACACGACCGAGCAGCGGCTGGGCCTTCGGGCCGTGCCGTTAGCCCGCTTCGACGGGCGCGTCGATACGGAGACCGGCACGGCACGAGTGGGCGTGGCGCAGGGCGGTGCGGTGTATCTGGTCTGGGAACAGGTCAAAGACCTCACCGTCACGCTCAGCGCCGTCGGAAGCGACACCGACCTGCGCGCCGACGCATTTGTCTTCGGCACCGACG
Organism: Rhodothermales bacterium; assembly: GCA_028278205.1. GTDB lineage: Bacteria > Bacteroidota > Rhodothermia > Rhodothermales > Bin80 > JANQES01. The sequence goes on from JANQES010000064.1 coordinate 8,876, forward strand.
GATCGTTTCAGGGCACACGCTCGCTTAGCCTCTCCGGCGACGAGACGTTCGACGGCGAGACGGGCCGTCTCGTCGTGGTTCTGGCGAATGTCAACCCGGACGGGCCGCTCAAAAACGTCGATTACAGCGCGCAATGGTCCGAGCCGGAGGCGCTGGTCTCGCTGCTGACGACGCAGTACGACAATGGCCGGCCCACCCCGCCCTTCTTTAGGCTCGGCTCCGGCGAGGACGGCGTGCTCGCCACCCGGTTCATCAACCCCTTCCCCGATCGCTCCACACTGCTCGACCGCGTGTGGATCCATCCGTTTTTCATCAATCAGTTTGCCGATTCGGAAGGACCTATCGGCACGCCGAACGACCCGCGCGACGTCACCTTTTACGTCTGGGGTCCGGGTGGAGACGGCTTTCCCGGCGATTCGCTCTTCTCGATGGTGATGACCGACCCGCGCGCCTTCGGCCCGGTGACGAACCCGCCGGGGCCGCTCAATTTCATCGAGATCGACATGGTCCCGTTCGCCTCGGAGCTGGGGCAACTGCCCGATACGCTCTACATCGGCTTTGGCGAGGCCGGGCAGGATGACAACGAGCTCGTCGTGGGCGTCTCGCCCTACGCCGTCGAGAACGTCTCATTCATCGGGCGGCTCAGCGACGGCGCCTGGGGCACGCTCTGGGACGTGCGGTTCGTCGGCGGCGACCCCGAAGCGCGCCCGGTGGCCCAGACGGTGATTCCGATGCGCGCTCGCTTCGCCATCCCGACGGCCACCGCCGTGGCCGACGAGGCGGAGGTGCCCGAAGAGATCGTCCTCTATCAAAACTTCCCCAATCCGTTCAACCCCATCACCAGCGTTCGCTACAGCCTGCCGCGCGCCACCGAGGTGCGCCTGGCCGTCTACGACCTGCTGGGCCGCGAGGTGGCCGTGCTCGTCGATGGCATGGGGGCGCCGGGTCTCTACGAGGTGCAGGTCGATGCCGGCCACTGGGCCAGCGGTGTCTATTTCTACACCCTCCAGACCGCCACGCAGAAGGTGACGCAGCGGATGGTTTTGGTTAAGTAGTTTCTGATTTCTAGTTTCAGGTTCAAGGTTCAAGGTTGGATTTGGAGAAACTTTGAACCTTGAACTTGAAACTAAAAAAATCCGCCCATGGCGCGTCTGATCAAGACTGGAGAGACCCCGGCCAAGAAGCGACACGCTCACATGCGCTCGTGCGCCGAGGTGTTGCGCTTGCTGGCGCAACGCGGGGCCTTCGACGACGAAGCCCGCGACATGACAGCCTTTCTCGTCTTCAACCTCCGCGGTATCTACCAGACCATCGACGAGAGCGCGCACGCCTGGGACGAACGCAACTATTGGAAAAAAGCCGAAGCCCTGCGCGAGACCTGGCGCTGGACACGCACCGCTGCCGACCGCCTCGAAGCGCTCATCCGCGCCGATCAATGGGAGGCTGTGCCGCCGGTGCTCATCGAACTCGTCCCGCGTTTCAACAGCATCACCGTCACAGCCATCACCCGCGATGCCGACTGGTGGTGCGGGGCGCTCCGGGCGCTGCTGCGCAACGGCTCGGCGGGCTGACTCTTACATTCCAATTATTGGATGGAGCTAGCAGATGGCGGATAGCAGATGGCAGATAAATAAACATCCGCTATCTGCCCTCCGCTATCCGAATTAAACGAATCCGGATGAGTGACTCCGACATCACGCCCGAGCCCGGCGTCTTGCTGATCGCGCCTCCGATGATGCGCGATCCGAACTTCTGGCGGTCTGTTGTGCTGTTGTGCGAGCACGGCCCGGAGGGAAGCTTCGGGCTGATCCTCAACCGCCCGCTGACGCTGGCCCTCAGCGAGGTGATGAACGATCTGGAAGGCGAAAACATGATCTCGCTGGGCGGCCCCGTCCAGCAAAACACCCTGCACTTCCTCCACCGCCACGGCGATCTGGTCTCCGAAGCCATCCCCATCATCGACGGCGTCCACTGGGGCGGCGACTTCGACGCCATCAAGACGATTGTGCAGACCGAGATGGCCTCGCCGCAGGATCTGCGCTTTTTCCTCGGCTACGCCGGCTGGTCGTCCGGTCAACTCGATGAAGAGATCGGCGTCGGCGGTTGGTTTCTGGCGCGCGCCGCCGATGTGCTCGTCTTCCCCGACGATCCGAAAAACCTCTGGCCTGCGGTGCTGCGCCGCATGGGCGGCGAATACGCCCTCCTGGCAAACTTCCCCGACGATCCGCGCATGAATTGAACTTCGAAGTGCTTATTTTCCAAAGCTTTTAATTCAAAGGATGTAGATTCCTGCCTTGCGCCGTATATTGGGGCTTCGCTTTCACCTTCCTTTCGAAGCATCTCTATGCGCAAGCTCAAAGTCGGCGTCATCGACATCCTGGGTAAAGCCGTCAGCAAGAACGCCTTGCATCGTCTTCGGACGATGATGGTGCGGCCTAACAACCAGAGCATCATGCCGCAGGTGGTGGCCGTCTGGTGCGAAGAACTCGGTCACGACGTTTCGATGGCCTATTACAACGGCCCCGAAATCCTGGCCGGCGGCATCCCCGACGACGTCGATATGGTGTTCATCAACGCCTTTTCGCAAAACGCGCTGTTGGCCTATGCCCTGAGCGCCTTCTTCCGCGACAAAGGCGCCGTGACGGTCCTCGGCGGCCCGCACGCGCGCAGCTACCCGGACGACTCGGTCAAATACTTCGACTACGCCGTCGGCTTCTGCGACAAGACGATGCTGGCGGACATCTTGCGAGACTGCGCGCCGCATCGCCCGCGCGGGCAGTTTCTTTCGACGCAGAAGCAACTCTCTACGCTGCCCGGCGTGCAGCAACGGTGGAAGTTCATGACGCCCATCATCGCCAAAACGCCGCTGATGAAGGCCATCCCGATGATCGGGAGCCTGGGCTGCCCCTACACATGCAGCTTCTGCATCGACGCGTTGGTGCCGTATCAGCCGCTGGAGTTTGAGCCGCTCAAAGAGGATCTGCGTTTTGTCCTGAAAAACAAGCCGCCGCGCTCGCTCGTGGTCTGGCACGATCCCAACTTCGGCATCCGGTTCGATGACTACCTGGGGGTGATCGAAGAGGCGATTCCGCCGGGCAGCATCACGTTTCTGGCCGAGATGTCGCTGGCCCTGTTGAAGGAGGATAATTGCCAGCGGCTGGCGAGGAACGGCTTCGTCGCCATGTTGCCGGGCATTGAATCGTGGTACGATCTGGGCGGGAAGTCGAAGATGCGGTCGAAGAAGGGGTTGGAGAAAGTTCAGCGGGTGGCCGAGCAGGTCAACATGATCATGTCGTACATCCCCTACATGCAAGGCAACCTGATCTTCGGCCTCGACGTGGATGAAGGCGAAGAGCCGTTCGAGTTGACGAGGCGGTTTGTGGACCTGGCGCCCGGCATCTATCCCTACTTCTCGCTCCTGACGGCCTTTGGCCGCAACGCCCCGGACAACCTGCATTATCAACGCGACGGGCGGGTGCTCAACATCCCGTTCCATTTCTTAAACCAGTTCCACGCGATGAACGTCCGGCCCAAAAACTACACGTGGCCGGAATTCTACGACCGGGTGTGCGAGACCTACGCGTATGCCTACTCGCGCAAGGCGCTGGCGAAGCGCTTCAGAGCCACGAAGCACCGGCCCACGCAGTTCGAACAACTCTTCCGAGGCCTGGCGTCGGAGCGCCGGTATAAGTTTTCCCACCACCTCGCCCTGCGCGAGTATCTCAAAGACCCGGCCGTGCGGCGCTACTTCGACGGCGAGACGACGGAACTGCCGGCGTTCTACATTGACATGATTAAAAGCGACCTGGGGCCGCTCTGGGATTGGCTGCCCGACGGCGCGCTCTACCACGAACCCAACGCCTACCTCGAAACCCTGGCCGAAACGCCGGTGCCGGCGTAGGCGGGGGGTACTTAGTTTTGGATGTAATACGACAAGGCAGAAAGGGTGAAAGGGAGAGAGGGGGAAAATCGAGAGCGTATGGCATACACGCCGGTGACGTAAGTAGAAACACCCAGGTAAACGCCAGGGCGACTCACGCCCCGACCAGCCCCTCCGGCGCGGTGCAGGTTTCGTAGATGAAGCCGAAGTGGATGCCTGCGCCGGCGAGCGCCAGCACGTGAAACACCTCGTGCCCTTCGACGACGCCCGGCCACAACACGGGCCACCGGAGCGTGAAGAAGATCGCGCCGACGGTCAGCACCGCCGCGCCCCAGAACAGGGGTCGGAGCCGTCGCCAGCCTACCGCGCGGACGATCACGAACAGCCCGATCAATGCGCACCAGCCGACGGTCACGTACATCAACGCTGTCAGCCAGAGCGGCATCGGCCATATCGTCATCTTGATGGTGATGGCGCCTGCGCAGACCACCCACAACGCGCCGATCATCGGGCTGGCCCAGCGGGTGCGCAGCGCGCCGTAGAGCGCCGTGCCGGTGCCGGCAATCATCACAAAAATGGCGGCGTGGTCGAACTTCTTGTACAACACCAGTTCTTCGGAAGACAGCAGGGGCGCGTGAAACAACGCGCTGGCGGCAAATCCCAGCATCATCGAGACGCCGTAGACAGCCAGCGCCCAGACCGCCCGGCTCTGCATACCGCGCCGCCTCGCGCGCCGGATCAGCGCTGCCAGCGCCAACACGCCCAGCACCGCACCCAGCAGATGACTCATCATGCTGACCGGATCGCGCAGCCCCCATCGGGGAAGAACTTCCAGGAGAAAAAATGACATGCGTCGGTATTTTTGAGAGCCTGTTTGGTAAGTAAGAATTACTTCGCTGAAATTCGTAATTGGATGGTAAATTGTTACATCAGAATCGTCACCTCCTTCTCATCCATTCAACCATCCCGGCATGACCACGCCCCCCGACTGGGTCTACGACGACAACACGGCGCTTTTTACCGACCTCTACCAGCTCACCATGCTACAGGCCTATTTCGTCGAAGGGTTGGACGACGAGGCGGTTTTCGATCTGTTCGCGCGGCGGCTGCGTAAGCGCAACTATCTCATCGCCTGCGGCCTGGAGACGTGCCTGCGCTACCTCGAAACGCTCCGCTTCACGGAAGACGACCTCACTTACCTCGCCACGCTCGGCCTGTTCAGAGACGATTTTCTGGCCTATCTCGCCGATTTTCGGTTCACCGGCGACGTGTATGCCGTCGCCGAGGGCACGCCCGTCTTCGCCAACGAGCCGATCCTCGAAGTCGTCGCGCCTATCGGGCAGGCGCAGCTCGTCGAGACGTTTTTGCTCAACCAGATCACCTTCCAGACCAACCTTGCTACGAAGGCGCATCGGGTGGTGCAGGCTGCACGCGGGCGGGCTGTTTCGGATTTTGGGATGCGCCGGATGCACGCCGCCGACGCGCCGCTCAAAGGCGCCCGCGCGTGCTACATTGCCGGCGTCGGGAGCACGTCCAACGTGCTGGCCGGGCGCCTCTACGGCATCCCTGTCCTCGGCACCATGGCCCACAGCTACATCGAAGCGCACGACGATGAAGCCGAGGCTTTCCGCGCCTTTGCCGCCCTCTATCCGAACACGACGCTGCTCGTCGATACCTACGACACGCTCGACGGCGTGCGCAAGCTCATCGCGCTGGCGCAAGAACACGGCGAGACCTTCCAGCCCGGCGCCATCCGCCTCGACTCCGGCGACCTCGCCGAACTCGCCAAACAGTCCCGCCACCTCCTCGACGACGCCGGCTTCGGCCACGTCAAGATCTTCGCCAGCAGCAGTCTCGACGAGCACGAAATCACCCAACTCCTCGACCGCGAAGCGCCCATCGACGGCTTCGGCGTCGGCACACGCATGGGCACCGTCGCCGACCGGCCTTACCTCGATACGGCCTACAAACTGGTGGAATATGCCGGCACGGGCCGGATGAAGCTGGCCACGCACAAGTCGTCGGTGCCGCACCGCAAGCAACTCTTCCGCGTCTACGAAAACGAAAAAGCCGCCCGCGACATCCTGGCCCTCCACGACGAAACCCTCGACGGCGAGCCGCTGCTCCAACTCGTGATGCAACACGGCCAGCGCACCGCCGCCGGACGCCCACGCTCCCTCGAAGCCCTCCGCGCCCACACCGAAGCCGCCGCCGCCCACCTCTCCGACGCCCTCCTCGCCCTCGACGAAACCAACTCGCCCTATCCCGTCGTCCTCAGCGACCAGCTTCGGCAGGCGCGGGATGAGCTTCGGGAAAGGCTGGAGAATCGTTCAGGATAGAGAGTTGGCGAGTCGAAGAAAGCCCCTTTTGTCTGTTTCAGGGCAGCGTCGTGTACCAGCGATCTCCCTTGAAACTTAGCCGCCGGAGACGCTCCTCAAAAATGAATTTCTTGGTGCCGCTTATATAGCGTTCTTCTATTATGAGCTCCTCAACCCGTTTAGAGAGTGTTCGGATGAGTTGGGCCATCAGTTCGCGTTCCTGCCCGAGTTTATCTCGTGTTCGGACCCACGCGAGATAGGATTCAAATGACAAGAAAATTGACGCAAACGCCAGGATAGATACCATGACCCAGGCGAAGGTTAATAGTAAATCGCCCACCTCGGTTTTTACAATCTCGGATGCTTGGAGGTCCGGTAATAATAATGCGATGGGAATCATAATCGTAACGCCTAGCGGAAGAAAAACAAAAGATCTTTTAATATAACGGCGTTTCAGGCTCTCGAGCGTGCCGATATTGGCAGAGACTTTCTCGGCAAAGTCCAATAGCTCTCCCAGTTCCGCCGCGGTCTCGTGTTCCACCGACGAGGGGATAGCTTCGGGCATGTCGACGCTATCAATGTGTTCTTCTCGCGAGGAGACGGATTGCGACGGAATGGGTTTGGAGGTGTGCATGGTCGTCCACCTTAGACATGGTCTGCCAAAGCGCCGAGTGTTGCTACAAAGGTTTGCTGAAGTTGTCTAAACTGCGCATCGCTTGTGATCTGTGACGGAACGATGTCGCCGTTCCATTCGAAAGACTCACGCATCCCCGAAACAGGTACGGCAGCATGGCGAATGCTGTCGAGACCTCTAGGATGAAGCAGGCGGTTTTTCAGTATACGCGTAAAATTGGTATCAAGTTTAGGGTGATAGTAAGCTTGCATTTCGTCGAGTTTATCCATATTCAAATCGGCCTTTGTAGCGGCAACCAAGAACCACTTGGGACGGCGGTGCTGTGCGTGCAACGACCGAATGCGCTCACACATTATTTCCAGGTCTTTTAATTCAAGCGCCAGGTTATAGGCACGCAGCTTCTCTACGGTGTCTATTCCTCTATCGATTAAGCGTTCGACATCGATCTGTTCTCTCGGGAGCGTTATAGCCCCAATCGACTACATAGATAACTCCCTCCAGCTTGGCATTGTCATTAAAGGCTTTATTGAGCCCGAGGTCGCGATCCTCTGAGGTATCTCCCGGAATGACCCGGACGGCTTTGGCCCAGGTGCCCACCTTGATGACGTCGCTTTCAACTTTTTCTGAGGGGGCTGGCTCCTGCCAGGTAAAATCATTGACAGCCCCGCGTATACGATCAAAGAGTACCGTCTTGCCTACGGCTGCTCGTCCTATGATCACAACCCGGGTGCTGAGGAGATCCTGTTTGACGGCGTGAACGCCACGGAGCCCCCATTCGTGGATCCAGTTGCGGTGTTTGTAGAGGGTGAAAGGAATCTTCGCAGGACCGAGCAGATCGCTCCATGATCCATCAAGTAAATCGAGAATGTCGCCGTCGGCCATGGCTACAGCGTATGCTCCGGTGCTCCGCGAATCAGCGACGATATGTAAAGGACTTTATCGCAAAAAACCAAATCGACAGGGGGCTTCTTTGTAGAAATTCAGGGCGCATGGATCCCTAAATATCTCCCAACTGGGGCCGTAGCAGGATCTCTTCGACGACGGTGCGGTCGTTGAGGTGGTAGATGTCGAGGAGGGTGCGGGCGATGTCTTCGGGGGGCATGAAGCGTTCTTCGGGCAGATCGACGCCGTCCCAGCTTGGCGTGAGCGTGGCGCCGGGCAGCAGGGTGGTCACGCGCAGGCCGAGGGGTTTGGTTTCTTCGCGCACGACGCGCGCCAGGCCCAGCAGCCCGTGCTTGGCCGCGCAGTACGCCGCCCCGCCTTCGTAAGCCCGGATCGACGCCACCGAGGCCATGAAGAACAGATGCCCGCGCCGGCGTTCGATCATCGGCTGGAGGAAGGCCTGCGTCACCACGAACGCGCTCGTCAGGTTGACGGCTACCTGCTGGCGGAAGGCGTCGGGCGGGGTCTCGGCGACGGTGCCGGGTTGGAAGAGGCCTGCGTTGTTGACCAGCACGTCCGGGGCGCCCCACTGCGCCAGGATGGCCTGCGCCGTCTGATGCACTGCCGCGTCGTCGGTCACGTCGCAGGGGAAGACCTCGGCCTGAGCGCCGAGGGCGCGGCACCGCGTCGCCACGGCGTCGAGCTTATCCTGCGACCGCGCCACCAGGGCGAGGCGGGCCTCCGGCTCGCGCGCAAACGCCTCGGCCACAGCCTGCCCGATCCCCTGGCTGGCCCCGGTAACGACGATGGTAGACATGGGTGGTTTTGGTTGGTGAGTGTGCTGGGTGATGAGGTTGTGCGTTAAAAAACGAAGGCGTCGAATTTTGGATTTTAGATTTTGGATTGGTTTGGGATCGCACCGTCATCTCAATCGAAAAAGCCTCAGCGGTTCTGACCGTCGCGGCTTTTTCGGCTATTGGATTTCGTGGAAGTAAACAATCCAAAATCCAAAATCTAAAATCCAAAATTATCTATCAACTTCCATTGATCAACCGCATAAACTCCGTCCGCGTGGTGGGATTGTTGAGGAATTCGCCGCTCATGGCGCTCGTCGTCGTGATCGAATGTTGCTTTTGGACGCCGCGCATGACCATGCACAGGTGCGTCGCCTCGATGACCACGGCCACGCCGAGCGGATTGAGCACCTCCTGGATGGCATCGCGGACCTGGATGGTGAGGCGTTCCTGGACTTGCAGGCGCCGGGCGAAGACATCCACCACGCGCGGGATCTTGCTCAGCCCCACGATCTTGCCGTCGGGGATGTAGGCCACGTGCGCCTTGCCGAAAAACGGCAGGATGTGATGCTCGCAATTATGCGAAAGATGTCCACTAATCAAGAAGGTAGGATGGGGGTTGCACTTGAAACTATAGACTGTATAAGGCTTTTTCCCTTTGGCGTGCAGGGGCGTAACGCGCTTGACCTGAACCCAGCGTGATTCTACCAGATCCGTTTGGTGTGTCTCCCGGAGAAACCCGTGCTTTTGAAGCCAACTATCCGCGATATATAATTGAGATCCGACTGACGGCGTTTTCGGAGTAAAACGTGCCCCGACCACGTCTGCCATCTCTTGCAAGAAGGGCACATTCGCACTACAAATCTTGTGCCCCTTGCTGTATTTGCAGCGAAATCCGTCCCCATCGATATAGCCGTCGAGAAAACCTTGAAAGGTGTCAAGGGAGTTTAAGACGAAATCATAACCTATCTGAGGTCGGAAACGCGAACGGCAGAGCTTTTTCGAGGGTGTCCATTCCACGTGCTTTCCCTGCAAGTCTCTTGCCTCAACCCATCCCTCCGGCGTAGCAAATGGATGATCGGGAGTAACACGTACAGTGCCTTTCTCTGTCTCCACCTCGACCAGGGCCCGTGCTTTACGGCTTGTTATCTGCTCCACCGTTGTCGGTACCACACGCCCTTGCTGGAGTGTCCAAAGCTGATCACCAACGCCCACGTCGCATGCGCGTTTTGCGCCAGTTACAGCATTAACTACTTGCTTGCTCGGCACGCAGAGAGAAAAGACTTCGATGTCTTTGACCAGGATCATCTCGCTGTAATCCTCTTCGAACACCGCCGATTCGAGGATGGTGCGCGGATCGGTCACGTAGCCCTGCATGAGAAACTGGTAGGCCTTGGCCACACGCTCCGGCGTTTTGACTAATCCTTCTCGTTCCGGATCTTCGCCCAGGGTTTTCAACATCTCGTAGACGTGACCGGAAATGTCTTCGGTGACGTCGTCGCAATACACATCCTTGCGCTGATAAAACCTCGGCGTTTCGGATTCAGGATGGCCGTTGTGGGGGCGCGTGTCCATGTTCAAGTCGGGATCTATCATGGGGGAAAAGGGAAGGTTAGCGCTTATTCGCCGCGATATTCGGCGACGTTGCGTTCGGTTTCGTAGAGCCTCACGGCGTGCAGCCGCCCCGACGGCAACGCCCCGTCGAGTTCGTTCCAGATGGCCACGACGAAGTTCTCCGTCGAGGGCACAATGCCGTCCATAAAATCGACCTCCAGGTTGAGATTTTTGTGATCGACTTTGTCGATGATTTTCTCGTTGATCAGGCTTTTGAGCGCGCCCAGGTCGATGACGTAGCCCGTGTCGGGGTCCGGCTCGCCGGCGACGGTCACTTCGAGGACGTAGTTGTGCCCGTGCCAGTTCGGGTTGTTGCACTTGCCGAACGTCTCGCGATTCCACGCCTCCGATTTGGCGGGGTTGTGGAGGCGATGCGCGGCGTTAAAGTGCATCTTCCGGGTGACGTAGACGGTGGGCATGAGCGCGAAGGCGTCTGGTGGAACGACGGTTTTTCGTCCCGTACTACACGGTGCATCGAGGGTTGCAGGCCTCCATGCGGCTTTATTAGTTGTTACAACAAATTTTCCGTTACGCCCGCCCTGCGGCACGCGCCGGGCGGACCCTGAAAACGACCTGCCAGGAGGATTGTTCGGGGCTGTTTTTTATGGAGAATGGGCCGCCGGTTGCATTCCTCAGGAGATTGCCTAATATTAAGGCTTTATCGCTTGCTAACTCCGTGATTTCATCTATGGCTGAAAAAACGTTATTCGAACGCATCATCGACCGGGAGATCCCGGCCACCATCATCTATGAAGATGATCAATGCATCGTCTTTCGCGACATCAACCCGCAAGCGCCTACGCATGTGCTCGTGGTGCCGCGCAAGCCCATCCCTACCATGGATGATGTCTCCGAAGACGATGCCGCGCTTGCCAGCCACCTGTTGATGACGGCCAAAAAGATCGCGGCGGACGAGGGCCTCGCAAACGGCTACCGCATCGTGATCAACTGCGGCGCCGACGGCGGGCAATCGGTCGATCATTTGCACGTACACCTGCTCGGCGGGCGCAAGCTCAAATGGCCGCCTGGTTGAGAGTGGGAGAAAGGGGGAGAGGAGGAGAGAAAATCAGGAATATCGAATATCGAACAAGGATTGATGATTGTTGAAGGTGCTGGAAGATCCTTCGACATTCGGAAATCGACATTCGCTATTCGATATTCTTCATTGAAAATCACCCTCTCTCCCTTTCTCCCTCTCCCCCTCTCGATGCCTAAATATAGGGCGCCGAAAGTGGGTAGTAGTTGATAGGCGGATGGTTGATATTCCAGCATGATGCGACTCCTACCCAGGCCCCGGTCTCTGCGTCTGCGATGTCTGGCAGTGCTGGTGATGGCCGGCCTGGCAGCGACGGCGGTGAACGCGCAACCGGTGCGCCAACTCACCACCGGCTTCGAGCGCGACGTCAACCGCTTTCGGTGGACGTCCAACGCGCAGTTTGCCCTGCGTCTGGCCGGCTGGGACGTCGCGCTGAGCAATTATTTTCTCTCCGACGCGTTCATCCTCTTCGACGATCAACTGCGCTTCCGCGACGAAGATCTGCTCGTCTGGCAGGCGCAGCGGTCGCTCGGCGCGCGGTATACGGCGCGGCTGCGCGGGCGGACGGCGTGGTTCGGCCTCAGCCGCGCGTTCACGCAGGAACTCTACGGCGGCGTTCGCTATGCGCTGCGTCCCTTTGCCTCGGTCGAACCCATCGTCGGGGTGGCCTGGGACCGGCGGCCCGGTGTGCCGGTGCCGGACGAGCCGCTGCCCCAACGCCTCGATACCGGCCCGGCCTACGGCGCCCACCTGAGCCTGACGCCGCCGCCCGTCGAAGGCTATCAACTGCGTCTGGAGGGCCAGGGCGCATGGCAACGCATCACGCCCCGGCGCGGGCACACCCTGCGCCTTCAAGGCTCGGCCCAGCGCCAGTTCGACAGCGCCCGGCTGGCCTCTTCGATCCGCCTCGCCAGCTTCCGGCGAGACACCTATCAGGCCGTCTCGTTTCTCAACCGCGACACCTCGTCCGACCGTCCGCCCGAAACCATCGAAGCCACCACGAGCGACACCCTGGAGGTACACGTCGAGCTCGACGCGCCGTTTTTTCGGGGGATCCGGCTGCTCAGCCAGGCAGACATCACCGCCAACAACCGCTTCATCCGCACGCACCGCGCCCCCGAAGAGACGCTTTTCTTCGAAACCGATTTCAACCGTCGCGCCCTCGACGCCGAAGTCGGGTTGATCTATGAAAAGCCGGGGATCGTGGCGCGCTTCGCCGTGCAGGGCGCCGCCGCCACCGAAAAGCGGCAACTCTCCAACCGCGATGACTTGCCGCCGGGCGAAGCCTCTCAAAAAAGCAACCTCCTCCAACAAGCCGACTATGACGAGGGCGTCTTCGGCCTGCAGGGCAACCTGCGCGCGACGCTCTGGCCGCGCCTCGTGCTCACGTTCAACGGCGCCTCCCGCATCGTCCGCCACGATACGCCCACCGCCAACCTCGACGACCGCGACGAGGTGTATCACAACGGCGAAATGGGGCTGATGCTGCGCCTGAGCCGCTACGTGCAAACCGACGTCAAGCTCTACGGCTCGTTCTACCACACGGTCTACCTCAACGCGGAGCGTTCGGCGGAGAACAACATCCAGCGGTCGCTCAGGCTGCGCCCGTCGATGCGCTGGACGCCCTCGCCGCAGACGCGGATCCGCTTTTCCACCGAAGTGCGCGCCACTTATACCGTCGACGATTTCGTGCTGCCGGGCCGCCGCCCGACGGATCAGTCGGCCCGCGAGGTGCGTTTCGAGACGGAAGCCGAGCAAGACCTCGGCGGCGATGCGCGCCTGTTCATCAGCGGCAGCTATGCCGACCTTCGCCTCGGACGGCTGCTCTGGAATAGCTTCGCCGAGATCCCTTTCGATACGCTGCGCACCTACAGCGGGTGGATCCACCTGCAAACCGGGCGGCGCCTCATCGCCGACGTCGGCCTGCGCCTGTTCATCCGTTCCGACTTCGACCGCACGGCGACGGTGCGATATCCGCGCGTCGATGAGGCGGGCAACGAACTGCGCGACGAAACGGGGCAGGTGCTCACGGCGACCATCACCCGCCCCGGTCGCACCGCCATCGAACAGATCGGCCCGACGGCGGCCATCACCTGGACCATGGGCGCGTCGACGCTGCGCTTCGATGGCTGGTTCAATGTGCAGCACGTCCGCCGCCGGCTCTACGGCGCGCTGCCGGAGGACGACGCCGGGCGTATCCGCCGGGCTGCCCGACGCGGCACCCGCAAACTCATCCCCAACCTCGCCCTGACGGTCGTTTGGAATTTGTAGATTAGTCCGTTGTTCGTGGTCAGTTGTCCGTTGTTTCTTAACAGACACGCTTGAAGCTGCATCCAACAACTGACCACGGACCACGGACCACGGACCACGAACAAATGACTCAAACCCTCGGCGTTACCGGCGGTATCGGAAGCGGCAAGACGGCGGTGTGCCGGTTTTTTGAAGCTTTAGGCGCTCGCGTCTTTTATGCCGACGTGGAGGCTAAACTGTTGATGGAAAAAGATCCGGAGGCGCGCGCCGAGATCGAAGCTGCTTTCGGATCGGAGAGCTACGACGCCGAGGGGCGGCTCAATCGCGCGTATCTGGCCCGGCAGGTTTTTGGACTGGAAGAAAACGTCGCCCGGATCAACGCCATCGTGCATCCGCGCGTGTATCGGGCTTTTGAACGCGCCAAAGAACAGGCCGAGCGCGACGGCGTGGCGCTGCTCATCCACGAAGCCGCCCTCATCTTCGAAGCCGGCGGCGACCGGCACCTCGACGCCGTCGCCGTGGTCGATGCGCCGGAAGAAGACCGCATCCAACGCGTGGTGGCGCGCGACGGCGTGGCGCCCGAACAGGTCCGCGCCCGCATCCGCCATCAGCTTCCCCCCGACGAACTCCGCCGCCGCGCCGACTACGTCATCGAAAACAACGGCACGATGGAGGACCTCCGTGAACAGGTCGAGCGGGTGTTTCGGGCGGTTTTAAATGACGAATGACGAATTTCGAATGTCGAAGGATAGGATCTTCAACACTCGACACTCGTCATTCGTAACTCGTCATTCAACCTACGCCGTCTCGATAATCCCCGGCTGCTCGACGACGCCTTCGGATTTGAGGTAGGCGTAAGCGTCGTGGTAGATGGCGCCTTCGGGGAGCCAGTCCCAGAGTTCGCCGAGATCCTGCTTCATCGTGTCGAGGAAGAACGGCGGCACCTCGGTGGTCTCGCCTTCGAAGAACTTCCGGAAGGGGATGTCTTCGTCGAGGCGGCGACGGATCTCGCGGAAATACTTGATCTTGCCCCATCCTTCGAACGAGATGCCCCGGATGATATTCATCAGGCGCGGGATCATGGCCCTGGTGGCCTTCATCCGGTTGTACATCGTCCGCTTCGAGAAGGCGTGCTCGTGCAGGTCGATCATCCGGTCGTAGAAGTCAGGCCACTCGTAGTGCTTGGGCTTGACGTTCATGGCGCCGTTGTTGTTGAGGAAGTGGAACGGAAAGGCCACCATCCGGTCCTGGCGCTGGTATTCGAGGTTCAGCGGGGCGCTACGCCCGAAGGCCGTCAACATCGAAAAGGCCGGGAAGGTGCCGGGGGCCAGATCCAGATACAGCTTCGTCAAGTCGAACGGCTCCGAGCCTTCGTCGCAATCGAGGCCGACGACGAAGTTGCCCTGGAAATACGGCATGTAGTCCAGGATCATGTTGACCTGATCGGCCACTTTTTCGACCTTCTCCAGGCCTCTGCGCTTGCCAGTCTTCGACTTGTTGCCCATGTCGTACCACGACTCGATGCCGGGCAGGATGGCTTTGAATCCGTTCTTTTTAAGCCGTTTGACGTTGTCTTCCTTGAGCAGAGACAGCGTGCTCTCGGCGATGAAGTCGATGCTGCCGGGCGGCACGGCCTCTTCGATAGCGTCGAGGTAGTCGTTGAAACGAACGCCGAAGTTGGGATCGTGCCATCCGACGATCGGGCGCTTAAACTTCTTCAGGAGAAAGCGCAAGTCATCCTTCATCACCTCGAAGTCCAACGGCTGATAGGGCACGATGGAATCGACGCAGAAGCTGCATGTGTAGGGGCAGCCCAGGCTGCCGATCATCGCGACGATCTTGATCCAGGGCGCTTCTTGCAGCAGCCGCTCGATGTACGTCCAGCGGGCGCGCACGCCGGGCAGTTCGGCGGGTTGTTGATCGGCGGAGAGGTAGACCCCCATCGGACGATGCTGCTCCAGATCCTGCAACACGTCGCGGACGACGGCTTTGTCGGTGAAGCCGAGGACGTAGTCGAAATACTTGAGCGAATCTTCGGGATAGCTGCGGGCGTGCGGCCCGCCGAGGACCGTCACGGCGCCCTTAGACCGGTACATCGCGCTGAGGGCATAGGCCGCCTGCGCCGCCGTCGTAAAGGCCCCGATGAAGACCACGTCGAGGTCGTCCGGCAGGTCTTCGACCATGTTTTGCGGACCGCTGTGGTAGGCGATGAAGACGTCGTGGCCTTCTTCCTCGCACCACGCGGCGAGCACCTGCGGCATAATGGCCGCCAGGTTGGCCCGCATCGCGCGCGCATAAATGGTGTTGACGGGCGAGCGACTCAGCACATCGATAATGCCAATGCGAAACTTGCGCATATAGTCTCCTTTGTGATATCCGTTCTTTGTACAGGCTGTGCCCTGTCGTGTAGGGCATCCCCTGTGGATGCCCCCGGCAGGCACAAGACCCGCCCCTACGATGCACAACCATGATTCAGAACAGATATGCGGTGATCACAGAGCAGGGGCCCCGGAAAGACGCATTCTATCCCAGTTTTAGATTTTTGATCCCCCGATCAAAAATCTAAACATCGAGAAAGCGGACGCCGATTTCGGTGGGTTCGGGCTTTAGCTCCGGGTTGCGGGTGATGATCCGGGCGCAGGTGTTCCAGCGCAGGATGGCATCGTCGTTTTCGGGTGGGCTGAGCTTGTCGGCTTCTTCGTAGCGGGCCATGGCCTGCGTGAACCATTCGTAGGCGACGTAGCCGGAGCCGGGGCCGCCGCGTTTGAACTGGGCCAGCGCGCGACGTTCGCAGATGATGCCGTCGTAGTAAAGCTGGTCGTATTCTCTGTGAAGCCGGGGCAGGATGGCGCGGGCCTTCCGAAAGCGATCTTTGAGCCGCCGGTCGAACTGGTCAGTCAGGGCCAGCAGCAGTGTGATGAGGGCTTCCCGGTTTTCGGAATCGATCTCCAGGATGTCCAGGCAGATGCTTTCGGCCTGGAGCGGTTCGTTCAAGAGCCGGTAGCGCATCGCCTTGTCGAGTGCGGCGGGGATGCTTTCTTTGTGAAGGGGTTTGAGTTCGAACATAAAGGGCCTCCTGATGAAAATCGTGATGCCTCTCGATGGCGGGGTGATACGGGACCCGTGTGATAGCAAATCCGCTAGCTCTTCCAGGTCGTACTGCGTACTTCGTATTGCGTAAGATCCTTTCCAATATGCAGTACGCAGTACGCAATACGCAACACGGAGTTGGTGTCACGCATCACGTCTTACCATTTTTATTCTTACCCGTGATCTTGTTCCAGAGGATCATAAAGGGGTCGTAATAGCGATCTACGACGCGTTCTTTGAGCGGGATGATGCCGTTGTCGGTGATGTTGATGTGTTCGGGGCAGACCTCGGTGCAGCACCTCGTGATGTTGCACATGCCGGAGCCGTATTCGTTTTTGACCGCCGGAATGCGGTCGGCGGTGTCGAGCGGGTGCATCTCCAGGCTGGCCAGGCGGATCATGAAACGTGGGCCGACGAACGCGCTTTTCCTGGCGTGGTCGCGCAGCACGTGGCAGGTGTCCTGGCAGAGGAAACACTCGATGCACTTGCGGAATTCCTGCACGCGGTCTACGTCTTCCTGCATCATCCGATACTGGCCGTCGTCGTCGCGCGGGCGGGGTTTGAACGGGGCGATTTTTTTGTTTTGCTTGTAATTCCACGACACGTCCGTCACCAGATCTTTGATGACGGGGAAGGCTTTGAGCGGCTGGCACGTGATGGTTTGTTCGGCGGGATAGTCGCCCAGGCGGGTCATGCACGCCAGGCGCGGCTTACCGTTGATCTCCATGCTGCACGAGCCACATTTGCCGGCCTTGCAGTTCCAGCGCACCGCCAGGTCATTCGCCTTACGCGCCTGCACCCGATGGATGCCGTCGAGCACGACCATCCCCTCATCGACGTCGACGGTGTACTCGGCGAACTCGCCGCCGTTGGCGTCGCCGCGCCATATTCTAAAGCTTCGTTCCGGCATATGTTTTTGGTGTCATGGGTCATGGGTCATGAGTCATGGGGAGAGCACAAAAAACTCATGACCCATGACTCGTGACTCATGGCCAAATCTCAAACCTGTTACCCTTCGAGTTCTTCGAGGGTTGCGTAGGCGATGGCGGCCAGGGCTTCGGGCGGCGGCGGGCGTTCTTCGGTGCGCGCCACCATGTCGTCGGGGCCTTTCGAAACGATCACATTGACCGTGCCCCACTCCTCGCGTTCGCCTTCGAAGTCGAGGCGGGTGTGGGCGCCTCGGCTTTCTTCGCGCAAGAGCGCCGCCCGCGCCACGGCCTCCGAGGTGATCAAGAGCGAGCTTACGTCGAGGGCCTGATGCCAGCCGGGGTTGTACTGGCTGGCGCCGTGGGCCTTCACCTCGGCGGCTTGCTGCTTCAAGCGCTCTAGCTCTTTAAGCCCCTGCGCCAGGTCGCCGGCGGTGCGGATGATGCCGACGAATTCCTGCATGACCTGCTGCAAATCCTCCTGAATGAGGTACGGGTTGGTTCCGAATTCGCGGTTGAGGATGTCCGTGGCGCCACGCATGAGCGCCTCGACCTGCGCCGCGTCGAGCGCGGGCGTGGCGTCGAGGCGTTGGACATAATCGGCGGCGCCGTCGCCGGCGAGCTTGCCGAAGACGAGCAGGTCTGAGAGCGAGTTGCCGCCGAGGCGGTTGGCGCCGTGAAGGCCGGCAGCGCATTCGCCGCAGGCAAAGAGGCCGGGCACCGTCGTCTCCTGCGAGTCGGCCTCGACGCGGACGCCGCCCATGAAGTAGTGCAACGTCGGCCCCACCTCCATCGCCTCGGCGGTGATGTCCACTTCGGCGAGTTCTTTGAATTGATGATACATCGAGGGCAGCTTGCGCTTGATGGCCTCGGCGTCGCGGCGGTTGGCGATGTCGAGGAAGGCGCCGCCGTGAGGCGAGCCGCGCCCGGCTTTGACTTCGGCGAGGATAGCGCGGGCTACCACGTCGCGCGTGAGCAGTTCGGGCGGGCGGCGGGCGCTGTCGTCGCCGGCCAGCCAGCGGTCGGCTTCGGGGATGGTGTCGGCGGTCTCGGCGGCGAAGCGGTCGGGGATGTAGTTATACATGAACCGCTCATTCTTGTTGTTGAGCAAGATGCCGCCTTCGCCGCGCACGCCTTCGGTGACGAGGATGCCGCGCACCGACGGCGGCCAGACCATCCCCGTCGGATGAAACTGCGTGAACTCCATGTCCATCAACTCGGCGCCGGCATTGTAGGCCATCGCCAGGCCATCGCCCGAATATTCCCACGAGTTCGACGTGACGGACCACGCCCGGCCCCCGCCGCCGGTGGCGAGGATGACGGCCCTGGCGCGGAAGATGGCAAAACGCCCCGTCTCGCGCCACAGCCCCACGGCCCCGGCCACCCGGTCTCCGTCTTTGAGCAGGCCCAGCGCCTTGCACTCCATGTAAAAATCGATGCCTTGATGGACGCCGTGGTCTTGCAGCGAGCGGATCATCTCCAGCCCCGTGCGGTCGCCGACGTGGGCCAGGCGCGGGTAGCGGTGCCCGCCGAAGTTGCGCTGGTTGATCAGCCCATCTTTGGTGCGGTCGAAGACGGCGCCCCATTCTTCCAACTCGCGCACGCGGTCCGGGGCTTGCTGAGCGTGCAACTCGGCCATGCGCCACTGGTTGAGAAATTTGCCGCCGCGCATCGTGTCGCGGAAGTGGATTTTCCAGTTGTCGCGTGGATCGACGTTGCCCAGCGCTGCCGCACAGCCGCCTTCAGCCATGACGGTGTGGGCTTTGCCCAGGAGCGACTTGCTCAGCACCGCCGTCGTCAGCCCATGCGCCGAGCACGCAATGGCCGCGCGCAACCCCGCTCCGCCCGCCCCGATGACCAGGACGTCGTGTTCGAAGGTTTGTATTTCGGAGAGATTGATCATCGTTTACGAGACGTTTCAGCAGGCGCGTCGGATGGCGTGAGTCGGGGAGCCGGAGAGTCTGGGAGTCGGAGAAAAAATCCCCGGCTCCCAGGCTCCCCGATTCTCCGACTCAAAAAATCATCCCCCCCACGTATTAAAATCCGTAATCACCCCCATCGAGACCATGCGGACGTAGAAGTCGGTGAAGGCGACCCAGAAGAGGCTGGCCCAGGCCCAGAACTGGTGGTTGCGGTTGAGGCGGGAGGCGCGCTGCCAGGCGTTGTGCCGGGCCTTGCTGCACGAGAAACAGTCCGTCCCCCCGCCGACGAGGTGGCGGAAGGCATGGCAGCCGAACGTGTAGCCGGCCAGCAGCGTCGCATTAATAAACAGCACGACCGTCCCGACGCCGATGCCGAACTGGCCGTCGCGGACGAAGGCGTAGAAGGCATCGTAGTAGAGGATGATGATGTAGATCACCGCCGGGTAGAGCGCATAGCGATGCAGGTTCTGGAAGACCAGCAGCCCGGTCTCGCCCTTGTAATTCTTACGCGGGATCCCGGCGACGGCGCAGGCCGGCGGCGTCCACGTGAAGGCGCGGTAGTAGGCTTTGCGGTAGTAATAACACGTAAACCGGAACAGGCCGGGGAAGACCAGGATCAGGATGGCGGGCGAAGGCGGGATAAAGGAGGGCCACCACGACGGCCACAGGCCGAACCAGGCGTGCCCGACCGGCGCTGAGCCTGCCGCCGTCGGCAGGGTCACGAGCACCGGCGAGTAGAGGGGCGAGAGGTAGGGCGCGGCGAAATAATGCGTGCCTTGTAAGGCCGCCCACGTCACGTAGATCACGAAGGCCGTCAGCCCGATCAAGACCGACACGGGCGCCACCCACCAGCGGTCTTCGCGGGCGTTGGCCGCCACGCCGAGGCGATGTCCTCCTACTTCAATCAGTTCAGTCATGCAAGATGCCTTCGGTTGGGGGCAGGGAAGCGGGACGGTCTGATTATATCACTGAGAAGCTACTAATGAAAGAGAGGTGTCATTTTTCTGAGGCAGAAACCTGTTATTTCAATAACAACAGAGTGCGCGTTTCGGTATACGCGCCCGCACTCATCCGGTAGAAGTAGGTTCCGCTCGGCAACGCGCCCGCCTCGAAGATCGCCTCGTGCCGGCCGGCCTGTTTGAAACCGTCGATCAGCGTCGCTACCTCGCGTCCCATCAGATCATACACCCTGATGACGACGTGTTGCGCCACCGGCAATGTGTATGCAATGCGGGTGTTCGGGTTGAACGGATTGGGATAGTTTTGCGCCAGCGCGTAGCCGAAAGGCACGTCCCCTTCGGCCTCCTTGACGGCAGTTGGTAGAGGGGATAGGCGCTAAGCCGCAATCCCGCACTCGAAGTCTACATCCCACAACAAATCTAACAGCCCCGGTGTTGTCAAACTATCCCTTCCGGCGTGACCGCACTATTATTTTCATTTTTTTCTGAAACTTCCCGATGCTGCCGTCATTCTCTCAAGAGCTTCACTCTTTTTTGAAGCAAAACGGTGCTTTTTGACGAGCGTTCCATCGAAAATTCGAGTACCTTGGAAAGGCTTTTTTGACCTGCCTAATCGCGTCATTATGAGTAACCGTGGAAAATCGCTGATCGCGGCCTTTCGGTCGCCGGTGGGGAAGAAGGTGCTTACGGGCCTTACCGGGTTGGGCCTGACGCTCTTCGTCCTCATCCACATGCTGGGCAACCTGTCGTATCTCAGCAGCGACCCGGATGCCTACAACAACTACGCCGACACGCTGCTGAACCTGGGGCCGGTGCTCTACATCATCGAACTGGGGCTGGTGGCTTTCTTCGTCATCCACATCGTCATCGGCATCAACATTTACCGGCGCAAGCGCAAGGCGCGCGCCGTCGGCTACACGCAATACAAGAGCGTGGGCCAGCCCAGCCGGCTGACGATCAGTTCGAAGACGATGATCTTCACCGGCATCATCATTATGGTGTTTCTGGTGTTCCACCTGCTCTCGTTCAAGTACGGCACGTACTACGAGACGACGACCGCCGACGGCGCGGTGGTGCGCGACCTCAAGTGCCTCATGACGGAGAAATTCCAGCAGCCGCTCTACGCCTTCGGCTATCCGATTGTGGTGATCTTGCTGGGCTTTCACCTGCGCCACGGCATCTGGAGCGCCTTCCAATCGCTCGGCGCGACCAAGCCGAGGCTGACCCCGATGATCTACACCATCGGGGTGATTCTGGCGGTGCTCATCGCTGTGGGCTTCCTCTTCGTCCCGCTTTACATCTTTTTCAGCCAGGAATCATTCTCGTGTGTGCTGCCGTCGTGATTCGTTGTCGGGTGTTGATTGCTCGGACGCAACCCAACACGACCTGACGAACCACCCCTGCCTTCGCAGGCTACAGACCACAGACAACAAAGACGATCATGCAAGTTGTAGAAACCCCCGTCAAGCTCGACTCGCAGGTGCCTGCGGGCCGGTTGCAGGACAAGTGGGATACGTACAAGGACTACGTCAAGCTCGTCAGCCCGGCTAACAAGCGGAAGCGGACGATCCTGGTGGTGGGCACGGGGCTGGCGGGCGGCTCGGCAGCGGCGACGCTGGCCGGCCTAGGCTACAACGTCAAGAGTTTTTGCATCCAGGACTCAGCCCGCCGCGCTCACTCGATTGCGGCGCAGGGCGGCATCAACGCCGCCAAGAACTATCCCAACGACGGCGACACCATCTGGCGGCTGTTCTACGACACAATCAAAGGCGGCGACTACCGCTCGCGCGAGGCGAACGTCTATCGCCTGGCGCAGGTCTCGAACAACATCATCGATCAGGCGGTGGCGCAGGGGGTGCCGTTTGCCCGCGAGTACGGCGGCTTGCTGGACAACCGCTCGTTCGGCGGAGCGCAGGTCTCCCGGACGTTTTACGCGCGGGGGCAAACGGGGCAGCAACTGCTGCTGGGCGCCTATCAGGCCATGAGCCAGCAGATCGAGGAGGGCAACATCGAGATGAAGGCGCGCCGCGAAATGCTCGATCTGGTGGTCATCGACGGGCGGGCGCGGGGGATCATCACGCGCAACCTCGTCACCGGCGTCATCGAACGGCACCTCGGCGATGCGGTGCTGCTGTGCACGGGCGGCTACGGCAACGTCTACTATCTCTCGACCAACGCCAAAAACTCGAACGTGACGGCGGCGTGGCGCTGCTTCAAACGGGGGGCGTATTTCGCCAACCCGTGCTACACGCAGATCCACCCGACCTGCATCCCGGTTTCGGGCGAGTATCAGTCGAAGCTGACGTTGATGAGCGAGAGCCTGCGCAACGATGGCCGGGTCTGGGTGCCCAACGATTCGAACGACACCCGCCCGCCGTCGCAGATCCCCGAAAACGAACGCGACTATTACCTCGAACGGCGCTATCCGAGCTTCGGCAACCTCGTGCCGCGCGACGTAGCCTCGCGCGCAGCCAAAAAAGAGTGCGACGACGGACGCGGCGTCGGCGAGACGAAGCTGGCCGTCTATCTCGACTTTGCCGACGCCATCAAGCGCCTCGGCAAGCAGGCCGTCGAAGACCGCTACGGCAACCTTTTTGAGATGTACGAGCGCATCACGGGCGAAAACCCGTACAAGGTGCCGATGCGCATTTTCCCGGCGGTGCATTACACGATGGGCGGCCTCTGGGTCGATTACGAATTGCAGAGCACCATCCCCGGCCTCTTCGTCCTGGGCGAGGCCAACTTCTCGGATCACGGCGCCAACCGCCTCGGCGCCAGCGCCCTGATGCAGGGCCTCGCCGACGGCTACTTCGTCATCCCCTACACGCTCGGCGGCTTCCTGGCCGGCGTCCCGATGAACGACGATGTGACGACCGACCACGAGGCCTTCGCCGCCACCGAACAGGAGGCCCTCGAACGCATCAACAGGCTGCTGAGCATCAAAGGCGACAAGACCGTGACGGAGTTTCACCGGGAGCTGGGGCAGATCATGTGGGATCACGTGGGTATGGCGCGCAACCGCAAAGGTCTGGAGGAAGCCTGCAAATCGATTGCCGCGCTGCGCGAGGAGTACTGGCAAAACGTCCGCGTGCCCGGCGTCAACGAGACGTTCAACAAAAACCTGGAGTTTGCTGCCCGTGTGGCCGACTTCCTGGAACTGGGCGAACTCATGGCCCGCGACGCGCTGCACCGCGAAGAGTCCAGCGGCGGCCACTTCCGCGAGGAATATCAGACCCCCGAGGGCGAAGCCCTGCGCAACGACGAAGACTTCGCTTACGTGGCCGCCTGGGAATATACCGGCGACCACGCCAACCCGACGTTGCACAAGGAGGAGTTGGAGTTCGAGTACGTCAAGCCGACGACGCGGAGCTATAAGTGAGAAAGGGTGACACGAGCGCGAAGCGCGACTGACGCAAGTAAAGGGAGAGAGGGCGAAAGGGGGATGAAAAAACAAAATCTCCCTCTCACCCTTTCTCCCTCTCCCCCTCTCTCATTGTTGGGATACCACGCAAGAAGGGAAATATTATGGCAAAAAACATGACCATCCACCTCAAGGTATGGCGGCAGGCGGGGCCGGAGGCGCCGGGCCGGCTCGTCGACTATACCGTGAAGGAGGCCAACGAACATATGTCGTTCCTCGAACTGCTCGACGTGCTCAACGAGCAGTTGATCAAAGAGGAAGCAGAGCCCATCGAGTTTGACAACGACTGCCGGGAGGGGATCTGCGGTTCCTGCGGGCTGATGGTCGGCGGCACGGCGCACGGGCCGCAGCCGAGGACGGCGGTCTGCCAGCTTCACATGCGTCATTACAACGACGGCGACACCATCGTCGTCGAGCCGTGGCGGGCGGCGGCGTTCCCGCTGATCAAAGACCTCGTCGTAGACCGCACGGCCTTCGACCGCATCGTCGCTGCCGGGGGCTACATCTCGGCCACCACGGGCGGGGCGGCGGACGCCAATGCGCTGCCCATCGCCAAAGAAAAAGCCGATGCCGCGATGGACTTTGCCTCGTGCATCGGCTGCGGCGCCTGCGTGGCGGCCTGCCCCAACTCGTCGGCGTCGTTGTTTACGGCGGCCAAGATCGCCCACCTTGCCCTGCTGCCCCAGGGCCACCCCGAACGCACCCGCCGCGTCGTCAACATGGTCGATCAGATGGAAAAAGAAGGCTTCGGCGACTGCTCGAACCACGCCGAGTGCGAGGCCGTCTGCCCGAAAGGCATCTCCATCGCCGGCATCGCCACGATGCGCCGCGAATACATGAAGGCGATGCTGTCGTCGTAGCATCGAGCGATGCTGCGTCTGGGTAAGATTCCGAGCGCGCGGGGGTAGGAATCTTAATGGTTGCCGGTCAGGTTATATGCGCGCCGCTCATCAGATAGGTAAGAGCCTCCGGCGAGCCGGTCATCATTCAGCGAAAACCATGCGCACCCTCTGCGGCCTTCTTCCAGTGCTTCTGAGCCTCACCGCTTCGATCTCTACCAACGCCTGGGCGCAGAGCCGGTCCTCGTCTCCCGAAGACATCACCTTCGAACGAATTACCCTAACAGAAGGCCTCTCGGCAGGGCAAGTTCGCAGCATTGTGCAGGATGAGCAGGGCTTCCTCTGGATTGCCACGGGCGATGGTCTCAACAAGTACGACGGCTATGGCTTTACCATCTACCGCAATCGCCCGGGAGACTCCACCTCGATCTCGTATAACTGGATCCAGCGGGTGTTTATAGATCGCCAGGGCACGCTCTGGGCCGGAACGTTCGGCGGCGGTCTCAACCGCTTCGACCCCGACACGGAGACCTTCTCGCACTATCGCCACGACGAGAAGGACCCCCGCAGCCTGAGCCAGGATCATGTCACGGCGCTCTTTGAGGATACGCAGGGCACGTTCTGGGTAGGCACCCAAAGCGGCGGTCTCAACCGCTTCGACCGCGCGAGCGGCCTCTTCACGCGCTATCAGCATGATCTGGAAGATGAAAGCAGCCTGAGTAGTAACGAGATACGCACGATCTATGAAGATCGGCAGGGCACGCTCTGGATTGGCACGGGTGAGGCCTCTGGTACAACGCCGGAAACGGGCGGCCTCAATCGGTTTGACCGGGCCACGGAAACCTTTACACGATACCTCTACGACCCGGATGATCCGAGTCGCCTCATCGATAATCGGGTACAGGCGCTTTATGAGGATACCGACGGGGTGCTCTGGGTGGGGACCTGCCAGCGCGGGCTCCATCGGTTCAACCGGGAGACAGAGACCTTCACGCGCGTGTTTCTGAAAGAAGGCGAATTAAGCCGGGTAGATCCGGCAGCCGGTATGGAAGGCATCTGCCAGATGGTGACGATCCTTCATGAGGACCCGGCCGGGGCTTTCTGGGTCGGTATATTCGGTAGCGGTCTGGCGCGATGGAATCGGGCTACCGGAACACGCACGACCCACACGTACGACACGGACGACCCCCAAAGCCTGGGCAGCAACGACGTATGGTCGCTGTTTGAGGACCGGAAGGGCACACTCTGGGTCAGCACGTTGGGTGGCGGTCTGGCCAGGGTAGCCTCGGCCAGTAGGTTTCGGCACGCCATGCACCATCCGGACGACCCTGCCAGCTTGAGTCATAGTGACGTCGCGGCCCTCCATATAGACCAGGCAGGCACGCTCTGGGTGGGGACTTTCAGCGGCCTCAACAAGCTTGTCCTGAACGAACGTGAAGGATCTGACCCGAGCACTTCGACTGCGCTCAGCACAGGCCCCGCCGAGGGACCTGACCGCGCGACAGGGACCCCCGGATCAGGTCCGGGGCAGGCTTTCACGCGGTATCTGCCCGACGATAAGGTAGAAGCCATCGTTGAAGATAGATCGGGCCAGTTATGGGTTGGAACCCAGAATAGTGGACTCCTCCGTTTTGACCAAACCACGGGGCAGGCAACCCGCTATCTGCACAATCCGGAGGACCCCAACAGCCTGCGTGCGAATCACGTCTCAGCCCTCCTTGAAGACCGGTCAGGACGGCTCTGGGTGGCAACCTGGGGAGGCGGTCTCCACCGTTTTGATCGAACCACGGGTGCCTTCACCTCCTATTTGCTTCATCCGGATAAGGAACGCGGCCAGCTCAATAATTATGCCCGCACCAGATCGTTGTATGAAGACCATCAGGGCACGATCTGGATCGGGTCAGACAAGGGTTTCGGCCGGTTTGACGAGGATGCTGAGGTCATCGTGCCCGCTCTCGACGACGGCTTTACCGTGGGGTTTTTAGAAGACCGGGCTGGTAGATTCTGGGTGATCGCCCCAGGGGTGGGGCTGCTGCGCTTCGACCGGGAAACGGGCAACAGCACCTACTTCACCGCGGAAAATGGGCTGCCGAGCAATGTTGTTTTAAACATCCTGGAGGACGACGCCGGTTTTCTCTGGCTTAGCGCCAACGGGGGCTTATCCCGGTTCGACCCCGACAGCGAAACGTTCAGAAACTTCGGTATATCGGAGGGGCTGCAGAGCGTTCTTTTTAATCCAGGTAGCCAGAAAAGCGCGGGCGGTACCTTCTTCTTCGCTACCCCCGACGGCTTACTCTCCTTCTCCCCGGATCAGATCGGTACCGATGCCCATCCACCGGACGTGGTGTTGACCGGGCTCCGGATCAACAACGAAACCGTCGAGCATGGCCCGGAGGCCCCGCTACGCAAGCCGATGGGGCGTACCGAGGAGATCAGGTTGTCTCATGCCCAGAAGGACATCACCTTCGAATATGTAGCCTTGCATTACACCGACCCGGCGCGGAACCAGTATCAGTACAGGCTCGATCCGTACGATGAAGTATGGATAGATGCCGGCACACAGCGCCTGGCAAACTATACGAACCTGGATCCGGGCACCTATACCTTTCGTGTGAAAGCCGCCGGATCGGATGGTCTCTGGAATGAGCAGGGCGCGTCCGTCCGTCTGATGATCGCCCCCCCGTGGTGGCAGACCTGGTGGGCGTATGGGCTCTATGGACTCCTGCTGGTGGCAGGTATCTTCGTGGCAGGCCGCGGCCAGCAAAGACGCTTGCTCAACAAAGAACGGGAGCGGGTTGCGGCGGAGCGCATGGAGCAGATCAGGCTGCAAAATGAACGACTCCGCGAAATCGACGAGATGAAAACCCACTTCCTCGCCAACATCTCCCACGAATTCCGCACTCCGCTCACGCTTACCTTCGGCCCCCTCCAGGATTTCTTGAGCGGTCGATTCCAGTCCTACGAGCAGGCCAAACCACACTTCGAGCGTGCGCTTCGCAATGGCCGCAGCCTCCTTTGGTTGATCAACCAACTCCTCGACCTCTCTCGCATCGAGTCCGGTGCCCTCAAGCTCCAGACGGGCCAACACGACCTCAAGCGCTTCCTCTCGCAGACCAGTGCCCTGTTCGAGTCGCTCGCCGCTTCCCGAGGAATCACGCTCCAGGTGGAAGCTCCGCCCCATACGTTCCCGCATGGCTTCGATGCCGACCTGCTCGAGAACGCGGTGGTCAACCTGCTGGCGAATGCCTTCAAGTTTACGCCCGATGGCGGTACGATCACCGTCCACTTGCGCCGAGAAGCCGACGGGCAGGCTTGCATCGAGGTGGCAGACACCGGGGAGGGCATCGCCGCCGACCACCTGCCCTACCTCTTCGACCGGTTCTACCAGGTCGATGGCACGACGACGCGCAAACGAGAGGGGGCGGGCATTGGGCTGTCGCTCGTCAAAGAACTCGTTGCGTTGCACGGCGGCACGATTACGGTCGAGAGCAAAGTGGGCATCGGCACACGGTTTATGATTCATTTGCCTAACGTGTCGCTCGAAGCCGCAGAGTTCGAGCAGGAAGAAGCGCCGGCCCCTCGCGCTACGGCGGGGCGGCTGGCCGTGGCCGACATCGAGACCAGCCTGGTGGCGACGCAGGCCCCGCAGGCGCCGAACGCAATCTCGGCAGACGCCACGATTGTGCTCCTGGTAGAAGACAACGCGGACATGAGGGCCTACCTGCGTGATCACCTCAAGGACGATTTCGAGGTGGTGGAAGCGGAAGATGGAAAGGCAGGCCTGGCAAAGGCGTACGCATTGGTGCCCGATCTGGTGTTGAGCGATGTGATGATGCCCGAGATGGATGGCTTGGCCCTGTGCAAAGCGCTGAAACAGGACGCGCGTACGAGCCACGTGCCGGTAATACTCTTGACAGCGAAAGCCGACGTAAAGAGCCGGATTTCGGGTTTTGAGACGGGGGCCGATGCGTATTTGCCCAAACCCTTCAGCGCGGAGGAACTGCAGGTTCGGGTGCGGAGCCTGATCGAGCAGCGCCGGGCGCTACGGACAAAATTCAGCCGTGTAGGCGAGGCCGTTCTGACATCAGAGCCTACGTTGCCGTCGCAGGAGGAGGCTTTTCTCAAGCAGGTGCAACAGGTGGTGGAAGCAAGACTTTCTGATGCGTCCTTCGGCGTCGAGGCGTTGGCTGAAGAGATGGGGATGAGCCAGCGACAGCTTTTGAGGAAGCTCAGGGCCTTGACGGAGGAGACCTCGACGGAGTTGATCTGGCGTCTGCGACTTGAACAGGCGGCGCACCTGTTGCAGCAGAACGCAAAGAGTGTGAAAGAGGTCGCCTTTGCCGTAGGATTTAAGTACGAGGCGTCGTTTTCTCGTTCGTTTCGGAAGGTCTACGGCGTATCCCCCTCCGACTATGCAGAAC
Organism: Rhodothermales bacterium; assembly: GCA_028278205.1. GTDB lineage: Bacteria > Bacteroidota > Rhodothermia > Rhodothermales > Bin80 > JANQES01. The sequence goes on from JANQES010000064.1 coordinate 37,862, forward strand.
AGGCAGACCAGGATCAGGCTGGGAGGCCAGGATAGATCATAGGATACCAACCGATCTCCTGCCGGGCGAAAAAGCTAATAAAGCTAAGCGCAAGAGATTTAGGGCAAGCAAAATCCCCCTTGGATTGGAAGGCCTTCCAAGGGGGACTGGGGGCACGAGGCCTATTTATATGCGATGGCCGTACACGACAGCGTGGGGCCGCCTGAAGAACCTCACACGTATTCTAGAGCGTCTCCAGAGAACCGCCTCCCTTAAAGTACACGACATCCGTACCTATGTCGTCGGCGTTCGTGCCGGCAATACCAATGCAAATCGCTACATCATCCTCTCCCAGTATTGCTTCCCCGTTGAGCCTCGCATTGACGCCCAAGATATAAACGAGCGGATCTTTTCCCGAGGGGATTGTCACCTCGCATTCTTCTAGTCCTGACAAGGCAAACCCATAGGTGCCGTTCGCATTAGAGTAGCCCCCCGATGCATCCGTGGGATAACCCAGCCTACTGAAGAGGACCACGGCCAGGGCAGCGACGCTGCCGCCGCCGCCGGCTTGCCTCGGCTTGAGAGCCCAGGCCTGGGCGTCGGACGCGATGCGCAGGCCGTCCGATACCAGCGCATCGGCATCAGTCTTCTGCCGTCCTTCGCTGAAGGCGTTGATCCCGACGACGACGGCCAGGCCGACGATGACGATACCCAGGATAAGAAGAAGCAGTTGTTGCTGTCCCATTTTAATCCCCCTTGGTGGTGATAGTTGGTTAGCTTAGAGCAAGCGTGCTCCTGAAAGAGCCCAAACTCCATGATGAAGCTGCGCTTCAGCAATACCGACAAGGGGATAGACGACTTTAGGGGCTGTCCGACACGGTTAAGAGAATGTCTGATACGGTTAAACGATGTCTGATAGGGTTAGGAGCATGTCTGGCAGGGCAAAGCTGCCGTCGAGCGCCTTGCCGAGGTTCTTAGGCAAACCACGTTTGCCCGAGGCAGCCGGACGCTAACCCCCTCGGCGCCTCGACGATGACACGGCAGGCTATTCACGGACACCTCCTTCATTTAGTTCGTAGCCGTGTCGTCCTGATCGAGCGGCACCTTGTGCCCGTCGTACGGCGCCTGCAACTTACGCACCATGATCCGCATTTTGCCGCGCGGCGCGGTGGCGTCGGGGCCGGCGCCGATGCGGTGGATGAAGACGTGTTGCTGCTCGGCAGGCGCCGCCGGGCGCGCGACGTAGGACGCCCACATCGCGCAGAACACGATCAGCAGCGCGAAGCAGACGGCCAGCCAGCGCCATTCCGATTGCCGGTAGCCGAGGCCGAACGTCGAGGCGGGCAGCGGCGGGCGCGGCGGTGCCTGCCGTGCGGCGTGGTCCGTTTCCGGCTGATCGGTCTGACCGTTCGACGAGATTTTGGCCTGCCCGTTGGACGAGACGTGGGCCTGGCCGTTCGGTGCGATGGGTTGGGCTGAGACCGGGGCGATGAGCCGGTAGCCGACCTTCGGGATCGTCTCGATGACCGTCGCGTGCGTGGCGCGGTCGCCGAAGGCTTTGCGCAGTTTGCAGACGGCTTGCGTCAGGCCTTCGTCGTTGGGGAGCGCGTCGGTCCAGACGGCGTCGAGAAGGTCGTCGCGGGTGACGGGATGGCCGGGGCGGGCGGCCAGGCACAGCAGCACCCGCATCACGCGTGGCTCTAGCTTGTGGATGGTTCCGTTCAGACGAATCTGGTGCAGCGGCGGCTCGACGACGGCAGGGCCGATCCAGAAGAGCGGTTGTGTATGCGGATCAAACGGGGCGGTATCGACAGGCTGCATAGCAATCGGGGGAAGGCGCAGAAGAAAAAAACGAGGGTTTCTTCTGCCAAACGATCCGACCGATTCGCTTATTGTATGCCCCGGCGGGCTTCAATCAAACCTGGTTATCTCCATCAAAAACGTCAAGCCGGTTCGACCACCACGTCTTGGAGCACGCGCGGCTCCTTGCCCGGTTCGTCGACGAGATGCTTGACCACGTCGCCGATGCTGATGATGCCCAGCACGCGGCCGTCTTCGACCACCGGCAGGTGCCGCACCCGGCGATTCACCATCCAGGCCATGGCATCCTGGATGGAATCGCCCGGCGCGCAGCCGAAGATGCGCCGCGTCATCAGCGCGCCGACGTTGGCCAGCAACGCCCGGTCGCCGTATTCGGCCAGCACCCCGACGAGGTCGCGCTCCGAGAGCATCCCGACGAGGTGATCGTCTTCGTTGACCACCAGCGTGGCTCCGATGCGCTCGTAATCGAGCTTCGAGATGGCGTTTTTTAGCGAGTCGGTGGCGCGGACGGTGATGAGGGCGCTTTTCTTGTCTTTGAGAATATCGCTGACCTGCATGGCGGCGGGTTGGGTTTCGTAGAGGTGTTCAGAGAAACTCCAAAATTCAATCACACCGCGCATCTTTACAAGCCAGATTTTTGCGAAGAAATGAAGGCGTAAAACGTGAAACGTAAGGGTGCTTGTCTCGGCGTTTTCTCAGGGCACCCTTACGTTTCACGTTTCACGTTTTACGAAAAACCTACCGTTCCCCGATCATCGGGCCGCCGTCGGAGGGGCCGATGTGCAGGCGGATGCCTTCGGAGTGGGCAGTGAACTCCGGCGCATACATCGCCTGGATTGTGGCGATGCCGTTGGAGAAGGCGCCGGCGTGGTTGACCCGGAGCGGATACTCGAAGACGTACGTGCCCTTGGGCAGATAGCCGAAGAAAAAGTGCGTCGCCGCGTCGCGGGTGCTCTCGTAATAGCCGAGACCGTCCTGGTATCGATAGCCGGAGAGGACGTTGAGCGGCTCCAGCCCGGCGGCGCGCATGTCTTTCATGTGGACGTACTCGAAGTCGCGGTCGGCGTGGAGGACGATGCGCGTTTTGAGCAAATCGCCGGGCGTGAGCGCGGCGGTCGAGTCGATGGGCGTTAGCAGCGGGCCGGTGTCGGTGCGTTGTTGGACGAGGAGTTGTTTTTCGAGGCGCAGCGGCGTCTCGTGCGTGGTGATGCGGTCGAGTTGTTCGAAGTATTGCCAGTAGACGGCGCCCCAGGCGATGCCGTCGCCCTGTTTTTCGACGGTGATGGCGCCCATGCTCGGGGCGATGTCGGCGCCGGCCCATTCGGTTTTGAAATAGCCTGTGCCGGCTTCGGCGCCGGTCATCGCCTGGGTGTCGAGGTGGTGTTCGCCGATGCTGATGGCCACGTGGCCTTCTTCGGCGGTCAGGTCGGTGCCGCGAAGCAGGAGGGCGTAGGTGGCCTCGGCGGTGGCCTTCGTCGTGCCCCAGTCTTGCGTCTGCTTCTGCTTCAACAGCCACTGCTGCATCGCCTCGACCGACGCCTGATCGCCGGCGACTTCATGGAAGGCTTCGATGAGCAGCGCCTGCGTCTCGATGGGCGCCTGATGCCACCAGTAGCCGCGCGGCTGTTTCCAGTACATCCCCATCTCCTCCGAATGCAGCGCGAATTCTTTGAGCGAGCGGATGATCTTCATCGGCGTCTCGGCGTCGTCGTAGCGATGCAAGGCCAGCGCCGTCATCCCCTGGAGGTATCGATTCTGATCCAGCCAGTAGGTCCGGGCCTGGCCGAGGTAGTAGTCGAACGCCTCCTGCTGCACTTCGGTGAGCGGGATTTCGGAGAAGAAGCTGCGGGCGTAGAGGTAGTGGACCTGCACGGGCCTGATGTGCCGAAGCGCCAGGTCTACCTCGCTGGCGAGCAGCCGGGCGTAGTCGTTGCGGATCGTTTCGTCGAGGTAGCGGACGGCCCGCGTGAGCATCCCGGCGAGGCGGTCTTCGTCGGCTGCCGAGAGCACGCCGAGTTGCTGAAGATGCCCCATGCCGGTGACGATGTGCTGCGTGATGTAGCGGTTCGACGGCATCCCCTTGAACCAGGGCCAGCCGCCGTCTCTGGCCTGCATCTGTTGGAGTTGAAGCATCGCCCGGCTGAGTTCGCCGCGCATGTGGTTGCCGTCGAAGAGCAGGCCGATGCGCCGTTTGCGCGCTGTCTCGTTCTGCGCGTGGAGCACCCACGGCGTCTCTTCGAGCAAGAGGGCTTTCAATTCCTGATTTTTTTCCAGATTCGAGACCAGCGCGTCGGCGTCGGCCTGCCGCCAGGCGTCGTAGATGCGTTCGATCTTCGGATTCTGCGCCACCACGTGCGCGGCGATGCTGTTGGCGTAGTAGCGGGTGAAGATCTGCTCGGCGCATTCATACGGAAATTCCATCATGTACGGCAGCGCCTGCACGGCGTACCACACCGGGTTGGGCGTGTATTCGAGCGTCAGCCGGTGATGGCGCAGCGTCGGCGAGCGCCCGTCGACCAGCTTGTCGAAGCGGAAGGTTTTGGTCTCGTTGCCGCGCACGGGCAGCGGCAGGCTCTCGGTGACGAGCATGCGGTTGGTCAGCACCGGCACGACGTCCTCTTCGCCGTCGGAGAAAGCGCCGGCTTCGGCCACGACGCGGTAGGTGACGGCCTGCACGCCTTCGGGGATCGTCAGTGTCCAGGCGAAGGCCTGGCTGGCGCCCTTCGCCACGGCGAAAGCCCGCGCGGCGTCGGTGTTGCCGAGTTGGACGTCGAGCGGCGTCATCGTCAGCGCGTCGAAGAGCATCAACTGCGCCCGGCCCGTCAGCAGCGTATCGGAGAGATTGGCGACTTTGGCCGTGAACATCAGCGTGTCGGCTTCGCGGAAGAAACGCGGCGCGTTGGGCGTGACCATCAATTCTTTCTGGGTGATGACCTCCTGCATCAACTGGCCGTATTTCAGGTCTTTGGTGTGCGCCAGGGCCAGCATCCGCCAGCGCGTGAGGGCTTCGGGCATCGTGAACGAGAGTAGCACTTCGCCCTCGGCGTTGGTCTCCAGATGGGGGAAGAAGAAGGCCGTCTCATCCAGGTTGCGCCGCGCCTGCACGGCCTCCAGCCCTCCGCCGCCGGAGTCAGGTGCGGCGGGCTCGACCTGTTTCGTCTGGGTGATGTCTCTCATATCGAGGTTGGCGACCATGGCCTTATTGGCCGGTGCCTCGGCCATCCCTGTGACCACGACTTCCTCCAGTGCCAGATCTTCCGCTGGAGCCGCGGCGGCCACACGCGCTCTCTGGCCCGGAGCGAGCATATACCGCATCCCGTACCCCCAATGGAAATCGAACCAGTTCAATCTGTCGTAGAGAGGGTGCTGGAAGCGTACTCGGACGTTCCACTTGTTGTCGAGCAACCGCGATTGCAACATCGACATCAGGTTACGGTCGCTCCATTGCAGCCGGCTATAGCGAGAAGGCAGGATGTTGAAGTACCAGTTGTGCTGCCGGAAGGTCTCCAGCGAGGCGTCGTACATGGCCGCGACGAGTTCGGCGGCTGCCGCCTCGCCGTCCGGGCCGCTGATTTTAATTTTCCATTCTTCCTGCGAGCCCGGATACAGCTTGTTGCGGAACGTCTCCAGCGAAACGGCCAGCCGCTTGTTCGTGTGCGGCACGTTGATGTGCAGCGTTTGTCCGTAGGCCCGGTTGTTTTTGATGTAGAGGACGTGGGCGGCGAAGTTGCCCCGGTGCTTTTCTTCGATGGGTATCTCGATGCGCTGCTGCTCGTTCGACAACCGCATCCAGCGCCGCTCGGTGATTTTGCCGTCGTGCTCGATTTCGAAAAGCATCCGCGCGTCCTCGGCCCCTGTGCCGATCAGGAACACCGCCGTCTCACCCGGCTCGCCCGACGCCTTGAGCGGGGCGGTCCAGTGCATCGTCGGATAGGGTGGGCGTTTGTCTGCCGGGTCGAACAGCCTGACGTTTTGTTCGGCGAACAGGGGCAACCCTGTCGGATCTTCGGCGTGGGCCTGGAAGCGGTAGACGCCCGAGGGCAGATCGGCCAGGCCGCGCAGGGCCAGGGCTTGTTGCTCAGCCGTATCGAACGGCAGCGTCATCACCGTGTCTAGCACCGGCCAGGTGGCGACGTCGTTTTCGCGGGCATACTGGTCGTGTGGGAAGGCGTCGTAGAACGCGTCCCGGTCCATGGCGTAGCGATCCGGCGGGCGCCAGCCCGGCAACCGCTCGCGAAAGGGCCGCTCCGGCGCCTGGAGGCGCATCACCACGAGGCGACCCTGCACCGGCTCCGGCGATCCGTTGAGGTTGGCCGAGGTGATGCGGACGTCCGGCGCCTTCGTCTTGTCGAGCATCGGGGGCGCAAGCAGATCCAACGTCAACGCCGCATACCCGATGGAGACATCCCGCACGGCGCTATGCGTCTCGCCGGTGATGTCCGTCACGTCTACGTGGACGCGGAAGTTGAAGATGACGCCGGGGTAGCGCGGGAGCGTCAGATCGGGCTCGGCAACGAACGGCACGGCGAAGGTGCCGCCTGCGCCGGTCTCGACGTCGCCGCGACTGATCTCGACCTCCTGGGTTTGCGGCGGACGGCCCCAGTAGCCATAGCGCCAGTATCGCCAGGACGGAGACCGGACCACGCGGTAGCTCACCTGCGCGCCGTCGAGGCTGGCGCCGGCGTACGAGGTGGCCGTGCCGGTGACGGTCACGGTGTCGCCGGCCAGCGGCGCGCCCTCCGGCGCGTCGAGGCTCACCTCGAAGCGAGGCCGCTTGTAATCTTCGACCGAAAAACCAACCTGCCCATAATCGTCGGTGATGGACATCTGCCCGTTGAGCACGCCTTGCGGGGCGATGAAGCTGCCGCTGAAGGTGCCGTATTCATTGGCCACCAGATCGAGCGTTGCTATCTCCTGCCCGTTAGGATCGCGCAGCCGCACCCGTGACTGTTCCCCCGGCTGGATCGTGTACTGCTCATCCTCGATCTTCATCGCGATGCCTTTGAAGTAGATCGTCTGGCCCGGACGGTAGATGGCGCGATCGGTAAAGAAATGCGTGACCCGTCGCCGCTGCTTTTCCCGGTAGGCGCGATAGGAATAGAAGTACTGCTCCGAGAGAAGCACGTTGCCGCGATGTTCGATGGTGAGCTTGAAGGATTCCTGCTCTTCCGGCGTCACGCGCGCGTAGCCGTTGCGGTCCGTCTCGAAGGTGCGAGGCCGCACGGGGCCGACGGTGATGGTGGGGTTGTTGTACGCAATCCGGATGCGGGCGCCGTTCAGCGGGTGGCCTGTCGCGCGGTTCATCACATAGACGTCGTAAGACCCGGTCTCTCTGTGCTGGCGCCAGACAAAGCTGATGGGCGAGGCCTGCATAAAGGAATACGCCAGCCCTTCGCCCGGCGTCACGAACCGGGCGTCTGAGCCTGCCAGCAGCAGGTGAAGGCCTGCCGGCAGCGCCGGCGTCTTGATCTCGACGGCGTGCTCCTGGAAATCGCCGTCGTCGGGCAGCGTGATGGGAGGCTGTTCGACGCCCCGGCGCCGGGCAAACCGCGCCAGCATCTCCCTGGATTTATCATAATCGGCGTCCCAGAAGGCCTGTAATTCGTCTTGCGTGACCGGCACCGCTTTGACATAGACCGTCTTCACGTTGCGGAACGCCAGCCGCGCCAGCACCGGCACGTCCGGCACGACGGCCTCTTGCACCTGAAACGCCAGATGCTTTTGGCGGATGAGATCCTGAAGCGCCTCGCAGTTCTCCGCACCTCTCGTCTCAGGAAAGCGCGCGATGGCTTCGTCGCACAGGGCGATAGCGCGGCGTTTTGCCACCCGATCTTTCTCCGACGCCGCGTTCTCGCCGCCGGCAAAAGCCTGATACCGATCCCCGCGCCGGTTGTATTCCTGCGCCAGCGCGTACGTGACTTCGGCAAAGACGGGCAGGCCTGCGTATTGCCCCCGGAGATGCTCCAGGCTCGCCGCATAAAGACTGTCTTTGAGCGACGCCACCGAGGCCGTGTGAACCAGTTTCAGCCGGCGCAAGTCCGCATCGACCATGGCAGCGGGGTCGTCGCGGTCGAGGTGGAGGGCCAGCAGATCCTGGAGCAGGCGGAGGGCTTCCACGCCGGGGCCGTCTTGCCCCTCGAAATCCAGCCCGATGAAGTCGGAGGCCGGCCCGAAGACCTGTTCTCCTTGCAGGAAGAACTTGCGTTCGGGCGTGATCAGGCTGGCCTCCTCGTTCGTCAAAAAGTCGATAGCGCGATGGGCCAGGAAATCGAATAACGTAGGACGCGCGGCGCGGTCGGTCTGCGCATCGACCAGCACCACCTCGTAGGCGTCCAGCGGAATAGCCTGGAGCGTGTCGGCGGGTTCGACCGAGCGGAGGTAGTGCGCCGTCGCTTCGGTCATGAGTTTCGTGAGATCCCACGTGGCGATGTCGTTTTCGTCGTAGCCGGTCGTGGCGGTGCGGTTGTAGAATTGATATCGATGGTTCTGGTAGTAGCGAAGAAAGAGTTCGCCCAGGATCGAGTGGAGCAGTGCGCGGCCTGCCGGCGTGGCCTCGTCCAGGCGCCCCCGCATGTCGGCGAAGATGCGGTTTTCGGCGTTCTCTTCCAGCGCTACCGTGTACTTGCTCTGATAGAACAGCGTCTTGATGAAGTGCGGTTCGTTCGGCCCCTCCACCGCCGCCGCGTAGATCGAATCGACCACAGCCCGCGCCTGTTGCGGCAACCCTTCATTATCCAACGAATCGACCTGTGCCCAGGCTTTTTCATAGTCGAAATCGGGCGTCGTCGTTTGCGCAAAAGCCTGCGCCGTCAACAACAACGCCAGCAGCACACCTGCATACGTCAATCGATGCATGATTCGTCCTCGATGAGTCTCGGATGGTGGAGTGATTCATTCCCTTAAAAGAACACAGTGGAGGGCGCATTGCCTGATCCGGTTTCTTCCTTCATAACGTACGGGGCACGCGCGTATTGTCCAATGAAAAAAGGCACCCCCGGTACGGAGGCGCCTTCGTATCGTCGCAAAAAATGGACGATCAGGGATCGATTTTCAGGCGTTGCCCCGGATGAATCGTCGAGCTACGAAGGTTGTTCAGCTTTTTGATCTTCGTGACCGACGTGCCGTACTTCCGGGCAATTTTGCCGAGCGAATCGCCCCGGCGCACTTTGTACGTGATGTACTTGGGCGCACTCTGGCCGGGATAGATCGTCAGGCGTTGGCCCGTCTTGATGACGCTGCCGCGCAGGTTGTTCCACTGCTTGAGGCTGCGTACCGAGACGTTGTATTTCTGGCCGATCTTGCCGAGCGAATCACCCCGCCGCACTTTGTAGACGATGCGCTCCGACGGCGCCGCCCCCGACGAGTAGATCGTCAGGCGTTGCCCCGTCCTGATCTTGGTGCCGCGCAGGTTGTTCCAGCTTTTGATCTTGCTGACCGACGTGCCGTACTTCTGCGCGATCTTACCGAGCGTATCGCCCCGCCGCACTTTGTACGTGATGCGGTTGCTGCTCGGCGTGCTCGCCGACGTCGAGGCCTTCTTCGTGGGCGTCGCCTTACGCGGCGCCGCTGTCGACGAGGACGCGCGCTGCGTCGTCTGGCTGGCCGGCTGGGTGGTCGCCGGCTGCGTGTTGACGGCCACGGCGCGTTCCATGGCTATCGGGCGGATCGACCGGGTGCCGTATTGCACCGACGAAGGCTGGGCATCGGCCAGCGTCACCGTGCCGCTGTAGCTGGCCACCGGCACCACCAGGCGTTGCCCCGGATGGATCGTCGAACGGCGCAGGTTGTTGGTGCTCTTGAGCGCGCTCACCGACACGCCGAACCTGTTGGCGATCTTGCCGAGCGAATCGCCCCGGCGGACGACGTACTCGGAGACGGGCCGTTTGGCCTCTTTCGGCAGCCGCTCGAAGGCCTCGGCAAACTGGACGTAGGTGCCCAGCGGAATGCGCAGGTTATAGGCCGAACGGCTCGGCGGCAACGTGCCCCGCCGCAGTTCAGGGTTGAGCGCCTTGATCGTCGCCTCGTCGGTGCCTACCATCCCCGCGACATCCGAGAGCGAGAGCATCCCCTCGACTGGCACCACGTCGTAGGCATATTCCGGACCCCGAGGCACGTTCGTCAGGCCGAAAGCGCCGGGGTTCGACATGATCAGCGCGAAGGCGATGAACTGCGGCACGTAGCCCCGCGTCTCACGCGGCAGGTACGGATACATATCCCAGTACGACGGCGGGTTCTTCATGGTGCCGCCGGCTTTGCTGATGGCACGTTTGATGCAACGCGGGCTGCAATTGTAGCCGGCCAGCGCCACGTGCCAGTTGTTGCCGTACATCTTGTAGAGATCCTTCAGATGCCGCGCCGCTGCCCGCGTGGCCTTCTCCGGATCCATCCGCTCATCGACCCAGGTGTTGACGCGCAGCCCGTAGGCGCCGCCCGTCTGCGCGATGAACTGCCACATGCCCACGGCGTGCGCCCAACTCCGCGCGCGCGGGTTGAGGCCGCTCTCGACCATCGCCAGATACTTCAACTCGTCCGGCACGCCTTCTTCCGCAAAAATCTTCTCGATCATCGGGAAGTAGGTGTCAGCCCGGCCCATCCAGCGCACGAGCACGTCGCGCTTTTTCTGCACGAAGTACGTGATCGTCTGATCAACGATGCGGTTTTGCGTCATCGGCACCGAGGTGATCATCGGCGGCAGCGCCGGGAACGTCACATCTTCGAGCAGCGGTTCCTCGATCTCGTCGTGGATGGCAAAAAGATCGGCCCGGAGCTGGTAGACGCTGCCGTAGACGACGCCCATCATCGAATCGGGCACGCCGTAATAGCGTTCGTATTCGGTGACGATGGTGCGGTAGAGTTCGCGATACCGGGGCCGTTCGGTGATGTTGGGCTGCTGCGCCAGCAGCCCGATCTCGGTCATCGCCAGATCGAGCAGCCGTTCGGCGTGTTCGTCTTCGCTGTCGGCCTGGGCCGTGAGGATTTCGGACTGATACCAGTACAGGCGGCTGAGCCGTCGCAAGATCTGCTCCTCGCTGAGCGAATCCGAGAGCGAGCCGAGGTCTTGCTGATCCTGGTACCATTCATAGCCGCGAAGCTGCTGGATCGGGATCGATTCGGGCGGTAAGGTTTGCTGTCGTTCCAACTCGACGCCTTCGGTGGGGGACGTCTGAGAGGAGGTCTGAGCCAGGGCCGGCAGCGTAAGCCACCCCAACGCTACGATGAGCAAAAACAAACGTGTCACGAGCGCCTCCGTCTTAGTTCAAGACGTTAAAAAAGTCGATAAAGTCGGTATCCCAGTTAAAGTCTTGCCTTAGGTTGAATCCGCTACAACACTAAACGATAAGGAGTTAGGACTAATTAGTCAACCCATAGTCTTATCTTTGTGTAAAATCGAGGACTCCCAGGGAGAGCGGATTTTCTAACCTTGATGGTGGGTTTTCGGGGGAGTATCGGCCCCCGCGGCACGTAACTCAAGTGGGAAATAGGCGATACGTCCACTCTGGAGATACGTTTCCTTAATAGATTTTTTGTTTACAAAAAATCTATAGCGGGATATTCCCGTGTTTTCTGCGTGGGTTGTTAACCACTTTGTTTTCAAGCATTTCTAGGCCGCGAATGAGCTTGCGGCGTGTCTGGCTCGGCTCGATCACGTCGTCGATGTAGCCGTACTCGGCGGCCACGTAGGGGTTGGCAAATTTGTGGCGATACTGGTCGGTGAATTCGGTTTTGAGGGCATCGGGGTCTTCAGCCCCGGCCAGTTGTTTGCGATAGATGATTTCGACGGCGCCCTTCGGCCCCATCACGGCGATCTCCGCCGTGGGCCAGGCGAAGTTGAGATCGCCCCGGATGTGTTTGGAGTTCATCACGTCGTAGGCGCCGCCGTAGGCTTTCCGCGTGATCACCGTCATCTTGGGCACCGTTGCTTCGCAGAAGGCATAGAGCAGCTTGGCGCCGTGCTTGATGATGCCGCGCCACTCCTGGTCGGTGCCGGGCAAGAAGCCGGGCACGTCTTCGAAGACAATGAGCGGCACGTTGAACGCATCGCAAAACCGCACAAAACGCGCGCCTTTAATCGACGCTTTGATGTCGAGCACGCCGGCCAGCACGCTCGGCTGGTTGGCCACGATGCCCACCGAACGCCCGCCCAGATGCGCAAAGCCGACGATCAGATTCTCCGCATAATCTCTGTGAATCTCGAAAAAACGCCCGTCGTCCACCACGTGCCGGATGACGTCGTGCATGTCGTAGGGCTTGTTAGGGTTTTCGGGCACGAGCGTGTCGAGGGCCGCCTCGGCGCGGTCTGCCGGGTCGTCGGTAGGCTGGCGCGGCGGGGGCTCTTCGCAGTTTTGAGGGATAAAATCGAAGAGATCGCGGATGCGCAGCAGGCAATCGACATCGTTGCCGCAGGTGACGTGGGCCACGCCGCTCTTGGACGCGTGCGTCGAGGCGCCGCCGAGTTCTTCGTGCGTGACGTCTTCCTGCGTGACGGTTTTGACCACGTCCGGCCCGGTGACGAACATATAGCTCGTGCCCTGAACCATAAAGATGAAATCGGTGATGGCGGGGCTGTAGACGGCGCCGCCGGCGCACGGCCCCATCACCGCCGAGATCTGCGGCACCACGCCCGAAGCCAGCGTGTTGAGCAAAAAGATATCGGCATAGCCGCCGAGCGAGACGACGCCCTCCTGAATGCGCGCCCCGCCCGAATCGTTCAGCCCGATGACCGGCGCGCCGTTCTCCATCGCCAGCTTCATGATTTTGACGATTTTTTCGGCATGCGCCAGGCCCAGCGAGCCGCCGAAGACCGTGAAATCCTGGCTGAAGACATAAACCAGCCGCCCGTGGATGGTGCCGTAGCCGGTCACCACGCCGTCGCCGTAGGGCCGGTTTTGGTCGAGGCTAAAGTCGTGGCATTGATGCCGCACGAACATGCCGATCTCTTCGAACGAGCCGTCGTCGAGTAGCACGTCGAGGCGTTCGCGGGCGGTGAGTTTGCCTTTATCATGCTGCCGGGCGATGCGGGCTTCGCCGCCGCCGAGCCGGGCTTCGGCACGCCGCGCGTCGAGGTCGGCTTTAAATCCGTTGGTATCGCTCATTAAGACGTCGTTGTCAGTCCTTCAGAAGTGCGCGTTGAGGAATGTAGGGCGTAGAAGGTGAAACGTGAAACGTGAAACGTGAGGGTACTTCGTGAAAACGTTTCTAAGGGCACCCTCACGTTTCAGCCATCACGCCTCCCGCTTCAAATACCCGGCTTCGACGGTGTCGGTAAACAAGATGGCGGGGTCGCTGTAGATGTCGATCTTGAAGGCGCGGAAGACGTTGTCGGCGATGATTTTGGAGGCTTCGGGCCAGCTCGACGTGGCGTGGAGTTGCCGCAGCACGCGCTCGTAGGCCTCCAGGGAGCGGGCGAAGAGATGGGTGACGAACAGATCCCGTTGGCCGGCGCCCTCGTCGCCCAGGACAGCCTGTTCGATGAGGGCGAGGTCTGCCGGTGCAGCGGGAGACGGCGCCGCCGTCGAAGCGGGCGCAGGGGGTTCCTGTTCGGCGTGGTATTGCATCCAACGCGGGCGCGCGTCTGGGGAATGGGGCGGCGCCTGTGCGTCGTCGGGGGTGCGCGAGAAGCCGCGCTGCGGAGGCTTTCGGGCCGGTGGAGGCGCTGGTTGCGGGGCGGGTTGCTGACGCTGAAATTGCTTCCATCGCGGGACGGCCCCCTGGGGTTGTTCGGTCTCGGCAGGCGGCATCGGCGGGGCGACCGCGACGGGTTCGTCGGCGTCTTCGAGCACACGGCGCAGGCCGTCCTCGTCGAGCGCTTCCACGCTGCGGTGTTGCTGATGCCGGGCGAGGCGGTCGAGGATCGCCTCGGCGTCTTTGTCCTGGAAAAACGCCGTCAGCAGCCGCACCGGCACCCCGTCGCCGATACCGGCGCGGCGGACCAGGTCGAACAGCGGAGCCATCAGATCCAGCCAGGCCCCGGCGTCGTAATCTTTCGTAAACTTCTGATCGATGGCGTGGAGCATCTCGACAAAGCGGGTCTGCTCAAACTCCGTCACCTCGTGCTTTTCGACGTACAGCCGCGTGGCTTCGAGATAGTAGGGATAGTCTTTAAAATAGCCGAGCCGCCACGACACCACTTCCGCCGGCATCACCGGTTTATTTTCCCGGTAGACAAACGCGCTGAGCGTGGCGACGGGGCGGACGAGGTAGGTCGTCACTTGCTGCGCGGCCTCGCGCAAAGACCCTTCCCACGCCATCGCCGGAAAATGGCCGTGATCGATCAGCGCCTTGACCAGATCTTGACGCGCCTGCTGCACCACCTCATGCTCGTAGTCGAACCACTCGGAATGGGGGATCTCCAGGCTTCGGACTTCGTGGCGGAGGCGGTGGCGGAGCCAGTGTTTGAGAAAGTGCGTCACCGGCGCCGGCATCGGCTCGCGTTCGAAGGCGGCAGGCGCATAGGCCCGGCGAGGCGGAAAGGAATCGATCAGACGATGAAACAGGCTTTCGGCAACGGCGCTTGGCATGGCAGTCGGTCGAACTTCGCTAGGGAAAGACCACAGGATCGACGCACAATAACGTTTTTCCGGCCAACTCGGTCCTGTCAAGCTGGTAAAAATTGCGGTTGTTGAATTATTCATGTACTTTGGTACACAGGTAACAAAATAATAAAATGGCCGTACAAAGGATCGGCTGATACGTTTTCGCGGCGTTGTCACGCTGCATTCCCCTCAGCGTTGGTCATCGGTCAACAGTCATCAGTAAAAACCCTTCCTGATGACCGATGACCCGCGCCAACGGCTCGACGAAGCGGGGCCGTGAGCAAAGCCACCTACCTCTAAAACCCCAACACCCATGGCATCATCTGAACAGGCCGGGCGGCGGACCGTCGAGCGGGTGCAGACGGGCGTGCGCCTGGAAAAACGCATCGTCAAGGTCCTCAAAGGCCTCGCCGAGTATCACGACATCACGCTGGGCGATTTGCTCGAAGGCATCCTGCTGCACGCCTTCGAAGGCAAAAGCCCGTTCAACGACGCTTCGCTGGCGATCATCACCCAACTCAAGAACGTCTACGGCCTCGACCTCACTGCCGAAGACAGCCATCGCCTGAAGGAGAGTTGAGTGTTTCCATGAACGACGAAAAGAGTCCTGCCCGCTTTGCCTCTATCAAGCTGTCACGGGTCATTGGTCACTGGTTCTCTGACACAAACACCAGTGACCAATGACCAGTGACTGATTAACCAAAAAACCAGAATAACCATGAACGCGACACTGCTTTCCCAAACCGTCGAAAGCGTCCTGCCGTTGACTGCCGACGAGCAGGCTTTTATCGAGGCCTTCGAGGACTGTACGTTGCCGGCGGACCGGTTTCGTCATCGCGATCACGTTCGGCTGGGGTGGTTGTATTTCCGGCTTTATCCTGTGCCGGCAGCGTTGGCGCGGTACGTCGAAGGGCTTAAACGCTTTGCCGCTGCTAACGGCCAGCCGGGCCTCTATCACGAGACCATCACCTACGCTTTTCTCTTTCTGATCAACGAGCGCATGGAACGCCAAGGCCGCGACGTTTCCTGGGACGTCTTCGCCGCGCGCAACGCCGACCTCACGTCGAGCGGGCTCGCTTTTCTCAATAATTACTACCGGCCCGAGACGCTCTCGTCAGATCTGGCCCGAAAGGTTTTCCTTCTGCCGGAACCGCAGATCGTGCAACCGCAGATGGGCGCGGATGAACGCTGATGGATGATATGATGTGGCAATCGTGAGGACTTTCGATAAAGACCGAGGCAGGGCAGGAGCCATCTTTTGTTTCAGATCGTACGATCAATAAGACCCGCGTGCAGCCGATACCGATGTAAACCAGGCGATGCGAAAAGGGTTGTTTGAGGGGGTGCGGTTGCTTGGGTATAGGCAGACACGTTGTTGTATTGTATATTGAAGCACCGGTGCTATGAAGAGGTACAAGCCATGATCCCCTATGTGAATCAACGGATACGCGCGGCTCTGTTGAGCGTGTTGGCCGTTTTGGTCTTCGGCGCAGGCATCGCCCAGGCGCAAATCGTCAACGAGAGTTTCGAGGAAGACGGCCAGTTCTCGCTGGCAGGCTGGCAGGCTACCGAGGGCTCGTGCCAGGAGGGTTTCGGCCAGACGCCGCCGGGCGGCGGGGCGTGGTCGTTGAAACTCCACCGGCGCAACCTTCAAGGCGGATGCTACGGCGTGGTCTACCAGATGATTCCGCAGATGCGCAGCGGCGAGGTCTGGCGGGTGACGGCCGAGGTCCGGCTGCCGGAAGGCCGGGGCGGCACGGCGCGGCTGTACTGGACGGATTTCAAAAACGCGGATCGTTCCGGCGTCTTGCCCTATCTGCCCGCGCCTGTCGGGAAAGTGGCCACGGCCACCTCGACCCAATGGACGACGCTGGCGCTCATCGATACGCTCGACATCGCCCCGGGCGACAGCATCGGCCTCGTCCTTGATGCCGGTGTGACGAGCGGGCCTACCCTCCTCGACGATGTCGCCTACTTCGACCTCGTCATCATCGATCAACCCAGCGCGCCGGAAATTGCGACGACCCGAGGCGAGCAGCCGGAGGGCGCCGTCTTTGCCCTCGCCCACAACTTTCCCAATCCCTTTCAGACCGCGACGACCATCTCCTTCACCCTGAACCGCGCCGATTACGTCACGCTCGACATCTACGATCTGCTGGGCCGCAAAGTCAGCACACTGATCGCGGATGACTTGCCGGTGGGCACGCATACCGCCGAATGGGACTCCGGCGACCTGCCCGACGGGCTGTACGTAGGCCGTCTCCAGGCAGGCACCCAACGACGCACCATCAAGCTCGTGCGGCTGCGTTAAGGCAAATGGGCAAATTGCAAATGGGCAAATGGGCAAAGGGTAGCATGATCGCCCTTTGCCCATTTGCAATTTGCCCCTGTCCCTTCCTATTCAGGTCGATAGTCCAGCGTGATATCGTCGGGTTCGAGGCCGGCGATGGTGACGCCTTTGGTCCAGGAGCCCAGGACGCACTCTTCGTTGAGCGCGTTGATGCGCAGGTGGGTGGTCGAAGGGAAAAAGCGATAACAGCCGCTGCCGGGGAAGTTGACGAAGGGGCTGCTGTCGGGGCCGCCGGAGGCCGTCAGGCCGAGCGCGCCGATGGTAAAGCCCGAAAAGTCCGCCGGATCGTTTGATCGGCCGCCGCCCATCAGCACGGGTTTCGATTTCCAGGCCTGCGCCTGCGAGGCGAGGTCCATGATTTTGTGAATCTCGCTGTCTTCGCGAGATTTTTCCCGGTTCTCGTCAAAAGCTTGAATTCCATAAACAACTGCTGCACTGACGATGACGATGCCGAGGATCAACAAGAGTAATTGCTGTTGTCCCATTTCCCTTTTACCTCCCTAAAGGATAGAAAATGGTGATTATTACCGCGTGAAGCCACGCCCCAACAGTCCCTGCCTCCGTTTGGGCCGGGCAGCAAAAATGATGCCTCTGGCTGCTTAGAAGTGGTCAGAAATTGAGCTTTTAGCGATAAAGCCGGGCGCGATCCCACCTCCGGATGACGTCTTCGATGAGCGTGGCGACGCGTTCGTTGACGCGGGCGAAATAGGCCTGCGCCTGCGCCGGATCGAACGTAGGATAGCCCTGGCCGGCTTCGTAAAGCCCGATGGATGTGGGGAAGGGCGTGGCGGCCCACGCATTGTTTTGCGGATAGGGCATCGCCATCGTCGAGTCGTAGCGTTCGGGGTGGATGTGTTCCGGGACGATGGCCTGCATGTAGGCCGATTCGTTGTTGCCGGCGTGACCGCCGTTTTCGCCGAAGACGGCGAAGGTATCGTCTGTGGCGAGGCTCCACCAGTTGATGACGAGCGTGCGGATGTGGTGCTGCTCCGAGGCGCGGGCGGCTACCTCGTGCAAGATGGCCGTCTGCGGCCCGCCGTGTCCGTTGAGGATGATGACGTTGAGGAAGCCGTTGCGCGCCAGCCCGGCCAGAATGTCTGCCACGAACGGCGCGTAGGCCTCGGCGCTGATTTGAAAAGCGCCGGGGTAGGCCTGCAAACGCCCCGTGACGCCGTAGTTGAGCGTCGGGGCGATGAGGGCGTTGAGGCGCGCAGCCAGGGCCTTGGCCATGGCCTCCGGAGCCAGGTTGTCCGAGCCGTTGGGCAACACACCGTGCGGCTCCAGCGTCCCCACTGGCAGCAGGACCGTCTCGATCCGGGCGGGCACCCATTCGGCGAATTCCTGCCAGCCGATCAGATTCATCGCGCGCGTGGAGGGTTCGTCCTGGGCGCGCGCGGTCAGGGGCGCCAGGAGGCAGCACAGGAGCATCAGGTAACGATACGGTGGGGTCATGGTTGATCCGGATAGTGGGGAAGGGGGAAAGGGAGAAAGGGGGAGAGGGAGAAAGGGGGAAGGGGAGATCTTAGTGGCGAATGTCGAAGGCTTTGTCAACACCTTCGACATTTGAGATTCGACATTCCTGATCATCTCCCTCTCCCCCTCTCTCCCTTTCCCCCACGCTCCCTTCGGCATTGCCTGTTCTCAGGACAGATTCTTTATGTCATCCGTTATGTTCAGTTTGTCCAGGGTGTCCGGGCCGGCTTTGCCGTCGGCGGTGAGGCCGTTGGCTTCTTGCCATTTTTTTAGCGAGCGTTCGGTTCCGGATCCAAAATTACCATCGGCGCCTAAACCGAGCGCTTTTTGGAGCACCTTAACCGGAGCACCGCGCGATCCCTTCTGAAGGGTAGGCACGGCTTTGGCCGGTAATCCAAGAACTTCACGCGCATGCTCATAATTCTCCTTGCGATCTTTCAGGCCGTTAAACCCACCGTTAATGAGCTTCGTCAACGTATAGATATCTTGAGCATCCGCATACTTGTTGAGATTTTTGTTGTCCCAAAACCAGCACGCTGAGGCTAACGCTCCTTCTTTCGTCTGAACATAGTCGATGACCTCCTCCGCCGTCTTGCCAATGGTTTTACCAAAAGCGGTATAATTGCTCCGACCCGTCAACTGGATAACCCCTCGTCCACGGAAGCGAAACCCGTCGCCTGATGCGGTGTTGCCGTTACCCATACGATTGGCATACACCACGTTGGCAATTTTCTCAGGCTTCATAGCATACTCGTTGGCATCTCGACCCGCATTTTTGAAATACTTTGGAAAGACTCTATTAAGCGTGCTGGCTCTATAGTTGAGGTTTTCCTCAAGGACTTTAAAATTAAGACTTTCGTGCATACACTGCGCAAAAAAGCCGGCCATGCGCTGCGGCGTGTCGATGTTATACCTGGGTAGAATTTCCTGTGCGGCTTTGGCCCAGGCTTCGGCCTCGTTGTTGCCTTTCAGTATCTCCGCGACGTGTTCTGCGGTTAAAGCCGGCGGGGCAGCCGTTTCCACCGGCTCGGCAGCCGTGTCGGGTGCCGGCGCGGTGGCGGTGTCTGCCGGTGCGGTGTCTGTTGGCGCAGACGGTCCCAGGTTTGCGAGGGAAGGGACTATCGGCCCGGCGAACAGCGCCGCTTCGGTCCCGGCTTTGGTTTTCAGTTGGTCTTCGAAGTCGGCTTGCCGTTCGGCGTCTTTTTCGAACACCGACGCCACGTCCGCTTTCACGGGTGCGGTTCTGGCTTTCAGTTGATCGTCGAACTCGGTTTGCAGTTCGGCGCCTTTTTCATAGACCCCCGCTAGCTCCGCTTTCACCTGATCTTTTATCGAAGCCTGCTGTTCCTGCAACTCGGCCAGGGCCTCGGTCATGTTCTGGACCCAGCCGCTGTTTTCGGCTTCGAGGGCTTGTTCGGTTTGCTGAACCAGCAGGTTGTGGTTGGACGGCCTGGCCTGCTCGTCGGGCGGCAGGGCGGCCCACCACGTCAGGACGTTCTTCAGATCGGTGGCAACCTGATTATAAATGACCAGCGTTTGCTCGGTTTTCTGGTATTCGAGGTAGGCGGCAAAGGCGGCGGCCAGCGAAGTCGTCACGGCCACCCAGAGTTCAAAGCCGATGGCAGCCAGGAGCGTGCCCAGGCCGCCGATGACGATGGTCAAGAGCTGGAGGAAGCGCAGTTTTTTCTCCAGCGCGTCGGTCTTGCCGGCGTAAAAATCACGTTGATCGCCCAGGCGTATTTTGATGTATTCCTCGGAGGAGATGTACGCAAAGCCGTCGTCCTCTGCGGCAGCGCCATACATTTTGGGCGGGATCGGGCCTTTGTAGGGTTTGAGCGAGGCTTCGCTGACGGAGGTCTTCATCACCTGGCGCCGGATCTTGGTCAGCTTATCGGCCAGCTTTTCCTCGCGCGATTTGTCTTTGGTGGCTTCGTCGCTGTAGATGCCGGCTTTGGCGCGGAAGCGATAGATCTCGCGTTTAAGCGACTCGGCGCCGGAGCGCAGCATAATCCATTTATTGCCCACATTGAACTTGTTGGTCAGGGCAATGAGCGCCGCGATCAAGATGGGCGCGATGATGATGCCCCAGCGCAGAATGGTGTACCAGGGCGCATAGCCGGGTACGGTCTGGGCCACCTCCTCATCCACCCCAAAAAATTGGGTCTGGATCACGGCCAGAAGCACGGCCAGCACGCCCAGCGCCAGAATCAGGTTCTGAAGCCTTTTGAATTGATTTTGATTGTGCCCGGCGTTGGCGTCGTAGGTGGCAAACTCTTGCCAGATCTCCTTGAGGATGGGGGTGCCGCTCGAAGCTTTTTGGGTTTCCACGATACGGTCCGGTTTGGGTGAAGAAGAAATTCAGGAATGATTTCGTGAAGCCAGGCCGGGACTGCGCGCAGCCCCAGGATACTTACCAGACAGGTTCTCAGACTTCTACACCCTACCACACGTAAAAAAGGACGGAATCGGATCAAGCTGTTCCTTCGCGTCCTTTTTCAGCTTCCTTCGTTCCAACCCTTCCAGCCCGGCCCGCGCACGACGCGGCCCGGTGTGGCGCCGGTGTGCTCGCCGTCGCGGAGCACGGGCGTGCCGTTGACGAAGACGTGGATCATGCCCGTGGCGTACTGATGGGGTTCTTCGAACGTGGCGTGATCCTGGATGGTGGCCGGGTCGAAGAGGGCGAGGTCGGCGAAGAAGCCGGGTTGAAGGGCGCCGCGCCGGCGGATCTTGAGGTTCTGCGCCGGCAGGGTAGTCAGGCGGCGAATGGCTTCTTCGAGCGAGATGACCTGCTCGTCGCGCACGTATTTGCCCAGCAGCCGGGCGAAGTTGCCGTAGGCGCGGGGGTGGGTGTTCATATCCAGAAAAACACCCTCCGGCGCCATCGAGCCGGCGTCCGAGTCGAAGCTCACCCAGGGCAGGGCGATCTGGCGTTTGACGTTGTCTTCGCTCATCAAGAAATAGACCGTCCCGACGCGGCTGCTGTCTTCGATGACGAGGTCCATGGCGGTTATGGCCGGCGAGGTGCCGCGCTCGGCGGCGACTTCGGCGAGCGTCTTGCCGGTGTAGCCGCGCAGCGCCTCATTTCGAAAGCCGATGAGCAGCACGTTGTCCGGCCCGGCAGCCAGGTAGAGGTTTTCCCACTCATCGGTGGGGGTGTTCATGTCCTGTTCGAGTTGGGCGCGGATGTCGGGGTCTTGCAGGCGCGCGCGCCAGGCTTCGAAGCCGCCTTCCTGCACTGCCGGCGGCATCGCGGCGTCGAGGCCGGTGGCGCCTGCGGTGTAAGTGTACATATCGGCGGTGATGGCGAGGCCCTCGGCGCGGGCCGCCTCCACGCGTTCGATCACGGCGTCGAGCTTGTCCCAGTTGTCGCGTCCGGCGGCTTTGAGGTGATAGATCTGGGCAGGCAGCCCCGCCTCCCGCGCAATCCGGATCAACTCGTCGACCGATTCGAGCAGGCGGTTGCCTTCGCTGCGCATGTGCGAGATGTAGAGGCCGCCGTACTCCGCGGCCACCTTGCACAGCGCGATCAGCTCGTCGGTATCGGCATAGAAGGCCGGTGCGTAGATCAACGACGAGCCGACGCCGAGGGCGCCGTCTTCCATGGCCTGCCGCACGAGCGCTTGCATCCGCGCCAGCTCTTCTGCCGAAGGCGGGCGGTTGTCATAGCCGAGTTCGTGGATGCGCACCGTCGTGGCGCCGGCAAACGACGCCACGTTGGGCGCGATGCCTTTTTCGACGAGGTATTCGAGGTATTCGCTGAGCGTCGTCCAGGGGATCGTCAGGGGTTGCTCGTCGCTGTAGGGCACGCCCAGGAGTTCGGCGACGGCTTCTTCGGAGCCGTGCCGCGCCACGAGCCCGCGCAGCATGTTGGCTTTCATCGCCTCGTTGAGTGGCCCCATCGACTGGCCTTCGCCGAAGACTTCGAGCGTGACGCCCTGCCGGATGTCGCTCTGCGAACGGCCATCGATGACCAACGACTCGGTGGCCCAACTGAGCATGTTGATGAAACCGGGCGCGACGGCCAGCCCTGAGGCGTCGATCTCCTGGCGCGCGCGCGCACTGCCGAGGTCGCCGACGGCGGCGATGGTGTCGGCACTGATGGCCACGTCGCCGGTGAAGGGGGGCTGGCCGCTGCCGTCGTAGAGAGTGCCGCCCCGGATGATGAGGTCGTAGTTGGTCGTCGTAGGTGTGCAAGCGGCCAGCAAGAGCAGGCCGAGCACAAGGAGCACACGAGGCATGAATCTGGGGGGTAGGCGCCGGGTAGGTATCGATAGCTATGATACTAACGTGCCGTGAAAAACGTAAGGGGCAGCAAAGAAATGTTGCCAGGAAGAAGCTAGCAGGCACCCCGGTGTGTTTCACGGTGGATGAGCGTTGGCGTTAGATGGGTCATTTAGCTCGCTTCGCTCGCTGTCATTTGCCTTCGGCGTCATTTGCATGCTTCGCATGCGTCATTGGTGGTCATTCATTGTCATTGTTGTTTCAACCAATGACAATGAATGACCACCAATGACGCGAGCGAAGCGAGCTAATGACCCACGCCGTGGTTTGCCTGAAATGCTGCCGGTGATACTGTCACCAGGGGTAGACCTGCCTGCTTAAAACGGCAGGGCCAGGATCTCGATGCGGCGGTTTTGGCGGCGTCCGCGCGCGGTGGTGTTCGGGGCTGCCGGGCGGGTGTCGCCATAGGCGGCCACGTCGAAGCGGGCCGGGTCGAAGTTGAGGTCGTCTGTGAAGAAGCGCACGACGGCGGCGGCGCGGGCTGCCGAGAGTTCCCAGTTGCTCGGATATTTTTCGAGCAGTTGCCCGCCCAGCGGCGTGTTGTCGGCGTGGCCTTCGACGCGGAAGCGGTGGCGGGTGTAGGTGCTGTCGAGGTGGGTAGCCAGGGCGGCGAGCTGGTCGAGACCCTCTGTGCTGAGTTCGACGCCGGCAGGCTTGAAGAGGTCTTCGACGAGCAGGGTTGTGATGGGTTCGAGGGTGCAGAGCGTGTCGCGCTTCGTCGCCAGCAGATAGTCGAGTTTGTTGATGCGGTCTTTGAGCGCGCGTTCGTTGCGATAGTAGAGGCCCGAATCGATGTCGTCGTAGAAACGGATCGAATCCTGGAGGGCGTAGAGTTCGGCGCGTAAGACGCGCTCGGCCACGTAGAGCGAGTCGATGGTCTGGGCTTGCTGGTCGATGATGCGTTTTTGGCTCGCGCAGCCGGTCAGAAGCACCGGGACGGCCAGCAGAATGAGGAGGGTAGAACGCATGAGAAGACGGAGGCTCGACAGTAGAAGGGTTAGCAACGCGGGGAAGATACGGCGGCATTCCACACCGTATAAAACTCATGCATAGCAGCTTAAAACAATGAAACGCTTACGCAACGAAAACGCTGTCGAAAAAACGAGACAGGCGCCGTAGCGCACGCGATACACCCCGGAAAATGAAGACGCCCGGCTCTAGACAGAACCGGGCGTTTCCGCGTAGCTGATAGGGAGAGGGAGGGAGGATCAGCTACGATGATGCCAACACCTAATATCGCGTAGAAAATCATTGATGTCAAGTGGGGGCTTTTAGAAAGGGCTTTTTTCGAAGCGGGCCGGGGGCCTTGCCGTTCATCCGTCCTCCTCGTGTCGCAGAGCTGTTAAGTTCTTCTCGGCGTGGCGGTTCAAGTTCCCCTCCTGGACAGGAGGGGACAGGGGTGGTTGATTAAAAACGTCGCAGAAAATCGAAGCGTGCGGGTGTTATTTCGAGGATTGAGATCGACCACCCCTTAGTCCCCTCCTGTCCAGGAGGGGAAACTGCATGGCGTCTTCGCGTGACCATTTGCAGAGAACTTAACAGCCCTGCCCCTCATGCCGGGATCTCTTCAGGGCTATGTTTTTGGATGACGGTGTGGTATACTTTTGGCTAAGCGATAATTTCATCAATCCGTAAGGATTTAAAGGACTTCGTGCTGCGTACTACATAGTCTGTAGTGCGTTACATGCTTTCAAACGCTGTTTTCGTCCATCCTCTCACGCCCCTCGCCATCCTTCTATAGATCTATGCCTCGAAGCTTTAGTATGGTGCTTCTGGTCGTATGCTGCGGCCTTGCCGGCACGGTCGCTGCACAGACGCCGGCCAAGTCCTTGACGGGTCGTAAGATTGCCTGCGCCAACGGCAGCGCCTCGGCCTTTTCGTGCAGTGCCGTCGATCTGTCGGCCTTTCTGACGGCGGGCGACATCGGCGGGCTGTCGCCCTTTACGAGCCTCAACGATATCTGGGGCTGGACCGATCCGCAGACGGGCAAGGAATACGCCCTCGTGGGCCGCACCGACGGGCTGGCTTTCGTCGACATCTCCGACCCGGTTAATCCGATCTACGTCGGATCGTTGGCTTCGCGCGACGGGATCATGTCGCTCTGGCGCGATATGAAAGTGTATGCCGATCACGTCTTCGTGGTCGTCGATGCCGTCGGGGCGCACGGGATGCAGGTATTCGATCTGACGCAGTTGCGCGCTGTCACGGCGCCGCCGGTTACGTTCGTCGAGACGGCGCATTATGCGGGTGTCGGCACGGCGCACAACGTCGTCATCAACGAAGAGACCGGTTTTGCCTACATCGTGGGCTCCGGCGGCGGCGGCAATACCTGCGGCGGCGGCCTGCACATGGTCAACATCCAGGATCCGCTCAACCCGACGTTTGCCGGGTGTTTCGTCGATCTGTTTACCGGGGGCGGCACGGGCTACACGCACGATGCGCAGTGCGTGGTCTACCGGGGGCCGGACGCCGAGCACCAGGGCCGGGAGATTTGCATCGGCGCCAACGTGACGGCCATCAGCATCGCCGACGTGACGGACAAAGCCAATCCGAAGGCGCTCTCGTGGGCGGCCTATCCGAACGTCGGCTACGCGCATCAGGGATGGCTGACGGAGGATCATCGCTACTTCTTGCTCAACGACGAAAGCGACGAACGGCGTTTTCCTGAAGTCATCAGAGGCACACGGACGTTGATCTGGGACGTGACGGATCTCGACGATCCGGTGCTGCTAAAAGAATACTTCGGCCCGTCTCGATCCATCGATCACAACCTCTACGTAGCCGGCAACTATGCCTTCGAGGCCAATTACACCAGCGGCCTGCGCATCATCGATATTTCAGATATCAACAACCCGCGCGAAGTCGCATTTTTCGATACGTTTCCCGGCGGCGATCCGCCGCAGTTCGACGGTGCCTGGAGCGTCTATCCTTTCTTCGAAAGCGGCGCCGTCGTCGTCAGCAGCATCAGCCAGGGCCTGTTTATGCTCGAACCGACGAACCTTCAGGTGGTGACGGCCACGGAGGCGGACGAGGCGCCGCGCCGGTTCGATCTCTCGGCGGGCTATCCCAACCCGTTCAACCCCCGCACCTCGTTCACGTTGACGCTGGCGCAGGCGCAGCCCGTGCGCGTGGCGGCCTACGACATGCTGGGGCGCGAGGTGGCGGTGTTGCACCACGGCGTGCTGTCGCCAGGCGTCCACACGGTGGCGTTCGAGGCGGCGGGGCTGCCCAGCGGTTCCTACCTCATCAAAGCCACCGGCACGACGGCCTCGCAAACGCGGATCGTGGCGCTGGCGAGGTAGGTTTTGGGTGATTGGTTTTGGGTTGATGGGGAGGGCAACAGTGCCTATGCTACCCCAGTCCCGTAGGGACGACCTGTTTGTAGCAGCCATGATATTCCAAAAGAAAAAGCCCCGTAGGGGCGGCCTGTTGAACAGGTCGCTCCTGACGGAGCTTCTTTTTTTAAGGAATCGGAGGTACTACAAACAGATCGTCCCTACGGGGCTTCCCAGGTTTCTAATCCACTATGAGGCTGCGGCCCTTTATCCCATATCCCGCATCCCCCCAAGACGCTTATGTACCGGCTTCTCTCTCTGCTTTTTTTCGGGGTTTTCCTGGCCGGCGCCCCGGCGCAGGCGCAGCAGGCAAAAAGGCCGGGTGCGCAGAACGAGGCCGCCCAGCGAGGCTTTGGCCGGGCGGTGGCTTTCTCCAGCGGCGAGGTGCTCGTCGGCGAAGCGTCGAACGTCCTGGGGCCGGGCGCGGTGTACGTTTACGGGCAGGAGGCCGGCGGCTGGACCGAGCAGCAACGCCTGACAGCCTCCGACGGCACCTTCGCCGACGAGTTCGGCTGGTCGATGGATGTAGAGGGCGATGTGTTGCTGGTGGGGGCGCCCTCGCAGGACGGCAGGCGTGGGGCGGCCTACGTCTTTCGCCGCGATGCCGCGTCGGGGCAGTGGATCGAGAAAGCCAAACTGACCGCGCAAGGCGGCGCACCCGGCGACGAACTCGGCACGGGCGTCGTGCTCCGGGGCGCGTACGCCCTGGTCGGAGCGCCCTTCGCCGATGATCAGGCCGGGGCCGCCTATCTGTTTCGGTACGACGCGGGGCTGGGCCTGTGGCAAGAAGAAGCACGGCTGACGGCGGATGAGGAACAGCCGGGCGCCCTTTTCGGCTACTCCGCCGTGCTCACCGACGACGAGATCATCATCAGCGCCTATCGCCATAACGACAGCGCCGGCGCCGTCTTCGTCTTCCAGCAAGACGAAACCTCCGGCGCGTGGCAGCAGCAGGCGCAATTCTCCGGCAACGACACGACGCCGAACGACGTCTTCGGCTTTTCGATGACCCACCAGGGCGACGAGTTGATCGTCGGGGCGCCTCAGGAAAACGGCTTCCGAGGCGCCGTCTATCTCTTCGAAAAAAATGCGACCACCGGAGACTGGCAGCAACGCGAAAAACGCACCAGCAGCGACCTGGAGTCCGGCGATCTCTTCGGCTATTCGATGGCGATGATGGATGATGAAATGTGGATCGGCGCGCTCCGGGCGAGAAACGATCTGGGGGCGGCCTACGTCTTCCGGCGCGACGACCCGGCGCAACCCTGGCGCGAGGTGGAATCGTTTACCGGCAGCCCCGCCGCGCGGTTCAGCTCCTTTGGCCGGGCCGTGGTTCTCGACACCACCTACGGGCTCGTCGGGGCCACCGGCGAGGACTTCGGCACGGGGGCGGCTTACGTCTTCGAGCGCGACGCCTCGGATGCCTGGATCCAGCAGGCGCGTGTCATCAGCAGCGATACCGGGCCGGAGGCTATCGTCGGGGAGGCGGTGGTGTGCGCTGCCGGCAAGGCGTCCATCTTTCCCTGTGGCAGTGTGGATCTGCTGGCGTTTCTGCCCACCCACGCCGTTGGCGGCGCGCGTGGGGCCGGCGCCAACGACATCTGGGGCTGGACCGACCCGCAGACAGGCCGCGAATACGCCCTCATCGGACGCATCGACGGCACCAGCTTCGTCGATGTCACCGATCCCGTCAATCCTGTTTATCTGGGTAACCTGCCCACGCACACGCTGGCGTCCACCTGGCGCGACGTCAAAGTCTACGCCGATCACGCTTTCGTCGTCAGCGAGGCCCCGGAGCACGGCATGCAAGTCTTCGATCTGACGCAATTGCGCGCCGTGACCAATCCGCCCGTTACGTTCTCCGAGACGGCGCACTACGGCGGCATTTTCAGCGCGCACAACGTCGCCATCAACGAAGAGACCGGCTTTGCCTACGTCGTCGGGGCGCGCGGGACCGAGATGTCTTGCAGCGGCGGCCTGCACATGGTCGATATCCGCGATCCGATCAACCCGACGTTTGCCGGATGCTTCGCCGACCCGGCCACCGGGCGCGGTTCGGGCTACACGCACGACGCCCAATGTGTGATCTATCGCGGCCCGGACGCCGAGCATCGGGGCAAAGAGATTTGCTTCGGCTCGAATGAAAATGCCCTCAGTATCGCCGACGTGACCGACAAGCGCGCCCCGGTGGCGCTCGCGGCGTCGTCGTATCCCAACGCGGGCTATACGCATCAGGGCTGGCTCACCGAAGACCATCGCTACTTTTTCCAGAATGACGAACTCGACGAAATCCGCATGGGCGGCCACACGCGCACGCTCATCTGGGATGTGACCGACCTGGACGATCCCCAATTCTTCGCCGAATATCAGGGCGAGACCACGTCGAGCGATCACAATCTGTACATCGTCGGCAGGCACGTCTTCGAATCCAACTATTCAAGCGGCCTGCGCATCCTCGACATCACAGACATGGCCGCGCCGCGCGAAGTTGGTTATTTCGATGTTTTTCCGGCGCATGACGGCGTCGGTTTTAGCGGATCGTGGAGCAATTATCCGTTTTTCAAAAGCGGCGCGGTGATCGTCACCGGGCGCGAAGCCGGGCTTTTCATCGTCAAGCCGACGGCCTTCCAGGTGGCCGCCGAGGCGCAGGAGGTGCCCGAAACGTTCGTCCTGTCTCCGGCCTTCCCCAACCCCTTCAACCCCGCCACGACGCTCACGCTGACGCTGCCGACGGCACAGCCCGTGACGGTGGCGGCCTACGATTTGCTGGGACGTGAAGTGGCAGTGCTGCACCGGGGGCCGCTGGCGGCGGGCACGCACCGGCTGGTCTTCGAAGCCTCGAACTTGCCCAGCGGCGTCTACCTGATCCGGGCCGACGGCCCGACGGTCTCGCAGGCGCAGGCGGTGACGCTGGTCAGATAAGGGTAACGATTTTGGATTTTAGATTTTGGATTTTGGATTGGTAGTTTACCGATCCGTTTGAAGCAAATGAAGAAGCCGCAGCGTTCCCAACCGGCGCGGCTTTTTCGACTTCTAGATCCGATTGAAATCAACAATCCAAAATCTAAAATCCAAAATCGACATGCGAAGGCGTTTTTTACTCATAGCGTGGCTGCTGGGCGTGATGGCTGGGCCGGCGGGGGCGCAGGAGATCGCCGGGAAAAAGACGGCGCAGGCGGCTGCCTTTTTTGGCATAGCGCTCGCCCTGGAAGGTGACGAGGCCTTCATCGGGGAGCCGCTGACGATGCTGGCAACGGGGGTCGTCTACGTCTATGCGCCGGACGAGGCCACCGGCGTCTGGGCCGAGCGGCAGCGCCTGATGGCCGGCGATGCAGTACCCGGCGACGGCTTCGGCTGGGCGGCGGCTGTCGAGGACGACGTGCTCGTGGCCGGGGCTCCTTCGCGTGACAACGACATCGGCGCGGCCTACGTGTTTCGGAAGGATGTGGCGTCGGGCGCTTGGGCACAGGAGGCAAAGCTCACGGCCAGCGACCGTGCTCCCAGGGATCGATTCGGCCAGGCGGTGGCGCTCAGCGGCGACGTAGCCGTCGTCGGGGCGCCGGGCGATGCCGAACAGGGGGCGGCCTTCCGGGGCGCGGCCTACGTCTTCCGGCGGGATGCGGCCACGGGCGCCTGGACGCAGGAGGCGAAGCTGACGGCCCACGACGGCCAGGCGCCTGATTGGTTCGGCAGAGCGGTGGCCGTGGCCGGCGACGTGGCGGTCGTCGGGGCGCCGTTTCACAACGACGATCACGGCGCGGCGTATGTGTTTCTGTACGATGCAACGACCGGAAGCTGGGCGCAACACCAAAAACTGACCGAGACGCCGACCGACGTGCCCAACAGCCTGGGCTGGTCGGTGGCGATACAGGGCGATCACATCATGGTGGGCTCGCCCGGCTACAATGCCGGCGGGGCGGTGTTCATGTACCGCCGCGCGCAGGCCGGGCTCTGGACGCGGCGGCAGCAGATGACGGGCACGCTCAACGATAACCTCGGCTGGTCGGTGCAGATAGACGGTGAGTATATGGTCATCGGCGCGCTGGGCGATGACGACTTTGCCGGCGCGGCGCACGTGATGGTGCGGCAGCCCGGCTCCGGCGCCTGGATCATCCAACAAAAACTGTCGGGCAGCCAGACCCAGGAGAACGATTTTTTCGGGTCGAGTGTGGCGGTGTCGGGCAATCGCGCGCTGGTCTGGTCGCAGCGGGAAGGGTTGGGCGAGGGCGTGGTGTATCTCTTCGAACGGTCTGAAACCACGGCCTGGGCCGAGCGCGCCCGGCTCGTCAGCGAAGGCGGCAGCCCGGAGGCTGTCGTCGGCGCATCGGCGGCGTGCGTCGATGGGGTGGCTGCCACGTTTCCCTGTTCCAACGCCAACCTGCTGGCGTATCTGCCTGCTAAAAATATCGGCGGGATGGGCAGCCTGAATGACATCTGGGGCTGGACCGATCCGCAGACCGGCGCCGAATACGCCCTCGTCGGGCGCAACGACGGCACCGCCTTCGTCGATGTTTCGGATCCGGTGAACCCGGTTTTCCTCGGCGTCTTGCCCACCCACAGCGTCAGTTCGGGCTGGCGCGATATCAAGGTCTACGCCGATCATGCCTTCATCGTCAGCGAAGCGCCGGTACACGGCATGCAGATTTTTGATCTGACGCAGCTTCGCGCCGTGCAGAATCCACCCGTCACGTTTGACGAGACCACGCATTACCTGAACGTCAATAGCGCGCACAACATCGCCATCAATGAAGAGACGGGTTTTGCTTATATCGTCGGGGCTGGCGGCGGGCGCCAGACCTGCGGCGGCGGTCTTCACATGGTCGATATCCGCGATCCGATCAACCCGGCCTTTGCCGGCTGCTTTGCCGATCCCACGACGGGGCGCGGCGGCGGCGGGTACACCCACGACGTGCAGTGCGTCGTCTATCGCGGGCCGGATGCCGATTATCAGGGCCGGGAGATTTGCATCGGCTCGAATGAGACGGCCATCAGCATCGCCGACGTGACCAACAAGGCCAACCCGGTCGCGATCTCGACGGCGACGTATCCCAACGTGGGCTACACGCATCAGGGCTGGCTCACCGACGACCATCGCTATTTCTTCCTCGACGACGAGGGCGACGAGTTTACCTTCGGCCTCAACACGCGCACGCTCATCTGGGATTTCGAGGATCTGGACGATCCGCTCTTGCTGGCCGAATACTTCGCCGAGACCACCACCACCGATCACAACCAGTACGTCGTGGGCAACCGGCTCTATCAGGCCAACTACTCCGCCGGCCTGCGCATCCTCAACATCAGCGACGTAGCCAACCCCGTCGAAGTGGCCTTCTTCGACACGTCGCCGGGCGACATCGGCAGCGGCGCGTGGAGTGTGTATCCGTTTTTTGACAGCGGCGTCATCGTCGTCAGCGGCATCAGCGAGGGGTTGTTTATCATCGCGCCGCCGGGCATCACCGTGGCGACCGAGACGGAGGAGGTGCCCGAGGCGTTCGTGCTCTCGCCGGCCTTCCCTAACCCCTTCAACCCCGCCACGACGCTCACGCTGACGCTGCCGACGGCACAGCCCGTGACGGTGGCGGCCTACGACGTGCTCGGTCGCGAAGTGGCGGTGTTGCACCGGGGGCCGCTGGCGGCGGGCACGCACCGGCTGGTCTTCGAAGCCTCGAACCTGCCCAGCGGCATCTACCTGATCCGGGCCGACAGCGCGACGGTCTCGCAGGCGCAGATGGTGACGCTGGTGCGGTGAGGGGTTTTGTGTTTTGGTGTTTGAGTGTTTTGGTAGCTGTGCGCTTTGTGGTGAACCTCCAGTCCGCCCGGCGCTCAATCACCGGGCTCAGCAGCGTAAGGACGCTGAAGCGCCCTGTTTGAGCCCCATCGGGGCTTTAGCCGGTGAGCCCGGTCCTTCAGGGCCGGGCGGTGTTGCGCTTTCACTAAAACACTCAAACACATCAGCCAGGCATCCTTACTATTTTACCTTTACGCTTTACGTGCTGGTGGACGATCTTCTAGCAAACAAAGACAGCTATCCCACGGAAGATGATATCATTTCGGCGGATGGGTGTGAAAAAAGGATAACGGAGCGGATCATACATTGAGGATGCCTGTTATCTGTCCGAAAATGTCCAGGCGGGCATGCTTCTTTTCCACGGTAACAAATCGGTGATTCCATGCGGTGTCGTGTACAGTTTTACGCATTCGTAGTATGGCTGATGGTTGGGGCGATGGCGGCCTACGGCCAGGGTAATCCGTCGATGGCCCAGTTTGCGGCCTCGCCGCTCGACCTTCAGGATCTGCCCGCCATTATGGGCGCGGTGACGCCCTGCGTCGATGGGGAGGCCGACGGCTTTGACTGCAACAGCGTCGATCTGATGGCTTTCGTGCCCAACAGCACCTTCGGCGCCGGCTCGGCCAACGACATCTGGGGCTGGACCGACCCGCAGACAGGCGATGAATATGCGATCGTCGGCCTCAACAACGGCACCGCTTTCGTCGATGTCACCGATCCTGAAAACCCCGTCTACGTCGGCAAATTGCCGACACACACGAGCAGCTCGCTCTGGCGCGACGTCAAGGTCTACAACGATCACGCTTTCATCGTCAGCGAGGCGTCCGGGCACGGCGTGCAGGTCTTCGATCTGACCCAACTGCGCAACGTCGCCAACCCGCCGGAGACGTTTAGCAACACGGCGCATTATGGCAATGTCAACGACGTGCATAACATCGCCATCAACGAAGACACTGGCTTTGCCTATACCGTGGGCAACAACGGCGGCGGCACCACCTGCGCCGGCGGCCTCCACATGATCGACATCAGCACGCCGGCGGCGCCGGTCTTTGCCGGTTGCTACAGCGGCGACGGCTACACCCACGACGCCCAGTGCGTCGTCTACAACGGCCCCGACGTTCAGCATCAGGGCAAAGAGATCTGCTTCAACTCGAACGAAGACACCGTCACCATCGTCGATGTGAGCAACAAGTCGAACCCGATCCAGTTGAGCCGGACGGGGTATCCGACGTCGTCGTACGTGCATCAGGGCTGGCTCACCGACGATCAGACGATCTTCTATCAGAACGACGAACTCGACGGCGGCAACACGCGCACGCTCGTCTGGGACGTCGTCGATCTGGATGCGCCGGAGATCGTCAACGAATACATCGCCACGACGACCTCCAAGGATCATAACCTCTACGTCGTCGGCAATCTGCTTTACGAGACCAACTACACCACAGGCCTTCGTGTGCTCAACATCGACGACCCCGTCAACCCGGTCGAGATAGGGTTCTTCGACACCTACACGCCCAACAACGGCGGCAGCTTCGACGGCGCCTGGAGCAACTATCCGTACTTCGCCAGCGGGAACATCATCGTCAGCAGCATCGGCGAGGGGTTGTTTGTGCTCAAGCCTGATGCGAGCCCCAACCCGCCCGGCGGCGATTTTACCATCACGCTCAAGCGGGTCTTCACCAAGAACAGCGGCGTGCAGAAAGCCAAGATCAAGTGGGACGCTGCCGAGATCAGCACCAACAAGATCGACTTTTACATCGCCGAAGACCCGGCGCAACCCGACCCCGCCGGCAACCAGGACAAACGCATCAAGACCAGCAAAGAGAAGATCAAGCTGACGATACCTGTCGGCGGTGGCGGGCCGGTTTACAACATCATGGCCTGCGAGAAAAATTCCTCGACGGTCTGTTCGAACATGGTGCAGGCAGACTTCACCAACGCCCCCGTCATCGGCCCCAACGATCCGGATTATTACGACAACGATGGCGATGGCGCCTCGGCGGCGAAGGGGGCGGTCGCGGCGTCGGAGGCGGTGCCGGAGCGGTTTGCGCTTCAGAGCAACTATCCCAACCCGTTCAACCCCACCACGTCGATCCGGATGGACCTGCCGGAGGCGGCGCAGGTGTCGGTGGCCGTCTTTGACTTGCTGGGGCGGCAGGTGATGACCACGCCGGTGGTGTCGCTGGCTGCCGGCGCCAGCCGCAGCGTAACGCTCGACGCCTCGGCGCTCTCGTCGGGCACCTACGTCTACCGCGTGACGGCGCGCATGAAAGACGCCGTTGAAACAGGTACGGGCCGGATGGTGCTGGTGAAGTAGGCTGCGGGGTTGAAAACTCGAAACCGAGAGCCCCGAGGAGTCTTAATGATGTTTGATTATTTTCCTCGGCGCTGGCACAACCGAAAGTCCCCCTTTGAAGGGGGTGCCCCGACGAAGGAGGGGCGGGGGATGTTCGTGCGGCTCTCTGAAAACCTCTTTTTCAGGCCGCAGGAACATCCCCCTGCGCCGCCCCGCCTTCGCTGCGCGTCGCTGTCCCCCTTCGAAGGGGGAATCGCGCGGTGAGCGATTACCGTAATAATTTGTCAAAGGTCATTAGGGCGTGTGGACGCCGGATTCCCTTGAATTTCGGGTGATGGATTTGGATTCTATTCGAACGCGGCTTTAAGATGTGATTTCAACAAAACACGCAGTTCATGAAACGCCTATCCGGTTTTTTATTCCTCGCGTTGTGTCTGGCGGCGGTGGCCGGATGCGAGGTCTTCGGCGCCGACAACGACGATGACGGCGAGATCAACTACAGCCAGATCCGAGACATCCGGTTTTCGGAGCACGTCTTGCCGCTGTTGCAGCAGAAGGTAGCGCCGCTCTTGGCCGACGAGACCGGGCTGCGCCTCGATTCGTGGGAAAGCCTGATCGCCGGGTCGGACTTCGGCGAGGTGCTCATCGCCTTCGACGCCGAGAACAGCCTGCTCGTCGAACTGGCCACCAAACTCGATCCGCCGCATCCCTCGCAGCAGGGCGAGGAGGCGCTTACGCAAGACGAGATCGATTTTCTCATCCGGTGGATCGACGAGGGGGCGCGCAACGATGCCGGGCAGGCGCCTTACGAAGACGCCGAGGATCTGCTCTACGTCTGCAACCAGGACGACGCCCTCATCTCGGTCATCGACATGGAGGCCAACGTGGTCATCCGCACGGTGAAGCTGGCCGATTTCGGGTTCGACGGTGCGCCCAAACCGCATCACATCGGCGTCGAGCCGGGCGGGGCGTTCTGGTACGTTTCGCTGATCGGCGCCAACACGGTGCTCAAGTTCAACCGCGATAATGAACTCGTCGGGCAGACGGCTTCTTTCGCGACGCCGGGCATGGTGGCCGTGCATCCGACCGAAGACCTCGTCTACGCCGGGCGGTCGCTCAGCGCCGTCGATCCGCCGCGCAGCATCGGGGCGGCCACGCGGTCGAGCATCGGGGCGACGGCGCCGGCAGCGGTGGAACTCGTCGAGGTGTTTTTTCAGAAGCCGCACGCCCTGCGCATCAGCCCCGACGGCGCCTACATCTACACCGCCAGCCTCGTCACCAACCAGATCGCCTCGGTCAACACCGCCACGAACGAGGTGAGCCTGTCCGGCTTTCCGGGCGATCCGCACGCCTACCTGCACTTCGCCATCGCCCCCGACAGCCGGACGCTCTACGCCACGGGCCAGGTCTCCGGCCAGCTTTCCATCTTCGACCTGAGCGACCCCGAAGATCCGGCGCTCACCGGCACCGTCGATGTCAACGCCGGGCCGTGGCATCCCGCGCTGACGCCCGACGGCGGGCAGCTCTACTTCGGCAACAAGGGCGCCAACACCGTCACAGCGTTCGACACGCAAAGCCAGGCGATCACCGTCATCGACGGCGCGGGGCTGGCGCAGCCGCACGGCGCGGCCACCTCGCCCGACGGTCGCTTCATCTACATCTCGAACAACAACAGCCGAGGCGATTACACCCCCCGCTACGACTTCGGCGATAACGCCGCCGCCGGCACCGTCGTCGTCATCGACACCGCTACGAATTCGATTGTGAAGGTGTTGGAGATCGAGGACTTCCCGGCGGGGATGGACGCGGTGAAGTGATGCGATTTTGGATTTTGGATTTTGGATTTTGGATTGCTTGTAAATCCATCGAAACTGCCAACCGGAAAAAGCTGCGCCGGTCCCACCGGCTATGTTCTTTTCGATTATTTAATAGGGATCGAAAAACCCTCAATCCAAAATCCAAAATCCAAAATCCAAAATGGATAGTTTTTTTTCTCTGCTTGCTATCCACGCTCGCCGCTACCGCCCAGCCCTACACCCGGCAGATCGACGCGTTTCCCATTTTTGATGACGAAGGGGCGGCGTATACGCATCCGTGGCTCGGTGGGCTTAACGTGCCGAGGCCGCAGATGCTCGACATCGACGCCGACGGCGACCTCGATTTGTTCGTGCAGGAACGACCCGGCGGGGTGATGTTTTTCGAGAACACCGGCTCGGCGGCGGCGCACCGCTTCGTCTGGCGCACCGATGCTTTCGACAGCCTCGCCGTCAATGAATGGGCGCGCTTTGCCGACGTCGATGGCGATGGTGATTTCGATGTGCTGGCCGAGGAGCCGTTCAGTTTCATCCGCTATTTTCGCAACGACGGCACGCCCGAGGCGGCCTCGTTCAGCCTCGTCGCCGATACGCTCAAAGATGCCGCGGGCGTGCCGCTTTTCTCCGACCGCCAGAACCTGCCCGCCCTCGCCGACATCGACTGCGACAGCCTCCCCGATCTTTTCATCGCCGACCTCAACGGCTTCCTCGCCTACTACGCCAATCTGGGAATCGATAACAACGGCATTCCTCAATTTCAATTCATCACCGATCGATACGAAGACCTCGAAATCGTCGGCGGCATCGGAAAAAGAACACAGGCCGAGGGCGCCCGGCACGGCGCCAACGCCATCACTTTTGCCGACATCGACGGCGACGACGACGTAGACCTGTTCTGGGGCGATTTCTTTTCGCCGAGCCTGTATTTCATCGAAAACACCGGCTCGTGCGAGGCGCCGGCGCTCGAACTGGTGACGGATCTTTTTCCCATTAATGCGCCGATAGAAACACGCGGCTACAACGTGCCCCTTCTGGCTGACATCGACGACGACGGCGATGCCGATCTCTTCGCGGGTGTGCTTGGCGGGGCCTTTGCCGGGGGGCCGAATGCGGCGGATAATTTGTACTTCTACCGTCACGACGACGACCTGAATTTCTCGCTGCAAACCCGGCAGTTTATCTCCAGTCTCGACGTCGATGAAGATAGTATGCCCGCCTTCGCCGACCTCGACGCCGACGGCGACCTCGACATGGTCGTCGGCAACCGGATTGGGCCGAGTCTGGGGCAGCGGGCGCAGCTTTTTTTGTTCGAAAACGAAGGCACGCCCGAAGCGCCGGTCTTCCGCCTCGCCGCTGATCTGCTCGATCCGTTCGACCCGGCGCGCACGAATCGAATCTTCAACCTCGCCCCCGCCTTCGCCGACCTCGACGCCGACGGCGACGCCGACCTGCTCCTGGGCCGCTTCGACGGCTCGTTTGTGCTGCTCGAAAACACGGGCACGCCCCAGCAGCCGGCTTTCGACCTGATCGATCCGGGCACCGCCCCGATCTTCGCCGATCCGGCCATCGACATCGGCCAGAACAGCACCCCGGCCTTCGTCGATATCGATAACGACAGCGACTTCGACTTGATCGTAGGCGAAGCGTCGGGGACGTTCAACTTCTTCCGAAACACCGGCACGCCGCAGCAGCCGCGCCTCGAACTCGAAACCGAGAACCTCGGCGGGCTCGATGCCGGCGCGCGGAGTGCGCCCACGTTCCACGACGTCACCGGCGACGGCCTGCCGGATCTGGTCGCCGGGACGGGCCAGGACGGCGTGCTGGTCTATCGCAACACGAGCACGATGCAGGCCGTCTCGTTCGTCTTCGAGGGATCTTTTGTGATACCGGGGACGGTGCCGCGCCTGGCCGCCCCCGCCTTCGCCGACCTCGACGCCGACGGCGATGCCGACTTCCTGATGGGCGGCATCGGCGGCGGGCTTTTCTTTTACCGCAACGACGCCGTCATCACATCCACCGAAGCGCCGCCCGCGCCGCCGCGTTTCTCGCTCTCGAACTATCCCAATCCTTTCCGGAGCACGACGACGCTGCGCTTCCACCTCCTACAAGCCGCCCACGCCCGCCTCGCCGTCTACGACCTTTTGGGCCGCCTCGTGGCCGTGCCGGTAGACGAATACCTCTCTTCCGGCGATCACCACGCCCTCTTCAACGCCCACGCCCTGCCGGCTGGCGTCTACTTCTACTCGCTCACCGTCGGCGGCACAGCGGTTTCGGGGGCGATGTTGCGGGTGAAATAATGGTCACTGGTCATTACGCTTCCCCCTGCCTTCGCAGGGGTCGCTGTCACTGGTCACTGGTTGTCTGCCTCCACCAGTGACCAATGACCAGTGACCAATGACCCTCGCCAACCTCAACATGAAGCGATACGATCAGGCCTGCCTCTTTCGACCAAATCAAAGCAGATATTTTATCACAATAAACCCGCCGACGAGCAGGATGGTGAAGACGATGGCGAGGAGGTTGAAGTATTTGTCGATGAACGCTTTGATGGGTTCGCCGAACTTCCAGATGAGGCCGGCCACGAGGAAGAAACGCGCCGTGCGGCTGACCGTCGAGGCCAGCAGGAACAGCAGGAAGTCGATGTCGAAAGCGCCGGCGCTGATGGTGAAGACTTTGTAGGGGATGGGCGTGAAGCCGGCAGTAAAAATGATGACGAAGCCCCATTCTTCGAACTTGCGGCCCACCTCAAAATAGAGGTCCGGGTCGAAGCCGGGGATGTGGTCGAAGAAGAACTGCGCGAGGCCGGTGAAGCCGTCGCCGGTGAGCCAGAGGAAGTGGCCGAGGCCGTAGCCCGCCATGCCGCCCATCACCGAGGCGATGCTGCAAATCAGGGCGAAGTAGAGCGCCTTCTTCCGGCTGCCGAGCGCCAGCGCAATCAGCAAAACATCCGGCGGCACGGGGAAAAACATCGATTCGGCGAAGGCCAGCACAAACAGCGCCGCTGCGCCGTAAGGCGTCTCGGCCCATTTCAACACCCAATCATAAAGACGACGTAGCCAGGTCATGGTCTGGGAAGCAAGCTCATAGTGATTTGCAACGTAGTTGCTGACGAGGATCGACGTGCAAGGGAGGAGAAATTTTGGATTTTAGATTTTGGATTTTGGATTGGTCTCATTCGAGATTGTGATCTCGGAAGAAAAAGTCTTAACGGCTTTGAGCGTCGCGACTTTTTCGGATGCTAAATCCGCGTCCGATCAACAATCCAAAATCCAAAATCTAAAATCCAAAATAGGCACGGCTGCCATAAAACAACGAAGGGCCGACGCAGATCCGTCGGCCCTTCGTGAAAAGTCGGAGGATGGCATGGCGCCCTAGCTATCGAGGCCGAGGCGCAGGCGCAGGCGAATGTTGCGATAGAGATCCGGATAGGTGTGCCGGAAGGCCTCCTTCTTGGTCGGATCGAGGCGGAAGGCCGTTTGCAGCGAGCGGATGCAGTCGTCCGGACGGCCCAGCGCGAAGAGCGCTTTGGCCTGCTGGAAGTAGGCGTTGGCGCAATCCGGTTTGAGCGTCAGGGCGCGGTGATAAGCCGCCAGCGCATCCTCGAAGCGCCCGGCCTCGAAGAGCGTCTCGGCGAAATCGAGCCACGCTTCGCGGTTGTTCTGATCGAGCCGCAGCAGGATGCTGTAGGAGACCAGCGCCTCGTCGAGCACGCCGGCATTGTATTCGCAATCGGCTTTAGCATACCAGAACTCGACGGAGTCCTGGTTGATTTCGACGGCGCGGGTGAAGTAGGCGAGGGCCTCTTTGAAGCGTTCGAGGGCGTCGTAGCAGCAGCCGAGGCCGTACCATGCTTCGGCGTAGAGTTCTTCCTCGGCCAGGGCCAGCTTGAAGTAACGGATGGCCGCCTCGTGCTCGCGGAGTTCTTCGTACGCCAGCGCGATGTTGTAATACGTCGCTGCATCGCCGCCTTCGAGTTCGAGGACGCGTTTGTAGCTGTCGATGGCCTCGCGGAGCTTGCTCAGGTTGGCCATCGCATTGCCCCGGTTGTAATAGGCCGAGGCAAAGTCGTCCTGAATGGCGATAGCCATGTCGTAGGAGTCGACGGCGTCCTGGTAGCGCTCCATGCGGTTGAGCACGATGCCCCGGTTGTACCACGCGTCGTGCGAGTAGGGGTCGATGTCGATGTGGTGGTCGTAGCATTCGATGCTACGGGCGTTTTCGCCGAGGCGGTCGTAGCAGAAGCCGAGTTCGTACCAGACCTCCGGATGCTCGCGGTTGCGGTCGGCGCAGAGTTCGAAGGCGGCGACGGCTTCGGCGAGGCGGTCGGTGCGTTCGAGGGTGACGCCCTGGTTGAAGTAGGCTTCGTCGTTGAGCGGGTCGTAGCGCAGGGCCATCTCGTAGGCTTCGAGGGCCTCGCCGCTGCGACCGAGGCTATCGAGCGTCACACCCCGGTTGACGATGGTCTCGGTGTCGGCAGGGTTGAGGCTGAGCGCCTTTTCGTAGGCGTCGAGCGCTTCTTCGTGGCGTCCGAGGTTGTTCAAGAGCACACCGCGCCGCATCCATGCATCCGAAGAAAACGGTTGCATCGTCAGCAGTTGATCGATGACGGTGAGCGCTTGTTCGAGACGTCCTTGCTCGAAGTAAAACGTAGCAATGTCTTCGAGGGCGTCAGAGTCGAAATAGGCAGAGTCACCGCGTTGTTCATAGGCCGCGATCAGATCGTTGAGCCGGCCTTCGTCGGTGAACTCTTCGTCGTATCCGAATTCGAACATGCTCATAGAATGCCGTTGGGTTTGCCCGAAAGGGTGAGGCCCATCACCAGCTTCGGCAGACGACTGGGATATCGGTATTATAATCGGAGGGTAAGCAATTTGCAAGAAGTTATTCGTTACAAACCGCTTATTCCGTCCTTTTCTTAACGAACTACCCCGCGTGTGGATTCCTCCTGTTAGAAAAAAACACAGGAAACCGCTGCCATCTCAACGCGAGACTTTTTTTGAGGGACTCACGCGACCGGATGATCGTCGCCTCGATATCGCCCGGCTTCAAAACCGTGCTGAGCGGCCTGAATCCGCGATTTCCCCCTCCGGCACGTTTTCCCGCGCGTTCGGTACCCACAGAAAACAAGAATCAGGCCATCTTGCCAAAGCGCTTTCCGGATCGACCCAGACACCGCTCCGGCGGATGAGGTCGGGTTGCGGATAACGAATTTCTGTTTCGCGTGTTTCTTCTGCGCCCTGCCAGCGAGCCCGCCCCGCCGCACCGATGGAACACGGGCTATACGTGGCGGTTCATCAAAAAGAGTCATTGGTCATTGGCTTCGCGTCATTGGCTTCGCGTCATTGGCACGCTTCGCGTGCGTCAGTTGCGCCTTCGGCGCGTCATTTGTTGTCATTGGTTGAACGTGACAATAAATGACAGCGAGCGAAGCGAGCGTAATGACCAATGACAGGGAGCGAAGCGACCGAATGACAGCGAGCGTCAGCGAGCCTACCCCCATGCCTGATCTGTCTGAAAAACAACTGGAGGAAGTTCATAACATCTTCCAGGTCTTTCTGAAGAAGCGCAACCTGCGCCAGACGCCCGAGCGCTTCGTCGTCCTCGATGCCATCTACGCCATGGACGACCACGTCGACGCCGACGAACTCTACATTCGCCTCAAGCAAAAAGGAAACCGTGTCAGCCGCGCGACGGTCTACAACACGCTCGATCTGCTGCTCGAATGCGATCTGGTGGTGCGGCATCAGTTCGGGAAGAACCAGGCCAAGTACGAACGCGCCTACAGCTACTGGCAACACGATCACCTCATCTGCCTCGACTGCAACGCGGTCATGGAATTCTGCGACCCGCGCATCCAGAGCATTCAGGAGATGGTGGCCGAGATCTATCAGTTCGAAATCAAAAGCCACGCGCTCAACCTCTACGGCCACTGCCGGCGCGAGAACTGCCCCAACCGCGAAAAAGCCCACGTGGGCGCCGAGAAGGCCGCCGTCAAGTCTTGAGGGCAAATCGGCAAAAGGCAAATCGGCAAAAGGCAAATGGCAGATAACGGCTTGATTGCCTCATTTGCCTCATTTGCCTCATTTGCCTCATTTGCAATTTGCCTCATTTGCCCATTTCCCAATCGGCCATTCTAATGGAGAATCCAGTAGAACACGCCGACCAGGATCAGCACGATGACCCAGGTTGCCAGGAAGCCGATGATCGCGACGGCGCCGGGGCGCGGTATTTCGAAATCGGGATGGTGGATGAGTGGGCGACGCGGCGCGGGGTCGATGCCGTCGGGCAGCGTGAAGGGTTCGGTTTCCGGCTCGCCGGGGAGGACGGGCGTGCGCAGGCAGGTGTAGACCCGATCCAGTTTTTCCGGCGCGACGGGGCGGGTTTTTAGACTCACCAGGATCATCGTCAACAGGCCCGCGAGCAGGTAAAAGATCATTTGCCAGGGCAGGTAGAGTTCGCCTTCCCAGAGCATCCAATCGGGCAGGCGGTGCGCCCAGAGCGCGTTGAAATCGTAGAGCACGCGGCCAAAGATTTCGAGGCGGCTCGTGAAGAGCAAAACGCCGAAGCTCACGAGGGTGGCGGCCCACGCCCCGGCAGGCGTGGCGCGGCGCCAGTACAGCCCGATCCAGAACGCGATGCCCATCATCGCCTGCATCGCCCAGAACACTTCCAGGCCTTCGACGACGCTGGCGAACGAATACGCGAAGACGATACCGACGAGCACCACCACCACCGAAACGCCCCGGCCCACCCACAGGTAATGCCGGTCCGGACGATCCGTCACCAGCAGCCGCCGGTAGATGTTCTGGGTGAAAAGCGCCGACGAGGTCACCATGAAAGCATCGCACGAACTCATCACGGCGGCCAGCAACGCGGCGATGAACAGGCCTACGAGGCCCGGCGCGATGGCCGGCAGCAGATCGCCCGCCATGGCGCCGTAGACGTAATCGATGTGGATCTCGGTGCTGCTGTAGAGGCCGATGGCAACGAGGCCCGTCAGCACCCAGGCAATCGTGCAGACGCGTTTGATGAGGTTGCCGCCGGTGACGCCCCAGCGGCCTTCCATCTCAGACTTTCCGGCGGCGCTCGCGGCCATGTTGTGCGGCTGCGTCACCCAGCCGACGAGCCCGTTGAAGGCGATGACCGCGATGTAGAACGCATTGATCTCGCCCGGCGCCACGATGTCGAACAGCGCCGGATCATCGACGACGGCGCGCAGCCCGTCGAGGCCGCCGACGGCGTCGAGGGCAAAGGGGAGGATCATGAAAGAAAGGATGATGGTCAGCACGCCCTGGATGAAGTCGGTGATGATGGCGGCGTTGAGCCCGCCGGCCATCCCATAGACCACAAACAAAAACGTCATGCCCCAGACGGCAACGTCCGATGAGATGGCGCCGCCGGAGACGGCATCGACCATCGCCCCGGCGCCTTTCAAAATCACCCCGATGCTGACGACCAGTTGCAGCATCCCCACCCCGGCATACAACGCCCCGACACTGCTGTCGTAGCGCGCATCGAAATAATCCGCCGTCGTCACGGCGCGCATCCGGCGAAAGAGCGGGGCGATGAGCCAGTAGAATGGGGTCACCGGAAGCCAGAGCCACTGATACCAGATGCCCGAGGCGCCCGACGTAAACGCCTTGGCCGCCACCCCGACGGCCTGATCGGCGTGGGTGCCGGCGCCGAACGAAAAGAACATCATCATCAGCGATCCCGAATGCCGGTCGCTGATAAAATAATGGGCCGCGTTTTTGACCCGCCGGGCCGCCC
This sequence comes from Rhodothermales bacterium, assembly GCA_028278205.1. Taxonomy (GTDB): domain Bacteria; phylum Bacteroidota; class Rhodothermia; order Rhodothermales; family Bin80; genus JANQES01. Next base: position 81,302 of record JANQES010000064.1, read on the forward strand.
AGACGCCCACGAGCGTGATCCCGATCAGATACAGGAGCAGCACGCCCCAGTCTATCCACGTCAGGCCAATCATACCGTTTCGAGTCGTATTTTAATCGGGTGATCGTGTTGACATCACATAATAAGAAACTATGGTGCTTTACCCGGCATCGCCCGGTGAAGGTCACCGGGCTGTGTAATGGAAGGCCGTTGGCCTTTCTCAATCCTCCACGTCGTGCTGTTTTTAGGCCCAACGGGCCTCCATGCCAGAGCCCGGTGACCTTCACCGGGCTACGAATGAAGCAGCCCGGTCGTAAACACAAACCCACACAAACCGTGAACGAATTGCCCGCGTCATATACCGGGCCGGGCCTGGTGGACGTGCAGGTCAACGGCTATGCCGGGTTTGATTTCAATGGCGATCCGGCCTCCTGGACGGTCGAGGATTTCGACGCCGTCCGCCGGGCGATGGCACGCCGGGGCGTCCTGTGCGCGCTGCCTACGTTGATCACGGACGATCCTGGCCGGATGGTGGCGCGGGCGCGGGCGTATGCACGGCTCGTTGAGCAGGAGCCTGCGCTGGAGGCGGCTTTTCCGAAGCTGCACGTCGAAGGGCCGTTTATTTCGCCGGAGGACGGGCCGCGCGGTGCGCATCCGGGGGCGCACTGTGCGACGCCGCGCGCGCTGCCGGATTTGCTCCCGGCGCTTCAGGAAGCCAGCGGCGGGCGCATCGGCATCCTGACGCTGGCGCCGGAGCTTCCGGGGACTATCGATCTCATCGAACGCGCCGCCGAACAGGGCGTCTGCGTAGCCCTCGGCCACACCGCCGCCGGTGCCGAGACCCTGGCGCGGGCCGTCGAAGCAGGCGCGCGGCTCTCGACGCACCTGGGCAACGGCTCGCACCAGCGGCTGCCCCGGCTCGACAACTACGTCCAACATCAACTGGCCAACGACCGCCTGGCCGCCAGCTTCATCGCCGACGGGCATCACATCCCTTTTCCAACCCTGAAAAACTTCATCCGCGCCAAGACCCCCCGGCAATCCATCCTGATCACCGACGCCATCGCGGCGGCGGATGCCGGGCCGGGGCGGTATTGGCTGGGCGGCAAAGAGGTCGTCGTCTCCGAAGACCTCCGGGCGGCGCATCCCGGCCAGCCGCACCTGGCCGGCTCGGCCCTGACGCTAGACCGGGCCGTCGTCCACGTCAGTCTTTACTGCGACGTATCCTTCGCCGATGCCTGGAGCATGGCCTCGCTTCATCCCGCCGCGTTGCTCGGCCTCGATGCGCCGCCTTCCATCACCGTTTCCGTTTCGGAAGGCGGATTTACGCGCGCTCCTTCTGACGTATCTTGACCATGATGAAACACCTACCCCTTTTCCTGATGGCGTGCTTGATGATGGCATCCTTCGAAGCACAGGCGCAAACGTCTCCGCAGGTGGTACGAGTCGGCATGATCGGCCTCGACACCTCGCACAGCACGGCGTTTACCGAGATCCTGAACGACGCCGAGGCAAAGCCCGACGTGGCCGGCTACCGGGTAGTGGCCGCCTATCCGCACGGCAGCGCCGACATCGAATCGAGCGTCAGCCGCATCCCGCGCTATACCGAAGCGGTCAAAAAGATGGGCGTCGAAATCGTCGATTCCATCGCCGAGCTGCTGGCGCGGGTGGATGTGGTGCTGCTGGAGACCAACGACGGGCGGCCTCATCTGGCGCAGGCCCTCGAAGTCATCGAAGCCGGCAAGCCACTTTTCATCGACAAGCCGGTGGCCGGCTCGCTCGTCGATGCCGTCAAGATTTACGATGCGGCGAAGCGCCGGGGCGTGCCGGTTTTTTCGTCGTCGTCGCTGCGTTATATGGAAGCCGCGCAAGCCATCCGGCAGGGCTCTATCGGAGAGGTGCGCGGGGCCGACGCCTACAGCCCGGCGGTGCTCGAACCCACCCACCCTGACCTGTTCTGGTACGGCATCCACGGCGTCGAGACCTTGTACACGGTGATGGGCACGGGCTGCGAAACAGTGCAGCGCATCTTTACCGACGAGACCGACGTGGTCATCGGGCACTGGGCCGATGGCCGCATCGGCACCTTCCGGGGGATTCGGGATGGACAACTGGGCTATGGCGGAACTGCCTTCGGCACCGAGGGCATCGCGCCGATAGGTCCCTACACCGGCTACCGACCTCTCGTAACTGTTATCATCGCGTTTTTCCGCACCGGCCAGGCGCCGGTCTCTCCCGAAGAAACGCTGGAGATCTACACCTTCATGGAAGCCGCCGACGAAAGCAAACGGCGCGGCGGTGCCCCGGTCAAACTCGCCGACGTCCTAGAAAAAGCCATCGCGCAGGCGCGGGAGTAGTATCGAGAAAGGGGGAAAGGGAGAGAGGGAGAAAGGGGGATCTGAATAGCGAATGGCGAATGGCCAATAGCGAAAGAACTTTCCAATTCGTTATTGGCTCTTTGCTCTTGAATTCTCCCTTTCACCCTCTCCCCCTCTCTCCCTTTCTCTCTCACATCCACCGCTCTCCCTTCCATTTGAGCATCTTCTTCTCGAACCAGGAATCTACCGCGCCGGTGATGGCTACGACGCCGTAGAGGCCTAGCTCGGCGGGGCAGTGCAGCGGTGCCTGATCGCGGATGGCGGCGTGCAAGTTCTGATGGTGCAGGTTGATGTCTTCGCCGCCGGTCTTCTGATGCGTTTCGATCACCTCGCCGGAGTCTTGCGATACGATCTCCCAACCTTCCCGCGTAAAGACGAGCGTGGCTTCGCGGCCTCGGATGAGATGGTCGTTGCCGCGCCGGTTGCCCATCGTGCCCAGGACGTGCACCGTCATGCCGGGCGTGATGCCTTCGACAGCCGGGTATTCGGCCAGCATCTCGAAGTTGTCCGGCAGCTCGCGGCCATCGTCCCAGAGATAGATGCCGCCCATGCCGACGACCCGCGTGGGAAAGGTCAGGCCGCAGGCTTTGAGGATGCGCGTGAGCCGGTGGACGAACAGGTCTGAGGCGACGCCGCCCGAATAGTCGCGGTAGTTGCGCCATTCGAAGAAACGCCGGGCGCTCCAGGGCCGCTTCGGCGCCGGCCCCAGCCAGCCGTCCCAGTCGAGGTCGGGCGGCTGCGGAAGGTCCGGATCGACGCCGGTGCGCCAGGGTCCGCGCTCCCCGTACCGGCGCACATAGTCGATCTGCGCTTCGATGACGGTCCCGATTTTGCCGGCTTTGATGGCTTCGTGCGCGCTAGCGTAGCTGTCGTCGCTCATGCCTTGCACGCCCACCTGGAGCTTCAGCCCGGTCTCTTTCGCCTTTTTCAGAACCGCGAAGCCCTCGTCCACGCGGTGCGTCATCGGTTTTTCGCAATAGACGTGCAGACCGGCGTCGAGCGCATCGAGGGTTTGCTGCGCGTGCCAGTGCTCCGGCGTACTCACGAGCACGTAGTCGAGGTCGTTCCGGTCGAGCAGGCGGCGATAGTCGGGCACCGATTCAGCCCGCCCGCCGACGCGCCAACTCCGATCCTGGAAGTACCGCGCCCGCGTCTCGAAGACATCGCTCACGGCGACCACCTCGACGGCCTCCGGCATATTCAGCAGCGTGTTGAGGTGCGCCTGCGCCATCCCCCCACACCCGATGATCCCGACGCCGAGCCGTTGGCCCGCGCCCACGATGCGGCTGTAGCTCTGGGCTGTCATGAACGGAAGGCTTGCTGCCGCCACCCCCGCCGTCTTCAAAAAGGCGCGGCGGCTTTGCGTTTGATGCTGGGCCATGGTTTCTCCTCGATTGATCATCCAAGTACACAGGAGGCTCTCGCAAGAAGGTATAAAGGAAAACAAAGCGAAGCCATTGACCCTCAATCGAAACAGCTTCCGATTAGTTATAAAAGAAGATTTGACGGTATTATCATAGGAGCACCCGATCTGCCCTTTGATCTTACTTGTGCATCTTCTATCTTACTGGTTCAAATTCGAATCGCGCGCGTTGTCTTCTATGAAAGGACTTACGCTGATCATATTAGTCGTGGTGCTGGCCGGGGCCGGCCTGGCTTCGAGCACCGTCAAGCTGAGCTACTTCAACGTAGAACGCGAGGGCAACGCGTTCATGATCTCGTGGAAAGCGGAGATCGAACAAGACGTGCGCAGCTACGAACTCTACCGCAAGACCTCCTACGCCTCCACGTTTTCGGTCATCCACACGCTCAACGCCCACGGCGCCGGCAAAGAGTACAAGTTCAAAGACGATCAGGTCTACAAGTCTGCTTCCGAGCAGGTAGACTATCGCCTCGAAGTGGTTTTGAACAACGGCCTGCGTCAACAAATCGCCGAGAAGCCGGTCAACTACACACCCACGGCCCTGCGCCGCACCTGGGGCAGTATTAAAGCGATGTTCCAGTGACGTGCCTTTTTCTGACGCTGTGAAAGCCTCCACGGTCTTGCCGCTGGGAGGCTTTTTTATTTTTTATTTTGGATTTTAGATTTTGGATTGTGTATCTCCACCCGATCCAACAGCCGAAAAAGCCGCGACGCTCGGAACCGTTGCGACGTTTTCTATGGAGATGACGGTGCTGGATGAGACCAATCCAAAATCCAAAATCCAAAATCTAAAATGCGAACCCTCATTATGTCGCCGGAGCGTGTCGAGCGGATGTTGAGCCGGATGGCCTACGAGGTCGTCGAGCGCAACCGGGGTGCGGCGGATCTGGAAATCTTCGGGATTCTGAAGAGCGGCGCCGTCGTAGCCGAAGCGCTGGCCCGGCACATCGGCGCTATCGAAGCGCATCCCTTCACCGTCCATGCGCTCGACGTCCAGGCTTTCCGTGACGACCGCGACCGCTCGGCGCCTGCCCGGGCGCCCTCCAACGGCGCCGTTGACGTCACCGACCGGGCCGTGATCCTCGTCGACGATGTGCTCTTTACCGGACGCACCGCCCGCGCTGCGCTCGATGCCATCATTCGCTATGGCCGGCCCCGCTCTATCCAACTCGCCGTGCTCATCGACCGGGGGCACCGCGAATATCCCATCCAGCCGGATTACGTAGGCCGCGCGCTGCCCACCAAACACAAAGAACGCGTCGTCGTCGATGTCAACGAAGGCTGCGCCGTCTACGTGGAAGAATAACGTGCTATTCTTCTTTCGTGAAGAGGCGAAGTTCGAAGCCTTCGCGGACGCGGGTGCCGGGTTCTCGGCTCTGGCGTACGATGGTGGGGTCGTCCTCGTTTTCGTCGCGGTCTAAGACGACCGAGCGGAGGTTGCGCCGCAGCAGGAGTTGTTGGGCTTCGCTGAGGGTCAGGCCCGTGACGTCGGGCACCAGGACGGTGCGCTGGCCCAGGCCCGTGCTGTACCAGAGCCTGACCCCGTCGCCCTGGTTGACCGTCGCGCCGGCGCGTGGCTCTTGCCGGGTGACCGTGTTGTTGTAGGGCGAGGGCACCGAGTCGGGCCGTTCGGCTTCGATGGTCAGGCCGTCGGCCAGCAGGCGGTTGCGCGCCTCGCGCAGCGAGAGCCCCTCGACGCGCGGCACCGTCACCGGCGGGATCGTGCCGACGTTGACCGTCACGTAGATCAAGCGGCCCGGTTTGACCGAGGCGTTGGGCGGCGGGCTTTGATCGAGCACCACGTTGGGCTGGCGTTCCCGGTCGAAGCGTTGCAGGGGTTGGCCCACGCCCAGGCCGCGTTCGGTCAGGATCTGCCGGGCTTCTTCCATCGTGCGGTTGCGCACGTCGGGCACCTCGACGGTGGCGTTGTAGCGCGTGTAGGCCGGCATAATCAGATGATTGAACATCAGATAAAACACAAAGAGCACCACCACGAGCAAGCCCAGGCCGGCCCAGAAATACCGGTTGCCCAGCAAGGCTTTGAGATAGCGGAAGCTGCGTTTGGGTGCGGTCTTGAGCGCGCCCGGCCAATTGTGGAGAAATGATGATCTTTTCATGCCGATGGAACCGAAGCCCGAGCTAGCGAGAATAAGCGCCGCCTTCAGCACAAGACGAAGGGCCGCCGGCGCGCTGCCAAAAAAAATGGCAGGAGAGGAAACCTTGCAGACGGCTCTGAGTTTCGTGGTGCCGCTCTCTTCGTAGCCGGCCACGGCGCGCAGGGGGTAAACGTTCTTTACAGGATGGCCCGTTACGCCGGTCGATGTTCCGTCATCGGGCCGGGCTGCGAAAGTTCACAGAACCTCCGCAGGCCCTTCGGCGTAACACCCCCGATGAATACGAAAGCACCTCAGTGGTAGATGCGGCCCTCGGCTGCGTTCATCCTTTGGATCTTGAAGAGCCAATCAAGCAGCAGGCGCTACTTGACACGCCTCCAAATCGCTTCGTATATTAACAGTCCGCGCCTTCGCGAAAAACGGGCGCCGGAAGCGGCCCATCGGGGCGCCTTCGACTCGGGTAAAAACCGGGAAGAACTGTTCTTTGATGAGACTGAAAGTATAGCGAGTCCTTTGTCGATTCAACGACAAAAGCGCCATGAGCAATCATGGCGATCTATGAGCAATCATAGAGCACAATAGTCAGGGAAGATCGGAGCGCGAAGACGCTCACACGATAGCTTCAAACCTCTTACTACGGAGAGTTTGATCCTGGCTCAGGACGAACGCTGGCGGCGGGCTTAACACATGCAAGTCGAACGAGAAAGCCGACTTCGGTCGGCGAGTACAGTGGCGCACGGGTGAGTAACGCGTAGGCAACCTGCCCTCGAGTGGGGAATAACTATCGGAAACGATAGCTAATACCGCATGAAGTCCTGAACTGCATGGTTCAGGATGAAAGTCTTCGGACGCTCGGGGATGGGCCTGCGTCGGATTAGCTAGTAGGTAGGATAACAGCCTACCTAGGCAACGATCCGTAGCTGGTCTGAGAGGACGATCAGCCACACTGGCACTGAGACACGGGCCAGACAACTACGGTTGGCAGCAGTGGGGAATCTTGGGCAATGGGCGAAAGCCTGACCCAGCCACGCCGCGTGGAGGAAGACACCCCTATGGGGCGTAAACTCCTTTTATGTGGGAAGAACACCTTCCTCGGGAAGGCTTGACGGTACCGCATGAATAAGCACCGGCTAACTCCGTGCCAGCAGCCGCGGTAATACGGAGGGTGCAAGCGTTGTCCGGATTCACTGGGTGTAAAGGGTGTGTAGGCGGAGCTGTCAGTCAGAGGTGAAAGCCCACGGCTTAACCGTGGAACTGCCTTTGATACTGCAGCTCTTGAGTCTCGGAGAGGTCGCTGGAATTCGTGGTGTAGCGGTGAAATGCGTAGATATCACGAGGAACACCAGAGGCGTAAGCGGGCGACTGGACGAGTACTGACGCTGAGGCACGAAAGCGTGGGGAGCAAACAGGATTAGATACCCTGGTAGTCCACGCTGTAAACGATGGATGCTCGGTGTTGGCCCCCTCTGTGAGGTCAGCGCCTAAGCTAACGCGTTAAGCATCCCACCTGGGGAGTACGCTCGCAAGAGTGAAACTCAAAGGAATTGACGGGGGCCCGCACAAGCGGTGGAGCATGTGGCTTAATTCGATGCAACGCGAAGAACCTTACCCAGGCTCGAACACTACCGGA
>JANQES010000083.1 GCA_028278205.1 Rhodothermales bacterium
GTTAGCGGTGCCCTCGGCGTAGATCTTGCCGCCGCGGGCGACGACGAGGGCGGAGGCTTCGGTGTTCTGGCCGTCGCGGGCTTTGACGACGGTGCCGGCGTCGATGTGCAGTTGGGCGCCGTCTTCGACGAAGACCACGCCGTCGAGTTCGTAGACGTTGTCGGCGGTCCAGCGGACGATGTCGCCGGCGTTGATCGAGGCGTCAGTGACGACCACGACCGGACGTGCTTCTACGTCGCCGAGTTGTGCGTACGCCGTGATCGGCGCAATCAGGAAGAGCAGCAGAAGCGCCAGAAGCGTAGTAGGGGTTCGTTGCATTGTGTTGCCTGGTGGTTGGTGGTGAAGAGACGGAGAGCGTGTCAACCTGCTCCTCAGAACAGGTTCTCGGAGCGTGTTAACAATGCGGTGTTGGTTTGGTAATGATTTTCTAACGGGGGCCGAAAACGCGAGAAGGCAGCCGAAGCTGCCCTCTCAAGGTGGCCGTCCGTGATGGTTGGTTTAGCAGGCGAATCTGGGGTTGGTGGTGTTTTCGAGGTTGGTTCTTTGAGAAACCGAAGGTGTGGCTCACTAGTCACTGGTCATTAGTCACTGGTGTCTCTTTTCAAACCAGTGACCCATGACCAGTGACCGACGCCGAGGTTTGACCAAAGCGAAACGCTGAGGAATGTCGCATCCCTTCATCCCGGCGACTAGTCAATCACATAACTCAGACCCACCGAAAACGAGCGGGCGCGAGAGTAGGAGATGTAGTCGTACGTGATGTCTTTGAACGTCTGAATCTGGCGGATGTCCGAACCGAGCAGGTTCTTGGCCGTCAGCTTCAAACGGAGGTTGGCCGGCAGGTTCTGCGAGAACGTCACGTCGAGGTCGGCGCGGGCTTTCTCGAAGACATCGGGCGTAGCGCCTTCGGTGACGGCCAGCAGGCGGTCGCCGAAGATGGTGTAGAAGATGCTCAGCGTCGTGCCCGACTCATAGTTCTCGTAGCCGGCGCTCAGGTTGAGCAGGAACGGCGACTGCCCTTCGAGCGAGCGCGTGTCGTCCGCATCCGGATCGGAGGCGCGGATGATGGTCATCTCTTCGTCCGGAATATCGACGATAGACTGGACCAGCGAGAAGTTGCCGCCAATCGAAATCCGTTTCAGGATCGGGTTCTGGGTCCACGTATCGAGGCGTTTGCGGGCTTCGAACTCGGCCCCGAAGACGCGCGCCTGATCCACATTTTGGAACGAGACGAAGCGCCCTTCGCCCACGTTGCGCAGCACGCGTTCGATGGGCTGATCGAATTCTTTGTAGAACCCGCTGACCGCCAGAATCTCACCCGGGCGGACGAACCATTCCCAGCGCACGTCGAAGTTGGTGATGAGCGTCCGCTGGAGCAGCGGGTTGCCTTCCTGCACGTCGCCGCCGACGAAGTTGAAGCTCTGGAACGGCGCCAGTTCGCGGAACGTCGGGCGGGCGAGGGTTCTGGTAGCCGCTGCCCGGACGTTCATATTGTCGCCGAGGGCGTAGACGAGGTTGAGCGACGGCAAGACGTCGGTCTCGTCGAGCACGCCGCGACGGAGGCTGTCCGGCAGCGACTCGTCGAAGCTTTCGGTGATGATCTCGGTCGATTCGATGCGTGCCCCGCCGATGAGCTTGAACTTGCGCGTGACGGGCAGTTCGAGCATCGCATAGCCGGCGCCGATGGTGCGGTCGGCGTTGTAATTGGCGCGGGCGGGCGAGTTTTCGCGAATGTACAGCCCCGCGTTGAACGCCGTAATATCACCCACATTCAGCGTATCGAGCACGCCGAAGTTGCCCTCCTCGAAGTAAGAATCGACGTCGCCCTCGAAGTCGCTGAAATTGATCTCACGGCCTTCTTCATACTCAAAGCGACGCTGGCGGAAGTCGCGGCTGGCATCGTCATACGAGCCGCCGATCTTCAGCTTGGCGCTGAGCCCGCCCCACTGTTTGAACGGAATCGAAACGTCGAGCTTGCCGCCCATGTTGTCTTCGCTGAGGTCGCGGAAGTAACGCTGGGGCGGCGGGGCGTTGCCGCCGCCGAGGCTGAACGTGGTGTCCATCCCCACCGCCGTTTCCTGGATGTTCTGGACCGACGAGAAGAAGCGCAGATCCGGTTCTTCCTGCGAGTTCTCGCCCATCGATGCTTTCCACTCAACCGTGAACGGTTTGAGGGCGTGCTCGCCTTTGAGCTGGAATGTTTGCAGGGCGCGCTCTTCATAATCGAGCGAGCGGGTGAAGAAGGTCGCCGTGCTGTTCTGGTCGCGGAAGCCGCCCAGGAACGTCGCTTCGCTGCGGCCGCTCTGCGTGCGCAGCGCCGTAAAGCTGATTTCGTGGTTGAGCGCGGGTTGGAAGGCCACCGTGCCCGAAGCGCCCCAGTTGACCTCGTCGCTGCCGCGCATGTTGGCAAACGAACTGGCTTCGAGCGGGTCGGCGCGCGAGATCAGGTTGAGGTCGGGGTCGGGGCCGTAGTAGGTGTCCGAGGTAAGGTTGTCCACGGCATCGACGCTGCCGCCGGAGAGTTGCCACTGGCTGAAGACGCCGTCGTCGTAGTAGCTGTAGCTGCGGCCATAGGTAAGGCTGCCCGTCAGGCCCAGCGGTTTGCCGAAGAGCCTGGTCTGGCCGCCGACGGCTGCCGAGAAGCTGTAGTTGACCGGCGCCGACTCCAGCGTGGGCGCCATCACGTCGTTGAAGGCATTGGCAAAAGCATCGAGCGAGTCGGCGCGGGCGGCGCGGATGTCGTTAGTGACGCCGCTGCGCACGTCGCGCAAGTCCTGCTCCGTCGGTAGATCGACGGTAGGGTCTTTTTCGGAAAGCAGGTCCGGCAGGTCGCGGGCGCCGTCGTCGCGTCCGAGCCAGTCGCTGCCGCTGCCGGGATAGCTCAGGAAGTTGTCAATGCCGCTGGCCTGGTCGTCGTAGGTGATCGAGGCCGAGAGTTGAAGCGTGAACGATTCCGGAAACGCCTTGGTCTTGACATCGACGAGGCCACCGCTGAAATCGCCGGGTTTGTCCGGGGTGAAGGTTTTCAGCGTGACGATGTTATCGAGCAGCGCCGAGGGGAAGAGGTCTAACTGAAAGGCCTTGCGGTCGGGGTCGGCGCTGGGCAGCGTCGAGCCGTTGAGCGTGGTGTTGGTATAGCGGTCGCCCAGGCCTCGGATGTAGACGTAGCGCCCCCCGACGACCGAGGCGCCGGTGACTTTAGTCATGGCCGCAGCGGCATCGCCCGAACCGGACCGGCTGATGGTCTCGGCGCTGATGGCATCGCTGACGGCGATGGCTTTGGCGCGCTCGCGCAGCAAGCCCGCATCCGTATTGAGAATCAGCCCGGCCTCCACGACCACTTCCCCCACCTCCACGGCTTCAGGGAAGAGCTTCATCTCGATGCGCGTGACCTCACCGGCAGTCACCTCCACGTTCTCGACCGTCACCGGGTTGTAGCCGATGTAGGAAAACAGCAGGTTGTACGTGCCCGATTCAATCGTAAACTCGTAATGACCGTGCAGGTCCGTCGCCGTGCCAATGGCTGTGCCTTCGACGATGACGTTAGCGCCGATGAGCGTCTCGCCCGTGTCTGCATCGACGAGCACGCCGGCGATGGTACCTAACTGGGCAAAGGCCGGAGACGACCAGAGGAAAAAGCCAAACAGCGCGAGCAACAGCCCGCGCACACACCGGCTTCCGGGTGTTTCCATGGGGATTTCCAACAGGTAGTGGAACGGTAGTGGAGGGGGGAGCTTCAGGATTGGCGATGAAGCTAGAAGCGGTGTGTGATTCGCGTATTACTACAGGGTTATCCTTCCGTTAAATATCCCCAGAACCCCTCATTTTCACGATTTTGACACAAGAACAGGCACGGTTGTTGACAAGAACGACGGTTCGAAATTTGGATTTTAGATTTTGGATCCAAAATCTAAAATCCATCACGCTTGTTCGGCAAACTTGTACCCGACGCCCTTGACCGTCTCGATGTACCGACTGCCCAGCTTCTCCCGAATCTTGCGCACGTGCACGTCCACCGTCCGATCCACCACGTACACGTCCCGGCCCCAGACCTGATTCAACAACTCCTGCCGGCTGAAGACCTTGCCCGGATACCGCGCCAAAAAATGCAACAACTCGAACTCCTTCCGAGGAAAACGCAACTCCACCCGCTCGCCCGCCTCGTGCTTGAACACTAAGTACCGGTCCCGGTCGATCTCCAGATCGTGAATCGACAGCAGCGTCGGCGGCTGCTCCAGGCGTTCGACACCCCGAAGGAGCGCCTTGGCCTGGCTGAGGATCACGCCGATGGCCGAGGTCTTGGGCAGGTAGCTGTCGGCGCCTACGTCGAGGCCGCGGATGTGATCGTCTTCGCCGGAGAGGGCCGTGAGCATGAGGATGGGGATGTGGCGCAGACGGGGATCCTGGCGGAGGCGGCGGCAGGTTTCGAGTCCGTCGAGGCGGGGCATCATGATGTCGAGGATGATCAGATCGGGGTGGTGTTGTTGGGCCTGGTCGAGGGCTTCGAGTCCGTCGCGAGCGATGAGCGTGTCGAAGCCGTCACGTTGGAGGTTGTAGGCGAGCAGGTCGAGGATGTCGTCTTCGTCGTCGACCACCAGGATCGCGGGTCGGAGTCTTTGGGAGGGGCTCGTCATTGTGGCTGCGGGGGCCGGCGCAGAAGGAGAGAACGACATGGTGATGTGGCTACTTCGTGTTATCGGATTGCGGATATCGCTTCAAGGCATCAGCCGGGCAAGACTCAATAATGTACAGCAACGGCGGGCGTCTGCTGTTACAGAATTATTAAAAGATACCACTACGTAGGGCTTTTCCTTACATTATTTTAGGGGCGATGCCTCTCAATACCTATAAAAAGGAATAGTTACCCTAACGGCACTGCCCCCGCCGCGCGTGTGCGCGAGGCCGGGGTGTGTTTCGTCGATGCATCAACAGTGCAACGAGGGCCATTATGTTCGGACTCTCCGGCTCAGGCGAACGCCGGCCCGGCTACATCAATCCTCTGGCTTCGGATGCTCCGCCGGCGGGGTCTCCGGAAGAACTCGAACGCTTTGCCCGGCTTCAGGAACGCCTGGTGCCGCTCTTCGAGGAGATCTTTCCCTATCCCCGCGCGCCCCGGACCGTGGTGGTCGTGCCCAGCCTCAGCATGGATTCGGAGTTTCTGGCTAAGATTGCCGGCGTGCAGCACTACGAAGAACGGATGCTTTTTTTGCTGATGTTGCTTCGGTTGCCCCAGGCCCACCTCATTTACGTCACCAGCACCCCCATCGAAAGGGCGATCATCGATTATTACTTGCACCTGTTGCCCGGTATCCCCGGAAGCCATGCCCGCCGCCGGCTGACGATGCTCAGTTGCCACGACGCCTCGCCCATCCCCCTGACGCAGAAAATCCTCGACCGGCCTCGTCTGATACGTCGCCTGCGCGAGACCATCCCCGACGTCCAGGGCGCGCACATGACCTGTTTCAACGTCACGGCGTTGGAGCGTACGTTGGCCGTGCGGCTCGACGTGCCCATCTACGGCTGCGATCCGTCTTACTACTATCCCGGCACCAAGAGCGGCAGCCGCGAGGTCTTCCGCGAAGTGGGGGCGCCGCCGCCGGACGGTTTCGAACACCTGCGCGACGAGGACGACCTCGTCGAGGGGCTGGTTGCGTTGAAACAGCGCCATCCCGACCTGCGGCGGGCCGTGGTCAAGCACGAAGATGCCGCCTCGGGCGAGGGCAACGCGATCTTTGCGTTCCAGGGAAGCCCGCCGGGCGATGGGCTCAAGACCTGGGTGCGCGCGCAATTGCCCCGGCGGTTGCGTTTCGAGGCGGATCAGGAGACCTACGAGCGCTACATCGCCAAGCTCGAAGAGATGGGCGGCATCGTCGAGTGTTTCATCGAAGGCGAGCACAAACATTCGCCGTCGATGCAAGGCCGGATCACGCCGCTGGGCGAGGTCGAAATCGTTTCGACGCACGATCAGGTGCTCGGCGGTCCGTCGGGGCAGATCTTCCTGGGGTGTACCTTTCCCGCCGACAAAGCCTACCGCCTGGCGATCCAGGAAATCGGCTTGCGGGTGGGCCATGCGCTCAGAGAACGCGGCGCGCTGGGCCGCTACGGCGTCGATTTCATCTCGGTGCCCCACGAAGACGGCTGGCGGCATTATCCTATCGAAATCAACCTGCGCAAGGGCGGCACGACGCATCCCTTCCTGATGTTGCAGTTTCTTACCGACGGCGCCTACGATCCGCAAACAGGCCTCTATCACACCCGGCAGGATCAGGTCCGTTATTACCTGGCCTCAGACAACCTGCGCAGCCCGGATTATCGCGGCCTGACTTCCGAAGACCTGATTGACATCGCCGTCGAAAACGGGTTGCATTTTCACGGGGCCACGCAGCAGGGCGTGGTGTTTCATCTGATGGGGGCGTTGTCCGAATTCGGAAAGCTCGGCGTGATGAGTGTGGCCAACAGCCGCGAGCGCGCCCAAAAGCTCTATCACGAAACCGTCGCCGTGCTCAACCGCGAAGCCTGCGAACAGGTCGAGGCCCGTGCCTCGGTCTCTGCCAGGCCGGTCGCCGTCGAAAGTGAGGTGTGATGGGATGGGGGATTCTGGATTTGGGATGCGGGATTCGGGATGATTTTTACTGACTCTGGTGCTCGTTGCGAGGCTCTGCCTCGCAATGCAAAAGGCGGCTCTGCCGCCAAAACAGCGTTGGGACGGCAGAGCCGTTCGGGCTTGCGTCACGCGGCAGAGCCACGTGACGAGCTTTTCGGTCGCACAAGATGATCTGCCATCCCGTATCCAGAATCCCGTATCCCGCATCCAGAATCCCGCCTCTCGTATCCCACATCCCGCATCCGTATTTTGTGCGTCCCGAAAAGAACAGGAACGACGGTATTTTCGTGTAAAGGCGATGCGGAATCGCACCGAATCAGGATTACTATGTCCGAACTTCTTCAGCCGCACCAGATAGAGACGCTCGAACAGATGGCAGCGCAAAGCCGGAACGCTGCCGTGCGTCGCCGCGCGCGCGTGTTGTTGCTTTACCAGGCCGGCCAATCGACCCGTGCCATCGCCGCCACGGTGGGCCTCTCGCCCAACCGGGTGCGATACTGGCGACGGCAGTTTCAACGTAAGGGGATGGCTATCTTCCCCGACTTTCCAACCTCTTCACAACCAACACCACCGACGATGCCCGACGCCGTCCCTGACGATTCGGCCCTTGCGTTCAGCGGCAATGGGGTGCCGGCCTCGACCCGGCCCGCTACGCCGGCTCTGCCCGCCGAGACGTTCGACCTCAACCACCCGTCGCTCTACGTCAACCGCGAGTTGAGCCTGCTGGAGTTCCAGCGCCGCGTTTTCGAAGAAGCCCAGGACGAACGCAACCCCCTGCTCGAACGCGTCAAGTTTATTTCGATTGTCGCTTCGAACCTGGACGAGTTCTACATGGTGCGCGTCGGCGGGCTGAAAAAGCAGATTGCCGGCGGCGTCACCGACCTCTCGCCCGATGGGCGGACGCCGGCGGAGCAGTTGGCCGCCATCCGCAAGGTGGCGCAGGCCTTGATGAAAGAGGCGCAGGTGTATTTGCAGGACGTGCTGATCCCGGCCCTCGCCGAGCACGGCATCCTGATTCTCAACTACGACGAACTCAGCAACAAGCAGCAAAAGCAGGCCAAGAAAAAGTTTGACGAAGGCATTTTTCCCGTGCTTACGCCGCTGGCTTTCGATCCGGGGCATCCCTTCCCGCACATCTCGAACCTGAGCCTGAACCTGGCCGTCTTGATCCGCGACGAGCACGGGCATGAGCATTTCGCCCGCGTCAAAGTGCCGAGTTCGATTCCCCGGCTTTTGCCCATCAAGCGGTCTTCGGGCGGGGTGAAGAAAGATGGGACGGTGCCCTACAAACACGCCTTCGTGTGGGTCGAGCAGGTCATTGCGGCCAACCTGGGGGTGCTCTTTCCGGGCATGGAGGTCATCGAGTCGCACCCGTTCCGCATCACACGCAACGCCGACATGGCGATCCAGGAACTCGAAGCCGACGACCTGCTCGAAACCATGGAGCAGAGTGTGCGCCAGCGCCGCTTCGGCTCGGTCGTCCGCGTGACGGTCAACAACGACATGCCCGCGCGCATCCGCGACATCCTGATCGACAACCTGCGCCTGGACCGCAACGACGGCTACGTGCTCGACGGGCCGCTGGGCCTGAGCAGCCTCATGGGCCTCTCTAGAAACATAGAACGCTTCGAGTTGCTCGATCATCCCTTTGTGCCCTTCACACCGCCGCTGTTGAAAAAAGAGACCCGCGACAGCGACATTTTCTCGTCCATCGGCCAGAAAAACCACCTCATCCATCACCCCTACGACTCGTTCTCGCCGGTGGTGGATTTCCTGGAAAAAGCCGCCGTCGATCCCGACGTGCTGGCCATCAAGATGACGCTCTACCGCGTCGGGCGCAACTCGCCGGTGGTGCAGGCGCTTTTGAAAGCGCGCCAAAACGGCAAGCAGGTGGCCGTCCTGGTCGAACTCAAAGCCCGCTTCGACGAAGAGAGCAACATCGGCTGGGCCAAAAAGCTCGAACAGGAGGGCGTCCACGTGATCTACGGCCTGCTGGGGCTCAAGACGCATTCGAAGATCGCGCTGGTCATCCGCAAAGAAGGCGATCACATCCGCCGCTACCTCCATCTTTCGACGGGCAACTACAACGCCGTCACGGCGCATCTCTACGAAGACATCGGCTTCTTCACCACCGACGAGGCCATCGGCGCCGACGCCACCGATTTGTTCAACTTCTTGACCGGCTATTCGGACAAGCGGGATTACCGCAAGCTGCTCATCGCGCCCATCAACCTGCGCGCCCGCTTGCAGGAGTTGATCGATCGCGAGATCGAGCATCAGCGGCAGGGCAGGCCGGGTCACCTGATCCTCAAGACCAACTCGCTGGTCGATAAGAAGATGATCAAGCGGCTCTACAAAGCCTCGCAGGCCGGCGTGACGGTCGATTTGATCGTGCGTGGTATCTGTTGCCTGCGTCCGGGCATTGAGGGCTTGAGTGAAAACATCACCGTCCGGAGCATCGTCGGGCGCTTCCTCGAACACAGCCGCATCTACTATTTCCACAACGGCGGCGACGAGGAGATCTACCTGGGCAGCGCCGACCTGATGCCGCGCAACCTCAACCGGCGCGTCGAGATCATCTTTCCCATCGAAGATCCCCCGCTCATCCGGCACCTGCGCGACGAGGTTCTGGAGACCTACCTCAACGACACCGTCAAGGCGCGGCGCATGCAGTCCGACGGCACGTACGTACGCGTGCGCCCGGAAGCCGGGCAGGAGGGCGTGTGTGTTCAGGAATGGCTGCTCGACCAACGCGCCCGCCGCGCCGAAGAGGAGAAGAAACACCCGTGGGAAGTGTTCTGATTTTGGATTTTAGATTTTGGATTTCGGATTGTTTTCTTCCATCGAATCTAACAACCGGAAAAGCCGCGACGTTAGGAACCGTTGCGGCTTTTCCGATTGAGCAATCCGGCTCGAATCAGACCAATCCAAAATCCAAAATCCAAAATGCATCCCGACCTCTCGCTAGCCCGCAGCCGTGCCTACGCGCTCTTCAGCCGGCTCTATCGGGACGGGCTGGCGCCGGAGGTGCTGCCTGCCGCGCGTGCTGTGCCGGAACTGGCCGGCGCCGTGCCGGAACCGTTCGACGCCGAGCAGGCGGCTGCTGATCATTACGACCTGTTTCACCTCAACGTCTTTCCCTACGCGAGCCTTTTTCTCGACGAGGCCGGGCAGGTAGGCGGACCCGTCACCGACGATGCCCGGCGCTGGCTCCGGCAGGCCGGCTACCACGCCGAAACCTCTCGCGAAAGCGCCGACCACATCGGCCACGCACTGGGCTTGCTGGCCTTCATCTCCGGCGCCGAGGCCGATGCCCTGAACGACAGTCGCGCTGACGAGGCCATGCGTATGCAGCGCCTCCAACGCCGTTTCTTCGACGAACACCTGCTGTGGTGGCTGCCTGCTTTCTGCTACGCCACGCAGCAGCACAGCCACCCTTTCTACATCCTGCTCGCCGGTCTGACGCTCGATCTGGCGCTCGACCATCGCCGGGGGCTCGGGCCGCCGGACGAGGCCGCGCCCGCCAACGCGCCGCTGCCTGATCCGTCCGCCCTGCTCGACGACGCCAAAACCGGCCTCAAAGACATTGCCCGGTACCTGACCACGCCGGCCTGGAGCGGCCTCTATCTCAGCCGTGCCGGCATCGGTCGCCTGGGTCGCGCCGAGCACCTGCCGCGCGGCTTCGGCGCCCGCGCCCAGATGCTCGCCAACCTCCTCCGCGCCGCCGCCGACTACGACCGCCTCGACCCGCTGCTGGCACAGTTGCAAGAAATCGTTCAGGCATGGCAATCGTTTTATAAGACTTTAGCTGAGCGAGATGTACCCGGCCTGGATAGGATGATCAAGGTGTGGCTGGAGCGGCTGAGTCTGACAGAATGGATGATCGACCAGATACAGGAGGCTTCTGACTTAAAGTTTTAGAATTTTTGATTTATCAAAAATTCTAATGATGGTGCCAGTTTTCCGGGTCGTCCGAGTCGCTGGGGGAGAGGCCGAGGAGGTCGCCGTCGGTGGTGACGCCGAGGCCGAGGACGGTGCGGTTGGCGTAGGCGAAATAGCTGACGACCTGGTTGATTTCGAGGATTTCGCCGTCGTCTAGCCCGGCCTGCCGCATCGCCGCGACGGCGCCGTCGTCCATCGCGCCGGGCGCGCGGGTGAGGCGTTCGGCGTAGCGCAGCGCGGCCTGCTCCCGTTCGTCGAAGACGCCGTCGAAGGCGTTCGTTTCCAGCGCGGTGCGGATGGCCTGCGCCCGCGCGTCGTCGCCGAGCAGCGTACGCAGTCCGGCGAAGTGATGCTCGACGCAATAGGCGCAGGCGTTGAGCAGGCTCACATAGATGCCCAGCGTTTCGAGCAGCGTCTTGGGCAGCGCGTTGCCGGTGTGGTGGAGGACGTTTTTGTACAACGTCATGTGCCCGCTCAGCGTGTGCGGCCGCAAGCTGTGAACCTGCATGATGTTGTCGATATACCCGCCGGGGCTTTTGACGCGTTCGTAGACAGCCCGCAGCCGCCCGGTGGCTTCGGCGTAGGGGATGGTTTGGATCCAGGGCATCTTTTTGTGAGTCGGGGAGCCGGAGAGTCGGAGAGCCGGGGAAGGGATGAGCCGAGGGCTGGGAAGAAAAGAAATCTCCGACTCCCCGACTCTCCGATTCTCCGACTCATAAAACTACGGATACAACCGCATCGTCTCCCACCCCTCGCCGCGTGGGATGAAGACGAGCCGGTCGTGCAGGCGGTTGGCGCGGCCTTGCCAGAATTCGATGCGCTCCGGCGCAACGCGGAAGCCGCCCCAGAACGGCGGCAGCGGCACATCGCTTCCTTTGAACTGCTTCTCGTATTCCTTGAAGCGCTCTTCCAACGTCTGATGATCTTCGAGCGCGCTGCTCTGCTGAGACGCCCACGCGCCGATGCGGCTGCCGCGCGCGCGCGTTTTAAAATAGGCGGCAGACTCCTCTTCCATCACCTTCTCCACAGTGCCCTCGATGCGGACTTGCCGCTGCAAGACAGGCCAGTGAAAAACCAGCGCCGCGTAGGGGTTCTGGGTGAGTTCCTCGGCTTTGCGGCTGCCGTAGTTGGTGTAGAAGACGAACCCGCGCGCGTCGAAGCCTTTGAGCAAGACCATCCGCGCCGAGGGGCGTCCGTCCGGCGTACACGTCGCCAGCGTCATCGACTCCGGCAGGATGATGCCCGACTCGGTGGCCGCCTCGAACCATTCACCGAAGAGATCAATCGGATCGCGCTCAGCCGTGGCCTCCGGCAGCCCGGCGGTGACGCCCTTACCGGCGGTGATGACGGTGCGCAGTGTAGATTTGAGAGACATCGCGATGGCGGGGTGCTAAAGTCGTCTACCAGATCACCCCGACAAGTCGGCAGCGAGCGATTTGTTTCAGCGAAGCTTGTGCATCGACCGCGAATTCCCCAACAATCACACCAAGCCCACTACCGCTTGCGATGATGCTTCATGACCTCCTTGTACATCTTGCCAAACGCCTTGTCGCGTTGGCGCTCTTCGTAGCGGCCGGCTTCGGTCTGGCGGCGGGCGAGGCGTTCGAGTTCGCGTTTGAGTTTGAGGTAGCTCTGGAAGCGGCGTTCGTCTAGATCGCCGGCCTCTAAAGCGGCGCGGACGGCGCAGCCGGGTTCGGTGTCGTGGGCGCAGTCGCGGAAGTGGCAGCCAGCGGCGAGGGTTTCGATGTCGGCGAAGGCGGCGGAGAGGCTTTCTTCGTCGGCCCAGAGTTGGAGTTCGCGCATGCCCGGCGTATCGATCATCACGCCGCCGCCGGGCACGAGGATGAGTTCGCGGAAGGTGGTGGTGTGGCGGCCCCGGCTGTCGTCTTCGCGCACGTCGGTGGTGGCCATGCGCTCTTCGCCCAAAAGGCGGTTGACGAGGGTGGATTTGCCCACACCGGACGAGCCGAGGAACGCCACGGTCTGCCCCGGCGCGACGTAGGCCCGCAGCGCCTCGACGCCCTCGCCGGTGGCGGCGCTGACGGGCAGGATGTCGAGGCCCATCGCCACAGCTTCGACGGCGACGAGGCGGCCTTCGAGGTCGTCGCAGAGGTCGGCTTTGTTGAGGACGATGACGGGCAGCGCGCCGCTGTTCCAGGCCAGCGTCAGGTAGCGTTCGATGCGGCGGAGGTTGAAGTCGTGGTCGAGGCCGCTGACGAGGAAGACCGTATCGACGTTGGCGGCGACGACCTGCTCTTCGGTGGTGACGCCGGCCACTTTGCGCGAGAAATGGCTCTTACGCGGCAAGAGCGCGTGGATGGTGGCGGCGCCTTCGTCCGGTCGCGCGGCGATAGCCACCCAGTCGCCCACGGCGGGGAAATCGGTGCGGGCCTGGGCCTCGTCACGCATCTTGCCCGAGACTTCCGCCGCGAGCGCGCCGGCTTCGGCAAAGACGACGTAGTTGTGCCGGTTCTGCCGCGCCACCCGCGCCGGGACGAGGCCGGCCTCGGCCTGTTCGTCGAAAGCCTGGCTGAAGGCGGGCTGCCAGCCTAGTTCGTGGAGATCCATGGGTCGATTTTGGATTTTAGATTTTGGATTTTGGATTGGTTTGATTCGATCCGGTTTAATCAACCGAACAAGCCTCAGCGGCTCCGACCGTCGCGGCTTTTTCGGTTGTTAAATTGGGTGGAAGTAAACAATCCAAAATCCAAAATCTAAAATCCAAAATCGCATAAAACAGGCTGGGACACAAGGCGCGGTGTCACAAGAATCCCTTCGATGCTGTTCAAAGCAGCCCATGTGGGGAAATCCATTACCTCGGATCTCGTAGCTTCCCTCTCAACAGGCACGCCCCGCAGCGTTTTAGTTTTCAGGAACCACCATCCGTATCCCCCGCTCTTTCAGGTGCCCCCGCCATGGCGCTTATTGACGTTCAACGCAATATCAGCCGCGACATCAAGTATACGCTGGCGCTGGTGCTGGCCGGCGGGCGCGGCACCCGGCTTAAAGGCCTGACCAAGTGGCGGGTCAAGCCGGCGGTGCCGTTTGGAGGCACGTTTCGCATCATCGATTTTCCGCTGTCGAATTGTATCAATTCAGGCATTCGCAAGATCGGGGTGCTGACGCAGTACAAGTCGCAGTCGTTGATCCGGCACATCGTGCATGGATGGGGGTTGTTGCATGCCGAACTGGGCGAGTTCATCGATATCATGCCGGCGCAGCAGCGGATCGCCGAGCAGTGGTATCGCGGCACTGCCGACGCGGTCTATCAAAACATCGACATCATCCGCCGGTATCATCCGGAGTACGTGCTGATCCTGGCCGGCGATCACATCTATAAGATGGATTACGGCCCGATGATCGGCTTCCACCGCAGCACCCGGGCCGACCTGACCATCGGGTGCTTCGAGGTGCCGCTCGACGAGGCGTCTCGGTTCGGGGTGATGGCCGTCGACGAAACCCACCGCATCATCCGGTTCGAAGAAAAACCGGAACAGCCTACGCCGATGCCCGGTACTGAAAATCGCGCCCTGGCGTCGATGGGCATTTACATTTTCAACACGGGTTTTCTCTTTGATCAACTTATCAAAGACGCCGACGACCAGACCTCGGAGCACGACTTCGGCAAGAACATCATCCCGCCGCTGATCGAGACGTGCAAGGTGATGGCTTTTCCCTTTCAGGGAGGCGGAAGTAACGGCTCGATGTACTGGCGCGACGTAGGGACGGTCGATTCGTACTGGCAGGCCAACATGGAACTCATCGGCCTGATGCCCGAATTGAACCTCTACGACGGCGACTGGCCCATCCGTACGGCGCTGCGGCAGTATCCCTCGGCCAAGTTTGTGCTCAACGACGAAGGCCGCCGCGGCATGGCCGTCGATTCGATGGTCTCGCCCGGCTGCATCGTCTCGGGGGCGTACGTCGAGGATACGCTGCTTTTTACCAACGTACGGATTGAAGAATATGCCCGCATTCACCGCTCGGTCATCCTGCCCAACGTGGTGGTTGGGCCGCGCTGCCAGATTCACCGGACCGTGATCGACAAGGAATGCGTCATTCCGGAAGGGTCGATTATCGGCCTGGATCACAAGCAAGACCGCGAGCGGTTTTACGTCAGTCCTGAGGGCGTGGTCTTGGTCACGCCGGATATGCTCGGGCAACTGATCCACCGGGTGCGTTAAGC
Source organism: Rhodothermales bacterium (assembly GCA_028278205.1). Classification (GTDB taxonomy): domain Bacteria; phylum Bacteroidota; class Rhodothermia; order Rhodothermales; family Bin80; genus JANQES01. Next base: position 14,733 of record JANQES010000083.1, read on the forward strand.
GCCCGCCTCAACCCCGTAGTTCACAACCAAGCCAACGAGGATACAATGATTCGCAAGCAGAAAGTAAAAGGCAACGGCCAGGTGAAAGTCACCTTTGTCTTGCCGGAAGATCATCCCTATGGTAAGATCGCCGTCGTCGGCGATTTCAATGGGTGGGATCCGACGGCCAACCGTTTCATCCGGCGCAGTAACAAGACCTACACCACCTCGGCCACGGTAGAGATCGGCAAACGCTACGCCTTCCGTTATTTCTGTGAAGACGGCACCTGGGTCAACGAAGACGATGCCGACGCCTACGAACCCAGCGGCTTCGGCAGTGATAATTGTGTGTTGCTGACTTGAACGGAAGGCGTCAATCTCATCGGATTTCCAACTCGGCGCGGTTGGCGTAGGTCACTGGTCACTGGTAGGGAATAAAAATCCAGTGACCAGTGACTCATGACCCATGACTAATCTGTCAACGACGTGGCCCGGCGGCTAGCACGACGGCTGAGCGGGCTTCGGCGCGGTAGTGAGGTGTTGTTACCGGCGGGGCGTCGGCGGGGAGGTAGAAGTCGTCGGGGGCAGGCCGGGCGGTATCGACGAGGCGGCGCCAGGTATGCTCGTTGGGCACCCAGGGCAATTCGAACGAAAGCGGCTCCCAGTAGGCGTTGAGGATGACGTGGAGGTGTTCGCCGTTTTCCGGGAGGTACAACTCGTAGGCCAGCGAGTGCGAGTGGTCGGACGTGTCGGGTTGATGCAGGTGCGTGCCGTGGAAGACGATACGGGCCGGGTGTGCCTCTTCCTCGGTTTTCATCCGAAAGATCTCCTCGTGCCAGAGGCGGTCTTGCTCCCGGTTGACGTCGATGTCGGCGCGGGTGCGCCTCGGTTCGAAGACCGGGGGCGGGCCGGCCAGATCGGGCGTCGCGTCGCCGTCGTGGATCTTCCAAAATCGATGTTGCTGGAAGATCTGGTGGTTTTGGTTGAGATGAATCAGGCCGCGGGCAAAGCGGAGCAGGCCCGCATTTTTTTCCACGAGATCCCAGTCGAACCAGCTTATTTCGTTGTCTTGCGCATAGGCGTTGTTGTTGCCGCGTTGCGTGCGGCGCACCTCGTCGCCCATCAAGAGCATCGGGGTGCCCTGCGCCGTCAACAGGACGGTCAGGAAATTTTTGATCTGCCGCAGGCGTAGCGCTTCGATGCCCGGGTCGTCGGTAGGGCCTTCGATGCCGTGGTTCCAGCTATGGTTGACGGTGTCGCCGTCGCGGTTGTCTTCGCCGTTGTCGAGGTTGTGTTTCTGGTTGTACGAGACGAGGTCGGCCAGGGTGAAGCCGTCGTGACTGGTGATGAAGTTGATGCTCCGGTTGGGGCCGCGGTCGGGTTGGGGATAGAGGTCGGGGCTGGCGGCGATGCGCGCGGCCAGATCGGGGACGGTGCCGGTGTCGCTCTTGACGAAGCGGCGCACGTCGTCGCGAAACTTGCCGTTGAGTTCGGCCCAGCGGTCGCCCACGAACGAGCCGACCTGATAAAGCCCGCCGGCATCCCAGGCTTCGGCGATGATCTTGGTGCCGGCCAGCGTCGGCTCCGACTCGATAGACCAGAGGATAGGCGGGCTCTTGAGCGGACGGCCTTCCTCGTCGCGAGACATCACCGAGGCCAGGTCGAAGCGGAAGCCGTCTACGTGCATCTCCGAGACCCAGTAGCGCAGGCATTTGCGGATCAGGCGGCGGACGATGGATTGGTTGGCGTTGAGTGTGTTGCCGGTGCCGGTATAATCGGCATACAACGCCCGGTTTTTGTCGAGCAAATAATAGGCGCGGTTGGCCAGCCCCCGGAACGAAAGCGTCGGCCCGTGGTGGTCGCCCTCGGCAGTGTGGTTGAAGACCACGTCGAGGATGACCTCGATGCCGGCCCGGTGCAACGCCTTGACCATGTCGCGAAATTCGTTGACCGGCCCCAGCGGATCGCTTTGCGAAGAATAGGCGCTGTGCGGCGCAAAAAAGCCGATGGGGCTGTAGCCCCAGTAATTCGCGCGCCCGCCGAAGGCATCCTGCTCGTCGAATTGCTGGACGGGTTGCAGTTGCACCGCCGTGACGCCGAGCGCCTTGAGGTACGGTATTTTTTCGATCAACCCGGCATAGGTGCCGCGTTTCTCCGGCGCGACACCGGCGTTCGGATGCCGCGTGAAGCCGCCCACGTGCATCTCGTAAATGACCGTGTTGGAAAACGGGCGATTCAGGGGCCGGTCGTCTTCCCAGTCGTAGGTCCAGAGGTTGACCACGACGCTTTTCATGGCGTGGGCGGCGTTGTCGCCGGGGCGGGCGGCGGCGGCGCGGTCGTAGTTTTTGCCGACGGCCACAGCGCGGGCGTAGGGATCGAGCAGCACCTTGTCGCCGTCGAAGCGCAGGCCCCGTTCGGGCGCGTGCGGCCCGTAGGCGCGGTATCCGTAGAGTTGCCCCGCTTTGATGCCCTGCACAAAGACGTGCCAGTAGTAAAACGTCCGGTTTTGCCGGGGATCGAGCCGGATCACCCGCGCCGGCTTGCCGTCGTCTACGTCGTCGAAGAGCAGCAACTCCAGCGCGTAGCTGTTCTTCGACATCACGCAAAAGTTGACGCCTTCGGGAAAGACGGTGGCGCCCAGCGGAAAGCTCCGACCGGGTAGGATGTCTGAGGGCATCGGCGTCGTTTCGTAAAGGGAAGTGTACTGTTTAGGGTGATCATGTGGAGCGACGGGGGCTTAGGGTAGGATGATACGCTAAAGTGGCAAATTGCAAAAGGCAAATGGCAAAATGGTGCTGGATTGCTCATTTGCCGATTTGCCCTTTGCCGATTTGCCCATTTGATCACCTGCCCCTTTAACGTTCGTAAGGTATTTCCCCACGCAAGAAGGGCGTATTTCCTGTCAATAATCCGCTTAGAAATGTTGTTATCTAACTAGCCCTACACCCCCACACTGGTACGGGCGCCATGGTCTCGCCATTTAGTTCTGAAACGTCAAAGGACGTCGTCACCGATGCCGGCACGTTCCGCATTACGTGCCGGGTTAACCTGCTCGACGGCGAGGTGCGCTATGCCGCCTATGAGCCGCTGAATTTCATGGGCTCGCATAACAATTTCAAGCGAGATGACGAGGGGTGGTGGGGCAATGTATGCGAACGGGTGCTCTCCGACGAACTCGACAAAAAGTTTGAAGGGGTGCAAGAACGCCGGGCGGCTGTCGAGGCCTTCTACAAAGCCAATCGCGATCTGGCCCGCTCGCTCATCGTCAAGGCCTTTCCCGAAGCCGCCCTGGGCATGAACGTCATGGGCGCCGTCGTGCTGCCGCTCAACCAACTCCCCGAAAGCGTCTACGCGCAAGTGACGAAAGGATAGTTGGGAATGGCAAATGGCAAAAGGCAAAAGGCAAATGGCAAATAGTGCTTGAATGCAATTCGCCCTTATGAATTTTGACACGCCAACGCTGATCAAGACGAGACACGTCGGTCTGGCGCAAACGTTACCGAGTTCGACCGTCAAAATTCATTAGAAGAAGAAATGCTCGTGTGGGCGGTAGCTGTGCATCTGGTTCATGTGATCGAGCATCGCGCACAGGAACGACGTGGCCGAGAGGTGCCCGAGGCCGCCGCGCATGCACGCTGTCTCTGAAAACGAGGCGATGGCGTCGGTGCGGATGTGAGGCGCCGCCAGCAACGCCGGCACCGGATCGCCCGTGTGGACGCCCAGCGTCGAATCCGTCGAATGATCGCCGGTGACGGCTACGACCAGGCCGGGGTGGAGCAAGGGGGTGAGGGCCGCATCGATTTGTTCGATCAAGGCTTTTTTGCCGGCGGCGTCGCGGTCGTGCGAGCGGGTGTCGGTGCCTTTGATATGGAGGAAGACCAGATCGTGGCTTACCAGGGCGTCTTGCACCGCGGCGATCTTGGCGTCGAGGTTGGTCTGGCTCCGTCCGGTGAAGGCTGCATGGTCGATCACGTCGAAGCCGAAGAGGCGTCCCAGGCCGCGGACGGTGGCTTCGCCCGTGACCAGGGCCGCCTTGAGCTTCAGATGGGCCACCAGATTGCGCACCGGCGTCACCTGCCCGGCGCCCCGGGTGATCAGGCCGTTGGCCGGCGGCAGGCCTTGCGCCGCGCGTGCCCGGTTCACCGAGTGGCCCTTTAACACCTCGTAGCTTTGGCGGACGAAGGTGTTGATCGCCCCGGCGGTGCGCGCAGCCGGCTCGTCGTCCGGATCACGCGCCCGGCAGGGCAAGACGCCTTCGGCAGCGCGCCCGGCGCCCGGATCGGTGTCGGTGACGGCGTCGGAGAGGGCCAGGCCGGAGAGCGCCAGAACCACCCGGTGCTCGGTCGCTGCGCACACCTGCGCCGTAATGCCGCCGCCGAGATCCATCCCGTCGAGGTGGCTGCTGAGCACATCGGTGTCCTGGGCGATACGTCCCGCGCGCCGGTCGAGGATATCGAAAGTGGTGCCGTTGGGGCGCAGCGTGGCAAAGTTGCAGCGCAGCGCCACGTCGCCCTCGTGCAGCGGCAGGCCCACGCCGGCGGCTTCGACGGGGCCTCGCGTCATTTTCTTGATGTCCTTGCGCGCCAGCCCCAGCAACAGCCCCGTCCCGGTCTGGGTTTCGACGGGCACCCACGACGTCAGCAGGCTCACGAGCCCGCACAAGCCGGAGGCCGCCAGCCGGTCCATGTTGGGCGTACGGGCCGCTTCGAGCGGGGTCTGCCCGCCGAGCGCCGCCGCCGGTCGGTCGCCGAGGCCGTCGAGGAGAATCATGACGCCTTTGTAAGTCTCCATGGGGGGTGCCGTCTTCTGCTCTTTGGTGGGGGTAGGGCGTAAAACTGTAAAGAGGTTTTTTATAGGTAATCAGGGCACTTTATCAGCATCCCTGTTACATCACAGTTTTACGTTTACTTCGTCAGTCGCCTGCGGCTCGTGTCGTGTTTCACAATTCACGGCTCGGCAAAAACCACCTCCGGCGTGCCGGTGTATTCCTGGGCCAGCCGGTCTGCGATGGTTTCCATCACCAGACGGACGGTTTCGGAGATCTCGACGTTGGGGATGATGGGGATCTGGTGCCGGTCGGCTTCGGCCAGCAAAAACGATTGCACCTCCCAGATCTCATCGAAATGCTCCAGGTAGCGTTCCGACCGCCGCGAGGCCACTTGCTGGCCGCGTCCCTGGAGTTGTTTGCGAAGCTGTTTGCGTTTCAACACCGCCAGAATGAACGGCACCACGATGGCGTTGGTCTGATGCATCAGCCTCTCTTGCAACGCCGGGTTGACGTGGATGCCTTCGAGGATCAGCGAGAGCTGTTCATGCTCGGCCCGGTGAATCACACCCTCAATGCCGACGGCCACCTCGCGGGCCTGCGTGAGGTAGCCATCGACGAAGTGGGTCTCGAACGAGGTCGGGTTTTCGTTGCTCGAAGGCAGCGTCTGCCAGGCATTGAACGACGAGACGTGCAGCGCCGGCAGTAGCCGCTCCGGAATCATCAGACGCATCACCTCGCGCAACATGTCGGTAGACTGCGTCCGGACGATGTTGAGCCGGTGGGCGATTTCCGAACTGACGGTGCTCTTGCCGCAGCCTGTCGTGCCGCCGGCAAGCAAGATCAGCGGCTTGCCGCTCCGGGCAAATTCGACCCAGACCAGATACCGCTGGGCCATCTCCGGCGGCTCATGCTCCAGCAGGTATCGATGCGTAAAGGCTGCCAACTCGGTCGAGGTTATCTCCGCGGCGCCGTCGTTGAGCAATTGCTGCTCAATAGCCGACGTGATGCGATACCGCTCTCCGGACGGAAACGCGCATATTTCGAGCGATTGAGACAGGCGGCCCTTCGAAAAAGGCTGGGGTTGTTCACCCCGATCAACGATCTGGATGGGCATCGGCGGGGGGCTTTTGCCGTAGCGTTCCAGGGCGTCTTCGTAGTTTTTCTCTTTCAACAGATCGACCACCATGGCCGTCAGGTCGTCCGTGGTGAGTTCTGCATCCCCGTTGAGGTTCTTGCGGATTTGATTGGCGATCTCGTAGGCTTCGGTAAAAGACAACCCTACATTCTGCAACGACCGCGTCAGGATGCCGCGCAAAAAGGGCACACGGGTCTGCTCAACCGGATCAGTGACGATGATGCTCATCGTTGGGCGGTGATTTGATGGAGATAGGTCAAATGGTAAAGGGGCAAATGGTAAAGGGGCAAATGGTAAAGGGGCAAATTGCAAATAATAGATTGATTTGTCTATTTGCCCGTTTGCTCATTTGCCCGTTTGCTCATTTGTCATTTTGCTTCACCGTATCGTGCCCATCCGATACAGCGAAACAGAGGCCGAGGGTAGTAACATAACACAGCGTGCTGTTTATTCCATGGAACGCCGCCTCAAACCTGACGCTTTTTCCAAAATTATGACCGAAAAAAAGACAGAACCCACATCTTTTGAGATCGAGCGCAAATTTCTCGTCGGCGCGGTGCCGCCCGGCCTGGATCGGTATCCCCACGAAGCTATCCGTCAGGGCTACCTCGCCCTGGATCCTGACGGCACAGAGGTCCGGATTCGTCAAAAGGGGGATCGTTTTTTTCAGACCATCAAACGCGGCGCAGGCCTCCAGCGCATCGAAGCGGAAATCCTGCTGACCCGCGCGCAGTTCGAGACCCTCTGGCCCCTGACCAAGGGCCGCCGTGTCGAAAAAATACGCTACGACATCGCCTACGAAGACTATGTCATCGAACTGGACGTCTACAGCGGCACCCTCGCCGGCTTGCTCACCGCCGAGGTAGAATTTCCATCTCAGGAAGCCAGCGCTGTCTTCCCCACGCCGCCCTGGCTGGGTCGGGAAATCACCGAGGACAAACGGTATAAAAACAAGAATCTGGCGGTGCAGGGTGCGCCGCAGTGAGTGTTTTAGTGTTATGGTTTTTTAGTGTTTTAGGGTGTGTCTGGAACCATGAGTCATCCCGAATTATGCAGCCCCGTAGGGGCGTCCTGTTTGTAGCAAAAAGCGTTAAAAAACAACAAGCTCCCCCCGCCTTCGCGGGGGCAGGCTCCGGAGCGGCCTGTTCAAAAGAATCCAGCAAATCCTCGTTGAACAGGCCGCCCCTACGGGGCTTATTTTTAGGCAAGGGCTGTTTTCTACAAACAGGCCGCCCCTACGGGGCTTCTTCGACGATCACGTTTGCCAACATGCCCGAAAACACCAAAACACCAAGAACTACAACTTCCCCTTCACCTCTTCCCAGAGTGCCTGGTAGGCGAGTGTGGCGCGGTTGCGGTGGTCGTAGCTCGGCAGCGGCGCGCGTTTGACGCCCATGCGTTCGACGGCGCTGGCAAAGGGGATCGTCGTGGTGAGGAAACCGTCTTTGCCGCCGGCGTACTCGGCGCAGATCTCCTTGTGCAGCTTTTTGCGCCGGTCTACCATGCAGAGGAACGGCAACACGGGAGGATGCGCTTTCCAGGTCTGATCCAGATACGCCCGGATCTGGCCGTAGGTGCGTAGGGCGAGCGTAGTCGGGATCACCGGAATCAGGAGCACGTCGGCGGCGAAGATGATGTTCTCGGTGAGCGTAGACAGGCCGTCCGGGCAGTCCAGGAATACGTGGCCGTAGGATTCGTGGAGCGGCTGGAGCAGTTTTTTCAGACGTTGGAGGGGTTTCTTCGTGGCGAGGAGTTCGTGATCCAGGTGCCGGAAGGAGAAATCGGCGGGCAGCAGATCGAGGTTGGGGAAGCCGGAGCCACGGATCGAGTCAAAGAACTCATACCTGCCCCGGACCAGCTTCTTGCTGTTCCTGCTGGCGCCCGGTTTGCTGCCAAAGTAGAAGGTCGAAGCGCCCTGCGCGTCCAGGTCCCAGAGTAACGTAAGGGTCTGTTCCTGAGCGGAAAGATAGGCCAGGTTGACCACAGAGGACGTTTTGCCGACCCCGCCCTTGAAGTTATACACGGCAAGGATGCTCATAAGATCGAGGGAGATGAGTTGCCGGGTCGCGGGTTTGGTCTGTCAACTGCCGATTCGTACAGAAGTTGCTCGACGGGCAGCATCCCCCCGGCCCACCCTACATCTTTTCTTTCACCTCTTCCCAGAGCGCCTGGTAGGCGCGGGTGGCAGTGCTGCGGCGGTCGTAGCTGGGCAGCGGCGCGCGTTCGACGCCCATGCGTTCGACGGCGCTGGCAAACGGGACGGTCGTCTTCAGGAAGCCGTCTTTGCCGTTGGCATATTCGGCACAGATCTCCTTATGCAGGCGTTTGCGCCGGTCGACCATGCTGAAAAACGGCAGCGTCAGCGGCGGCCTTTTCGTCTTCTTTTTGAGGTGTTTTTTGACCTGATCGAACGTCAGCAGCGAGAGCGTGGTAGGGATCACCGGGATCAGCAGCAGATCGGCGGCGAAGAAGACGCTTTCCGAGAGCGTAGCCAGGCCGTCGGGGCAGTCGAAGATCAGGTGGTCGTACTCTTTTTTGAGCGGTTTGAGCAGCGAGGCCAGATGCCGGACGGGTTTCTTCGTGGCGTCGAGGGTGCTGTCGAAGGTTCGATAGGAAAAGTCAGCCGGCAGCAGGTCGAGGTTGTCGAAGTCGGTGCCGCGAATGGCCGGGTCGAGGTTGCGTTTGTGCTGAACGATCTTCTGCGCGCCGCCTTTGACCTTGGGTTTGATGCGGCAATAGAACGTAGCGGCGCCTTGCGGGTCGAGGTCCCAGAGCAGCGTCCGATGGCCGTCCCGGGCAGAAAGATAGGCCAGGTTGATGGCAGCAGACGTTTTGCCGACGCCACCTTTGAGGTTGTAGACTGCAATGGTGTTCATTTGAACAAGGCTCTAAACTGCTCCTGATTTTTCGGGTCGGCGAAGCGCAGGAAGCGTTCGGCAAAGGCTTCACGGGTTTCGTCTTGACGTTGCGCCATGTAGGCTTCGAGCCGCCCCATCGCCAGAAAGGTATCGACTTCCGTTTGGCCTTCATGCTTCATCTGAGCGGCAAACTGCTGGAGCGTGTCTTGTTGCACCTCGAAGTCGTTAAAATCGCCCAGGTTGTCCTGCAATTTTTTGAGCGCTTTGATCAACCGCTTAAGGGCTTTGGGCGGATACAGGCTGCGGAAGAGTTCGAGCAGGTAGCGGAGCTTTTTGCACCGAATCCGCAACTGGTGCAAGGCCTCAGCCGGAGCGTCGGGGTTGTTGATGATGGCCCGGCCTTCTTTGAGGGTTTTTTTATAGGTGCGCCAGATGCGCGCCGACGCAACCTCCAGCACTGGACGCGCGGCCTCGGGCGAGGGCGGCGGCTCCGGCGCGGGACCGTCGAGGAAGGCCCGCCAGCCTTCGAGCAGCGCGCGGTAGCGGGGCGTATCTAAGGCCTCGACGAGCCGGGCCTGCTCGCGGCGTTGCTGGACCTTCAGAAAGTCGCGCAGCGGTTCCAGGTCTTCCCGTACCCTCGGCGGCACCCACGACTGGTAGGTCTCGAACTTGAGCAGATACACGTCGAGGTCGCGCGTAGGGCCGGTGACGCCGCCGAGCCATTTGAATTCGGGCTGGTAGTGCGCCAGCACGTCCGGCGGCAGGATGCTTTTGAGCTGGCCCAGCACCGACCGCGTGCGCCGGACCGCCACGCGGAAGTCGTGCAGGAATTCGGTGTCGATGTCGGCCCGGACGCCGGGTTCGTTGATTTCGATGGTTTCCAGAAGCGACCGCAGCAGCAGCCGGACGGCTTCATCGGCGCGCAGAGCCGGGTCGAGGACAGGGTCTTTTTTGCCGGTGGCACCGCCCGGCGTGTGCCCGAGGGCGTCGAGCGCATCGAGCAGCAGGGGGGTGTCGTGGTCGGGCAAGCCCACTTCTTTTCGTAAGAGCCGGCCCAGGTCCAGCGCTTTGTTTTCGTAGCCCTTGATGGGCATCACCCGCAGCATCGCGCCCAGCGACGCTTTGTGGTCGCTGGTGGAGTTGGTGACGACGGCGTTTTCTTCGACGATGAGCCGGGCGATGGTCTTCTTGTCTTTGTTGAGTACGCGGAAGACCCGCCGGCGATACTGCACATCGGCCAGGGGCAGCAGCGCCCGATAGCCCAGCACCGGCGTCAAATCGTCGCAGAAGCGGCCCGGCGGCAGATCGGTGGCAAAGCGCGGCGTCTCGGCGGTAGCCAGCGAGTGCGTCGGCGGGCCGTCGTCGAGGGGTTGCCAGTGGAGGTGCTTTTGTTTGCCCAGCGTCTCCTGGTAAATCGTCGTTTGGGTGTTGTACAAAAGCCAGTCGAAACTATCAAAATAGCGGCGCAGGCACGGCGTTGACCGGGCCGCGCGGAACGTAAAGTGCCGGCGCACCACAGCCAGCACGTCATCAACGTTGGTTTCGGGAGGGACGGCGAATTGAGCGGTGCCTCGCATCATGGCCTTCGGACTCGCATGGAGTTTTTTTGTCGAATACTATGATACCGGTGGGGGACGGCTCTCCTGGCAGAGCAAGCGTGTTCCGATAAGACCCGGCGTTGGTTGGTGCGTCGAGATGGGGGCATAGAGGCCGGGCTCATCGATGAGCCCGGCCTCTATATCATGTTAAGAAATTGTTAACACAATGAAATTATCGAAATGTGAAAATAGGGTTGATGTCTGTTAATATTTACGCCTTTCGCAACACATCAAGCAACCCTAAAGCCGTGATGATGCCGACGACGTTGTCGCCCCGCGTGACGAAGACCCGGTGGATGCGGCCCCGAATCATCTTATCAGCCACCTCTTGCACGGGGACGTCTTCCTCAACCTGAAAGATCATCGGCGTCATGATGTCGCGCACGGTCACCTCCGAGCCGCCGTCGACGCGAAACGTTGCCATCTCCTCCTCGGCGTACTGGTATTCGAGCACGGGCAGGTAGTAATCGTGCGTTTGTTTCGTCTGCGGTTCGCGTTGATGCAGGCTTTCATGCCGCACGATATCGGTCAACGACACGACGCCGATCAGGGCGCCGTACTCCGAGGTTACCGGTGCGCCTGAGATGTCGTTCTCGATGAGGAACTCTGCCAGGCGTTCGATAGGCCAGTCTGCCCGGGCTGGCAGTACGTGGGGCGTCATCACATCTTTTGCTGTCAAACCCTTCATGGCGTTTTACCTCATAAGGTCTATGGTTTCGCCTTCTTCCCGGTTTTTTTCTTGGCTTTGCCTTTTTTGGCTTTGGCCTTTTTAGCCTTGTCCTTTTTGGCTTTGCCTTTTTTGCCTGTGTCCTTTTTGGCTTTGCCTTTTTTGGCTTTGTCTTTTTTGCCTTTGCCTTTTTTGGCTTTGGCCTTGTCTTTTTTGCCTTTTTTGGCTTTAGCCTTTTTGGCCTTGCCGCTTTCTTGTTCCTTCGGTTGGGCGTCGGTTTCCGAAGCGGTTTTCGAAGCGGTTTCGGCAGGAGCCGGTTCGGGGGCCGGTTTGGCAGCCGGTTTGCGAGCCGGTTTAGGGGCCGGTTGGTCTTCGGTGGCCGGGAAGATGCCCATCCCTTGCTCGCGATAGAGCCTGCGCCAGCGCAGCACGCTACTGACCGAGAGCCCGACCTTCTGGGCTACCTCGGCGGTTGCGAGGCCGGCGTCGTAATGCAACAAGAGAGCGGCTCGCCGTCGTACGGGGGCGCTTGGGCTTTTGGCGGCCAGGTGTTTCAGAGTGGCGTGGTGTTTCGGGTCGATCAGGTCAGACATAGAAGAGACCTCCTTAGACTGGGTGAGGGCAGCCGCTTGCGGCAGGCAAGGGGTACCTTCCCGATCCGTTCGGGGGTCAGGATCGGGAGTTTTACGAAAGACAGGGGACAGACATTGTCCTACCTGCAAGGTCAGCAAATCGTGCGATTTCGTGTGGGTAAAAACCCTACAAAAAATCGCGGATGGAGAATAGGGAATTGCTAAGAGTGAAGGGGTGCCGGCCCAACCCATTCGCCCTTATCCTTTCACTATTCACCATTAGTAGACTTTGGGGACGAAGTGCTGCGTGTCTATCGGGGGGCGCAGGTAGCCGATGTCGCCTTGCAATTCGGGCAGTTCAATCGGGGGGGGCTCGATGTTTTCGTAGGGGATCTTGCTGAGCAGATGGTGGATGCAGTTGAGCCGGGCGCGCTTTTTCTCGTTCGAATCGACGACGTACCAGGGCGCCTGGGGGATGTCGGTGTAGAGGAACATCTGGTCTTTCGCGCGGGAGTACTCCACCCAGCGCGCGCGCGACTCCAGGTCCATCGGGCTGATTTTCCAGCGCCGGGTGGGGTCTTTGATGCGTTTTTTGAAGCGCCGTTCCTGTTCTTCGGCGCTCACCGAAAACCAGTACTTGATCAGGATGATGCCGGAGTAGATCAACATGCGCTCGAACATCGGGCACGAGCGTAAGAACTCGCGATACTCGGCGTCGGTGCAAAAGCCCATCACGCGTTCGACGCCGGCGCGGTTGTACCAGCTTCGGTCGAAGAGCACCATCTCGCCGGCCGCGGGCAGGTGCGGCACGTAGCGTTGGAAGTACCACTGCGTTTGCTCCCGTTCGGTGGGTTTGCCCAGCGCCACCACACGGACGACGCGGGGGTTGAGCGGCTCGGTGATACGCTTGATGGTGCCGCCTTTGCCGGCGGCGTCGCGCCCTTCGAAGAGCACCACCACCTTCAGCCCCTCCGTCCGAATGTAGCGTTGCAACTTGGCAAGCTTGACGTGGAGCTTGCTCAACTCCTTGAAGTACGTCTCATTGCCGAGCTTTTTCTTTTTCTTCGTCTTCTTTGCCTGCCCGTTCTCTTGCTCCGGCTCCACCAGCTTGTCCGTCTTGTCCTTCGCCATAATGCGGCCTCGTCGCGATGGTGTTCGATTGGGGTGGGTGGGGCTATCGGTTGTTCGGTTTATTGCAAGGCGTTTGCGCGGGTGGGGTGTTTTGGTGTTTTAGTATTATAGTGTTTTAGTGTTTGAGTCAGGTTAACTAAAACACCAAAACACTAAAACACCAAAACACCTAAACTCAGGGCGCCAGCACCTGCTCCAGCGCTTTCTCGGCTTCCTCCGTCAGGTCGCTCATTTCGGCCTCCACAACCGCCTTGGCAATGCGTTTGGCAAAGTAATATACGCGCTTGAGGTATTCGATGATCTCCGACTCGATACGATAGAGCACCAGACGGTCTTCATCATCAGCCGCCAGCCGGAGGGCCAGGTGATTCTCGGCCTCGTTGGCCAGGCGGGTGATCTCCTCCTTGGCGCCGATGGCTTTCTCGGCCATGCTCAGATCCGACGCATCGAGCGACTCCATGGCGAGCTGCACGGCCCAATTGACTCTCTCGTGAAGCGCCATCAAGACCTCTTCGGTCTGTTGGCTCACCTGCACGTTGTTGCGCAGCCGGGTCATGCCGGCCTCGACGATGTTGGTCTCGATCATGTCGGCGACGTTCTCGATGTTGTTGGCGGCGCTCATGTAGGTGTAGAGCTGCGCCGACTGCCGGACCTGCAAACTTTCCTGAGAAAGCCTGCCGAGGTAGGCCACGATGTAATCGTAGAGCGTATCGACCTCGTCGTCGTCTCTGGCCAGGGCTTCGAGGTCTTCTTTGCTGCCGTGCAGCGCCACCTGCAATGCTCTGGAGACCATCCCCGAAGCCCGCTCGCCGATGCGTCGCAGTTCCATCCGCACGCGGTCGAGCGCCAGCGACGGGGTGTCCAGCAGGATGTCGTCGAGGTAGCGTGGTTTGATTTCTTCGGGGCCTTTCTTGGGGCGTTCGCGCACCAGGCGTTGCACCAGCCAGGCTATCGGCGTGGTGAACCAGATGAAGATAATCGTATTGGCCACGTTGAAGATCGTGTGCGCGTTGGCGATCTGGCGCGGCGTCTCGGCTTGCATCACGGCGAGGGGGTCCAGCCCGGGCGCTGCCTTCGGCGAGATGACGCGCACGACCTCGGCCAGTTGATCGATCAGGCCCAGCCAGACCAACACGCCGAGGATGTTGAACAAGATGTGGACCACCGCCGCTTGCACCGCCTCGCGCGGCTTGCCGATAGCCGCCAGCAGCGCCGTCACGCACGTGCCGATGTTGGCCCCGAAGGCCAGCGCAATACCTGCCTCCAACGTAACAAAACCCTGTGCAGCCAGCACGATAATCACCCCGGTAGTGGCCGACGAACTCTGGACGATGCCGGTGAAGGCTGCGCTGATCAGGATGCCCAGCGCCGGGTTTTCCATATCCCGCATCAGGTCGATGAACGGCTGATACTCGCGCAGCGGGCGTGTGGCGTCGCTCATCAACTGCATCCCGAAGAAGATCAGTCCCAGCCCCATCAGCATCGTGCCGTACTGCTTGATCTTCTCTTTCTTCGACACGAAGAGCATCCCGAACCCGATGGCCACCATCACCAGCGCATATTTCGTGATCTTGAAAGCGATGATCTGCGCCGTGACCGTCGTGCCGATGTTGGCGCCCATGATGATCCCAATCGATTGCGCCAGCGACATCAACCCCGCCGAAATGAAGCCCACGACCAACACCGTCGTCACCGAAGACGATTGGATCACCGCCGTGACGAAGGCCCCGGCGAAGGCGGCGCTGAAGCGGTTGGTGGTCAGGCGGGCCAGCAGCTTTTTCATACCGCCGCCGGCCAGCAGCTTCAGCGCGTCGGTCATCTGTTCCATCCCAAACAGAAAGATGGCCAGCCCGCCGAAGAGGCCGATCAAGATCGTGAAGGTGTCGAGGGAGCCTTCCATGGTGTTGCGGCAATCGGGTTAGGCGGTTACATCGCGTCGAGGATTTTTCGGGCTTTTTTGATTTGTGTATCCAGCGTATCGAGGTGGTTTCTGAGAATTTTCTCCCGGTCTTTCTTGAGCCCGCCTCTGTCGAGTTCTTTTTTGATCTCTTTGCGACGCGCTTCCATTTTTTTGATGAATCGCTTGAGCGCTTTCTCCTTTTTGAGCTTTTTGCCTTTTATCTCGCCGCCGAGAATGCCTGTTACTGCATTGGTGATCTTCGAGAGTTGTTTTCGCTGGCCCATAAAGCACCTCCCTGGTTTTGGATGGTTTGAATTCCTCACGCACTGTTTCTTCAGTATCCATCCTTTATGGCGGTGGGGTATGTTAAGAAATCATTACCAAATTGTGAACAACATCGCAATCGTTTAACACTGCTGCTGCGGGGGAAACGAGACCACTGCTGTGGGGGAAGGCCCCACGAGGATTTTAGATTTTGGATTTTGGATTTTGGATTGGAAGCTTGCTTCTTGTAATGGCACGCGGATGACGCGGATGGTACGGATTTTCGCGGATCTGATTTGCCGGCAGCGACAGGATCGTCCTCGACAGGCTGTTTCGCTCAACGCTGCCAGGGTTGATCCTGTTGCTGCCGACAAAAATCCGTGTAAATCCGTCTAATCCGCGTTCATCCGTGTGCCATTGGAGGAATAGCAGCACCCAATCCAAAATCCAAAATCTAAAATCCAAAATCGTAATCCGAACGGTTGAAGTATTCCACGATCAGGCCGACGGGGAGTTCAGCTTCGGCGATGAGCACTTCGTCGTGGCCGGATTCTTCCAGCATGATATCCATGAAAACGAGGCCGGATAAGATCTTGTTGGCTTTCGGGATGTGGTGTTTGAAGTATTCAAAATCCGTCTTCGGCCACTGTGTCATCGCATCGAGTCTGCGGGTGAGGGCTTCTCTGGCGAGCGGCAGGTTGCTGACGGCGCGTTTTTCTTTTCCCAGCACAAAACCGGCCAGCGAATTAGCCGCCAGCGCCACAAAGGCTGCGGTAGAGCGCGGCAGGGGCGGAAGACGATCCGCTAAAAACGAGCGCATGGCCGTAGCGCCGTCGCCGAACGTGGCCGCCGCCTCGAAAAACGCTCTGTAAAGGCGGCGATATCCGAACGAGAGCGGCGTCACGGCGATCTCCGCGCCGGCGTCCCAGGCGATCTGGCAGCTACGGCTTCCCAACTCGGCCACCAGACGATTGGGCTCGCCCAGCGTGGCGGCGAGATAGCCCACTTCGCCCTCGCGCCGCCCGTCGGCAATCTCCAGATCGATGCCGAGCTTCCGGGCCAGCGCCACGACCTCGCCGTTGTTGGTCGTCTGGCTGATGGCGTTGGTGGCGATGGCGAGGACGGTATTGATTCCCTGGCACTGGCAAGACTCGATAACGGCGTTAAGGGCTGTCTCTATTTCTGCGAGTTTTTCGGGGCGAATGATGCCCCCGGATTCATTGACCTCGATGCCCAGATGCAGCGTAATTTTTTCCACCAGCGTCGTATGCAAGCGCCCGTTATTCTGATAGCCGCGTACGAGCTTGAAGTTTTTGCTGCCTAAATCGATTGCGCAGACCACTTCCGTGGACGTAGCCGGTTCGGCCTGATCAGGTATTAGGAGCGTGCTTGGGGGCATGGGAGGGCTTGCCGGTGCGATTGGCACGAAAATGGGATCATAATATCGCAAAGCCACGGTGCTCTTGCCGTGGGGTAAACTGCGAAGGATTCTGTGGGGGGAGACCCCACAAGGTTTGCCATGATGGCCTGGTTGCTGTTTGTGAGGAACGACGCGATAGGACGTAAAGTACGATCTGATGCTACCGGAATGGTTGCAATAAGCCACCATCTATCTTGATTTCATCGCTATGCCTACGCTGACTGTCAAGAAAGAAAAACTGAAGGAGCGTGATGCGGAGGCACTCATTGCCGAAGCGGAAGCGCTCAACCGGAAGATCGGCAAGACACTCCCGGATCTGGTCAATGAAGCCAAGCGCGAAGGGCGGGCATGATTGTCGTCGGTACGGCTATCTTGCTGGAAAATTTCGGCGTCGTATGTACGACGTGCCTTTACCTGCAAGGTATTCTTTCGCAGCGTCGGGAATGGCTCCGGTGTGATTGTTAAGTAGTTCGATGAGGAAACACATGAAGGCAAAGAGCGATAACAAAAAGGCCATACCGTAGGCGAGACTCGCTACACTAAAGTCACTCATCATAAGCCAGTACGAAATCATGCTGGCTACCAGAAAAAGGACGACAGCTCCGTAATCATGCACTTTGTTCATGTGTTTCCAGTTCACGATCTTTACAGGCTCCGTGTTTTCAAAAACGTCAGGAAACTCGGGTAAGTGGGAGCCGGACGCGGTAGCTTCATAATCTATAGAGATGAGGAAAGCATCTTCGTGCCCTAAAAACTCGAAAAGTAATTCGATTCTTTGCCCGTTTAGTTCCTTCTCGAAGTCGCGCGTTTTTGGAAAACGTGTCGGTTGGCTGCAGTGTAAGATCCGGCACTCTGGCGGAAACGTGATGGTCGGGAACCCATCTTTGAGATGGTCCATGCTGAGCTTTTTCTCGCTTCCATTGCAGAATATGACATAGAGCCTATATCGTTTGATGTTTGAGCGCCTTGATGGGAGGACGACCTGAAGAATAACGAAAAGCGGTCTGGGTTTAGTGTTCCTATCCTTAAAGTAAATGAAGGTTGGGACGACACCAATTATGATGAAGAGGATGGGGACCAGAATATCTATGAGGGTGGCAGAGGCGGGCATGGTTGGGGCTGGCGTTTGCTCTCCTGGTAAGGTAGATGGGCTGAAGCAGGCCACAAAAATGAGGCCATGCTAAGCAAGTGCTTACATGAAAGCTAGCGACGAGACTGGAATCGCGGTCGGACGGCCAGCAGGGTTTTTTTTCACAGGACTCCGAAGCACAGAGCTACCCCCGTACACTGCTTTGACATCGGAGGGAGGTAATTAGGAAATGACACCGAAAAAAAAGGTGCTGTTTCTGAAACTCAAGATTGGTATTGTTCTGCTGATCGCCGTTGGAGTGGGCGTCGATCATCTGACCAAGCAATCTAACGAAGGAGACATCCCGGCTCAACCTGTCAATGTTGTTGAAAATAAAATCCGCCAATACGGCGACAAGACCTTTATTCTGGCAGATAAACCGGATCCCCGGTGCGGTATGGAGACATCTCCAGACGAGACCGGCGTGTTATACATCAATGCCTATAACATAGATCGCACTGTTTGCTGTGTTCGTGTCGCGGGAACCCGCACCTACGACATCAGCATCAGCGACATCGTGTACGATGCCTCCCCAACAAGGATCAACGTCATGCGCAATCAAGGCGAAGATCAGGTAATAGATATATTCTGAGTAAACTGTAAGCGCACAGGCATCTTCATTAGTCTATAGCGGGTACGGTTTGTGCGTCTTTATCAAGAGGGTTTGACAGCCCGTTGAGTCTCAACCTGAGTCTTACAAGACGTCGATCTTTACAGGCTTGATCAGGTAAAGGCGGTGTCTATATCGGATTCTACCTGTCTCCCAAACGGCTCCTCCGGCAGCGCATACGCCTCCTTGACGGGCTTGAGCGGGCGTTTGAACCAGTAAGGCCGCCGCAAACCGTCCGGGCTGTGATCGACCGCCGAGCGGGTCAGGGCTACCCATTGGCGGTAGATGTCCATCGATTTGTTGATATCGACGTGGACGTCGCCGTGGCGGTCGTCGGGGTCGGCTTTGCGGACGTTGGTGGCTTTTTGCAGCCAGCAGTGCGCCCCGCTGATGGGATCAGGATGGACGCCGTGGGTCAGGTTTTGATGCACGCCCACGTCTTCCCACCAGATGCGGCTCGTATCCGGGTCGAACGATTTCCAGGCCGTCGCGCCGTGCTTGACCGAGAGGGCGTAGTTGCCCGCGCCTTCATCGCGCAGATCCACCAGATTCGACGCGCCCCGGTTGACGCCTTCGCCCTCTTTGAGCCGCCACCGCCCCAGATGATGGCTCATGGCGATGACACCCGGCTTGATGCCCTCGGTCACCCAGACTTTATCGACGAAATAGCCGATCTCGGTCTCGACGCGCACCAGATCGCCGCTGGCAACGCCGAGGCGCCTGGCGTCTTCGGGATGCATCCAGACGGGGTTTTTGTGGCTCAGCTCGTAGAGCCATTTGGCGTTGGCGCTGCGAGTGTGGATGAGCGTAGGCAGGCGGAACGTCGGCAGCAGCAGCATCTCGCCCCGCTCGCGGCGGATGTTGTCGGGGTGGACGTGGCTTTTGAGCACCCACGGGATGACGTACTCGGTTTCCGGCCAGCCCCACTCGCGCAGCGTCGGGCTGAAGAATTCCAGCTTGCGACTGGGCGTGCCGAAGCCCGCACGGCGGACAGCGTCGATCTCCACGCCGGGCTCATCCGGCGCGGCCTCGCGTTCGTACGGCGTGTAATGATCCTTCGTGACTTCGAAGCAGGCGTACTTGCGCATGTACGCGAGCGGCGTCAGGCCTTCTTCGGCGGCTTTTTCGGGCAGGCCGGGCACACTGTTTTCAAAGATCCACCGATAATATTCGTCGATGGTGATGATCTCGCCGGGGCGGTAGGGGCTTTCGAAATGCTTGCGGATGCCGAGGCTGCCGTCCGCGTCCATCCGGGCCGAGAGTTCGATCCAGAATTCATTTTCTTCCCAGACCTCGCCGGGATTGGCCTCGTAGGTGAAGCGGACTTTCCGGCCCAGGCGTTCGAGGGCCACACGGCGCACCGGCTGCCGGAAGGCGATCCATTGCCCGGCGTGGGTTTCCTGGCTCATCAGGTCGTGGCGTTCGCCCGCGTGGCCCATCGGCAGGACGTAGTCGGCAAACCAGGCGCTCTCGTTCCAGGTGGGCGTCAGCGCGACGTGGCACTTCATCTTGTCCTCGTCTTGAAGCGCCTTGAGCCACATAAACCCGTCGGGGTTGATCCACATCGGGTTATAGACGCGGGTGAAGTAGACGTCGATGTCGCCGCGTCCTTCTTCGAGGAAGTGGGGCAGCAGGAAGCTCATCTCGTAAAACGCCAGCGGCCATTCGTGCGGCAGGTGGAGTTCGTTCCAGGCGTTCAGCGGCGGCGGCTGGTCGAAGGGCTTCGGCACGAACTTATTCCAGGCATTGAGCGCCGTGCCGCCGCGCGTGCCCACCGAGCCGGTGAGCACGTTGAGGAAAAAGAGACACCGCGCCACCTGCCAGCCGCCGAGGTTGCCGATGGACGCGCTGCGCCACGTGTGTGTGGCCAGCCGCCCCTGGCAATCGGCCACATACTCAGCAGCCTGCCGGATCCGGTCTTCCGGAACTTGACTTTCCTCAGCGGCGCGTGCAAACGTGAACTCGGCGTAGAGTGTTTTTAAAACGCGATCAAACAGATCGAACGAGATTTCGGAGTTTAGATTTTGGATTTCAGCAAGGAGTACTGAATCTGCCATTTGCAATTTGCCATTTGCAATGGCCTCAAGCGTCTCCTCCCAGTTGACCCAGCGGCGGACGAAATCTTTGTCGTACAGATCGTTTTGGATGAGATGGTTGGCGATGGCGAGCAGGACGTACGTTTCGCTGCCGGGCCAGGTAGGGAGCCACACGTCGCTCTTCGAGGCCGTGTTGCTCAGGCGCGGGTCGAAGGTGATGAGCTTTGCGCCTTTTTGCTTGGCTTCGATGATGCGCTGGGCGTGGGGGTTGAAGTAATGGCCGGTTTCGAGGTGGCTGGAGATGAGCAGGATGGCGCGGGCGTGGGCATGGTCGGGGCTGGGGCGGTCGCCGGCGCTCCAGAAGAAATAGCCGGCCCGCGCCCCGGCAGAGCAGATGTTGGTGTGGCTGTTATGCCCATCGACGCCCCAGGCCTGGATGCAGCGGTTCGTATAGCCGTCTTCGCCGGGCCGCCCGACGTGATACATGATGCCGTCGCGCCGCTTTTGGCGGCTCGCGCGCATCTTCGCGGCGATCTCGTCGAGGGCTTCGTCCCACGTGATGCGTTTCCAGCGCCCTTCGCCGCGCGCGCCGACGCGTTTGAGCGGGTAGAGGATGCGTTCCGGGTCGTAGATCTGGTTGATGGTAGCCGGCCCCTTGGCGCAATTCCGCCCCCGGCTGCCGGGATGCTTCGGGTTGCCCTCGAACTTGCGGATCTCCAGCGTCTCGCGGTCCACATACGCCAGCAGGCCGCAGGCGCTCTCGCAGTTGAAGCAGACCGTCGGCACCAGCGTATAGCGGCGGGCGACTTTCTTGGGCCACTCCTTGCCGTCCCATTCCACCCAGTCGTCCCACTTTTCAACGGGGGGATACTGGCTCATGCGTCCGTCCGGATGCACGACGGTGGTCATGTCCACCGTCTCCGGCTTCATCTCCGCCTCGGCAAACGTGGGCAGCCCGAAGGCGGTGTCTTCACCCGGCATGTTGGGATACCGGCGGTCGTCGTCCGGGCCGCTTTTGAGCATGGCGGCGAGGAGGGAGGCGATGCGGTTGGTTGGGTTCATGTCACACTTTTGCTCGTGGAACAGCCTCTACAGGCGATGGTGTAAACGAGGTCAGACCTGACAGTTGCGCCCATCGCTCAGTGTGGAGGTGTATGGCATGGTACTCGAAGAATACTTTGACTTTCTTGCCCCTAACGACATTCGGATCAAGGGCACCCGTATCGGCATCGAGACGGTGCTCTACGATTTCATTTATCAAAGCCAGTCGCCGGAAGCCATCATGGGGCGGTATCCGTCGCTGACGCTGGAGCAGGTCTATGCTACAATCACGTATTACTTGCATAACGTGGAGGCCGTAAGCCGTTATCTCGCAGATTGGATCGAGCATGGAGATCGAAAGCGTGAGGAACAGCATCGCAACCCGCCGCCTGTTGTGAAAAAGCTGCGTCGTCTGGCTGCTGAACATCGCTCTGCTGAAGCACAGGGCTCATGAGCACGTTTCGATTTTTGTTGGACGAGAACGTGGATCCTCGTCTTCGGGCTGCTTTGCATCGGCGGATGCCGGAACGCGTCGTTTGGGTTGTTGGAGATCCGGCGGCACCTGAACGAGGGACCCTTGATCCTGAAATTTTGCGCTGGTGCGAGGTTAATAGCTTCTCGCTCATCACCAATAACAGGGCCTCAATGCCCGTGCATCTGCGCGACCATCTCGATGCAGGGCACCACGTTCCAGGCCTTTTCATTCTCAATCCCAACATGTCCATAGGGGATACCGTTGATGAATTGGCACTAGTTTGTGGTGCATCGGAATCAGACGAGTATCGCGACCTTCTGATCTATCTCCCGATCACCTGATCAACTCAACTATTCGGCACCTCCTGCGGGGCCATCACGAAGGCGTATTCGTAGAAATACAGCCCGACGAGGGTGAGCACGCCGGCCAGGGCTGAAGCCAGCGGATGCCCGGCCAGCAGCAGCGCCAGCGGAATCACGTGCCCCACGGCCACACTCCACAACCAGAAATGGTTTTTGTAAGCGCCGTGGCGGATGGCGTGCGCGGCCTGCGCCGCCGTCTCGGAGGCATGCGGCATCCCGAACTCGCCCAGGAACGTCACCAGCAAATCGATGATGAGGCCGGCGGCGAAAGCGATGAAAGCCGTCCGCGCCAGCACGTCCGGAATCGCCATGAAGACATCCATTACCAGCAACGCAGCGGCGCCGGCCATGACGGCCTGCACCAGCAGGTGCAGCGGCAGCAGCGTGCTTTGCCACAGATCGCGCCCCTCGGCCTGGCCGAACAAGAACGCCGTGTACACAGCAGACCCCACCGCCAGCGGCAACCCGATCCACAACAGGAAAGGCCGAACCGCTTCCGCCAATGACGACGACCACCAGCCGAGGTACGCCCCCGTCTCGATCAACCACCACAGCCCCGCCAGCGTGCTGAAGCCGACCAGGATAAACGCCCCGCGCACCAGCCAGCTTTTCCACTGTGGGCGTGTGAGGATGCGCAGGAAACGCTCAGGCCGCTCCAGGTCGTAAACCAGGAGCGCCGTCGTGATCCCCATAAACAGCAACGATAGCAAGCCGCCGACGATGAACGCCGGGCCGTCGAACGGAAACAGGCCGAGGCCATGGCCCAGGCTCAAGAGCATGAACAGACCCGCGCCGATGCTTTTGGTAACGAGGTAGGCCGGCACCGGCCAGTGCCACGGGATCTTATGCTGGGCATTGTAGGCCACCTGCACCATCTGCTCGGCCATGCGCCCGTCGCCGATCAAGATGGGGCCGCCCGTCGGGGTGCCCTGCGCCTGCGGCGTGCGGATGGCGGCGCCCGAGGCGGCCTGCTTGCTGACTACCGGCAGCGGGATTTCCGGCGCGGCGTGCCCGTCGCCACTTTCGTGGAGGGGCAGGACGTCGGCCCAGGCAAAGGTGGCCGGGGTGCGTGGCACCGCCGTCGGGTGGAGCGTCGTGTCGTTGCCGTTGGCGTAGAAGAGCTTCGGGGCGGTGCCTTGCTCCGGCTTGCGCACCGTCACCTTGTTCTCAGCCAGCATCCGGCTGATCTCCGAGGCCGGGTCGTCGAGGTCGCCGGCGATGATGGCGTGTTCGGGGCAGACCACGACGCAGGCCGGTTCGAGGCCCACCTCGACGCGATGAGCGCAATAGTGACATTTGGCCGCCGTGCCGGTGTTTGGATCGACGTAAATGGCGTCGTAGGGGCAGGCTTGCAGGCACGCCTTGCAGCCGATGCACACCTCCGGGTCGAACTCGACGATGCCGTCGGCGCGCTGGTACATGGCCGTCACCGGGCAGATGCGCACACAGGGCGGGTTGGCGCAATGGTTGCACCGCGTCACCTGAAAATGCCGCCGCACGTTGGGATAGAGGCCCGTCTCGACACTCTTGACCCACGTCCGGTTGACGCCCAGGGGCACCTCGTTCTCGCTCTTACACGCCGTCGAGCAGGCATGGCAGCCGATGCACGTCTCGTTGTTGATGAGAAAGCCGTAGTTCATGCACTTGTTATGTCAAGTTATGACGACGCAAGAATACGCATTCGAGGGCTGGGAAACAAGAGATGGGGATTTTTGGATTTTGCAACCGCAGATGGACGCTGATTAACGCAGATATGACGGGGATGATTGTGGATGGAGCTCCCCTCACTGGTATCGTATCTGATCGACCCTGTTTTTTGGACATGGTGATGGATGGTTGGCTTTCTCTATGAAACAAGCCGCATCCTCATCCATCTGCGTTAATCCGCGCCCATCTGCGGTTGCAATTAAGACCCTGGTTTGAACACAGGCTCAAAGTCTCTCAGAGCGGTGGGGCGTTCTTCGCCGGGGCGGCGTTCGAGTTCGAGTTCGTAAGCGACGCGGTCGCTGCGGTAATAGCGTCGTTGGAAGTAGATGCGTTTGTCGCCGTGGGTGACCGAGGTGCGTTCGATCAGCAGCAGGGCGCGGCCCCGGGGCACGTCCAGATGACGCGCCACGTCGGTGTTGGCATTGACGGCCTTGAGGCGGTAGCGGCCGCTTTCGACCGTGATGCCGTAGTGCTTTTCCAGGATGCGATAAATGGTGATTTGCTCCAGGTCGTGGCCGTCGAGCAGCCCGGCGTAGAAGACCGACATCCAGGTCTGGTCGAAGGCCACGGGGTCGCCGTCGCCGAGGCGGAGGCGATCGAGGCGGAAGACGATGTGGCCTTCGGCGATGCCGAGGGCTTTGGCGATGTCCGGGGCGGCTTTTTCCTGGCCGAAGTGCAACACCCGCGAGGAGGCCTCCAGCCCGGCCTGCGTCATATCTTCGACGAAGTCGGTCAGGCGCACGAGGCCCTGCCGCACGCGGGTATCTTTGACGAAGGAGCCCAGCCCCTGCCGCCGGTAGATGAGTCCTTCGTTTTCGAGGGTCTGAAGCGCCCGCCGCACCGTGATGCGGCTGACGTCGAACCGCTCGGTGAGCTGGCTCTCGGACGGGATCTGCGCGTCGGCGGCATAGACGCCTTCCTGGATCTGCACACGCAGCCAGTCGCTGATTTGTTCGTGCCGGGGTTGGCCGGGCTTAAGCATGAGAACGCAAGGGATGGCGTGAACGTTGGGGCACCCGGCAGTAGTTTAATGAAAAAAATATATGACAACAATACATGTTATGACGTGATAGGAAAAAGCGGGCGACGGCTGATGATAGAGGGCACCTGGCGTTGTGTACCAGCGTCAAATCGCGATAATTTCTTACGGTGATTTTTTTATCTTGAAGCGCATAGAGCAGATTTCTTCAGAATCGTTTCCGCTTAACGGTGTTATAGACGAGCGAATCCCTCCATTCACGCTGGATACGGGCTATGGAAAAGCGCGACGACCATACAGCAGCCTCCCAGGCAGACCCTCAGCTACCTCGCCCCGGGAAGAAGATCAAAACAGAATACACCAAGGGAGATGAGACCGAAACGGGAGATAGGATTAAACTGATCTTCGGAACGACGCGGGATTTAATTATCTATCTCACAGAAAAGAACACCCTCCGATGGGAAATTAATTCTGGCGCCAAACCTGACCATTTTCCCGATAGTCTCATTTACTTTAATGATCTCAGTTCTAAAATTGAAGCCACTGTTTCTGGGACGAGAACAAAGATTGATCTTTACCGGGGGCTGGGCAAGGCGCTCTACACGGCGATAACCGGCCCGGCCTCCGGGGTTGATGGTAGCTTTGCAGAGATCACCGAACTCATAAACAAAAAGAGCTTATTAATCGGCCGGCGTAATTATGTGCTTTCTGGTTCCATGGCCATGCTCTTACTGAATCTTGGCTTGTTAGCAGCCTACAATTTTAAGTTGCCTCAACCCTACTTTTCGCTTGTTTTGGGTATCGCGATGGGGGCGCTTGGAGCCCTTATTTCGGTGCTTCTGCGCAGCAACGAGATTGAATTGCCCGAGTACTCTTCGTTGGGAACCCACGTCTTTCACGGCGTCTCCCGCATCATTCTGGGCAGTATCAGCGGCCTGGCGCTGATTTTTCTTGTCAGGGGCGATCTTGTCATCGGTGTGATTAAAGATAATGTGTGGAGTGTAGCGGTTTTTGGAATACTGGCTGGATTGAGTGAGCGCTATGTGCCCAGTATCTTAGAAGGGTTAGGAAAAAGCTCAAAATCATCGGAAACGCCCGAGGCCGGCTCCACGCCTGCAACCTCGCCAACTGATCGCGAAGAGTAGGACCGCTACAAATAGACACCTCCAGCAAAACAGGTATTTGCTGGAGGTCTTGTTTTAGGAGATTTTGTGTCAGTATGGGGTGGTCCTGTCCTTTTTTCCGACAGGGGGTGTTTATCCACCGCTGTCATCGGGAGGGGGGCCGGGTCCACTGCCACCGCCTGTGCCGCCACCTCCGCCTCCATTGCCGTTTCCATTGCCTTCGTCGGCGTGGAGCAGCCACTGGTCTTTAAGCATTATGCCAGGCATAGCATCCTCCGAGTTTTTGTGAATCAATGATCGAAGTATACTTAGAAAGATCGGCATTGCGCTTCTTTATTGCCATTCAAAAATGCATCCGGTGCCAGCATAGCCGGCCCGTCATCGCTGGGGGGACGAATGAATACGGAACCGTCGTCTGGGCTGCCGGGTGAGATCGATCTCCGAAGCAGGGTCATCACACCCCAGAGACGATGCCAGAGACCAGCGCCTCCTTCACCCAGGACGGGTTGCCGGAGAACGGCCAGCCCTCGCAGCGCGCTTTCGGTTTCGAGACGCGGATGCTGCATGCCGGCCACATCCCCGACGCCGTCACCGGCGCGCGGGCCGTGCCGATCTATCAGACCACCTCCTACGTCTTCGACGATGCCGATTACGCCGCGCAACTGTTCGACCTGAAGCAGTACGGCAACATCTACACGCGCATCAACAACCCGACGACGGCGGTCTTCGAAGAGCGGATGGCCTCGCTGGAGGAGGGAGCCGGCGCCGTCGCCACGGCCAGCGGCATGGCGGCGCAGTTCATGACGATGATGACGCTGCTCCAGCCCGGCGACGAGATCGTGTCGTCGTCGCACCTCTACGGCGGCACGCGCACGCAGTTCGTCCACACGTTCAAAAAGCTCGGCATCAAAGCCCACTTCGTCGAGCCGTCGGATTTCGAGGCGTGGCAGGCCGCCATCACCCCGAAAACCAGGGCGCTCTACGGCGAGACCGTCGGCAACCCGCAGGGCAGCGTGCTCGACATCGAGCGGCTGGCGGCACTGGCCGATTCGCGCGGCGTCCCGCTGGTCGTCGATAACACGTTCGCCACGCCGTATCTGTGCCGGCCTATCGCGTGGGGCGCCACCATCGTGGTGCATTCGGCCACCAAGTTCATCGGCGGCCACGGCAGTTCCATCGGCGGCGTCCTCGTCGATTCGGGCGAATTCGATTTCAGCCGGTATCCGACGATTGCCGCGCCGTCGCCGTCGTACCACGATCTGCGGTTTTTCGACACGTTCGGGCACCAGGCGTTTTTGATGAAAGCCCGCGTCGAGACCCTCCGCGACACCGGGGCGTGTCTCTCGCCTTTCAACGCGTTTTTGCTGTTGCAAGGGCTGGAGACGCTGTCGGTGCGGATGGATCGCCACGTCGAAAACGCGCAGGCCGTCGCCGAATTTCTGGCGGCGCATCCGCAGGTCGATTGGGTGGCCTATCCGGGGTTGCCGGACAATCCGTATCACGACCTCGCGAAGAAATATCTGCCGAAAGGCCCCGGCGCCATCTTTTCGTTCGGGGTGAAGGCGGAGCCCGACGGGGCGCGGGCCGCCGGCAAAACGTTCATCGAAGCTTTGAACCTGTTTTCGCACCTCGCCAACGTCGGCGATGCGCGCAGCCTCGTCATCCATCCGGCGTCGACGACGCACCAGCAACTCTCGGACGAAGAACTCGAACAGAGCGGCGTCGGCCCCGGCATGATTCGCCTTTCTATCGGACTCGAAACCCAGGAGGATCTGTTATGGGATCTGGACCAGGCCTTGCGTGCGATCTCACGCTAAACTCGATTCTGACCCCGGTGCTTCAGGCGAAGTATCAGGATCAAAATCAGATCCGCCGCGCCCTTGCGCAGACGCGCACCATCGCCATGGTGGGCCTCTCGACGAACCGGCAAAAGGCGAGCTACTTCGTGGCGACGTACCTCAAATACATGGGCTACCGCATCATCCCTGTTCACCCCAAAGCCGACGTCATCATCGGAGAAAAGGTCTATCCCAGCCTGCACGACATCCCGGAGCCGGTAGACATGGTCGATGTTTTCCGCCCTGCCGCCGAATGCCCGGCCATTGCGCGGCAGGCTGTCGAGATCGGGGCGAAGGCGTTGTGGCTGCAACTGCGCATCGTCAGCGAAGAGGCTGCCCAGATCGCCGACGACGCCGGCCTGATCGTGGTGATGGACCGCTGCGTGAAGATGGAACACGGTCGCTACGACGGCACGATGCACTGGGTGGGGATGAACACAGGCATCATCACGGCCAAACGCGCCCGGCGGTGGTTCTAGTGCAACCACAGATGGGCGCGGATAAACACAGATAGTGCAACCGCAGATGAATGGGGATGAACACAGATCATCTGCGTCTATCTGAGTTCATCTGCGGTTGCAAAAAAGGTGTTATTCTCGACGTGAGCGCTGGATCATCGACGTGTCAAAACGAATGGATCGGGAACGCGACCCCGGCTCGCGACGTGTCTAAGCAACTTGATTTCGAAGGACCTTCCTTTCAACACGCTCATGAAAACCTGGCAGCGCGCGCTCCTTATTTTGTTGGTGCTTACGTCGTGCATCGGGTGCGATCAGGTCAGTAAAGACATCGCCCAGGACAGCCTGCGTTTTTCGCGGCCTGTAGAACTGCTCGGCGGGCTGCTGCACCTGTATTATGCCGAGAATAGCGGCGTGGCTTTCAGCCTGGGCGCCGAACTGTCGAAGTCGTTGCGATACTGGCTTTTCACGGTTGGCTCCGGCGTGGTATTGATCGGGCTTTTTCTCTATGCGCTCTTGCGACGGCGGAGCACGCGCTGGCAGATCGTCGCCTATGCGTTGATGATCGGCGGCGGCCTTAGCAACCTGCTCGACCGCCTGTTCAACGATGGGCGGGTGATCGATTTTATGATGATTAAAGTAGGGGCCGTCCACACCGCCATTTTCAACCTCGCCGACGTGATGATTCTGTTCGGCTGCGGTTTGCTGGTCGTCGTGCTCTCGCGCCCGCTTAAAGCCGCCGAGTCTGCCGAAGCCACCGCTGCGCCTGACGATGAGAGCGGTGCTGACGAGACAGTTTTTTGAAACGTGAAACGTGAGGGTGCTTCGCTGAAATGCTCTGCTAAGGGCACCCTCGCGTTTCACGTTTCACGTTTTACGCATTATTATTGGGGGTGCCCACTCAAACGCCATTCTCGGAGGCCCCTATGCATTATCGACGCGCGCTCACAGTACTCAGTCTTTTTTGTCTGATGACGGTTCTCGTCGCTGCCGCCGTCATCGACGACAAGCCCATGCTCGGTTTTAGCGAGGAGGGCGCGGCGCAGCAGCGGGCGTTGGAGGCCCGATATGATGCGCTCTTGAACAAAGACAACCTGCGCCAGTGGATGAAACGCATGACGGCCCAGCCGCAGCACGTCGGCTCGCCCCATGCGAAGGACAATGCCGAGTTTATGGTGTCGCTGTTCCGGTCGTGGGGCTTCGAGGCCGAGATCGAAGAATTCCAGGTGCTCTTTCCGACGCCGAAGGTGCGCGTGGTGGAGTTGGTGGAGCCGCGCTTTTTTTCGGCCTCGCTCGAAGAACCCGACATTCCGGGCGATGCCACGTCGTCGATCCGGGAGAACCGGCTGCCCCCCTACAACGCGTATTCGGCGGACGGCGACGTGACCGCTGAACTTGTCTACGTCAACCAGGGCATCCCGCGCGATTATGAAGAACTGGAACGGATGGGCATCGACGTGGCGGGCAAGATCGTCATTGCGCGGTACGGCGGCTCGTGGCGCGGCATCAAACCCAAGGTGGCCGCCGAGCACGGCGCCATCGGCTGCATCCTCTATTCCGACCCGCGCGACGACGGCTATTTTCAGGGCGATGTCTATCCTGAGGGACCCTACCGCATGGAGTTCGGCACGCAGCTCGGCTCGGTGCTCGACATGCCGCTCTACCCTGGCGATCCGCTGACGCCCGGTGTGGGCGCAACGGCGGATGCCGAACGCCTCGACCGCGCTGAGGCGCCCACGCTTATGACGATCCCCGTGCTGCCCATCTCCTACGGCGATGCCATCGAACTACTCGACGCGCTCGGCGGCCCGGTGGCGCCGGCCTCGTGGCGCGGCGCGCTGCCGCTGACCTATCACGTCGGCCCCGGCCCGGCAAAAGTGCATCTCAAACTGGAATTCGACTGGAAGCTGACGCCGGCTTACAACGTCATCGCCAAAATGCGCGGGGCGGAGTATCCGGATGAGTGGATCGTCCGGGGCAACCACCGCGACGCCTGGGTCTTCGGCGCGGCGGATCCGATCAGCGGGATGGTGGCGTTGATGGAGGAAGCCCGCGCCATCGGCGAGCTGGCGAAGACCGGCTGGCGGCCCAAACGCACGCTCGTCTATGCCGGCTGGGACGCCGAAGAACCCGGCCTGCTCGGCTCGACCGAATGGGCCGAAGCGCACGCCGACGAACTCCGCCAAAAAGCCGCCATCTACATCAACTCCGACGGCAACGGGCGCGGCTTTCTGGGCGTCGGCGGCTCGCACACGCTGGAGAAATTCGTTAACGAAGTTGCGCGCGACGTGATCGATCCGCAGACGGGCGTGACCGTCTCCGAACGCGCGCGCGCCCGGCGTCGCATCGGCGGCGACAAAGAGGCTGATACGCGGCCCGATCTGCGCATCTCGCCGCTCGGCTCGGGCTCGGATTATACGCCGTTCCTCCAACACCTCGGCATCGCCTCGCTCAACGTCGGCTACGGCGGTGAGAACGGCGGCGGCTCCTACCACTCGGCTTTCGATTCCTTCGATCACTACACCCGCTTCGGCGATCCGACGTTCGATTACGGCATCGCGCTGGCGCAGACCGCCGGGCGCATCACCCTCCGCTTCGCCAACGCCGACGTGCTGCCCTACACCTTCACCAACTTCGCCGATAACGTGGCGAAATACGTCGAGGAAGTGTCAACACTGGCCGAGACGATGCGCGCCGAGACGAAGCGCCACAACGACCTCGTCGCCGCCAACGCTTTCGCCCTTTCTGCCGATCCAACCAAACAATACGTGCCGCCGGAGGCCAAAGACCCGGTGCCGTATCTCAACTTCGCCCCGCTCCAAAACGCGCTGGCCGCCCTGAAAACCAGCGCCAAAGCCTGCGACGCCGCCCTGCGCGAACACAGATCCACGCTCGACGCCGCGACGCATCAGCGGTTGAACGACGTTCTCCTCCACACCGAACGCGCGATGACGCGGGACCAGGGGCTGCCCCGGCGGTCGTGGTTCCGGCATCATATCTACGCGCCGGGCTTCTACACCGGCTACGGCGTCAAGACCCTCCCCGGCGTCCGCGAAGCCATCGAACAACGCGACTGGGAAGAAACCGCCGAACAGATCGAGATCGTCTCCGGGGTGCTGGAGCGCGTCACCGCGGAGATCGACCGGGCGAGGGCAATTGCAACCGCAGATGGGGGCAGATGAGCGCGGATGAACGCGGATGGAAGGGGATGGATGGGGGTGGGTGGGGATGAAGCTGGATGGAGAGGGGTGAATGCGGATGATCTAGGCAGAATGCTGACCTATCTGTGTTTATCCGCGCCCATCTGCGATTGCAAATCTGCGGTTGCACGTAACCTTCCGGGAACCTATATCGTATTGCTATATAGACTATATTGTATCGCAATATAGCTTCCCCAATCCACCCGGTTGCACCATGATCCCGAAAGCCCTCGTCGCGGCGTCGCTCAACCCGATCATCCTTTCGTTGCTGGCTCACGGAGAAGCCTACGGCTACCAGATCATCCAGCGCATCGAACAGCTCTCCGACGGCAAGCTCCAATGGACGGCAGGCACGATGTATCCCGTCCTGCATCGCCTGGAAACCAAGGGGCTGATCGAATCCTTCTGGCGGCCGCCGGAATCCGGCCCGCGCCGCAAGTACTACCGGCTCACCGACAAAGGTCGCAGCGCCCTCGAAGTCGAAAAACGCCAGTGGCTCGACGTACACGCCCTCCTGCTCAAACTCTGGGGGCCGGAGCTGGCTTTCGGCTAAAAATGGTCCGTGGTCCGTTGTCGGTTGTCCGTTGTTGTTTCTTTTGAGAACGGCATCACCAAACAACGGACAACGAACCACGAACAACGGACAAAACCATGTTCGATCTGGAAAAAGCCATTGCATCGTGGCGGCGAAGTTTTCGATACCGCCGGGTGTTTTTCGAGGACGATCTCGAAGAACTAGAGCGACATCTGCGCGACCATATCGCCTGGCTGGTGGAGCAGGGGGCATCCGAAAAAGACGCGTTTCACAAGGCCCTGCTCAGCGTGGGCGACCATGCTCTGATGGAGGCGGAATATCAGAAAGTCTTCTGGGCCAAACTCAAACACAAACGCCGTTTCCTACGCGAGATGATCTCGGAGGGCGCTATGCTGAAAAATTATTTTAAGATTTCGCTTCGAAATCTTAAAAAACATAAAGGGTATTCGCTGATCAACGTCACCGGGCTGGCTGTCGGGCTGGCGGGGTGTATTCTGATCATGCTTTTTGTGCTCGACGAACTGCGGTACGACCAGCACCATGACAAGGCTGATCGGATCTATCGGGTGGTTTTTGAGGCGCGTTTTGCGGGCGACGAACTCACCGATCCCATCAGCCCGGCCCCGATGGCGCGCGCGATGCTGGAGATTTTTCCGGAGGTCGAGGCGGCGGCCCGGCTGGAGCAACGCAGCAATGCCCCGGTCGAGTATAAGGATCACCGTTTTCGTGAAGATCGCCTCTTCTACGCCGATTCGTCGCTGTTCGACGTGTTGACGATTCCGTTCGTGCGCGGGCAGGCCGAGACGGCGCTGGTCGAACCCAACACGGTGGTTTTAACCGAGACGATGGCGCAGAAATACTTCGGCAGCGAGGATCCCCTGGACAAGGTGATGTCGATCCGAGGGTATGACTATCGGGTGACGGGCGTGGTGGTGGATCCTCCGGCGCATACCCATTTCCACTACGATTTCATCGCGTCGTTTATCACCTTGCCGTATAGCGAGAATACGAGGTGGTTTCCGATCAACTACTACACCTATGTGGCGTTGCAGCTCGGCGCGAGGCCGGAGGCTATCGAGGCCAAGATTCCTGAGTTGGTCCGGACGCACATCGGGGCCGACCTCGAAGAAGTAAGCGGCGTCTCGTACGAAGAATTCCTCAAACGGGGCGATTATCTGACCTACTACCTGCAACCTGTCGCCGATATCCATCTGCGTTCGCATTTCAAGACCGAGATCGAGCCCAACGGCGATATCACGTACGTCTATCTTTTTACCGTCATCGCGTTCTTGCTGCTGCTGATCGCCTGTGTCAACTTTATGAACCTGGCGACGGCGCGGTCGGCCAACCGGGCGCGGGAGGTGGGCATGCGCAAGGTGCTGGGGTCGTATCGCCGGCAACTGGTGCAGCAGTTTCTCGGCGAATCGGTGATGTTGACGATGCTGGCGTTGGTGCTGGCGCTCGGATTGGTGGTGTTGTTCCTGCCGCTTTTCAACGACCTGGCCGGCAAATCGCTCGACCTGGGTTTTCTGCACGAGGGCTGGTTCTGGCTCGGTATTGTGGCGTTTGCCGTCGTTGTAGGGTTGATGGCGGGGAGCTATCCGGCGTTCTTTCTGGCTTCTTTTCGCCCGGCGGCGGTGCTGAAAGGCAAGGCCGCCGGCAGCGCCAGACGATCCGGCTTGCGCAACGGATTGGTCGTGTTTCAGTTTGCCGTCTCGATCATTCTGATCGTGGGGACACTCGGGGTGCGCAATCAACTGGCGTATGTGCAGACGGCGCGGCTGGGCTTCGACAAAGAGCACGTCGTGGTCATCCAGCGAATCCAAGATTTGCCGGATGCCCGGCGTGAGACGTTCAAGCAAGCGCTGTTGCAGCACGCCAACGTCACCCACGCCTCGGCGTCGCTGGTGATGCCGGGCGGCGAGTCGGGCAGCAACGTGTATCGACGGGTGGGCGACGAGCGTTCTTTCGCCTGGCGCTTCTTCTCGATCGATGGCGATTACGTGGAGACGCTCGGCCTCGAACTCGTCGCCGGGCGAGACTTTGCGCCCGAGTTCACGGCAGACTCAGCGGCGGTGTTGTTGAACGAGACAGCGGTGAAGGCGCTCGGTTGGGACGACCCGGTCGGGCAGATCCTGGAAGAGCCTGGCTGGAGGCAGTTCACGGTCATCGGCGTGGTGAAAGATTTCCATTACGAAACGATGCACAGCGAGATCGCGCCCCTGGTCTTTCATCCGCTCGGCGTGACGGGCGATGCGCGGGTGCTGGCCGCGCGCATCCGCCCGGACGACATTCCCGCCACGCTGGCGCATCTGAAGACGCAATGGGAAGCCTTCGCCCCCGGCGATCCCTTCACGTATACCTTCCTCGATCAAGATTTCGACAGCCTCTATCGCGCCGAACAGCGGACGGGCGTCACGTTCGGCGTCTTTGCGATGCTGGCTATCCTGGTGGCCTGCCTGGGGTTGTTCGGGCTGGCGGCGTTCGTGGCCGAGCAGCGGACCAAGGAGATCGGCGTGCGCAAAGTGCTCGGCGCATCGGTCGGCGGCATTATCCTGCTGCTCTCGCGCGGCTTCCTGAAGCTCGTGGGCATCGCGTTTGTCCTGGCTGCGCCCGTGGCCTACTTTGCCATGGACCGCCTGCTGCAAGACTTCGCTTACCGTGTAGAAATATCGTGGCCGATATTTCTAATGGCGGGCCTGGCGGTTCTTGGGATTGCGCTCTTGACGGTGAGTTATCAGGCCGTCCGCGCGGCGCTGGCCGATCCGGTGAAGGCCCTGCGGTATGAATAATGCAACCGCAGATGGGGGCAGATGGGCGCGGATGGACGCAGATGGGGATGAGGCCGGCGTTCTGCGCCCGTCATCTGCGTCTGTCCCCATCTGCGTCTATCAGTGTTCATCTGCGGTTGCAACCATGTTCGATCTCGACAAAGCTATTGCGTCGTGGCGGCGGAGTTTTCGATACCGCCGGGTGTTTTTCGAGGACGATCTCGAAGAACTGGAGCGGCACGTGCGCGATCATGCGACGTGGCTGGTTGAGCAGGGGGTTGAGGAGAAAGAGGCGTTTCGGAAGGCGGTGCAGAGCGTGGGCGATTTTGGGGCGATGGAGACCGAGTATCGCAAGGTTTTCTGGGCTAAACTCAAACACCGGCGCAGCCTGCTGCGCGAAATCGTCTGGGGCGCGCGTATGTTTAGCAATTATCTGAAGGTCGCGTTGCGCCACGTGCGCAAGCACACCGGGTATGCCTTGCTCAACGTCTTCGGGCTGGCGGTGGGGCTGGCGTGTTGCCTGCTGATCGTCTTTTTCGTGCAGGACGAACTCTCCTACGACCGGCACCTGCCCGGCGTCGAGCGCCTCTACCGCGTGACGCTCTCCGAGACCGGCGACGACCGGGCCTTGCACCGGGCCGTGACACCGCCGGCGCTGGCGCCCACGTTGAAACGCGAGTTCGCCGAGGTGGAGCAAGCGGTTCGATTCGGCAAAAACAACGCCGCCATGTTTCGCATCAAGGGCCGCGTGTTTCACGATGTGACGTTCTCCTTCGCCGATTCCAATTTCTTCGAGGTCTTCCGCCTCCCGTTCATCCTGGGCGATCCGGCCACAGCGTTCCAGCAACTGAACAGTGTCATTCTAACCGAGACGGCGGCAAAGACCTACTTCGGCGACGCCGATCCGCTGGGGCAGCGGGTCATCGGGCCGGAGCGTTTTGGGCATTCTGAACTGGTCGTTACCGGCGTGATCGAAGACATCCCCTCCAACACGCATTTTTCTTTCGATCTGATGCTGAACCGGGCGGGATTTCTCTGGCCCCGTTCTCGCATCACAGACGATCAGTGGTGGCTCTACGGTGAATATACCTACGTCCTGCTCGCCGATGCGCCGGGCGATCAGGCGGCGGCGCTGGCGCAGAAACTTCCGATCCTGCCCGAAAAATATCTCACAGAGCGGTCGGGCGTCCAGTTCGGTTTTCACCTCCAGCCGGTGACGCGCATTCATCTTTACTCGCACCTCGAAGCGGAATATCAGCCCAACAGCCACGCCGTGTACATTTACCTCTTCAGCGCCGTAGCGTTGCTGATCTTGCTGATCGCCTGTATCAACTTTATGAATCTGGCGACGGCGCGGGCTACGCAGCGCGCGCGCGAGGTGGGCGTGCGCAAAGTAGCCGGGGCGCGGCGCGGCCAACTCGTCGGTCAGTTTTTGAGTGAATCGATGCTGCTCGCCGGGGCGGCGTCGGTGCTGGCGCTGGGGCTGGCGTGGGCGGCGTTGCCGCTTTTCAATCACCTCGCGGGCAAAGATCTCGCGTTGAGCGGGGCGGCGCTGGCCTGGGTCTGGCTCTTGATTCCCGGCCTGGCGTTGTTGGTGGGATTGCTGGCGGGCAGCTATCCGGCGTTTTTCCTCTCAGCGTTTCAGCCGGCGTCGGTGTTGAAGGGGGGCACGGGCGCGGGATCGGTCTGGGCGCGGCGGATGCGGCGCGGGCTGGTGGTGGCCCAATTCGCCTTTTCGATCATCCTGCTGATCGGCACGGCGGTGATTTACACCCAGTGGCGCTACATGCAACAGGCGGATCTCGGCTTCGACAAAGAGCACGTCGTGGTGCTGCCCTATCGGTCGATTGATGCCTCATTCGCGCCTGCGACGATCAAGCAGGAATTATTGCGGCATCCAGGCATCGAGCGCGTGTCGATGTCTCGGTTTATCCCGACCGGGGTGACGTTCTCCAGCGGCTCGCCCATCCCGGAAGGGCTGGACTATGAGGTCCCGGTTTACTGGCGCGGCATCGATGTAGATTATCCCGCTACGCTGGGGCTGGAGTTGATTGAAGGCCGGGGCCTTTCGGATAGGCTGGCCTCCGACACCGTGGGCGAACGAGGCGCTTTTCTCATCAACGAAGCCGCCGCCCGGCAGTTTGGATGGACCGAGCCCCTCGGCAAAGCCCTTTTGAGCCCGATCAGCCGGGCGGAGATGGGGCACGTCATCGGCGTGGTCAAAGATTTTCACGTGACGTCGCTGCACGAGGAGATCAAGCCGCTGGTGTATTATCCGATGGAACGCGGATACCGGCATCTGATCGCGCGGCTCGGCCCCGGCCAGGTTCCGGAGACGATGGCTTTTCTGGAGGAGCAGTGGAGCACGTTTGCGCCGGGCAGGCCGTTCAACTATTTCTTTCTGGATGAAAATTATGATGCCCTCTATCACTTCGAACAACGCCTGACACAACTCATCGGCGTTTTTGCGCTGCTGGCGGTGCTGGTGGCGTGCCTGGGCCTGTTCGGGCTGGCGGCGTTTACGGCGGAGCAGCGGACCAAAGAGGTCGGCATCCGCAAAGTCCTGGGCGCCTCGGTTGCGGGCATCGTGATGCTCTTGTCGAGGGATTTCGTCAAGCTGGTGCTGATTGCTATCGCCCTGGCCGCCCCCGCCGCCTATTATGCCTGGGAGACGTGGTTCCTCAACGACTTCGCCTACCGCATAGAAATATCCTGGGGGATATTTCTACTGGTGGGCCTGGCAGCCCTTGGGATTGCCCTGGCGACGGTGGGGTATCAATCGATCAAGGCGGCGTTGGCAGATCCGGTGGAGAGTTTGCGGTATGAATAATGCAACCGCAGATGAGGGCAGATGGGCGCGGATAGACGCAGATAGGGTTGAGATACTGCCGCGTTAGATGAGGCAGATGGGCGCGGATGGACGCGTATAGGGTTGAGATAAGGCCGCGCGTTCTGCACCAATCATCCGCGTTTATCCGTGTTCATCTGCGGTTGCATTAATCCTGATGCGTGCAAGTGCGTATATTGTCGCACGCTCCGTTTGACGATCAACACGCCTTTGCGATGGACGCCCTGATCGAGTATTTCTCCAACATGCCGACGACGCATCGCACGCTTTTGCTGGTGGGCGGGCTTACGGTGTTCTGGCTGATCGAAAGCGCGGTGCCGCTTTTTTCATTTAAGTACAACAAATGGAAGCATGCCGGCATCAATATTTTCTTTACGCTTACCACGGTGCTGGTCAATTTCTCGATGGCCTTTATCCTGGTCAAGACATCCGATTGGGCTGTGGCCAATCAGTTCGGGCTGATTCAATGGATCGCGATGCCGGTGTGGCTCTACACTATCGCCGGCTTGCTTTTGTTGGATCTGATCGGGGCCTGGTTTATCCATTTCATCGAGCATCGCGTGAAGTGGATGTGGCGGTTTCACCTCGTCCATCACACCGATCAAACCGTCGATACGACCACCGCCAACCGGCATCATCCCGGCGAAAGCGTCTTTCGGTTCGTCTTCACCACGCTGGCGGTGTTGATCATCGGGGCGCCGATGTGGATGATCTTTTTGTATCAAACCCTCTCGGTGGTCCTGACGCAGTTCAACCACGCCAACATCACCATGCCGGATTGGCTGGACGATGCCCTCGTCTGGGTCATCTGCACGCCCAACATGCACCGGGTGCATCATCACTACCGCATGCCGTACACAGACACCAACTTCGGCAACATTTTTTCCTTCTGGGATCGGCTCTTCGGCACCTACGTCAAAGTCCAGAACAAAAAGCTCCACTACGGCCTCGACACCCACATGGGCCACACCGACGCCAACGACGTCATGGGCATGCTCAAGCTCCCCTTCACGCGCTACCGCCCTTCGATTGAATACGAGGAAGAGGAGACGTTGTAAGTGCAACCGCAGATGAGGGCAGATGGGCGCAGATGGACGCGGATAGGGCTGAGGGCCGTGTTCTTCGCCAATCATCTGCGTCCATCCGCGTTCATCTGCCTTGATCTGCGGTTGCAAAGAAAAAACCTTCGGCATCAGCGAACGATCCTTCTTTAGGAAGGAACCATCTGATCAGGATCTTTTATCATCTTTTGAAATACAAGTAATTATTTTATAATTACTTGTAACAAGTAGTAGTTGTGTATTCGTACTAAGTTGGCGTAGGTTTTGGGATAAAGAAGCGCAATTCCGTCTTTCGTTCATCCAACGTTCAGGGCTATGACGTGTACTACTGCATCCCGGTTTTGCCCCGCTGAGAGGCCGCGTATCCATTGGAGGCCGTGGCCGGCGCTGTGGATCGCAGCGATGTTGCTGTTGACCTCCTGCGGCATGTTTTCGAAGACGGTGTCGCCTGAGGGGGAGGAGCCGCCGAGGGCAGATCAAGAACTGGCGCTGAAGGCCGACATCTACGACGCCATGGCGCGCTTGAGCCGGGCGCAGGCCGAAGCCGACGCCGAAGCCGCCGAAGCCGCGCTCGATGACGCGATGAGCAGCCTGGAGCAACTCCACGAGGTCTCCGGCGGGCTTCGCGACGCTGAAGGGCGCGAACTCTATCGCTCCGTCATCACCGCCTACGAGCAATATTACGGCGTCACCCACGCGCTACGCCTGGAACACGACGAAATCTATTCGTACCGCGACGAGATGTTTGCCGAGATGAACGAGGTCTCGGATCCGTTGAGCGAAGATGTAACGACCTTGCCGGAACTGGGGCCGGTGCAGACGACGATCCCCCTGGAGAAAAATCACCTCGTCGAGCAAAGTATTCAATACCTGCTGCGCTCGCCCGAAAAGCACCTCTATAACTGGATCGCCCGGTCGGCGACGTATTTCCCGCTGTTCGAGCAGACCTTTCGCGAAGAGGGGATTCCCGACGAGTTGAAGTATCTGTCGATGATCGAGAGTGCGCTCTTGCCACGGGCCGTCAGCCATGCCGGCGCTGGCGGGCTCTGGCAGTTCATGCCGGCTACCGGGCGCGACTTCGGCCTGACCCGCACCACCTGGATCGACGAACGCTTCGATCCCGTGAAGTCGACGCGGGCGGCGGCGAAGTATCTCAAACAGTTGCACCGGCAGTTCGACGACTGGTACCTCGCGCTGGCCGCCTACAACTCCGGCCAGGGACGCGTTGCCCGCGCGCTACGCAGCCACGGCCAGGGCGCTTCGTTCTGGGACATCTACGACGCCTTGCCGCGCGAGACGCGCAACTACGTGCCGATGTTCATCGCCACGACGACGATCTTGACCAACCCGCAGGCTTTCAACCTGCCCCGAATCGATCCGGGGCCGAAGTATGTCTATGACGTAGAGCGGGTCGAGGGTATGATAGACCTGCGTGTGATCGCTGATCTGGCCGGCACCGACGTCGAGACCATCCGCCGGCTCAATCCCGAAATCCGCCATGGCACGACGCCGCCGACGCGGGGCGGCTACGACTTGAAGGTGCCGGAGGGCAGCGGGCAACGCTTTGCCCAGGCCTACGCGGCCTTGCCCGACGACCAGAAACGCAGCCAGAGCGAGTACGTCGTCCGGCGCGGCGATAACCTGACGACGATTGCCCGGCGCCACGGCACGACGGTGGCGGCCCTGCGCGAAGCCAACGGCATCCGGGGCTCGACCATCCATCCGGGCCAGCGGTTGTACGTGCCGGTGCCCTATAACGGCAGTGCAAACTTTGCCTCTTCGTCCTCGCGGAGCAGTGCGCCGGTTCGCTATGCGTCGGACACCGGGCGCGCGCCGGCGGCTTCGTCTTCCAACACCAGTTCGCGGGTGACGTATAAAGTGCGCCGGGGCGATAACCTGACTAAGATCGCCAACAAGTACGGTGTGCGTGTGGCCGACATCAAAGGCTGGAACGACCTCTCCGGCGACCGCATCCGCTCGGGTCAACGCCTGACGATCTATCCCGGCCAGGCCGGCACGGGCAGCGGCGCCTCGCGCATTACGTACAAAGTGCGTCGGGGCGATAACCTGACCAAGATCGCCAACAAGTACGGCGTGCGCGTCTCGGACATCAAAGGCTGGAACGACCTCTCCGGCGACCGCATCCGTCGAGGCCAGCGCCTGACGATCTACAGCGGCGGCGGCGGGGCGTCTTCGTCCGGCAGCAAACGATGGGTGGCGTATTACGTCAAGAAAGGGGACAACCTGACCAAGATTGCCAACCGCGTCGGCGCGTCGGTCGCGGATGTGCGTAAGTGGAACGATTTGAAAAACGACCGCCTGCGCGTCGGGCAGAAACTTGCGGTCTATACGGCGCGGCTATAGGAGCGGCGGGATAACGTGTTGCGGTATTATGACCATGGCCTTTTAACCAAGCCGAGGCGTTAGTCACTGGTCATTAGTCACTGGTCATTAGTGAAAGAAAACCAATGACCAGTGACCAATGACCCATGACCGACGCCGGGCGCTCGGCGAAGCGCGCCGCAGAAAAATACTGCAACCCTTCGTTCTTCTACATAAATGTTCGGAGCCGGGGCGGCGCAGGGGTGGGCTGCGCCGAGCGGTTCATTCGTATTGCGTGTTGCGTGGTGCGTGTTGTGTAACACCGCCTCCGTCGCACAGGACGTATCACGCAGCATGCAGTACGATTTTGTTGATGCCTGGAATAAGGGAGAGGGATGCTTTGACGTTGTGCCCGGCTTGACGGTCGGTTAGGTCATGAGTCATGGGTCATGAGTCACGGGTTTTTCACTCATGACCCATGACCCGTGACTCATGACTAAGAAGGGAAACCGTGCAGGACGACCAGCGACGTTATTCGATCTGGCATAGACCTCAAAAAAATGACCGAAAAAAAACGCCCATCGGCGAAGAACATCCTCATCGGCGTCGTGCAGGCGATGATCGATGCGCAGGAGCCGCTGGATGAAGACCTGGCGCTCGTGCCGGCGCATTACGAGGTGTACATCCATCCGAGGGCGTACCAGGAATTGCAATCGCTGATGCCGCGCATCAAAGAGCAGGTGCGCAAGCGGCTCGACGAAGAACTCGAACGCCTCAACAGCCGGCGCGCGGGCGGGCAGGGCTTCTTCAAACGCCTGCTTTTCCCGCTGACACGCCTGCTCTTTGCCGACCGCTATTTCCATCAAGAGGTGGGATCGAGCACCTACGAACGGTCGGGCGAAGCCTGGCGCATCGAGTTTAGCGTTACCGCCGAGCCGGATGCCGAGATCGATTACCTGATGGTCGAGTCGGATTTCGGGATTCAGAAGCAGCCGGTCTACAAAGGGCGGCCTACCATCAACATCCGGCGGCGCACGACGCGGCTGCCCGATGGACGTTTCGAGACGGTCATCAGCGCCAAACGGCCTACGCCGGCGCCGGGCCAGAGTCCCCCGCGAAGCCGCGAGCAAGGCCGGAGCACAGGCCCCAATCCGGGCCGCCAGAGAAGCCCCGGTCCAGAGCGTGGATCGGGCCGCGAACGAGGTCGCGATGCCGGGCGCGGGGGGAGCCGCGAAGGAGGGCGGGCCACGTATGCGCCCACTCCGGCGGTGCCGGCGGCAGACGTGCTGGCCCGCCTCAGCTACGAAGACAACAGCGGACGCCACATCTACTACATGCGCAAAGAGGAGATCATCATCGGGCGCCGCGACGATCCCGCCCACGCGCTCGACGTGGCCTTCCACACGCGGCCCGACGTCTCGCGCGAGCACCTGTGCATCCGGCACGACGCCCGGAGCGGGCGCTTCTCGGTCAAAGACCTCAGCCAGTACGGCTCTACGCTCAACGGCAAGCGGCTCAGGCCGAGTCTGGGCCCCAACAACGAAGATCTCGACGTGTGGCATCCGTTGCCGCCGACCGCCGAGATCGGCCTCGCCAACATCGTTTTCATCGAATTCGAAGCCCTGTAGCCATGTTGACGCTCGGTAATTATCTGTTCCTGATTCTCCTGCTGGCCCTCACCGTGCGGCTTCTTCAGATGACATTCGCCGGAAGGACATCGCGGTGAGAAAGGGAGAGAGAGGGAGAAAGGGTGAGAGGGGGAGAGGGAGATTTCGGCAGTTGATGAAAGATAGATCGTGATCGTATAGGGCGGCTGTGCAAGGCTGGGCCTTTGCTATCCGCGATCTCCTTGATCATCAAACCTGCTCCCTTTCCCCCATACTCCCTCTCCCCCTTTCCTTCAGTATCCCGCGCTCAAAAACTATGAGCACCTTAGTGTTGAAAGCATATGGCGCCACCGACGTGGGACGGCAGCGGACGAGCAATGAAGATTGCTTCTTCTGCGATCCGGAGCGCGGCATCTTCGTCGTCATCGACGGGTTGGGGGGCTATGCAGCCGGCGAGGTAGCCGCTCGCCTGGCGTGCGACTTCGTTAGCCGGGGGCTGGCGCAGACGGAGGGTACCGCCACGGAGCGGTTGCGCGTGGCCATCACCGAGGCCAACAACGCCATCTATCAGCACGGCCAGGCCAACTCCGAACAGCGCGGCATGGCCTGTGTCCTGACCGCCGCCCTCATCGAAGACGGGCAGGTGACCGTCGGCCACGTCGGCGACACCCGGCTCTACGAAGTTCGCCGCGACGGCATCCGCAAGATCACCCGCGACCACTCGCCCGTGGGGCTGCGCGAAGACATCGGCGACCTGAGCGAGTTCGAGGCGATGAACCATCCGCGCCGCAGCGAAATCCTGCGCGACCTCGGCTCGGAACGCCATAGCCCCAACGACGAACATTTTATCGACATCTACCAGTTCGACTGGGCCGAAGACAGCGCCCTCTTACTCTGCTCCGACGGCCTGACCGACCTGGCGCCCAAAGGCGCCATCCATCAGATCTTGATCGACCATGCGGGCGATCCGGAAAAGGGGGTACAGACCCTGGTCGAGTTGGCCAACGAGATGGGCGGCGTGGATAACGTCACCGTCTTGATTGTGGAAGGGCCGGCGTTCCGGCAGCCGCTGCCCAAGGAGCCTGCCGAGCAGTTTGCCGCGCCGGAGCCGCCCGAAAAAGCCGCCGCCGCGCCGCCGGATCGCGCGCCGCGCTTGCTGCGCAGCCGGGTCGCTTTTTTTGCTTATGGATGGCTTGTCGGCTGTTTGCTGTCGGTGGCGCCGCTGGTGCTGGTTTATCAGGTGTTGAACCATCGACTGCCTGATGCAGCGACGGAGCAGGCCGTCATCCGATCTCCCCAGACCTTACACGTGAGCCCGGACGGCGCCGATGCATTTCGAACCATCAGCGCGGCGCTCGATGCGGCGCAGCCCGGCGACGTCGTGGCGGTGGCGCCGGGGGTGTATCGCGAGGCCGTCCGGTTGAAAGACAGCGTGGCGGTGGTCGGCCCGGCTTCCGGCGCGGCGGTTTTGCGGGCCGACGGGCTGGGGGCGAACGATTCGGCGGTGGTGGCGGCGTACGGCGTGCGCGACGCACGGCTTGCCGGGTTCAAGATCGAAGGATTGCCCGGCGATGCGCAGCCCGCCGTGGGCATCCACCTGCGCGACGCCGCCGTCGAAGTGGTCGATGTAGAGGTCAGCGGGGCGCGTCTGGCCGGGGTGCTCATCGAGGGCGCCTCGGAGGCCGTCTTGCGGGCCAACCTGATCGTAGATAACCCCGGCAGCGGGGTGTATGTGCGCGGGGTCGAAGCGCGGCCTCGCCTCGTCCAGAACGTCATCAGTCGTAACGGCGCTGCTCGCGAAGCTCCCGGTGTTCTGATCGAAGGCGAGGCGAGGCCGGTGCTTCGGCGCAATGTCATCACGGGCAACGCCGCCGAAGGCATCCGCCTGGCCAATGCCGACGAAGCGGCCTCCGCCCAGTTCCGTCAACAAAACTTCTTCCTCGTCAACGGCGAAGGCAACGCCGGACGATCTATCCAATTTTAGTTTTTTAGAATCGGCGAGCCGATTTTAAAACACCGCGTTTTATACCCCATTGAAACGACGGTAAAACATGGCGATACGGACAGAAATCGATACTGCAGAACGGCAGGTTTTACGCACGCGGATGCACGAGCGGCGGTGGCTTTTGGCCGCCTCCGCCATCGTCTTGTGGGGCTTGCTGCTCACCTACAAAGCCAAAACCCGCGCCTTCGCCGACGTCCGCGCGTTGATCGACGAAAAAGAGATCGTCAACCTCGGCGCCCTCGAAAGCAGCCGCGACCTGATTCCGGTTTTTGCAGCTATTTATCCCGATCCCGAAGATCAAGAAGTCGCTGCGACGCATACCTATGCGCGGGTGCTCGACCGGCGCGCGGGCAGCCTGTTTTCCCAATCGCTGCCCAACGTCGGCCAGCTTAACACATCAGCGTTTGCGCTGCCGGCGTTCAAGGCCGAGGCGGGCGGGCCCCTGTTCGAAGAACGCCTGACCGCCTCGCGCGCCCGGCTCGGTATGGATCCCGACGGGCTGCCCGTTCCGCCGGACACCACCGCCGGGAAATCGCTTGAGGCCGGCGGTCCTCATCAGATCACCGGCTGCGTCCTCACCAAAAACGGTCTGCCAATG
This sequence comes from Rhodothermales bacterium, assembly GCA_028278205.1. GTDB lineage: Bacteria > Bacteroidota > Rhodothermia > Rhodothermales > Bin80 > JANQES01. Next base: position 59,731 of record JANQES010000083.1, read on the forward strand.
CCCGGCGTGACGGTGGCGCTGCGGGGCAACCGCGTCGCGCAGACCGAGACGGGCGCCGATGGCTGTTATCGGTTCGGCGGGCTGGCCGAGGGCGATACCGTAGCCGTGCGCCCGGTGCGGCGGTATAATGCGTTTACCGGGCAAGCCGTCGTCATCGCAGGGGGCGATGTGCAGCGCGATTTCAGGGCGAGCGAACATCGGGTGAATCTCGTCGGCGGGGCGGCGGCGTTGCAGAAATTGAAGCCCAAGCTCGTCGTGCGGTCGCCGGGGGCGTATGCGCGCGCGTTCTGGGTGCTGGTGCTGGTTTATCTGGCGGCCATCTATGGCGTGCATGTGTTCTGGTTTCGCCGCCGCTTCGGGGGCGATGCCGTGCTGCTGCCGATTGTGCATCTGCTGACGGGCCTGTCGCTGATGCTGATGTTCAGCCTACCCGATCCGCTGCGCGACATCATGCGGGCGCAGGGGTTCATCATCGGCGTGGTGGGCGGATGCCTGATGCTCGGCTTCGTCAGTCAGATCGATTTTCAGCAGAAGCTCTGGCGGCGGCAGCCGTTTCTGTGGCTGGGGCTCGGCGTGGCGGCGGCGGCGCTGCTCTACCTCTACGGCGCCGGCCCTACCGGCAGCGACGCCAAAGTCAACCTCTTCGTGCCCGTCATCGGAAGCGTCCAGCCGGTCGAGTTGATCAAGCTGTGCCTGGTGCTTTTCCTGGCCGGCTACTTCGCCCGTAACTGGACGTTTTTGCGCGAACTCCGGCAACGCCGGGGCCTGCCGCGTTTTCTTAAAAAGGTCGAAGTGCCGCGTATTCGAGACCTGATGCCGGTTGCCGGCGGCATCGCCGTGGCGCTGGCGACGTTTTATCTGTTGAAAGACATGGGACCGGCGCTGGTGGTCGGCTGCACGTTCCTGGTGCTCTACGGCATCGTGCGCAACCGATGGCTGGCCGTGGGGCTGGGCCTGCTGGTGCTGGTAGGCGGCTTCTGGTTCATCTATCGCTTCCAGGCCGTGCCGATGGTGGCCGGGCGTATCCAGATGCTGCTCTCGCCCTGGGACAACTTCGTCATCGGCGGCGAGCATCTGGCGCATGCTTACTGGGCGATGGCCACCGGCGGCGCGATGGGGCAGGGCCTCGGCATCGGCAGCCCCAACTACATCCCCACCGCGCACACCGACATGATCTTGCCGGCCCTCGGCGAAGAGTTAGGTTTGTTGGGATTGCTGGCGATTTTTGCCCTCTACGCCGTTTTGCTCTACCGCGCGCTTCAGATTTCGCTACGCGCCGGGGGGATGTACAGCCTGTTTCTGGGCCTGGGCGTGGCGCTCGTGCTGCTGTTCCAGATCCTGCTCATCGGCGGCGGGGCCTTCGGGCTGATGCCGCTCTCCGGCGTGGTGACGCCGTTTCTGAGCTTCGGTAAATCGTCGATGGCCGTCAACGGCATCCTCGTGGGGATGTTGCTGAGCATTTCGGCGAGGCCGAGCACGGCGGTGCAAGACGAGGCGCAGCAGCACGGTTTCCGGCGTCCGGTGCGCTATCTGATGGCGGCGACGTTCGCGCTGATGGGCGTCATCGTGCTCAAAGCCACCTACGTGCAAGCCGTCATGGCCGACGACTGGTCGATCCGCCCGGCGCTGATGCTTCGCGGCAGCGGCGAGCGCGCCTACACCTACAACCCGCGCATCTACGACGCCCGCCGCAGCATCACACGCGGCGCCATCTACGACCGCAACGGCATCCCCCTGGCTACCAGCCGCTGGGACGAACTCGAAGCCGCCCGCGACACCTACACCGCTCTCAACGTCGATCTCAACGATCTCGACCGGACGCACCTGCGCTATTATCCCTTCGGCGCGCTGACGTTTTACCTGCTGGGCGACATCCGCACGCGCGTCAAGTGGGGCGCCGTCAATAGTCTCTATGCCGAGCATGCCTACCTCTCGCACCTTCGCGGCTACAATAACTATCCGCAGCCGGTCGAGAAACAGAAAGTCAAACACGGCCGGACCGAGCCTATCGTCCGGTATAATTATGCCGAACTGCTGCCGCTCGTCCGCCACGGCACCGAGGATCCGGCGTCGCGGGTGCTTCTGGGGCGGGATCGCAATCTCCAACTGACCATCGACGCGCGCCTGCAACACCGCGTGGCGCAGATCATGAAGGCGTTGGCGCCGGAAGGCAAGACCGCCTCCGCCGTTGTCCTCGACGCGGCGCTGGGCGATGTGCTGGCCTCGGTCACGGTGCCTTTGCCGGAGGCGGCGTTCACCGATCCGGCGGCGGCTCATGGGGATAAAAATGTTTTTGACCGGGGCTTCGGCCACGGCGCCAAGCCGCCCGGCTCGGTCTCGAAGCTCATCACGGCCATGGCTGCGCTCAACAAAAGTTCAGAGGTGGCGACGTGGACGTACTCCGTGCGGGCCTCGGATCGCTATGCGCGGCGCGGCGAGCCTACGGGCCGGGTGACCATGGAACGCGCCATCGTCGGGTCGTCGAACGTTTATTTTGCGGCGCTGGCGCGCGAAGTCATCGGGGCCGATACGTTGTTGCAGACGCTGGAGACGTTCGGGTTTCGGGTAGGCGGCCCGTCGCTCGACTGGCGAGAGCGGATCGCGTTGTTGGAGGCGCCGGACAACGTGCGGCAGGCCGGCTTCGGGCAGGGTCCGGTGACGGCGAGCCCGTTGCAGGTGGCGCGTCTGGCGGCTACCATCGCCAACCGGGGCTTGCGGCCCGAAGTGCGCTGGGTTCAGGATCCGAATGAGCCCTTCACGCCGGGCGAATATGTGATGCTTCCGCGCCATGCCGGGCTGCTCGCCGGCTATATGCGCGGGGTCGTCACACACCGCGAGGGGACGGCCAAGAAGCTCCGTACGGCAACCGTTCCCATCGCCGGCAAGACGGGCACGGCGGAGGAGGTGCAGTACGTCGAACGCAACGGGCAGCGGGTGCGGACGCGCGCCAACCACGCCTGGTTCGCCGGGTTTGCGCCCTATCAGGAGCCCGACGCGGAGGATGGGATCCCGAAGATTGCCATCGCCGTTCTTGTGGAAAACGGCGGTTCCGGCGGCAGCGTAGCCGCGCCTATTGCCGGCGCCATCGTCGAAGCCGCCCTCGAACTCGGCCTCATCGACGGCCCGCCTCCGGCAGACGTGGCGCAGCCTGACCATCCCCCAACCAACCAACCCCAACCCAACGCCCCGCCCTTCGAAATCCGCTGGATAAGTAACTAACAGGGGATTGACGGCGGCTTTGCCTTTGACGTGTTGTAGTGTTTAAGTTTATTTAAATCAGACAACTAAAACACTCAAACACCATAACACTAAAACACTAGAAAACGAAATAAACCCACCGCTACCGTGCCGGCACAAACAACCAACCGGGCGCTCGTAGGCGATGCCCTCGATATGCTTTTCGAGGTGTTGATGCCGTACGTCGAACGCGAGATGCGCGCCGTCTATCGTGATCGATGGATGCGGGAGGCGCAGGATATCTTGCACGACAAGCCGCTGAGCCGGTGGGACACCAGCGACCTGCTTTCGCTGATCTATCACAAGTTTTTCCACGTCTTCAACGACCTCGGGCACGAAGGACGGAGCTGGGTGAGCCTGCTCAAAGAAGTTCGTAAAAAATGGGCGCACCAGGGCACGCTTTCGCTGCACGACACGCGCCGCGCGCTCGAAAACGCGAGCCTGTTGCTCCGGGCCGTCGGCGCTTACGACGAGGCCGGGAAACTGGAGCCTCGCATCAAAAACCTGATGCGGCTCGAACTCGAACAAGAGATCGAGCCGGAGGCCACGGCACCGCTGATCAACGGCACGCCGGAGCCGCTTCCAGAACCGGCTTTGCGCGGCGACGGCGCGGGTGGGCCGGAGCGCGCCCGGCTCTTCGGCAAGGGCCTGCGCCGCGTCCGCAGTCTCTTGCAAAAAGCTCCTGTTGAACCGCTCGAACTGCGCCGCGACCTCCTCGACGCCGTCGAGCGGGCTGCCGAGCCGCACAAAAAACACTTCACTTTCAACCGCCTGCTCATCCACATCCTGGCCGAGAACGAGCAGGTCCGGCTGCTCTACGAGTCGGCGCTCGATGGGCCGGGCGAGCCGTTTCGCGAAGCCGTCTTGCGCCGCCTCGCCGACGCCCGCATCGCCGTCCACGGCAGCCTCAACGTCAGTTGGAAGTTCCATCGCACGCTGCCGCAGCGCCTGGTCGATCAATTCAAAGGCCGGGCGATCTACGTCGAATTACACCGGCGCAAAGCCTCGACGACGGCCACGCTGACGGTGATGCAGGGCAAGGCCAAACGCAATCAATACACCATCAAAAGCGGGCGCACCGTCACGCTCGGACGCCTGGCCGAAGTCATCGACAACAAGGGCCGCCTGGTGCGCCGCAACACCATCGCATTTCAGGATTACGAAGACGAGCGGCTCAGCGAGGCGCAGGAGCAAATCCACCGGACCATCTCGCGCGCCCACGCCAGCATCCGCTACGACGAAGCCGACGCCGTCTTCCGCCTCTACGACGACCAGAGCACCTGGGGCACCTCGGTTGTGCGCGAAGACTACGAGATGCCCATTCAAGTCAAAAAACAACATCCCGTCCCCCTTCAAGACGGCGACCTGATCTACGTCGGCAAAGCCTGCGTCCGCTTTACGATGGGGCGACGGCGATAGTTCTCGTGTTATAGTGTTCCAGTGCTGTAGTATTAAAGTTCTTTTTGATCCAATACCATTCAAATACTGAACTCATCGCCGAATCAATCCACTCGGAAACACTACGGTGCTCTCGTTATCGTCCAGGCTATCAGCCCGCTATTCAGCCTTTCCCTGCGATGCCTCTAGATACGGTTTGAGGGGATTATCAAAATCGAAGCCGTAGCGGCGCGGGTCTTCTCCAATGACTGCGGCGGCGAAGATCTTCAGCACGTACTCCTTCGTCTGATCGGGCATCTGCTCTTCGAACTGCGTCAGGAAGTTCCAGTACGTTCGGGCACGTAGTGTCTCTGGCGTATCGGCCACATCAATGTTCTCCAGACCGCTGAGTTGATTCAATTGCCTGAAGACCCTGTGCTCGCCCCAGTTGTAGGAGGCCATCGCCAAAAGCCCCGAGGCCTGCGTCATCGTCACGTAGATCTCCTGAAAATACTCGGCTATCGCCACCGTCGACTTCTCGAAGTCATGCCGCTCATCTTCCGGCACCACCACGGCGGCATTCTGGTTGAGTTCGGGCACGAACAGGCCGTAGCGCCGCGCCGTCTCCGGAATGAACTGCCACATGCCCTTGGCTCGGCCAAACATGGGATGCACAAACCAGCCGGTAGCTTCGATGTCGAAGTTGCTCTCCTGGAGGGCCAGGTAGATGAACTGGGGCGGCAGGCCGTGGTCCTGAAACGTGCGGACGATGAACTCGATATAGTTGTTGTCCTGAGCACGCCTGATGGAGGTCTGGAAGGTGCTCCGTCCACGGTGCGTCAACCATGTCTCACGAATGTAGCGTTTGACTTCGGCGACGAAGGAGGCAGGCATGTCTACCTGGCTCTCGTTGAAGATGCGGGCGATGTCGTAGATGTGTTGTTCTTCTTCGGTGAGGCGCCGGTAGATGCCCAGTTCTTCGACGAGGCCGTCGTAGCGGCGGGCGCTCTCGTCGCGGGCGGTCTGGATCTGGGCGAGGCGTTCTCGTAGCGAGTCGTTTTCCGATTCGTCCAGTTCCAGGAGGAGTTGGGCAATCGTGAGATCCTGCTGCTTTTTCTCGTAGAACATGTCGGTCACAGTGCGCCGCAGGGCTTCATTTTGCTTCTGTTGAACCACGGCGTAGCCGAGGGCAATGATGAGCAGGATCATCACAGAAGAGGTGCTATAAACAACCAGTTTATAGGTATATCTCGGCGTATGCTCCTGTACCCACTTCCGGTCGAAAATACGCGCGTAAATGCGATTACGGGGAGCAAGCCGTTTGTTCTCTGCTCGAACGATGCCGGCCAGCCGGAGCCGGTTTTGGATCGGAGACTTTTCATCGACCGGAACCTGCTGGCCCGTTAACACTTGTTGATACGTTTTTAGCGTTTTGCGGACAGGGATGGTTGTATCTAGTAAATAATCCTGAATAAATTTCAGATGGGTATCTTGCTCAATCTTTCGGTCGAGATAATCATGCTGGACGGCTTCATCGATTCGTTCTGCTGTCCGTTCTTCTTCCGGCCACGCGGCGGCCTCGGCAGCCAGCTTCTGCACGAGAAGCGGTTGGCCGTTGGTCCAGTAGAAAATGCGATCCACCAGGGCATCGCTTTCCGGTCCAAGCACCTTCGTGAACGGTTCTGTAGCGGTTCGGTCGAAGTCGGTGAGCGCAATCTCTTTGCCGATGTTGAACGGCGTGCGCGAACGATCCTGGATAAACGAGGACGCTGTCGTGACGCCAAAAAGTGCAAAGGTCAGGCGTTGCAGGGTCGGATTGGTTGAGCGGGCATTATAAAGCGCGCGCAGCGTGGTGAAGAAGTCGTCTGAGAAGGGCAACCCCAGCACCGAATCGATCTCGTCGAAGAAAAGCACTACCTGACCGGAGCATGCGGCCAGCACCACGTCTTCGAGGTACTTCGAGAATCGCTGGGTGGGGCCGAGGCGTTGATGCGCCTCCCACCACGCCGTCGAATCGGTTTCCAACGGCAGCGATCGCTCGACCTGATAGAGTACGTCGCCGAACCACTGGTCTGCGTCTTGTTGGTTGCCCAGCGCCTGGAAGTCCACGATACCGGCTTGCACGCCGTGCACCTTGAGCCGTCTGCGCGTATGCACCATCAGGCTAGACTTGCCCGTTTGCCGGGGCGCCAGCACCAGGCAGAGGTCGCCTTTCTCCAGGGCGGTCAGCAAGGCCCTGTCGGCCGGTCGTTCGATATAGCTGGGCGCGTTTTCGCTCAGCGTACCGCCTACCTGGAAGAAGTCGTTGGGCATGGTTGGTTATCTGAGTTCCTTGCTGAAAAAGTCGGCATAGAGCCGGCCCAGTGGGACGACCTTCAGGTCGGCATTCCGGCGTACCAGGCCCGCTGCCTCCAGGCGCCCGGCGATTCGGACATCCTCGCAGCCTTGCCCGTCCGTAATGCGTTGCATGGCTTTAAACAACGCCTCTTCTTTCTGAAACTGCAAGAGATAGCGATGCAAGTGTTCTCGGAAGACGCCTCCTCCGGCCGTCTCAGCGTTGAAGAGCTGATCGCGTGATCCAGGGTTGCGGGCCAGGTGATAGGCGATCACGTGCACCAGATAAGGACGCCCGCCCGTATAATCCACAATGCGGTTGAGCGTAGGGCGATCTAGCGTCAATCCATGGTGAATCGTGAGGTTTTCCACCTCTTTGGGTGTGAAGGCGCCCACATTGACGCGCAACCCAATGTTGAAGGGCGATTGGGTGAGATCCTCGATGAAAAAACTCGGTTCTGACGAGGTAGCCAGTAGCCAGCGCACCTTTTTCCAGGCTGGATCGAAGGCGCCTCGGTTATAAAAGGCTCGGACGGACGCAAAATACTCAGACTTGATTGGGGCGTTGAAGATGCGGTCTACTTCATCCAGACAAATTAACAGCGGAGCGTCTGTGTCTGCAAAGACGAAGTGATCCAGAAAACGCGTGAAATTTCGGTCGTAGCTGGCCTTTTCCTTCCAGCATTCCTCGTCCCAATCGTCCAACCAGAGTTGATCGGCGAGATGGTTCGCGATGGCACACCAGATCGTGTCGAGCGATTGTAAATCGTGGTCGCGGAGGGCCTGGAAATCGAAAAAGGTAGCCCGAAGAGCCGGAGAAGACTGGCGCATCGATGCAAAGGCCCGCATAATCAGAGACGTTTTGCCGGTTTGCCGGGGGCCGCGGACGGTCACCATGGCGCGACTTCTGCTGACGGTGTTGAGCACGTCCTCGTCGGCCTGGCGTTTTACATAGAAGCGCGAATCGACATCCAGGGCGCCGCCGGGGATGATGAGGTTGCGGGGATCAACCTGGGGTTGAGGGGCTTCCTGTCGAATGCTGCCGGTCTGGGGCGTCTCCTGGATTTCGGTCGTCCATCCATTCCCGTCAGCCAGGATGTCCAGGAGTTGTCTCACGAGCGGGGCGGTGTCTTCGTCTCCATTCCAACGCTCTTGTTGGATCGAGCGCAGCGAGGCCGAGAGATTATAGGGTAGGGGTTCTGTAAAGGGAAAACGAACGCGTAGAGGCAGAATGATAGGAACTCCATTATGCTGCTGCGCAAGCTCCTTAGCCGTTAAAACCTCCTCCACCACCATCTCACTGTTTGCGGCCTCCCGCGAGAGGAGCAGCAGCAGGAAATCCGTTCTTTCCAGTGCCTCCCGGATGCGTTTCACCCAATCGGTCCCCCACCGGATGCCCGAGTCGATGAATACCTCATGTCCCGCTTTCTCTAACGCCCCGGCGAACGTGTGGGCAAGGGCACGGTCTGGTTCCTGGTGGCGGTAGCTGATGAAAACACGAACGGAACGAGCCATCGAATCAAATCCAATTAGAATGATGAGTCTGTTTCTACATTAAACTACTCACCCACAAACTCAAATACACACAACATAACACTTTGCTTCGTCTAAAAGCGAAAAAATGAACGGCTGATTGTACCTTAGGATCGAAAGTACAAAGCTCTTTTTCAAGTGATACTGTGATCAACATGCCCGGCAAAAGCTACACCGATCCGCTACCGCCCCTGACAAAAGAAGAGCAAGCTCTCTGCGATGCGCTGCGGCGCGATGTGGAGACCCTCGCCGGAGACATCGGCGAACGCAACGTCTATCGCTACCCGGCTCTCTGCGCCGCCGCCGATTTTATCGAACAGTCCTTCGAGGAGGCCGGGTATGCCGTGCGACGCCAGGGCTACGACGTGGCAGGGCGGACGTGTTACAACCTCGACGTCGAAATTCCCGGCACAGATCGCAAAGACGAGATCGTCGTCGTCGGGGGGCATTATGATTCGGTGATGGGATGTCCGGGCGCCAACGACAACGGCACCGGCGTCGCGGCGACGCTGGCGCTTGCGCGGGTGTTCGCCGGGCGGAAGCCGTCGCGGACGCTGCGGTTTGTGGCGTTCGTCAACGAGGAGCCGCCCTATTTTATGACCGATCAGATGGGCAGCCTCGTCTATGCGAAAGCCTGCCGGACGCGCGGCGAGAACGTCGTTGCCATGCTCAGCCTGGAGACCATCGGGTATTATCGGGACGAGCCCGGCAGCCAGCAGTATCCGTTGCCCATCGGGGCGTTTTATCCGAAGACCGGCAACTTCATCGCCTTCGTCGGCAATACGGCGTCGCGCCGGCTGATCAAGGACGTTACCGCGTCCTTCCAGCGGCAGGTGCAGTTTCCGGCGGAGAGCGGGGCATTTCCGAGCGTCGTGCCGGGCGTCGGGTGGTCCGATCACTGGTCGTTCTGGCAGGCGGGCTATCCAGCCCTGATGGTTACTGATACAGCGCCCTTCCGCTATCCCTATTATCACACGCCGCAAGACACCCCGGACAAGGTCGATTACGAACCGTTTGCCCGGATGACGGCGGGGCTGGCGTTGGTGGTGGAGGAGTTGGTTGGATAAGGTTTTTTGATCTGAAAAAATTGTGTCAGTGGGGCAAGCCCTTACCCTGGTGGGCGCCTTTTCCTCACAATCAGACCTGGACATTCCCCCACAGTATCGTCGCCTTTTCCTCGATTAACTGTACACGATTTATTCCAGGGAAAAGCTGCGTTCAAGGATAGCGGTTGCATTACAGTGATAGGATGGTCCGTTATTTCGAGCATTGTTTGTACCCCTCCTACGTCACTACCACCTTGCGCAAACGATAGCGTCCTGCCACCACGTAATCTGTGATTTTGGGATCGAAAACGCAGGAATCACTTCGGGCAACGAGGCCCCTATAAATCATCAACATAGCATGGAGGATACCCATGAAATCGTTACTGACAGTACTCATTTTTTCTTTAGGATTGGCCCCTTTCGTCCGGGCGCAGGCTACGTTAAACCCGGCGTGGGAGGTGTTTCGAACCAGTCCCACCAACAATGCCGAAGCCTGGGGCATCGACGTCGACGACGACGGCACGATCTACTGGGCGACCAACCAGGACAGGCCGGGCGTCTTTATATTTCGCGATGTCGTGTTTTATAAACTCGATGCCGAGGGCAACGAGATCTGGGCTGAGCCGACGATCTATGGCGGGCAGTTCGCGCAGCAGATCTACAACGTCACGCTGGCCGAGAGTGTGGTTTACCTCGGCGGGCGCACCTGCACCAACGCCAACCCGCTCAACATCCTGTGCGACGTGCTGGTGCTGGCCGTAAACCCGCAGACCGGCGATACCCTCTGGAGCACCGTCTGGGGGCAGGGTTTCGGCTATGAAGAGGCCGACGGGCTCGTCGCCGAAGACGATGGGCTTTATGTGACGGGATGGACCGACGGCGGCACCAGCAATCTGGACATTGCGCTGCTCAAGCTCGACCTCCACGGCGAGATTCTCTGGAGCAATCCCTGGGGCACCGACCGCACCGAACATCAGGACGGGCATAGCGTCGTCGATGAGGCGTTTATTTACGTGGCCGGGGTCTATGACGGCGGCACCAATCCCATCCCCTCGCTCGAAGGCTTCGACGGGCAGGCGCTCGTGGCTAAATTTTCGAAAGCCGACGGCAGCTACGTCGATCACATCAGCTTTGGCCGCGATGATCCGTGGCTCAACTTTGAGAATGCCCTCGGCATGGCTTCCGACGGCGACTTCCTCTACGTGGTGGGCGTGACGACCGTGGCCTCGGACGATTATGACATCTTCCTGCACAAATATGATAAAGACCTCAACCTGATCTGGGCCACGACCTGGGGCACCGAGGGCGCCGTCGAATCGGCCCGGGCCATTGCCCTGGCAGACGATGGGGCCATCTACGTCGGCGGCAATGCGGACGGCTTAGGCGCAGGCGGCCTTGAGGCGGTGCTCCTGGCTTTTACCAACGACGGCGGTCTCATCAATTATCAAACCTGGGGCGGGCCGGACAACGATCAGATCCTGGACATCCGGGTGCGCGACGGCTTTGTTTACCTCACGGGCAAAGCCAATTCCTTCAACGCGAACGGTAACGATGAAGCTTTTTTGTTGAAGGTGGATCTGGCCACCGTCGTCGGCACCGAAGACGAGGGTCCGGTTCCCACGCTGGCGTCGGTGCATCAGAATTATCCCAATCCATTCCGTTCAGAAACGACGTTCACCTTTTCGCTGGCGCAGCCCGGCCCGGCGACGCTGCGGATCTATACGCTCCTCGGTCAGGAAGTCGCCACGGTCTTGGCCGAAGACCTCGCGGCGGGTACACACACGCGGGTGTGGCAGGCCGAGGGATTAGCCAACGGCCTCTACCTCTACCGCTTCACCGCCGGCGGCTTTACGACGACGCGGAAAATGGCGCTCGTTCGGTAGTGTTTGAGTGTTTTGGTGTTATAGTGTTTTAGTGTTTCAGTGTTTGAATGTTTTAGTTGTCAGTAGGTGTGCGCATTGTGGTGAACCCCCGATCCGCCCGGCGATAAATCACCGGGCTCAGCAGCCCAAGGACGCTGAAGCGCCCTGTTTTAGCCCCAACGGGGCTTGAGCCGGTGAGCCCGGTCCTTCAGGGCCGGGCGGTGTTGAGGCTTCACTAAAACACCATAACACCAAACTCACCGTCGAATCAACCCGCCCGGAAACACCACCACGCTTTCGTTGCCGTCCGTGCCCACGGCGGCGACGCCGAAGAGATAGTTGTCGATGACGATGCCTTCGAGCGTGTATTCCGTGGCCGTCCCGACGAAGCGGGAATGTTGCCATTGCGGCGCGGTGGTGTCGCGCCAGTAGACTTTGTAGCCCGCCAGGTTCGGATCGTCCACCGGATCCCAGGCCAGCGTCGTCGAAGGCCGGACGGCGCCGCCGATGCGGACGTTTTTCGGCTGCGGCGGCGCCCAGGCCAGCGCGGCCATCGTTGCGGCGTTGACAGCGGTGAGCCTGGCGGCGTATTCGAAGTTGACGCCCTCGATCACGTCGCCGTAATCGATGCCGTTTTCGGTGCGGATGTCCTGGTGCTGGCGGTTGTAGTTTTCGTGCGTCTCCATGATGCGCACGCCCGCGAAGCCCGCGTCGTTGAAAGGCCGATGATGACCGCCGCGCCCGAAGCGGTCGAGGCGGTAGATCATGATGGCGTTGAGGTTTTCCTCGCCGAAATACTGATCGGTGATGCGGTCTACGTAGCGGGCGAGCTGGCGCGAGGGGCCGTCTACCTCGCCGCCGAAGAACCGCCGCCGTTGATGTTGTTGGAGCGTGTCGGTGGCGGGCGTCGGCTCGGAGAAGACGCGAAACGTCGTGTTATCGATCACCCCGTCGATGCCTTCGATGTTGCCGATCATGTCGTTGTTGAGCACGCCGGTGATGTTCCATCCCTCGTCGCGGGCGGCCTGCGCCATGTGCCGCCCGCCGAAGAGGCCTTGCTCTTCGCCCGAAAGCCCGGCGTAGACGATGCTGCTCGGAAACTGATACTGGGTGAGCAGCCGCGCCGCTTCGAGCGCCCCGGCCATGCCCGAGGCGTTGTCGTTGGCGCCCGGCGCATCGGTGGTGGCATCCATCGCGCCGGAAGCCCGCGAGTCGATGTCACCGCTCATAATGACGTAGCGGTCAGGATTCACCGTCCCGCGCTGGATGGCGACGACGTTGACCACCCACGTATCCTCGCGGATGCGCGAGCGCGGCGAGCCTTTGACGAGGTTGCGCTGGTAATAGACCTCCAGGCACCCGCCGCAGGCTTCCGAAATACGATCAAATTCAGCTTTGATCCACCGGCGGGCGGCGCCGATGCCTCGGGTCTCGGAGAGCGTGTCGGACATGGTGTTGCGCGTGCCGAAGCCGGCGAGCGCGCGGATGTCGGCCTCGATGCGGTCGGGCGAAGACGCGGCGATGATGTCGTAGATGCGCGGATCGACCGACGGCGGCACGTCTTGCGCCGGGGCGGGGGCGGGGCGTATCAGCCAGCAGGCGATCCCGAAGAAAAAAATGAGGCGGAGCGCGGCTTTGGAGGTCATGGACGTGGACGTTGCGTGGGTGGGTGTAACGTTGGCGTTGAAAATAAGGCTCGCCGGATCGTACTTCATATGGCGGCTGTGTAATAGTGCGTTTTTACTTCGTCATTCGCTCTGCTCGTGTCAGTTGGCTGTGAGCACCCTGGCGGGAAAGGGAGAGAGGGAGAAAGGGGGGATAACTTCTCTTCTCCCTCTCTCCCTTTCTCCCTCTCGATCCAGGCAGAGCATACACGAAACTGAAAAACGCTCTATATTGACATTCCCCGATAGGCCTGCGTTGCCTGACCCACTCACCCAAGACGCGATTCATCATGAAATACAGCGCCCCCATCCGTGTGCTCCTCCTGGTTTTGCTCGTCCCGTGCCTCGCGGCGTGCCAGGAAACCCCGGAAACCCCAGAGACGCCTGCTACCCCGGCTACTCAGGAAACCGCATCCCAGGCGCTGCCGCGCACCCCGTCGCCCGACGGCGCCTCGGTTTACATCATCAGCCCGCGCGATGCCGCCTCCGGCATCCCTGCCGGCGAAGTGACCGTCGTCTTCGGCCTCAAAGGCATGGGCGTGGCGCCGGCAGGCATCGACTTTCCTGACACGGGCCATCATCACCTGCTCGTCAATGCCAAAGAAACACCCCGGCTCGACATCCCGCTCCCCGCCGACGATAACCATATCCATTTCGGCAAAGGCCAGACTGAGACGACGCTCAACCTCGAACCGGGCACCTACACCCTCCAACTCATCCTCGGCGACAAAAACCACATCCCCCACGATCCGCCGGTGATGTCGGAGAAGGTTACGATTACGGTCAAATGACGAAAGGGAGAGAGGGGGAAAGGGTCAGAGGGTGATTTTCATCATCCCCCATTCTCCCTCTCTCCCTTTCTCCATTTCCATCTCTTGAAGCAGCATTCCGGTGGAAAAACCTGAACGTCGGGCGCTCAATCAGTCTTTCTTCTCCTCCGGAAAGACGCTGAGGTAGCGTTTGTCTTCGTCGCGGATGATCAAGAGCGACGTCACCGTGCCGATGCGTTCCTCGTTCATCTGGCGGAGCAGGTCGCCGGTGCCGGTGATGCGCTGGCCTTCGAGCCCGACGATCACGTCGCCTTTTTTCAGGCCGGCGCGTTCGGCGGGGCCGCCGCCGGTCACTTCGAGCACCAGCACGCCGCCGGCTTCCTCGATATCGTGCCGGTGCCGGACGCGCGCCGGCAACTCGATGTCCTGCCCGATGACGCCGATAAAGCTCCGCCGCACCCGCCCGTCTTTGATCAACTTGCCGGCTACGTAGCGCGCCGTGTTGACCGCCACGGCGAACGACAGGCCCTGCGCCAGAAAAATCATCGCTGTGTTGACCCCGATGACCCGCCCGCGCGAATCGACCAGCGGCCCGCCGGAGTTGCCCGGGTTGAGCGCGGCGTCGGTCTGGATGATGTCTTCCATGAGCCGCCCCGACCCCGCCCTGAGCGACCGCCCCAGCGCGCTGATGACGCCCGCCGTGACGGAATGCTGAAAGCCGTACGGGTTGCCGATAGCGACGGCCAACTGGCCGGGGCGCAGGTGGTGCGAGTCGCCCAGCGTTGCCGCTGTCAGGTCGGAGGCGTCGATGCGCAAGACGGCCAGGTCGGTGTCCGGGTCGTTGCCGATGAGGTCGGCTTTAAAGCGTCGTCCATCCGAAAAGCGCACCGCGATGTCGTGCGCTTCTTCGACGACGTGGTTGTTGGTCAGGATAAAACCGTCGGGGGTGAAGGCAAACCCGGAGCCGCCGCCTTCCTGATCCCACAACCCCAGCAGCCGGCTGCGTTTGATCTCGATGCTTACCACCGCCGGCCCCACTTTCTCGACGACCTCCACGACCGTCCGCGAGTAGGCATCGAACAGGGCGGCATCCGGCGCCTCGGTCTCGGCGGTCTGGTTTTCCTGCGGCGCTCCGTTCGATCCATCTATTTTCAATTCCATAAAGTCCTCTTGGTAAATGGCAAATTGCAAATGAGCAAATGGGCAAATGGCAAAGGGCAGGTTTCAAAATGATAAATGCAAATAATGGCTTGATTGCCTATTTGTCCATTTGCATATCTGCCCATTTGCCCCTTTCCCACCTGTCATCTTGTCCGTACGCACGCGTACGGCGTTGGTTAGGCCATGAGCAATAAAACCGTGCCAGAGAAGCCATCAGGAGAGGACGAACGGCGGATTTATGGTTGTTGAAGCGTTTTAACTTTGTCAATCGAATAGAGATGCGAGATGGAAAGGGAGAAAGGGCGAGAGGGTGAAAGGGAGACCAAAGCTCTTCTTCTCCCTCTCACCCTTTCTCCCTCTCGATCAAGGCAGAGCGCCTGACGAAGTAAAAACGCTCTTGCCTCTTACTCCCTCAGGCACACAGCCAGAATCTCGCGCCTGACGCGCCGGGGTTTGTTGATCGTTTCGTAGAATTCGTCGAGGTATTTGATCGCGCGTTTTCGGGGTTTTTTATCCAGATACGGGAAGTCGTTGAAGAGGGCGTAGGTGGCTTCTTGCTGCGCGTTGAACTCTGCAAAAATCGCTTCAAAGTCCTCGTCTGTCCGGCAGTAGCCCCGGAAGAGGCGGTCGCGCACGGTGCGAATGCCGAGCTTCGGATCCGGCTCGGCGTACGGCGTATTGATCAGGCCCGCCATGTCAAAATCGTAGGGCACCGCCAGCGGCGGCGTCTGCGGGTCGCGGTAGACAAACTTGATATTGTGATGCGCCGGCACTGACCAGTCGGTGTTGCCGATCATAAATTGAAAGAGCGCCAGCCGCGTGGCCTGCACCTTGTCGGTCTTTTCCTGGTGAATGATGCCGGTTTCCAGGTTGCGCCCGCCGAGGCGTTCGGCCAGCCGGTCTTCATCTTCGATCAAAAACCCGTATTTCGTGATCGGCTTGCGCCTGCCCTCGGTGTCTATGTAGGTGATGTGGACCAGCCGGACGCGAAAGCTGTTGTCGGTCAGCAGGTTGTACGACTTGTAGATCAGGTATTCTTGCAGCGCGTATTGTTCGTAGGCATCGATTTTGTTTTTGCAGTGGGTGACCAGCTTCAGCTTGTCCTGGTTGGCGAAAACGGTCTCTTCGACCTGCTTTTTCTTGAAGTTGAGCCGCAAAGGCGGCACGTCGCAATCGAGGTATTTGCGGCGATAGAAGCCGCGTGTTTTGACGCTGATGTCGAACGAGACGGTGTCGTCGGTTTCGGTGTGGAGGTGGAGGTGGGCGGGGCGGTAGGGGCGGTCGTCGCCTTTGTCTTTGAAGATCGGTCTGAGGTCTCCGGCGAGGGTCAGTTCGAGCGGGTCTTCGGCGTCGAAGAGGGGTTGCGGCGGCGGATCGTCCTGGAGCGCGGCTGCGGCTGAGGCCGGCAAGGCGGCGACGCAGACGATCAGGACCAGGAGGGGGGCAAGGCGGCGTGTGTCCTTCATGATGACCTCTCAAATTTGGACTTTACATCGCTTCGAATCCGTTGATCTATGCCCTCTCGCGTTACGAGATCACAGGTGCCTTGAACTAAAGATCATACAAAAAAAGAGGCAAACGGGCATCCATACGTCTTCTTACGATACAAAACCGTTAACGTTATAAGGTGCGGGGAAGAAAATTCGATTTTGGATTTTGGATTTTAGATTTTGGATTGAGAGTTTTCATTAATCCCAAATCCGAAACACTATGAAAACCATGCGCTTTCGGCTCATCGTTGCAGGTATTGTCCTGCTCACAGCGGTTTCCCCGGTTCTGGCCCAGGACGGGCTTAAGATCTTCATCTCCGCAGACATGGAAGGCGTCGTCGGCGCCGTCACGGGCGATCAGCTCGGGCCGTCGGGGTTTGAATATCAGCGGTTTCGGGCGTTCATGACCGAGGAGGTCAACACGGCCATCGCGGCGGCGTTTGAGGCCGGCGCCACCGAGATCCTCGTGGCCGACGCGCACGGCAACGGCGAAAACCTGTTGATCGAAAAGCTGCCCGATAACGTCGCGGTGGTGCGCTCGTGGCCGCGGCCGCTGTCGATGATGGAAGGCATCGATGCCTCCTTCGACGGGGCCATTTTTCTGGGGTATCACACGAGCACCACCAACACGCGGGGCGTCCGGGCGCATACGCTGTCGAGCGCGCGCCTGACCGCCGTCCGGCTCAACGGTATCGAGATGGCCGAAGCCGGCATCAACGCCGCCATCGCCGGGCATTTCGGCGTGCCCATCCTCATGGTATCGGGCGACGACGCCATCGTCGATGAAACGCGTGCCTTGCTCGGCGACGTGGAAGGGGCCGTGGTGAAGTGGGCGCTGGGCTTTCACTCGGCCAGGACGCTCACACCCGAAGCCGCCTACGACGTGATTCGCGAAAAAGTCAAAGCGGCGCTGGAGCGGATTCAAGACTTCAAACCTTACCGCCTCGACGGCCCGATCCAGCTTGAGGTGAGTTTCAAAAACTACCGCCCCGTCGAAGTGCTGGCCTATCTGCCTATCATCGAACGCATCGATGCCCACACCATCCGCTTCGTTGGGCAGGACATGGTGGAGGTGTCCAAGTTTCTCTCCTTCATCTTAAACTATTCGCCGGACCTGGCGCCGTAAGGGTAATTATTTTTGATTTTAAATATTGGATGTTGGATTGGTAGATTACTGGCACCGAATCCAACATCCAACATTATCCAATGCGTTCTGCCCTTTTCATCGTGTTCGCTGTGTTTGCGATAGCAGGGTGCGACCTGCTGGGAGGCGGGTACGACCTTGACATTAGACCGACAAATCGACGTACAGCCTTGCGGTAGATAGCACGGCCCACGTCCGGCTCGTCAACGATACCGTGTTCCCGGTCTTTTTGCCGATGGGCAGCTATGCGTACTACCAGCGCTTCGAAGACGGCAAATGGGGTGCCGATAACTACTGGTTCGTTGTGGACGGCGTCCGGTTGTACATCCTGCTTGTCGAGGGGGATCGTCTGGAGGATAGCCTGCCTTTGTATTTCTATCTCCGTAACGCGCCCGGCAGATATCGGATCGTATACCGGGTGTATCGGGATAAGGATCTGAAGAAGTTGCTTCCGTTAAAGGACCGTGTTTCTGCGCCCTTCGACGTGGTGGAATGATGGGGGAGGCTGGCGCACAGATATCCCGGCACGGTGCATGATGTTGGTGTGATTCTATATATATAGACATAAATCATCCCAAAATATAACCTTCAGGGGTCTATTTTTCTTCTCAATTTCTTCAGGGCGCCTCGCCTCGCTTTGTTGTCTAATCGTTTTTGCTTCGACCCTTTCGTCGGCTTGGTGGCTTTTCGTTTTTTGCGGACCTCGGTCGCCTTTTTGATGACAGCCCGCAGCCGGTGAAGGGCATCGTCTCGGTTCTTGGCCTGGCTCCGATACCGCTGCGCCTTGATGATAATGACACCCTCTTTGGAAATACGCCGGTCTTTCAGACGCAACAACTTTTCTTTGTACGCCTCCGGCAGCGACGACGCCCGGGTGTCGAAGCGCAGGTGGATGGCCGTGGCTACCTTGTTCACATGCTGCCCGCCCGCGCCCTGCGCCCGCACCGCCGTGATCTCGATCTCCCCATCCGGGATAGTCACCGTATTCGATATTTTCAACATAGTGCTCAACCGGGCGTGGTGCCGAAATACCAGTGCCAGAAGGCAAATCGCTCGTCTTTCATAAACCGATGGCCGGCCTCGTCGTCGTCTTCGACCTTGTAGATGCGTTTGGACGGGCGGTTTCTGATGACCAGCGAAAAACCGGCCTCCGCGGCGCGTTCGGCCAGCCACGCGAAATAATCGTCTATCTGATAGTCGTACTTGGGGCCGTCGGCGGGGCTGCCGACATAGAGGCAGGCCTCCCGGTGCATTTTAGTATAGAGGACGATGGTTTTCATAGGGACCGAGGCATCAGGCCTCCGGGGATCTTCGGGAGGAGTGCCACAGGGATGCACGACAACTTGCACAAGACTTGATTGTGAGCGTGATGTTATCAACGCCTGCTTCATGCATCCTCACGTATTCACCTTTCACTCACGGCCTGCTCATCACGTTTTGGAAGGCGTCGGCGAAGGCTTGCATTTCTTCGAACGTGCCGATGCTCAGGCGGCACCAATCCAGGTACGGCGGGAAGGGGCGGCCTACCAGAATGCCCTGCTGCGCCATGGTGTCCCGGAATTGCCGGATGTCGCGTCTGAGGTGGAAGAAGATGAAGTTGGTGTGCGAGTCCAGGCAGCGGTGGCCGTGGTCTCGGACGAGTTGTGTGGCATACTGGCGTGCCATAGCAATCTTCGCCCGGCTATGCAGCACGAAATCTTGATCTTGATACGCGGCCATGGCGGCTCGCACGCCCAGGATGTTGACGCTCGACCCCGTCCGGAACTTCCGCAGCCGCGCGGCGATGTCGGGCCGGGCCAGGCCGTAGCCCACGCGTAAGCCGGCCAGCCCGTAGACCTTCGAAAACGTGCGCGAGATGATCACGTTGTGCCCGTTGCGCACCATCTCGGTCATGGTTGCATAGGTGGGATCCGAGACGAGTTCGTAATACGCCTCGTCGATGAAGACGACCGAGCGGCGGGAGACTTCCTCGCAAAACTGCTCGACCTCGGTGGTGGGCCGGATGGTGCCGGTGGGGTTGTTGGGGTTGCAGATGAAGACAAGCTTGACGCTCTGCGTCGCGCGCCGCTCCATCTCGTAGAGACTGATGTTCAGATCGTCGTTGAGCGGGACGCGGTGGACGTGGGCGCCGATGGTGGCGGCATAGCGCTCCATGCCTTCGTAGGTGGGATAGGCCGTCAGGATCTCGCCGCCGGCCAGCCCGTAGGCCATCGCCGTCATGCGCAGGATCTCGTGCGAGCCGGCGCCGACCACGACGTGATCCCGCGTCAGCCCTTCCTGCTCGGCAATCATCGTGGCGAGTTCGTTGTACGAGCCGCTGGGGTAGAGATTACCCTCGTCGAAGGCATTTTGGATGGCCTGCCGGGCGACGGCAGAGGGGCCGTAGGGGTTTTCGTTGCTGTGCAGCCGGATCGGCTTGTTGAACGGACGGGGTGTCAGGGGCGTCTGTGCAAGGACCGCCGCGTCGGGGCGCACGGCGAGGCCCGCTGCCGCCAGCGCTCCCGTTTTCAGCCATTGACGTCGATTCATCAGTGCTGCCATCGTAGACCTCCGAAGATGTGGTTAAACCCGGATGGTCTACGGTACGGACCAATCACCCGAAAATGCAACTCTTGTTTGTGTTGCGTATTTCGTACTGCGTATTGGTGCCTTTTTCTACGCAGTACGCAATACGAAGTACATAGACGATGGACCGAAGCGCGCAGGCCGGCGTATACACCCAACCGCAGCGCAAAAAACCAATGAGGACTCTGGTATGATGAGGCTTTTCCGTATCTCCGCCGTGGCGTTGCTCGTTCTGACGCTGCTGCCGGCCTGCTCGCTGTTCAAGAAAGCAACCGACGATACGCCCACGGTCATCGAACCGGCCCAGATCACCGTCCACAACCGCAACGTGCTCGACGTCAACATCATCGCCTATCGTGGCCCCGAGCGCATCCGGCTGGGCACGATCACCTCCGGCAACTCCGAAGTCTTCACGCTCGACGAACGCATCGTCATCAACTCCCCCATCATCCGCTTCGTCGCCGATCCCATCGGCAGCCCGCGCACCATCCTCATCGAAGAACTGACGGTCTTCCCCGGCGACCAGATCGAACTCTGGGTGCCGATACGGAAGTTGTAAAACGTATTGCGTAGTTCGTATTGCGTAAGGGTGCCTTTTCTACGCAATACGCAATACGAAGTACGCATCCTACAATTCCATCCACCCCCCGCGTTCAGCACTTTCGAACAAAGCCTCGATGACCCGCATGTTGGCGACGGCGTCGGTGAGGGGTGTGGGCACAGGCGTGTCGTTGAGCACGGCCTGCGCAAAAAGATCGCCCTGGACGGTGTACTGGTTGACGGCGTCGAGCACG
The DNA here is from genome assembly GCA_028278205.1 of Rhodothermales bacterium. Classification (GTDB taxonomy): domain Bacteria; phylum Bacteroidota; class Rhodothermia; order Rhodothermales; family Bin80; genus JANQES01. Next base: position 80,708 of record JANQES010000083.1, read on the forward strand.
ATCTCGTCGGCGCCCTGAGCCTGGTGATGCCAGAGGCGGCAGGGCCGGTCGGGCGGCGCGTTGAAGGGAATCTCGATCTCGACGCGCCCCTCGGTGCCGAGGATCTGGACACGCTGGTAGCGCATCAGTTGCGTCGAGCAGGTGAACGTGGCGCTGCCGCCTTCGAAATCGAGCAGGCCGGAGGCCAGGCGGTCAGTGCCGAACTGCGGGTCGAAGTCGATCAGGCCGCAGACGCGGCGGGGCTCGTCGTCGAAGAGGAAGCGCGAGAGCGAGATGTTGTAGCAGCCGATGTCCATCAAGCCACCGCCGCCGAGGTCGGCCCGGTTGCGGATGTTGCCGGGGTCGGCGTTGAAGTAGGAGAAGAACGAGTGGACCGTCCGCAGCGTGCCGATTCCGCCGTTGCGGACGATCTGCCGGGCGCGCTGCCACTGTGGATGATGGCGATACATAAATGCCTCCATCACCTTCAACGCCGGGTGCTGCTGCGCCGCCTCGACGAGGCACTGCCCGTCGGCTGCCGTCAGGCCGATGGGTTTTTCGCACAGCACATGCTTGCCCGCCTCCAACGCCTTGATCGACCACGGCACGTGGAGATGGTTGGGCATCGGGTTGTAGACCGCATCGACGTCCGGATCGGCCAGCAGCGCCTCGTACGAGCCGTACGCTTTGAGGATGCCGAGCCGGGCAGCGGCATCCTGCGCCTTCTCCAGGTTGCGCGAGGCGATAGCCGCCACCACGCCGTGCTCGCCTTGCTGCATCGCCGGAATCACCTTTTCGGTGCCGATGCGCGCCGTGCTCAAAACGCCCCAACGGAGTTTGTCCATTTTGGATTTTAGATTTTGGATTTTGGATTGGGTGCGGATTGCTGCGTCTTCAATAATCGAAAGTGCCGCGACGGTCGAAACTGGCACAGCTTCTTCGGTTGTTGAGTGTGGTGAACGTAAGCTACCAATCCAAAATCCAAAATCTAAAATCCAAAATCCAAAATCATCCCTCTCATTCGATCAAAATGCGAGCCCGGCCAGTAAATCTTGCCACACGTCTCGCATTCCGCAAAATCGTCAAAATCCTCCACCACGCCGGGCGGCGCCCGGTGGCGCGCAGCACTTTTTTCGACGGGATGTAAAACGCCGTTGCAGGCCATGCAGCGCGTAAACGGGCGGATCCGCCGCGCCAGGTCGAAGGCGGCGACGACTTCGCGGAGTTGATCGTGCGGCGCGGTGGCGCGCAGCCAGTAGCCATGCGTGACGGCGTTGTGCTTGAGGATGCCTTTGTCCCGCGTCAGGATGATGCGGCGTTCTGCCCCCGCCACGGCGACGATGGTTTGATCGTCGTAATCGTTTTGATAGAGCGCGTCGAAGCCGAGCATCCGCAGGTAGCGGGCGAGCTTGCCCAGATGCACGTCGAGGATGAACCGGGGCTCTCGCAGCGGCGTAGCCCGCAGGCGCGTCAGCGACGCCACGTCGAACACCTCGAAGACCGGATACACCGCCACCCGCTCGCCGCCGACGAGCTTCCGATCAAACCCCACCGACTGCCCATCGACGAGGATCAGATCGATCTCTGTATGCGGCACGCCCAGGGCTTCGATGGTGTCTTTAACCGACGGCGTCCCGATGAAACGATGCGCGAAATCCCGCTTCCGTCGCTCCGAAGGCAGGAAGTCGTTGAGTTCCTCATAAAACCGGAACGTCGCCCTTCGTTCGCGCGGCGCGTGGTTTTGTGCCGGCATGGTTGTGCTCCATGGAGACGGAGAGGGAGAAAGGGGGAAAGGGTGAGAGGGAGATTTCTTTTCCTCACCCTTTACTGGCGTCAGTCGCGCTTCGCGCTCGTGTCCCCCTCTCACCCTTTCTCCCTTTCTGTCGACACTACTGCATCATCACCGCGTCGGCGTCTTCTTCGGTGGGGGCGAGTTTATCCGTGGTCAGTTCGAGCACGATGCGGTCGGCGTCGTACATCACGTCGAGGGCTTCGCGGATGGCGCGCACGTCTACCATGATGTTGCGCCCGCGTTCGGGCAGGTAGATGTAATCGCGCGAGAGCCCTTCGATGTTACGGTCGAAGTTGAGCCCGACGATCTCCAGGTCGCGCGTGACGGCGGGCGAGCCCGAGTTGCCGCCGATGGTGTCGCTCGTCGAGATAAAGTTGAGCGGCGTCGCGAGGTTGAATTCCGGCGGCGGTTTGCGCCAGCGTTCGGGGAGCGCCCAGTCGGGATGATCGCCGTAGGAGTAGTAATGGTCGTAGAGGCCGAAGAAGGTGGTGTAGACCGGCGCGACGGTGCCGTTGTAGGCATAGCCTTTGACGATGCCGTCGGTGATGCGGGGCGAGAACGTGGCGTCCGGCGGCACGGCGGTGCCGTAGACGTCGAAGCGCGCCCGTCCGAGCTTGCCGCCGAGTTCGCCCTCTTGCGCCGTCAACCCGGCCCAGGCGCTCTGGTAATCCTGATAGGGCCGCGCGATGGCTGCGGCGATACGCACCGCCGGGTCGTCCATGGTCAGCGTGCCGGCATCGAGGGCGCGGGCCGCGCCGTCGGTGGTGGCGAGGGCCGTTTGGTCGAGCAGCGCGGCGGCAGCGGCCTCCGGCGTCTGCCCTTGCAAGCTCTGTTGCACGATGGCATCATCTTCGCCCAGGTGATACGCAAACTCCGAGAACCGGGCCGCCAGGATGCGTTGCTCCAGGCCGTGCGGGCGGTCTGCGATGCTCAGAAGCTGATTTTTGATCTGATTCAAGACCGTCTCCGCCACTTCTTGCTCCTTTTGACTGAGGTAGTAATACGCCAGGAGCGAGCGCAGCATCGTAGCCGACGAAAAGCGCTGGTTATCGATCAGCCGGAAGGCTCCGTACCACGCGCCCAGATCCGTCTTTTCGCGCTGAACAGCCGTCATCCGGTCGAACACACCGGCGTAGGCCTCGCGCAGTTCGGGGTTTTTGTCGATGGCTTCGCGGAACTGCCGCTCGGCATCCTGCCGCCGCGCGATGATCATCGGATCGGCGAGCGCGTCTTTACGCCCGCTGTAGGCTTTTTGCGAGTTGGAGACGCTGAAGGCGATGTTGCGCAGGCCCATGGCCTCGCCTGTTTCGGGATCTTCATCATAAAAATCGCGGAACGCAGCCAGGCGGTTGTTGAGGAAAAGCAGCGTATGGTTGACCTGCACGTCGCGGATGAATTCAAGCTGGCTGCTCGTCGCCAGGCGTGTCGTCGAGCCGGGGTTGCCGATGACGAAGACGAGGTCGTTTTCTTCGACGCCTTCGGGGCTCCAGGTGAAGTGATGCGGCGAGTCGATGGGCCTGCCGTTGCCGTCATAAATCCGCAAAAAGCCGAAGTCGAGGGCATAGCGCGGGTAGGTGAAGTTGTCGCCGTCGCCGCCGAAGAAGCCCAGTTGCAACTCGGCGGCGGCCACGAGGCGCACGTCGGAATAGCGACGAAAGACGTAGGCTGAATACCGCCCGCCGTTGTAGAGCGAGATGACCTGCACTTCAATGTTCGCGTAGGACTGCGCCGCTTTGAGGCGCACGGTGATGGCGTCGAAGACGTCTTGCCGGGCCTGCGCGCGTTCGGCGTCGGTCTGCGCGCTCATGAGCGCGGCGTCCACCTCATCGGTCACGTCTTCGATGGCAATGAGCTGGTCGGCATAATAGCCGGGGATACGCCGTTCTTCTTCGAGCGAGCGAGCATAGAAGCCGTTATCGAGCAGGTTTTCGCCGGGTTGGCTCACCTGCGAGACGCGCCCGCGTATGCAGTGATGGTTGGTCACGACGAGGCCGTTCGAGGAGACGAACGACGCCGAGCAGCCGGGCACGCGCAACACGCTCAGCCGCGCGCGTTCGAACCAGGCGTCGTCGGGGTGAAAGTCGTAGGTCTCGGCCAGATAGTCGATGGGCGGATATTCGAACGTCCACATCTTGCCGTTATCGTAGCGGCCCGCCTCGGGCGAGATCTGGGCCAGGGCGGGCGTTGCCAGCAGCACAAGGGCAGCCAGCACACCGTGTATGAAAGAACGCATGGGAACGGATGCTTCGGTGATGGAAGGAGAGAATCTCTGCAAGATGCGAAAAAACGGAAAAGGCCAACAGGTTCCCGTTTCGACTTTGCCCATAATCCATAAATTAATATGGATACGGGATACGGGATTTTGGATGCGAGATGCAGGATGGTGAAAAGGAAAGCAGGCTCGTCACGTGGCTCTGCCGCGTGACGCCGCCCCGGATGGCTCTGCCATCCAAAACCGTTTTGGCGGCAGAGCCGCCGCAATTGCGTTGCGAGGCAGAGCATCGCAACGAGCAATGCTATATCCCAATCCCACATCTATTCACCGGTCTACCCCAAATCCGTATGCCCACCATGACCGATACCATCCGGCGGCATCTGCTCGACATGGCGGCCCACATCGGCGAGGCGCAGCAGATGGCGATCCTCGGCGAAGGCAACATCTCCGGCACGCTCGACGATGGGCGCTTTCTGGTCAAAGCCAGCGGCACGCGGCTGGGCGCGCTCAAGCCGGATCACCTCGTCGAGGTCGAAGCCGCGCCGTTCCTGGCAGCGATGCAGCACGACACCCCACTGGACGACGCCGCGATGAAACGCCTTTTGCTCGACGCCCGCGCCGACGCCGACGCCCTCAAACCCTCGGTCGAGTCGCTCTTTCATGCCTGGTTGCTCGATCTGCCGGCGGTGCGCTACGTCGGGCACACGCATCCCATCGCCGTCAACCAGATCCTCTGCTCGCCGCGCGCCGAAGACTTCGCCACGAGACGCCTTTTTCCAGACCAGATCGTCTATTGCGGGGCCGAATCCGTCCTCGTCCCCTACGTCGATCCGGGTCTGACGCTGGCTCGCGAAATCGCGCAACGCACCGAGGCGTTTCGGGCGCGGACCGGGCGCATTCCCAAAACCATCTTACTCGAAAACCACGGCCTGATTGCCCTCGGCGCGAAGCACACGGACGTCATGGCGGCGCTCGACATGGCCGAGAAAGCTGCCCGCGTCTTCACCGGCGCGGCAGCACTGGGGGGGCCGGTCTTCATGGACGAACACCACGTCCGCCGCATCGACCACCGCCCCGACGAACACTACCGGCAACGGATGATTCGTGAGACGTGATGCGTACTGCGTTGAGGATAGCAAACCATCGTAGTACGAAGTACGCAATACGTAACTTTACCTCTACCCAAACTAACCTCAACCCATTCCTCTCATGCCGCCGAGCCCATCCGAACCTTACGCCTATCTCGCCTTCGACCTCGGCGCGTCGAGTGGACGGGCTATGTTGGGGCGTTTCGACGGGCGCCGTATGGAGATGGAGGAAGTGCATCGGTTTTCGACGCCGCTGATCGAAGAGGGCGAGCGGTTGTACTGGGATCTTGAGGCGGTCTGGGCGGATCTGGAGGAAGGACTGCGGCGGGCGCAGGCAGCCACCCCGCATCTGCGCAGCCTCTCCGTCGATTCGTGGGGCGTCGATTACGTGCCGTTGGATCGCGCCGGGAAGCCGGTGCGCCGCGCCCACGCCTATCGCGATCCGCGCACGGACGGGATGATGGACAAGGCCGATGCCCTCGTACCCGCCGCCGATCTCTACACCGTGACGGGCATCCAGTTCATCGCCCTCAACACCCTCTACCAGATCCTCGCCGATCAGGAGTACGAGCCCGATCTGTTCGCCCAAACCGCCAACCGCCTCCTCATCGCCGATTATTTCAATTACCGCTTCAGCGAGCGCGCGGCGGCGGAAGTTTCGCTCGCCAGCACCACCCAACTCTACGACCCCCGCCGCAACACCTGGGCGGTGGATTTAATGGAAAAATTCGCCATTCCACCACAATCCTGGCCCGAAATCGTCCCCTCCGCCACCCGCCTCGGCCCCGCAATCACAGACGATCAATCCAAAATCCAAAATCCAAAATCCAAAATCGACGTGGTGGCGAGTTGCTCGCACGATACGGCCTGTGCGGTGGCGGCGGTGCCGGCTGAGGAGGGTACCTCCTGGGCGTATCTGAGCAGTGGGACGTGGTCACTTTTGGGTGTGGAGTTGCCGGCGCCGGTGCTCACCGAAGCGGCGCGGCAGGCCGGTTTCACCAATGAAGTAGGCCTCGGCGGGACCATCCGTTTTTTGAAAAACCTGACGGGTCTGTGGGTGCTTCAGGAGTGCGAGCGCGAATGGCAGGCTGCCGGCGAGACGTTCGATTATGAGACGTTATTCCGCGAGGCCGAGGCCGCGCCGCCTGCCGAAGGCTTCGTCGATCTGAACGAGGCGCGTTTCGGGCTTCGAGGCGAGATGCCGCAGAAGTTGGCCGCCTACTGCCGCGAACACAATCTGGCCGTGCCGCCGACGCGCGGCGCCCTGGTCCGTCTCATCCTCGAAAGCCTGGCCGAGAAATACCGGCAGACCCTCCGCGTGCTCGAAACCCTGCTCGGACGCCACATCGACGTGCTGCACATCGTCGGCGGCGGTGCGCGCAACGCGCTGCTTTGCCAGTGGACCGCCGACGCCTGCCGATGCCGCGTTGTAGCCGGCCCCGCCGAGGCGACGGCGCTGGGCAACCTGCTCGTCCAGACCCAGACCATGGGCGATCTGCCGCCGGCCGTCTCGATCCGCGACGTGGTGCGCGCCAGCAGCGACCTGCGTGTTTACGAATAGGCTCTAAGCCGCTACGAAGGTGGCAGCGTAGTGGGCCATGGCCATCACCGTGGCCTGGCAGTTGGCCCAGATGTTCGTGGGGAACACGCTGGCGTCGGCGACGAACAGGTTGTCGAAGCCATGCACCCGGAAGTCGTTGCCCACCACGCCTTTTTTGGGATCCTCGTTCATGCGGTTGCCGCCCTGCGGGTGCCCCGAGCCGAGCAGCAAATCATCCGGACGGTGTACTTTCTCGTCGAGTTGGTCGATGTCGTCCGGGGTTTCGAAAGCGATGTCTTTGTAGGTAGCCGGGATGACCCGGACGGCCCCGCCGGCAAAGTAGATTTCGGCGAGGCGGCGCAGGCCTTTCTTCAACTCGGCAATCTCGTCCTTGCTGAATTTGAGGTCGATGCGCACCCGCTTCTTCTTGTCCAAACTGACCGTGCCGGTGGGCTGGGTGCCCACCATCACACCGGCATTCGAATAATAAGCGAAACGCATCATGCGGCGGAAGTGCGTCAGAAACCAACCGCTCATACCGATGGCAAAGACCAGCGGCGGTGCGAAATAGGTTTCGATCACGTACGAGTCGCTGGCACAGGCCACGCACGTCAGCCCGATGCCATCGAAGCCATCGACGGGCTCCGGAGCTTCGGCAGACATGAGCGCACCGCCCAGAACGTGCAACCCTTTGCCGACCCGCTGGTCGAGGTCGATGCCGCTTTGCAGCAGCACGGCGCTCGAGCCGATGGCCCCGGCGCACACCACCACCTTGCCTGCTTCAACCGTGACCTCCTCGCCGTTGCGGTAGCAGGTGACTTTTTTGGCCTGCTTGCCCTGGGTCTGAATCCGCACGTCGTCGCACCGGTCCAGCACCTCCGCGCCGAGCGCCTCGGCCCACGGGATGAACGTCACCAGCATCGAAGTTTTGCGGTTGTACTGGCATCCGTAGTTGCACCATCCGCACCCGGTGCACTGTTTGCGGTTGTGGTTCAGGTACCGGGCCGGCACGCCCGCGTTCTCGCATCCTTTCAGGAAAAGGTTGGTGCCCTTGTTGGCCAGATCCGGCGGCAGTGGCTCGACGTGCAGCACGCGTTCTAGCTCCTCGTAAGCCGCCTCGATCGACGATTTGGGCACTGTGGCCCCGGCGTCTTTCCAGGCGGGGAGGATCCGGTCGAGCTTGGCGCGGAGCCAGATGGCATTGTTGATGACCGTCGAGCCGCCGACGGTGCGGCCCTGGCCGATAGCCAGGTCGTTGTCCCTGGTTGTTTGCAAGCCGCCGCTCTTGTAGAGCCGGGGCAGCATCGCGGCTTCGTGATGGACGAACGTCGTCGGGTCTTCGCGCGCGCCGGCTTCGAGCACCACCACGCTTGCCCCTCGCCGCGCCAACTCATACGTCAGTACGCTGCCGGAGGCCCCGGACCCGATCACGGCGACATCTACCTTACGTGTCATGGTAGTATCCTCTTAAAAATATTGTAATTAGTGCGGATCCTGATGATGGATCGGCGTCAGATCGATCGTTTCAAAGCGAGACCGTTCTTCGATGGGGCGGTAGCCTACCTGCGCCATGCCCTTCTCGCTGCCGTAGTAGCCCGAACACGCCAGCATCTTCATCATGCGCGCGATGTCTCGGAAGAGGCCTCTGGCCCCGATCACACGGGTGAGCACCGCGCGGCGCGCATTGGAGCCGAGGTTGCTGAACGGGAAAGGGCGGAACGTGAGCAGGGGTAAAATCCACTCCGTGATGATCAGCCCCCGCTTGATGTCGCGCTTGACATCGGCCTCGATGCTGCCGATGAGCCGGTCGATGTTGATGGCTACTTCGATGGGATGCAGCACCGCCTCGCCGTCGGTCTCGATGATGGTGTCGGCGATCTGGATCATCGTCTCGAACTGACGGCGCGAGAAGAAGACGGGGCTAAACCGTTCTGCCACAGCGCGATGCCGCAGGTACAGCATCAACGCGAACAGCACCAGCATCACCAGACCGACGATCAGCGGGACGGTGCGGGTCGAAAAAACGCCCCGCCAGAGCCAGCTAAACCCGGTCACGAAGGTCAGAAAAAAGCCGAGTTCGACGGCAATTCGGTTCTGACGGACACCGGCGCTGGCCAGCAGCAGCACCACCCCTGTCAGGGCCGTGGCGGCCACGCGCATCCCGCCGGTAAAGGCGCCGGGCTGGAACGTCGACCGGAAACCGACAGCGGCCACGGCCAGGAGGATGAGCACCCAGCCACCGGCCAACAACACGGTCGTCAGCGTGCGCTCGTATCGGTTGAGACTGAATTGGGACTCTTCGTAATCCATGGCCTTGTAGGATCAATGGGAGGGAGGACACCGGCGAAAAACAAGATCAGGCCGGTGTAAAGGTATGCTCGACAAAACCCACCCGCTTCGAGAACGGGCTGTCGAAGGTGCCGTTCTTATTGAGCTTTTGGTAGATCTCGATCCAGGCGTCGTACTTTGGATACATCGACCGCACCAGGTCGTGGCTTCCCGTCAGGTAGTTCACCTGTCCCCAGTGGGGCCGGCCTGAATAGGCATACGACTCCACCTCGTATTCGTACATCATCTCAAAGACCCCCTGCGTGCCTCTGACGAAGAAGATCTCGACCATGCACGTGTCTCCGCCGTACTGGGGCGACAGGAAGATATCCGTGCCTTTGATGAACCGCAGCGAGATCGGCGAGGTGTGGTAGAGGTGCCCCTGCCTCCGGTTGCGCTCGGCGATCTCCAGGATCCGGCCTACCGCTTTGATGTAGAGGTCGTCCTCAAGCGGAAAACCGATCTCGGACGAATACGCTGGGATTTCGTTAGCCACGCCGATGTTGAGCACCTTGTAGTTGCGGTTGGCGAAGCCATCGTCGACGATGCCCCGGAGAGCCATGTTGATGATCCGAGGCGCCAGATTGGGCAACTCGTCGAAAATGAGGTTGAGCACCTTGTAGAGGCGCGGGATAGAGGCCATACATTCAGCGAAAAAACGCCGTTTTACCTTGTCCAGCGGAAGCCCGCTCGGCTTTTCGGTGCGGTTGCGCGTCGTGATCAGGCAGCGATGTTCGCCTCTGACTTTGTAGGGATTGATCAGGACTTCGTAATGCCGGTTTTCGGTAAACACGTCGCCCTGGCGGAGGTCTTTTTTGACCTGCTCCCAGGTGCTGAGGGTACGGATTTCGTTGAGATAATACTGGGGCATGGCGCGCAGGATGACCGAGTAGATCACACCCATGCAGCCCATGCTCACGGCCACGGCATTGAACCAATCGTCTTCTTGAACCAGCGTCCGATCCGGGTATTGAGCCTCGTAGGCCGTGCGGTCTGTGATTCCGTCGCTGCGTTCGATCCGATAGACCTTGCCGCCGTCCGAGACGATATCGATCGACTCGATGGAATCGGCGATGGGGCCAAGGGTGATGCCGGAGCCGTGGGTGGACGTCGAAAAAGCGCCCACGATGGTTTGCATGTCGTAGCCGCCCATGTTGATGATCGAGAGGCCGTTTTTCCACAGCGCATCGTTCAACGCCCGTATTCGAATGCCGGACTCGACCTGGAAAAGCGTGGAGGTGTCTACCCCGTCGCGCAGCAGCACGGGGTCGAGCGGCAAGACCTTGTTCAGCTTTTCAGGCCGGAGCAGGTAACCCGTCGTCAGGCACACATCGGACCAGGAATGCCCCGACCCGACGGCCCGCACCTGGAGGCCTTTGTCCTCCGCTTCCCGGATGATCTCGATGACATCGTCAAGACTTTCGGGCCAGTAAATGCGGAGCGGATCGGCGACCTGGTTGCGCGCTACGTTTCGCCAGGTTTTGCGCGTTTTAACTTTCATATTCTGTTCCGTTCATGTAGAGGTGCAACGGCAGCAGTCAATCATGTTCATACGCCCTCGTTACTGCTCGTTGAATCGTAGGAAGCAGGGCGTTCTGGGCCAACCGGGTTAACAAATTGTACAAAAACAGAATCAACTTGGAAAGTAATAATGACGGAGGAGGACTATATTTTTTTGTGATGCGGCGGCAGCGGGTATGTTTTTGGGAGAAATGTGTCTATACTTGTTTGCTTGTCCGCAATGCCTCGTCCCACGCATTCATACGATGAGGGTTTATCATGGCAATTGATGCGAGCATACCGGAACTGCTGCGTCACGCAGAGTCGAAGCGGAAGGTTGCGGAAGGGCCGGATCAGCCGGTGGCGCTGTCTGCGGCGGATCGAGACGTCTTCGTCGTCAGCGATCTGCACCTGGCCGAGGGTGTGGGGCCGGACGGCCAGAATGAAGGCACCGAAAACTTCTTCGCCGACGGTGCCTTCCAGCGCTTCCTCGAACACGCCCACGATCACCTCCCCGAAGGACGCAAGGCCGTGCTGATGATTAACGGCGATTTCGTGGACTTCATGCGTATCATGCACGCGCCGGAGCACGAAGAAGATTTCGAGGCCTGGGCGGCCATCCTGGCGCAACTGGGCCAGCCGATGACGAAGGAAGAACTCGCCGGATCCATCAACGATAAAGAGCGCAAGCACGGCCTGAAGACGCACGATTTTAAATCGGTCTGGAAGCTGGCGCGCACGGTAGGCGGCCATGCGGTGTTGTTCGATGCGCTGGCGTGTTGGGTTGCCCGGGAGCATCATCTGGTTATCCTGGAAGGCAATCACGATCTGGAATGGCACTGGCCGGCGGTGCGTAATTATTTGCGTCTGGTGTTGGCCCAACGCATCGCTGCCGGCACGGCGATGGACCCTGCCGAGGCGCTGAAAGAGCGGGTGTCGCCCAACGTTTACTTCATCGACGATGCCGCCGTCTTTGACGACGAACTCTACATCGAACACGGCCATCGCTATGATCGACGCAACACCGTCTTGGGCGAGAAGGTGCTGGAAGATGGGGAAGAGTTGAATATTCCCTTCGGCTCGTTCTTCAGCCGGTATCTGATCAACCATGTCGAACTGGTCTATCCTTTTTTTGATAACATCCGGCCTCTAGATAGCCTGCTTCCGCTGTTGGTGCGGGAGCGGTTTTTCCTGGCGCTACGCTTGCTGTTTCAACACCTGCCCTTCGCCCTGCTGGTCATCCCCAAAAGGTACTACCGCTATCTGTTGGGGCGTGTGCTCGTGCTGGGGCTGGCCGTGGGCGTCCCGGTGGGCATCCTGCTCTGGCAAATCATCCCGGCGCTTCCGTCCCTGTTTAGCTCCGGCGATGGCGGGGGCCTCGGCGGCTTTCTCCGAGAGCAGGCCATGCAGTTCGGCTGGTTGGCGGTGTCCTACTTCCTGGGGCGGCTGGTGTCCTACTTTCAAATCGCGGGACCCGAAAGCCTTGCTCCGCAAGCCCGGGAGCAGTTCGCGCAGAGGCCCTGTCGCTTCGTCACCTTCGGGCATACGCACGATCCGGAACAGGTCGAAGCAGATGGCAAGTGGTATTACAATACAGGCACCTGGGTGCCGGTCGTCGAACTCTCGAATGCGGCGTTGCGCCTCGATAAGACCTACACGTTTCTTCACCTGCGCCGGGGCGAAGACGGCACCCTGCAGCCGAGCGTGGTAGAGCGATGGGACGACCAGGCTGGGCGCGTAGAAGCTGCGACGCTGGTGAAAAGCAAACGCTGAAATATGCCGCGAACGCTCTTTTTAGCAGCCCTCCTGCTGCTTTTCTCCTGCAATACGCCGCCCGGCGAACCGCCGCCGGACTGGCTCGTCACGCCCGTTACGCAGCCTGTCGAGATCGAAGAAAACGCGGAGGAGGGCACGCTGGTGCTGGGCAATGGGCTGATCCGGCGTGTGTTTCGGATAGCGCCGAATGCCGCCACCGTCGCCTTCGACAATTTGATCACCGATGCGCCGGTGATCCGGGCTGTCAAGCCGGAAGCCCGCCTTCAACTCGACGGGGTGTGGTATGATGTGGGCGGCCTCATCGGGCAGCCCGATCATGCCTACCTCACGCGGGCCTGGCGCGACGCGCTGACGGCAGATCCCGACGCGTTCCAGTTCACCGAACACGCCACCGGACCGATCTCAGCGCACCTCGATTGGATGCAGCGGCGCTACGCCGCCAACATGGTGTGGCCGCCGCCGGGCAAAGCGCTGGCGCTCACGTTCGAGCCGCCGGAACGGCTGCGCGAGACGTATCCGGGGCTCCGCGTGGTGGTGCATTACCAGATGTACGAAGGCCTGCCGCTGATGGCTAAATGGCTCTCGGTGCATAACGACACCGACCGGCCCATCGTCGTCGATGCGTTCGTCAGCGAGATCCTGGCGGTGGTCGAGGCGGAGTCGTCGGTGGAGGCGCGGGACTACTGGGGGCGACCGCCGATCCACGTTCAGAGCGATTATGCGTTTCATGGGATGGATCGCGCCTCGTCCAACCGCACGACGCACTGGGGGCCGGATTCTACGTACCTGACGCAGGTCAACTATCAGCGGCTGACGCCCGTTTTGCTCGAAAGCAAGCCGCCGCTGGGGCCGGCGGCGACCGTCGCGTCGGGCGAGGTGTTCGAGACGTTCCGGACCTACGCACTGCTCTTCGACAGCGACGACCGCGAGCGGCGCGGCCTGGCCATCCGCCGGATGTACCGAACCGTCGCGCCGTGGGTCACCGAGAATCCCATTTTTATGCACGTGCGCCACAGCGAGCCGGCGTCCGTCCGCCGCGCCATCGATCAGAGCGCCGAGGTGGGCTTCGAGATGGTCATCATCACCTTCGGCAGCGGGTTCAACATGGAAAATGAGGACCCGGCCTACATCGCCGAGATCAAGGAACTGGTGGATTATGCGCATTCGAAAGGGATCGAACTGGGCGGCTATTCGCTGCTGTCGAGCCGCCGCATCAGCGACGAGGACGATGTGATCAACCCGGAGACCGGAAGGCCGGGCGGGGCCATCTTCAACAATGCGCCCTGCCTGCGCAGCAACTGGGGCCGCGACTATTTCCGCAAGCTCACCACGTTCATCGATCAAACCGGCCTCGACATCCTCGAACACGACGGCTCGTACCCCGGCGACGTTTGCGCCTCCACTCAACATCCCGGCCACGACGGCCTCGCCGATTCGCAGTGGAAACAGTGGAAGACGATTACGGATTTCTACGCCTGGTGCCTGGCGCGCGGCGTCTATCTGAACGTACCGGATTTTTATTTCTTGAACGGATCGACGAAGACGGGCATGGGCTACCGGGAGACCAACTGGAGCCTGCCGCGCGCCCAGCAACACATCCACGCCCGCCAGAACATCTACGACGGCACCTGGGACAAGACGCCGAGCATGGGCTGGATGTTTGTGCCGCTGGTCGAATACCACGGCGGCGGCGAGGCGGCCACGCTCGAACCCCTCGCCGAGCACCTCGACGACTACGGCGCACACCTCGCCAACCTCTTCGGCGCGGGCGTCATGGCGGCCTATCGCGGTCCCCGCCTCTACGACACCGACTCGACCAAAGCCGTCGTCAAAAAGTGGGTCGATTTCTACAAACGCTACCGCGCCATCCTCGACTCCGACCTCATCCACCTCCGCCGCGCCGACGGGCGGGACATCGACGGCTGGCTTCACGTCAACCCGCAACTGCCGCACAAAGGATTGGCGGTGCTCTACAATCCCACAGATCGCACCATCGAAAAGACCCTCACGCTACCGCTCTATTACACCGGCCTGACCACCACGGCGCGCATCCGCGAGCAAGAAGGCGCATCCACCACGTACCGCCTCGACCGGGCCTACAACGTGGAGATCCCGCTCACGATGGCGCCGCGCAGCGTGACGTGGTTTGTGATTGAGTGAAGGGATTTGAGTGAGGATTACCGCAGAGGGCGCTGAGTTCGCAGAAGGTTTTTCAGCTTTCTCAGCGTCCTCCGCGCCCTCTGCGGTTCAACCTACCCCATTCGCCATTACAACAACGCTGCCCGCATGGCGTTGATGTGCTGCGGTCCCATCCGGCAACAACCGCCGATCAGGCGCGCGCCTTGTCTAAACCATTCGCCGGCGGCGCGGCTGCAATCCAGGGGATCTGAAGTCCCGACCCAGGTTCGCATTGTGCCGTCGTAGGCCTCGCCTGAATTCGGGTAGACGACGACCGGCTTGCCGGGGGCGCCCGCGCGGACCTGATCGATCAAGGAGGAAATATGGTGGGGCGCGGTGCAGTTGATGCCTACGGCTACCACCTGTTCACACGTCTCAAAAAGGGCGGCGCACTCCGCTATCGGAGTCCCATCGCTGATGTGCGTGCCATCGCGGCACGAAAAGCTCATCCACGCAAACCGATCCGGCGTTTGCCGGAGCAGCGCGAGCAGCACTTCGGCTTCCTGGTAGCTGGGGATCGTCTCGCAGGCCAGGAGATCAGCCGGGGAGGCCGCCAGGATCTCCCATCGCGGCTCGTGAAACGCCCGCAGGGTCTGGTTCGAGACGCCGTAATTTCCGCGATATTCGGCGCCGTTCGCCAGCGAGGCGCCGTACGGCCCGATGCTCGCCGCAATCAGAGGACGAAGGTGTGGCGCGTCTTTCAAGGTTGATTGTGCGAGGAATGCCTCACGCGCCTCATCGGCTAAGGTGACAGCCTTGCGTATCAGCGACCGGGCTTCTTTTTCTGAGAACCCTTCCGCAAGAAAACCGCCAACACTGGCCTGATAACTCGCCGTGGTGATACAATCGGCTCCGGCGTCGAGGTAGGCGAGATGCACCGCGCGAATCGCTTCGGGATGGGTCGATAAGAGATGCGCCGACCAGAGCGCGGTGTCGAGCACGAATCCTTCTTTTTCCAACTCCGTAGCCAGCCCGCCATCGAGCAAAAGCACGCCCTGCTTTTCGAGATAAGCGTCGATGGGAGATGGCGTTGGCATCAAGGATTCTCCTCTTTTACAATTCGCCATTTCCCATTCCCCACTCGCCACTCGCTACCGTGCCTGAAGCCCTTTGATGGCGCCGACGGCCAGCCGGTAGACGGCTCGGAGCGTCGTCTTGTCCGGGTCGTCGTCCGCCGGATACGAGGCGATGCCGAGGGCGGCGGCTTTTTTGTAGCGAAACATCACCTCCAGCGCTGCTGCCAGTTCGGCGCTCGTCGGGCCGTTGGGCACCGTCAGTGGGTGGCCCATGACCTCCGGCGGGTCGAGCACGTCGAGGTCGATGTGGATGTAGATGAGGTCCGTCAGGCAGCTCAGGCGCTCCATCTGCGCGTCGATGTTATCCGAGCGCGCGCGGATGTCATCGACGGTGATGTGTTCGATGAGCGAGCGGTCGATGCGGTCTTGTTCGAGCGGGTCGGTGTCGCGCACGCAGGCCATGACGATGTAGCGCTCCGGCAGCGCCGGGTCGAGGCCGGATTGCTGGCGCATGCGGGTGAGCGCGTGGCCTGCCGAGACGGCCACCGGCATGCCGCCGAGCATGCCGCTGAGGGTGGTCTCCGGCGTGTTATAATCGCCGTGCGCATCGATCCAGATCATGCCGACGCGGAGGGGTCTGCCGGGCGGCCCGCTCTGCTGCAGGCCGCCGAGCATGCCGGGCGCCGAACTGCAATTGTTGTAAAGCCCGATGTTGAAATGCCCCGCGCGTTCGTTTTCCGCCGCAAACTCAGCCAGGTGCCCGTTCGCCATCCCGAACCGATTCCACTGGCCGTATTGCTTTTCTTCCTCGTCCGTCAGCGCCACCGTCGAGATCCGCTGAATCACCACGCCCCGGTTGACGAGCGTATCGACCAACCCACCCTCAGCCATCGCCGCTGCGTCGGCGGCAGTCTCCGGCCCGGCTCGGTCGCCGCCGTAGGGATTGATCACGAGCGCGACGCTGAGCCTGCCGTCGGCAGCGCGGTACTTCTGCGCAGCGGCAACGGTTGGAATCAGCAGGAGGAGGATGAGGACGAAGTAGCGGTTCATCAAGGCCTCCGTGGGGTCTGTAGGTCGATTGCCAAGAACTCGGCTGGACGTAGGATGGGAATATCCCGAAATGGATGCATAATCAGCAAATCCTGATCCCCACTGACGATGTAATCAGCCTCTCCGCTCACGGCCAATTCGAGGTATTTATCGTCTTTCGGGTCGCGGCATTCGGTGATGGACTCCGTGATGGAGACATGAATAGACTTTGCCAACAGATCACGCAAAAATTGCTTTCTCTCTTCGTCGGTAAGATACTTGTCAAATCGTGCGCGATAAATGACTTGCTCAAGCTCCGCAAAGGTTTCTGAAGACTGGAGGATAAAACCGTTACGATCTGCTTTCGTCAGGGCCTGTCGTGAATGGCCTTTGGGCGTCAGCAAGCCGCTAACCAGGACGTTGGCATCGAAGACGAAACGGTATTTAGTCTCCTTCATTCAGGATGTCTTGCAAGATGTCGTCTGTGAGTCCGCGTGCTCTTGCCTTAGCGCCGATTTCATCCATCGTTCGTTCCAAGCGCTCGGTGGCCTCATTAAAGGCCTCTTCGTCGTCCATCACCCGCACCGAAAAACGCACAATCTCAGCAATGCGCTGTTGCTCCTCAGGCGGAGCATTGCGATAAGCCTGTGCCGTTTTTCGGGGCACTCTTAGCCTGATTTCTTCCGTCTTCATGTCCACCCTGACGATAGTTTTACATGCGCACGACGGAGCGCTCACCACGCTCCTCTCGGGCGTAGCGAGTTTTTAACAGAAGGCAACAACGGTTTGTTGCTTTCCTGAATAATAAGATCGAGAGAGCGACGGCTAGTTGCCTGCCATCATCATTTTATGCGGGATGCGGCGGATTTTGATGCTGCGGAAATGGACTTCGTCGCCGTGGTCTTGCAGGAGGATGTGGCCTTGCTTCCAGTGCCCGAAGCCTTCCCACTTGATATATTTGCTCCGCGTCACGAGGGCATCGAAGGCCTGGGTGCCGCGTTCGTATTCGAGCACTTTGCGGTTGTTGAGCCAGTGCTCGACGTGCGCGCCGGTGAAGACGGTTTTCTCGGTCCGGTTGCCTCTGAGCCACTCTTCCACACGCGTGCCTTTGACGATGAGGCGGGCGCGGTTCCACTCGCCGGGTGGGTTGACGATCTTGTTCTTATGGGCCGGGATGAGGTCGTAGAGCGAGGCGACGGTGCGGTTGCCGCCGGCGCCTTGTGTGGCGTCCGGATGCTTCTCGTCGTCGAGGAGTTGATATTCGAGGCCGATGGCCGAGGCGTCGCTGCCGTAGCTCTCGGTGATGAAATACTTGATGCCGCTGTTGGCCCCTTCGGTCAGTTTAAAGTCGAGGCTCAACTCGAACATCGCATATTCGTCCATCGTCACGATGTCGCCGCCGTGGGCCGATTCGCCGCCGCCGGAGGCTTCGACCATCAACACGCCGTCTTCGACACGCCATCCTTTTTCGGGGAACGCCTCTTTGCCCGCGCCGCGCCAGCCGTTGGTGGTCTTGCCGTCGAAGAGCAGCCGCCAG